>CAZFRF010000001.1:6334-935984 GCA_964521295.1 uncultured Gammaproteobacteria bacterium | reverse complement strand
CGACCTCTCAGTCCAGCTACCCGTCATCGCCTTGGTAGGCTTTTACCCCACCAACTAGCTGATAGGACGCAGGCTCATCTCTTGGCGCACAGTTAAGTGCTTTACAATAAATTGACTATGGAAAATTACCCCATCTTTCGATGAGCTATGTTCCACCTAGAGGTAGATTCCTACGCGTTACTCACCCGTCTGCCACTGGGTCCTTGCGGACCCCGTTCGACTTGCATGCCTAAGGCACGCCGCCAGCGTTCATCCTGAACCAGGATCAAATTCTCAAAAAAACAGATATTAGAAAATATCTGACTCCTTACTTCGATGAGTAAGTGAGATTCCTACCACTTCCTGATTGTCAACAAAAGTTGATTTTGAAAGGAAAGTTAACTTTGATCCAGTTCTAAAAATTTAGATTCACTTTCTTTGAATTGACTTGCGTATTTTTTCACCGATAAATTTTAAAAGAGCTAAATTTAGCTAGTAAAGATAAAAAATCCCGCCATCGGCGGGTTCAAAACCTGTCTTTGGCATGAATCTTTACATAGTGAATTCTATTATAGTTAATTTGAGGCAAAAGTCAATACGCAGTAGAAAGTAAATATTAATGTCCTGATCCACCACCAAAAGATCCATTTTGTACACTACTAGAAAGATAATCACGATATTTTCTATCAATAAATACCGTTCCTAAACCACCAATTGTAAATAATGCCATACCTCTTAAAGGAGCAGTTGATTTATAATCTGCACAATTATTCGCAGCATCCATAGTTAAAACATCTGGTTGTTTTTTACACTCTTCAAGATACTCAACTCTAGGTTTTAGTGTTACCAGATCATAAATAGCCCAACTACCACCAATAACACCACTTGCTACACATGTAGTTAAACCAACTTCTAATGTTCTTTTCTTGAATGCCTCTAATCTGTTTCCCATAAGCTGAGATTATACATAGATATCTATAAAAGTAAATAATTATTTTTGCGGCTTAATAATTTTACCCTCTTGGTCATATTCTGCTCCAACAAACACTTCTTGCTTATAAAGTGTATAAATACTAAATGCACGAGGATATTTTTCAGCTAATTTAGAGCTAGCAACATGTTTCAATTTCGCCTTATTATATCCATGTCCATCTAGTATTGGTCCAGCTGCCCGCATGAATCTTTCATAACCGCGAATATACAATTGAGAGATACCAGCCACGCCTTCAATAAATTCTTGATCTGGAGCAAAAGAACCAAAAATTGCCACTGCAGATTTTCTATCAACATCATCACCAATGTCTCTTTTGGCAATTTCTTGAAAATATTCCTGATCCTTAAAATAAGGTAAATCTAAATAATTACTTCCACTAAGAAATATTTCTATAGGCACCCAAAGTTTTTGCTTAGTTAAAGCATCAAATCTATGAGTAAACTCGTGACTTGTAATCTGCATTGTCCCATCCCAATCCGCAGAACTAATCCCACCTTCTCCAAAACCAATAAAACCTGTTTTATTAAAAGTTGCAGCATAACACTCGCACTCATGCATATAATCACTCTTACCTTTAAACACTGTTAAGCCTACGTCATTTATTGGCTCGAAAAGACTACTGGGAAAATTATCCAAAGATCTTCTTAGAGTATTGATTTCATCCACTGTCCATTTAGCATCCATTAAGGTATCGGGTAATTCTGAGTAATTTTTACCTTGTTTCTCTAAGGCTTTATCTGCGGCTTTAGTTGAGACTGCTAAAACTTTATATTTATCAAACAAATCTTCACTTCCAATTTCCGCTGCATCTTGACGTAAAATATCTAAAGTCTCATTTCTTGATACTTCAAACCCTTGCGTTGGATTCGGACCCTGCTGATCTGAGGAATGAATTTTATATGTAGACAAGAAACCAAAAGATCCAAGAGCTGCAGCAGCTAACGCAATCGTTCCACTAATATTTATAAATTTCCTTCTTCTATTCGAAGCTGACTTTTTACGCTGAGCCTCTACTTCTCGCGGATTTACTGCTTGTGCAAAGTGAGGCCTCCTTTCAATTGGTCGCTGGTCTGACATATTACTAGAATATCACAGCTGTAAAAGTACTCGCTCGACCAGCAGGAATAATATCAGGCCCTAAAGTTGCCTCCATTGCAGTGACTTCCACTTCTGGCAATTCTTCACCGTTTGGATTACTTGTTGGAACAAACTTAATACAAATTCTGTTATGCCAATCTACTTTCTCTAAGCTTGTGCCCTTTTTTCTTAAGAATGCTTCAATTTTTTTAGGCTCAACGAAATCCTGCGCTATTAACGTGTAGCCAAGATCTAGATATTCTTCTAACTCTTTCCATCTATCTTCAGTTGCATGAACTGTTTCACCTTTCGGAACCGCAACCCCAGCAGATCTATTAGCAACAGCCATGTTATCTTTTGCCCAAGCAACTTTTACTACTTTTTCATTTTTCCTTGCATTTTCTAAATCTTCTTTAGTGTTGATAAAATGCGTTGGAATAAGCATACTTCTTAATCTTTCTAAAGAATCTTTTCCGATTTCTGTAGTAAAAAATTCTTCCAGTTGTTTTTCAAAAACCAAAGCAAAAACTCCCTTAACAACCAATGCGCTATAATTTCCGGCGGTTAATAATTTATCTTCAGGAACGCCCACGCTAAATAGCTCTTTAGGACTTAAATATGTATCGTTAAAAATACCATCATAACCTGCAAAATCTGGGGTTTCTTTTTTAGATTTGATGTCTTCAAAATCAAATAAATCACACTGAATTTCTTGATTTGAATAACTTTCCAAAAGCTCAATTAATCTTTTCGCATTTGCTGTAAAGGGACTAGTTAAAACATTACTTCTAATAAAACAGAGCTTAATTTTTTTCCCGGGAAACATGGTTTTATAGAGTTCGATTAATTTGGCATGAGTTAAACTTGCTACAGGCCTTAAATCATAAGCTAATTGCTCTGCGACCATTAAACTTATTGCACCATCCATTCCCTCAATTTCGTTAATTACTAATTTATCACTATTATCTAAAATGGCATCAATTCTAAACGTAACTGGTACTCTAAAATCCAAATCATTTCCAATTCTATCTTTATAACTTTGTGGAAGATTTGCTAAAGATTTGCCTAATTTTACTAAATCTTTTCCAATTACTTTAAGCTTTTCTATTTCGCTAGATGGTAAAGAAACAGCCTCAGCGGTTATTCTAAATGTTGGTTCTTTTATATCTTCAGAGCCATAAAAAGGACCTGTGTTTTTAAAATATTCATAAGCCTTATTTGCAGACAAAACCAAGCTATCAAATTTTTCTAAGCTTAAATCGAGTCCTTTAGCCAAGACAATGCGGTCATTTATATGTAGTTCGTCGGGCATATTTAATTAATTTTCAGAAGTATATTATATCGTAAAAATATTTAAATGTCTAGAAAACTCTAGGATAGTTTAATATTGAATAATTACTATTAAAACCGTATAATACAAACATTAATGAATATTACATTCAAGATTGTTTCTGATATAGAAGAAGCGAAGCAAATCTGGGAACTTTTCTCTCCACACCAAGTTATAGATGACGAATGGGATTTTAGATATGCGTGGATTAAACCTTTAAATTTACAACTTCATTTTATTGTTGGCTACGATAACGATAAACCAATTGGCCTACTTGCCCTTCAATTAAATAATAACGTAGGTATTGGCCAAAAACTCCTCCAAGGTAAAAAACCTTTCTTAGAATTCTTCGGTGGACTTGATACTGATGACAACAAAGTAATACTAGCCAAAGGGTATGAAAATCTCGAAAATGAATTCCTAAACCAAATTAAAGACTATGCAATTCTAGCTTCAATGGCAAAGCCCTACAGCATAAATGGAGTTGAATCTGAGCATTATAACGATAGATTTGAAGTCGACTTAGAAGGCTTAACTGATTTTAATTCATATATTGATAGATTTACGGGCAAAACAAGAAGAAATTTAAAAAGCGACATGAAAAATAAAATTAAAGATCAAAATGTAGAAATTGTTGATGGAACAATTGAGGACCTCGAAATTCTATTTAAACTTAGCATTGATAGATTTGGCGAAAATTCATCTTTCAATATGGAACACAGAAGGCAAATTTTTAAAGAATTATTTAATCTATTTAAAATGGACCTTTTTAAAGTCTTAATTAATGGCGAGGTAAAAGCCGCAGGCTATGCTTTTGTATTTAATAGTGTATACACTGGCTTAAATATGGGTTATGACTACTCAGTGCCAAGTCTTGGTAAATTTACGATGTCATTAAATATTGAAAGAGCTATTAAGTTTAATTGTAAAAAATATGATGCAGGCAAAGGAGATAATGGCTATAAGGAGAGACTTAAATTTACGAAAATTCCTCAATATAAACTTACTTTAAACGAGAATCAGTAAAAACTTCTCCATAAATTCTGTCGTAATTTCTTAAAGCTTCTATTGAAACCCTTTCATCAGGCTTATGATAAACAGCTTTTTCACCAGGACCAAGATAAACAAATCCCATTTCTTGAGGATTAAATACATTTAATAAATATAATGTTTCATCAAGACCTCTAACCTTATATTCAATTTCAGTCATAGACCTACCAGTCACCTGTTCTGCTAAATCCACCACCCATTTACTTCTTGATTTATCTGTTATTGCGCCTTCAATATGGGCTCCTTCATGATAACCTACAACACTCATTCCAGGATTTTGCTCTACTTGGGATCTAATCATATCCCGCACTACAGCATGTGTAAGATCTTGACCGTCTAATTGTTGACCATTTAATCTAAGAGAGAAAGTTGTTCTAGCTCTATCAGGTCTATAATTTACTTTTTCTAAAATTTGTGGGTTTCCAGCGCTATCTGTACCATAAAATCCTCCAACTAATCCACCTCTTGTTAAAGTAACTCTTCCTAAAGTAGGATCTTCTGGCACCCTATCTACAACCTGTCTTAAATGACCAATAAAATCATTTGAAACATCAATAGAATCAGGTCCGGTAATACCAAAAGCACCATGTCCTCCACCGCCTGCAACTGTTACATTTGCTTCTAAAACACCTCTAGATCCATAACCATACTCTTGATCGCTACCTCCACCTATCATTATTCTTGGAGATTTAGAGCCCGTTTTTGCTTGAACTTCCTCAAAATATCTCGCAGCAGCTTGAATACCTCTTAACTCATGCTCTTCATCTGAAGGGAAAAGTAAACCAAAATTTGCAGGCATATCGCGTAACCTATTTATAGCTGCTGAAAACATAGCTGCAGCGGAACCTTTTGAATCACTCGAGCCTCTTCCATATAAATATCCATCTGCAATATCTCCACTTAAAGGATGATGTTGTCCTTCAGCCCAATTAGCAAAGGTATCTATGTGTGCAACTGCAAGTAAGGATCCAATCCTATCAATTCCTTTTCCAACCAATAATGAATCCATATTTGATTGTCCAACAATAGGTATTTTTACTGTCTCAAGACCTCTTGCTGAGGCTAAGTCTTGCATATAATTAACAATCTGAGTCGTTCCGTTATCTGAAGGAATTCTAACTAGCTGTTGATTTAATCTAACAACATCAAGTTTTCTTGTGGTTGACTTTCCAGGATAAGAAATTACTACTTCTGGGCCTCTATTCATAACCTATAGTTTATCAAATTTGAGGCTAAATGTCAAATCATTTATCTTGTGTGAGGAAAAATTGCCAAAACTTTTTGGGAAAAGCGAGCTTACTAAGCATAGTTTTAGCTGCTATTTCTCTTGCCAATACTTCCATTGGATCAATGAACTTAAATTTAAGTTTTTGATTTGCAAAGGCAAGCGGAATTTCTGTGCAACCTAAAATTATTACTTCTGCACCTTTATCCAACAATTCCTGGGCTGCTTCTCCTAAAGCTTTTAAGTTTTTTTCATTTACTGAAACAGATTTAATATCATAAATTGCATTCATAACTTTCTTCTGATTTTTTACACTTGGGGTTAATACTTCAATGCTTGGATTTATCTCAAAAAATGAATTTTGATATAAATTACTCATAACAGTCCCATCAGTTGCCAAAAGTCCAACTTTAACGTTACTGCCATAAGCATAATTAACATAATTTGCAGTCAAATCAATCATATTAACCACAGGTAAACCAGTTAATTTTTCCAAATCTTCTGCATATGCATGAGATGTATTACAAAGCATAGCTAGAAATGTCGCACCAGCATTTTTTAAGATTCTACCTGTGTGAATAAGTTCAGGAAGTGGATTCTCTTTACCATACACTAAATGAGAAGTTCTATCTGGAATTTGTGGATTATTAAATAAAAGATATGGAACGTGTTCTTGATCTTTTTTAGCTGTTTCATGACCAATTTTTACTAAAAGTCCCTGGAAGTATGCAGTCGCTTCTGGACCGATTCCGCCAATAATTCCCGCCATTTCTGAAAAATAATTTGATGCTTTCATAAGTTCTTGAGTTTTTAATTTGGGTATATTCTTAATAAAAATTGAAGGATGTGTGAAGAATTAAATATACCTCTTTTTTATTTCATCTTTAATATATCAATGTAAATTATAATTCTTGCAAAATAATTGTCAAGTAAGAGATAATTATAAGATATTTAAAGCTATTTGTCAACTATAGGTCTTTTAAATCTCCCTATAATTTTCAGGTTTATTTTGTATTATAGGTCTATTTATGCTAAAATAACGTTCATGGCAACGATTACAGAAAGACCAGTTCCAGATTCTTTACGCATGGAAAAAGGAATGCAGCTCGCTCAAACCACCCTAGAAGCACTCAGAGTAACCGTAAGAAACTTAAATGGCCAACTAAGACTGAAAGATACGCCCCTATTTGACCAAGCAAGAGCAGATTTACTCAGTAGAAGACAAAAAGAATATATTAAAATACTTCTTCAACTTAGAAAACAAGGAATTCGTGTTGACATTGCCGTAGGACTAAAACAAGGAAAAGACGAAAAACTTAATCCTTATTCCCAAAATCAAGTTCATATTACCTTACCCAGTGAACAACCACTTGGAAGAAGAGTTGTAGCAAAAATACGACTTTCTGAATTGGGACCAGAAAAGCTTGAAGATAAATTAGAACTCTTAGGTGAAAAAACCATTACTGAAGATCCCCCACTTTCATATTTAAGAAGAACGTGTTCTGAATTATATGCATTAAGACAAGATATTAAACTTGCCCAGATAGATGGAGGCCACAAATCTGCAAGAGCTCAAAAATTAAGGTCCTTAGAATACACTATTATAAGGAATAGGTTTCTTGAACCAGCAGTTGAAGGACTAACGCCAGAAGGAGCAGTAATAGACATAGAATCAGATTCAAAAACCAGAACTAGTAGAACTCCAAATATTAATGTGCATGTATCACTTCCTATTGGCCACGAAATTAAGTCATTTCATTATGTAGTTTTTGGACAAATAATTAATTCAGATCCAAAAGCAAGGACAATATTAGAAAGAGTGAGACCTAAAGCTGCAGCTAGCCAGCAACAAGAAATTAGGAGCTAATTTGCTTTTCAATAACCTCATATAGAACTATTCCCAAAGAAACCATAACATTTAAACTAACATTTACACCAAACATTGGAAGCTCAACTATTAAATCCGATGCGTCCATTACTTCCCTACTTACACCAGTTGTTTCGTGACCAACAATTAAAGCCACAGGAGTTTTATATTCTACTTTGTCATATGGCTGTGATTTTTCATCTAATTCAACTGAAACAATTTGAATTCCAGGTACCTCTTTTCTTAGTCTTTCAATTGCTTTTAAAGCTGTCTCTTCATAGCTCCACTTAACCCATTCTGTAGTGTTAATTGAAGCCTTTTTAATTCGAGTATGAGGTGGCGTCTCTGACTGCCCACAAATAATTACCTCTGTAGACGCAGTGGCATCTGCTAGTCTAAAAATTGCTCCTATGTTATACGTATCCAAAACATTATCTAAAATTATATAAATTGGATTCTTGGGTAAATTTTTAATTACCTCCGGATCGCCCTTACTTGTACGTAAATCTTTTGCTTTAAGTTTTATCATAATACGTATTATACTAAAAACCTTCGTTTGACAACATATTTCACCGCTTCTATAATGCATACACTTTATGCCACCTAAAACATTATCAAGTTTAGCTCATAGATTAATTAGAGTTTTTGAAAATAAAGAAAATAATCTAAATGATGAAAAAATAACTGTTAACGCCCTAGTCTCTAAAGTAGCTTCATTTTACGAGAAATTCAGAACAGCGATGGATTACGGATCTGAAGAAACTATTCCTCGAAGAGCAATTGAAAGAATGCTCAAAAGAATGCTTTTTTTAAATGAAAAATCAAGTTACCTAGCCGAAGGTTTAGTTCGAGAGCTTATTTGGGCAGGATATTTTCCTAATGCAACAGTTCCCCAATCGCTTATTAATAGAGTTACAGAAACAATTGACCTACATTTTAAGTTAAAAGAAAAAGTCCATCAAAATCGTAACTTACCTTCTGAAGAAGTAAGTGAGCTTATTATTGAACTGCTTTCATGCGACATCTTATATGTTTTGGTTCCAAATAAAGAAAAAGAGGCAATTGCTAATTTCATGTTTAAAATTTTGCAAAATACCTTAATCATTCCAGACGATTCAGAACAAACTAAAGATATCCAGATCTTTTTAGCCATAAGAAAAAGCTTCGCCAAAGACGATGTGCCATTTTTAAAATATAAATTATTCACACAAATCTTTGGAAGGTTAAACGCAGAAAATATTGATCAAACAGTGGTAAATTTTGAAAATGGATATAAAGAAATAAAATATCAATTAACATATCCAAAAAAAGAAAGAATTTTAGCCCACGTCAAAAAAATTACTCCACCCTTTCTCATTCTGTATGACATATTAATCAAAGAAAAAGGAAATATTGAATATTTAATCAAAGATGAAGAAGAATTTAGAAAATATGTTTTCGCAGCTTGTGAACTTAGATACAGAAGTATTAAAAGAAAAATTAGAACTGCAATAGTTAGAAGTTTTATTTTTATTTTATTTACTAAGGCAATCTTAGCCCTATCAATAGAAGGTACGTTTGAAAGCATTTTCCTAGGTAAAATCCAATGGCTATCAATCGTTTTAAATACTGTTATTCCCCCATTAATCATGGCTGGAGTTGGAATTGGCATCAAAACTCCAAGTAATCAAAATTCAGAAATAATTTATAACCATATTGTAAATCTATTAACTGAAGAAAATCCCACTATAGCAAATACAATTTCTATAAAACTAAAATCGAAAAGCGCAATGACTTTAAAAGATTATTTCTTTTCAATTTTCTGGATCTTAACCATTTTCTCAGCATTTGGCATAATGTGGCTTATTTTAGGAAAATTACATTTCAATATTTTAAGTAAAGGAATTTTCGTTTTCTTTATTGCAATAATTTCTTTCTTGTCTTACAGAATTTATCAAACAGCAAATACCTATACAGTTTTTAAAAAACAAAATCTATTCACACCTCTTTTTGAATTCTTTTTTATTCCAGTAATTAGGGTTGGCAGAAGCTTAACCGAAGGCTTTGCACAAATTAATTTCATTTTACTTATTATTGATTTTATTATTGAAGCACCTTTTAAAGGTTTAATCGGCTTTTTTGAACAATGGTTTCTGTTTGTTGCCGCTAAACGCGAAGAATTAGAATAACTTGACATCTAATTTCTCAAAAGGCGTATAATAAAACTTATGACAGCTACAGGACACGCAATCATAGGCACTGTAATTGCCGCTAAAATCGGGAATCCAGTATTAGCAATACCAATTGCACTGGCTTCACATTTTGTTGCAGATGCTCTTCCTCATTGGGATACTGGATACCACAGAAAGCAAAAAAGTAGAAAAAGCTTTTTTATTCAAAGCGCAGCCGATGTCCTAATTGGCTTTTTTGCTTCTTGGGGAATAATAACTGTATTTTTTCCTGGAACAGATCTTATATATACCTATTTCATCGTTTTGATCGCACAACTTCCTGACTGGCTAACTGCACCCTACCTATTCTTTAACTTCAATTTTCCTCCCTTTAGCTGGATCTATAGATTACAAAAATTATTTGATACACATATGGGAATGCCTTGGGGTTTTATTAACCAAGTCGCAATTGCAGCGGCTGTTATAATATTAGGTAGACTGTTTTAATATGGAAGAAAATACATTACCAAAACCACAAATTGACTTACCCTTACCAGAAAAAGAATTACCAGCTCATGTTAAAAAAACAAGTATTTTTAAATCAAAAATATTAATTGGTTTTGTTTTGATATCTACCTTAATTGCTTTCTTAATTGGGGGAATTATTTTGGGCAACAATCAAAAATCTCTAGTTGTTCCGCCTCCCGATGAACCAAGCTACGTAGCATCACCAACTCCCACGGATTCGGAACAAGAACAAGTTTTCTGCACTCAAGAAGCCAAGCTTTGCCCTGATGGTAGCTACGTAGGAAGAAAAGGTCCTAAATGCGAGTTTGAAGCGTGCCCTACTCAGTAGGTTTTTTAATATCCTCTAATTTCCAAGCTGCAAAATCACATTTAGGATAATTACTACAACCGTAAAACTTTCTACCTTTCTTAGTTTTTTTAACAACAACTTTTCCTCCATCTTTTGGACAAATAATATTTGTATCTTGAACTAAAGGCTTAGTAAATTTACATTCAGGAAATCTATTACATGAAAGAAATTTACCAAAACGACCAGATCTGACAACTAATTTTCCTTGGCCACATTTTGAGCATACTTCTTCTGTTTCTTCGACAGCAATTTTAACCCTTTCAGCTCCCTTTACTTTCTCTAAGGATTTTTCAAAAGGTGTATAAAAGTCTTTCATTACAGGAACCCATTTTTTAACCCCATTTGCAATCTCATCTAATTCATCTTCCATGGTGGCTGTAAATGGAATATCATCAATTGTTGAGAAGTTTGTAACCAAAAAATCAGTTACTGCGATTCCAACCGAAGTTGGCTTAAAACGCTGCTCTTCCCTTTCGATATATCCTCTTGCTTCAATGGTTGAAATAATCGTGGCATATGTTGAAGGCCTACCAATTCCTTTTTCCTCCAAGGTTTTAATAATTGAAGCGTCATTATATCGTGGCGGTGGTAGTGTCTCATGAAATTCATTGGTAGAATTTGCAAAACTCAAATCTTCTCCTGCTTTAAATTCTGGCAACTTATTATCATTTAAAGCTGCCGGATTAATCTTTAGGAAACCTTCGAATACTAGTACTGAACCATTTGCTTTTAGAGTATATTTACCTTCACCCGCATCAACCAAAACTACTGTAGATTCTGTAATTGCATCAGCCATTTGTGTTGCGAGGGCTCTTCTCCAGATTAAATCATAAAGTTTTCCGAATTGGACACCTAAATCTTGAGAGATTTGTTCTCCTGAAACATTAATTTTTGCAGGCCTAATTGCCTCGTGTGCTTCTTGAGCGTTTTTAGAAGTTACTTTATAAAATCTTGGTTTATCTGACAAATATTTATCTCCATATTTTTGTTTTACAAAATCAATCATTTGTTTTTTTGCAGCTTCAGAAATAGCTACAGAATCCGTTCTGTGATATGTAATATATCCTTCTTCGTAAAGCTTTTGAGCAAGATTCATAGTTCTTTTACCCGAAAGTCCCATTCTTCTAGCGGCATCCTGCTGAAGCGTTGAAGTAGTATATGGAGGAGGTGGAGTTCTACGCATTTCTTTTCTAACAACATCTAATACTTTAAAATTTAAATTTTTTAAATTATTCTCAATCTCTGTAGCTTTTTCAATTGAATCAATAACGGTTTTGGCATATTTATATTCACCATCATACAAATCCAACTTCTGAGTCAATTCGATTTTTTGCTTATCAATTTCAATTAATTCAAATAAGGTTTCACCTGAATCTTTTTTAAGACCTACTAAAATTGTGTAGTATCTCTCTTTTTTAAAGCTTTCAATCTCTTTTTCTCTTTCAACAATGAGTCTCAAAGCGACAGACTGAACTCTTCCGGCAGAAAGTCCTCTTCTAACTTTTTGCCAAAGTATTGGAGATAATTTATAACCTACTAATCTATCTAAAACTCTTCTCGCTGTTTGTGCATCAACTAAGTTATTATTAATTTTTTTAGGATTTGCTAATGCCTCATCAATTGCCTCTTTTGTAATTTCATGGAAAACAATTCTATCTGCATCCTCTTTTTTCAAATTAACAGCAATATGATATGCAATTGCTTCTCCTTCCCTATCTAAATCAGTTGCTAAAATAACTCTAGAAGCATCTTTGGCGGCTTTTTTTAGCGCATCAATAGTTTTTTTCTTATCCTTAACTAACTCATATTGGGGATTAAAATCATGATCCAAATCAACCCCCAAAGTTGACTTAGGAAGATCATAAATGTGTCCCATTGAAGCAATTACTTCAAAGTCAGAACCCAAAAATTTACCAATTGTTTTTGCTTTTGTGGGAGATTCCACAATAACTAAGTTTTTCATATTAACTTTTCCAGTTTAATTTAAATCATACCATCTCTGTCAAGCCCTAAACCCATTTGACAACAAAAAAAGATAGTGGAATACTTAGCTTATGGAAGACAACTCTGGTATTCCAAACCCATATTCAAACATAGGACCCATGGCTCCAACTCCTCCAACTCCTCCTAATGTTAAAGAGGTAAATTCAAAATTTAATTTTTTAAAATCCAAAATATTAATACTTGTCGGAATAATAGTTGTACTAATTTTATTAAGTGGAGCATATTTTCTAGGCAAAAATTCAGTATCAAATAATTTAATAGTTAATAATCCCTCGCCAACAAATTCACCAACCACTACAATAACCGCAACTCCTACCACAACCTCTGCTCAAACTAAAAATTTCCTAGAAATACCTGAGTATGGAGTAAAAATTGCTTTATCTGAAAATATTAAAGACGCATATTATTTACCTGAAACTGCAACGAAAGGATATATCTATTTAAAGGTTCACTCTCTTGATTTGGAAGCTCAGTGCAAAAAGGACAATAGCTCCACTGCGGCAATCAGCAGATTAGGTAAAAATGATCAGGTGCCTTATGAAATGACTTATGAAGAATTTACCACTCAAAGAGCTACCGGGGTAACTATTGAAGACTATTTTTATTATATCGACCTTGCTCAATATTCGTGCGCAGAAACAAAAGCAGGACAAGCATTGCTTGAAAAAGTTAGAAAAGAATTTTCTGAAGCAGCAAAAACTATTGAAAAATTATAGTTATCTATTTTTCAAAATAGGCTTGCAAGATTTTCTTAGCAACAGGCCCAGCAACACTACTTCCCTCACCGCTATTTTCAGATAAAACAGTTATTACCACTTGTGGATTATATGCTGGTGCAAAAAGCGTTATCCATGCGTGAGGCTTCTTATCAGGAGTATCCTCTGCTGTTCCCGTCTTACAAGCAACCACTATTTGCCTCATGTCGGCTGAGCCTGAAGCAGACGGTAAAATATTTTTATTATCTATTACTAACTTGGGATTTTTAACTGAAAAGTTAAAAAATGGCCAAGCTACTCCGCCGGGACTACATGATTCAATCATTCCCTGTCTGATTAAGTTAAATGAATAATTATCTATAAGTCCCTTTGCTAAGACTTGAGTTGGAAAATTTTTAAGTAAATGGGGCCTGTACAAAATTCCTTGATTTGCTATTGCTAAAGTCCAAGAATTTACCTGAAGTGGAGTTGTTAATAAAAATCCCTGACCTATTCCATAATGATAGGTATCTCCTAAGTACCATTGCTCATTAAGAGTTTTCTCTTTCCATTCTACGGTAGGCAAAATTCCTTTTGCCTCACCGCTCAGATCTATTCCTAACTTTTGACCGACACCAAAACTTGCAGCAGTATTAGAAATCTTATCTATACCCGTTTTACTTGCTAATTGATAAAAAAAGATGTCATTTGATCTTTTGATCGCCTTAACAACATCTACATCTCCATCCGTTCCTCCATATTCAGTAAAATACCAATTAGCAAAAGAGAAACTTCCAACTTTTAAAACACCCGTATCAGTAACTTGATAAGACTCATCAATTACTTTGTTTTTAAGAGCCGCAGAAGCAACAACCAGTTTGAATGTAGATCCAGGAGGATATACGCCAGACACTACTCTATTTAAAAGGGGTTGATTTTTACCATCTAAAAGTACGGACTCTAGATTAGAATAATTTCCATTTGGTTTATATGTCTTATCCATTGTAAATAAATTTGCATCAAATGAAGGCCTAGAAACCAAAGCTAGGATTTCGCCTTTTAGAGTCTGAACTACAGCTCCACCCTTAGCAATATCTGCAGTTGCTTCAAACGCTTTCTTTTGCAAATTAATATCTATTGTTAAATTAAGATTATTTCCGGGAATAGGATCGTCTTGTCCCAATTTTCTAATAACACTTCCTGCTGAATTTATTTCATATAATTGCCTACCATCTTGTCCTTTTAAGTTTTGCTCATAAAATTTTTCTATTCCATCCTGACCGATTACATCAGTTGCTAAGTAATTTTTAAAATCTGGATTTTTAAGTTGATCAGGAGAAATTTGTCCCAGATATCCCAAGATATGTGATGTTATATCTTTATATGGATATTCACGTAATGAATCAATTTCTAAAGTCTTTTTTCCAGACGCAATTAAGTTCAAAGCTTTTTCTTTCGGAATTAAAACTGTCTTTCCATTTATATTTTCTCTAAAACCGGGAATGTTAAAAACTAAAGGCGTATTATTTCTATCAAAAATGATTCCTCTTGGAGCGTGGATTATTACTGTTTTAGTTCTATTACTGTCAGAGATTAATTTATAATAACTCCCTTTTATTATTTGTAAATAAAAGACTCTTAATCCTAAAATTAAAAAGAAAATTACAAAAATAATAATTAAAAAAAGATTTCTTGGTTTTTTCCTTTCTCCTTCCTTATCCCAAGATCTTTTAGAATGAAAATCTGTAAAAATTTGATCACCAAAAGCTACTCCAGTTTTAACCATTTTCCTCCTTTTTTATTAGGTAAATTTTTTTATAAATATTAAAAAACATAAGCCCCAATAGCATGCTAATTATTGAACTTAAAAATAAATTATGCAGATGATTTATAAAAATAAAAACAAATGATCCTATAAATGATGCGATAATTACAAAATAATTTGTGGTAATTTCAAATTTCTTTTCATACAGAAGAGTTAAAAAAATTAAAGTTATAAAAAAAAGACTTGATACTCCAACTGTCCTAAAGCTTAGGATATCTAAAAAAATACCTAACAAAAATCCCAATAAAAACATTTGATAATTTTTTTTAATTACCACCAAGGCAATAATATTTACTAAAACCAGAGGAATATTAACAACAAAGCACTCTAAGAGCAAAGAGAGTAAAAATAAAAATATTGGTAAATATTTCATCTTAATTTTTAATTATAAAAACCGTAGACAGATGAGAAAAATCAAGTAGCGTCTTAATCTTTGCAGTTTGAAATAAAGAACTAGGGTTTTTATTTATTGAAATTATTTTACCTAAAATTAAGTTTGGATAAACCCCTTCACCCTTAATATTCAAGTCTCCTTTTGTTCTAACTAAATCACCAACATTTAAAGCATCTGATAAGACAACATTATCTAAAATAATTTCCCCACTTCCTTGGCCTTTCGCAACGCCTATTGCGTTTGTTGAAAGAGTTTGAGCAGTTAATGAAAATGCCTGATTAGTTAATAAAGTAACCTTAGAATAATTTCCTGAAACCTCTGCAATTCTACCCACCAAATTATCTTTATATATAACTAATTGTCCTTTTCTCACTCCATCTACCTCTCCTTTTTGCAATATTAAATTTTCAGGCAAAGTTACGCCTGGAATAAATGCGGGCGATCCAACAATTACTGCTGGAATTAAATTGGATGTCATAACAGTTGTAGTTTCAAATTGATCCCTAAGCGCCTTATTATCAGTTTCTAATTTTGTTTGATCAATTATTTTTTTTGATAAATCTAAAGTTTTTTCTTGAACTCCTTGCTGCTTTTTATCATCTATTTTAATTATATTATGTATTGTAGAGCTAATGGGAAAAAATAGATTTTGCGTTAATGACTTAAATGGATTTAATAAGGAAGTTTTAAAAATTAAAAATACTAAAATTGTAATAAATAAAAAAAACAAAAATATATATAACCAACCTTGCCTTCTTTGCATTTTCTAATTTTAGCCTTTTTAATGAGCAGGAGCAAGCCTAGCTTAAGCCGCCAATAACTTTTACTCTATTTAGAAGCTTATCATCTTCCAAAACCTTTCCCGTTCCTCTAACAACGGAGGTTAATGGATCATTGCTGCGTATTACCGGAATATGAGTTCTTTCCACAATTAAATGATCAAAACCAGACAACTGAGATCCTCCACCTGTCAATAAGACTCCATGTTCTAAAATATCTGATGTTAACTCAGGAGGTGACTCTTCCAAGATATCTGCAATAGCATCAATTATTTGAGTTAATACAGGAGACAAGGCTTCTCTGACTTCCACCTCTGCTATCCTTAAACTTTTAGGAAGACCTGTTTCTATATCCCTACCTCTTATTATGGCTACTTTTTCTTCTTTTACATGATCTTTTTCAGTAGTTTTTTTAACTGAATTCTTGGCAAATGCACTTCCAATATTTATCTTTAATTCCTCAGCTGTTCTTTCTCCAATTAAAAGACCATGCCTAAGTCTAATATAATGGACAATCGCATTATCCATCTCGTCTCCAGCAACTCTCAATGACTTACCAACAACAATTCCGCCTAAGGAAATAACGGCTATCTCTGTTGTTCCGCCTCCAATATCTACAACCATCACCCCATGGGGGGAAAATACAGAAACATTCTCACCAATAGCAGAAGCCATCGGCTCCTCAATTAAATAAGCACTCCTTGCTCCTGCTGATAATGCAGCCTCCCACACCGCTCTTCTCTCGACCTCTGTAACAGCAGAAGGAATACCGATTACAACTCTTGGTCTGTAAAAAGCAGTTGGAATCGGACTACCTATTTCATGAACCTGAGCAATGTAGTGCGAAATCATAGCTAAGGTCGCATCGAAATCTGCAATTACTCCACCTCTTAATGGCCTTACGGTAACAATTGAAGCAGGAGTTTTACCAATCATTTTTTTTGCCTCAGTACCAATAGCAATAACTTTTTTAGATTTCTTATGCATTGCTACAACTGAGGGCTCCCTAATTACGATACCTTTGTTTCTTACAAAAACAAGCGTATTAGCTGTGCCAAGATCAATTCCTATATCATGAGAGAAGAGGGAAAAAAATTTGTCAAACATGATTATGAATATAGCTCAAAGCTTGCCATAAATCAATCGTAAACTTGACAAAATAAAGGAATCTTGACATAGTGTCTCTATGGCAATGCCAAACGAACCAATCCCAGGAGCAAGTCCTGCTCCACAATCCGAACCTTCTCAACCAGGAGGAGTAGTTCAAGCAAGACAAGAATTCTTTAAGCAATCTCCTATTGGTCAACCTGGTAACGCGGATAGGGTTGCGGCAATCATGGGAAACCTTCCTCCTCAGCCAGAAGCAATTGCTGGACCCGCGCCAATATTAAACACTGAACCTCATATTGATTCCTCCGTAGATCCTGATGCTCCCACCCAGCCATACAGCGCAGCAGAATTGGGACAAATTAACACACCACCTGCAGATCCAATGATTAGAAATATAGCAGCTGCAGCAATACCCACAGGATTAACCGAAGACTTAACACAAGTAAGTGCACTACCCTATGCTCAAGAGCCACAATCTCAACCTGCTGAACCACAACCGCAAACTCAACCAACACCCGCTCCTAAAAAACCAAGGTGGAAATTCTGGTAAACATCTATCTTGTAAGAAATTTTCCCATATGTTAGGATAGTTTTTAATCGGTTTTACATGAAATTATTAAATATTTTAAACAAAGTAATTGAATATTCTTTTTATCTCCTTTTCTTTTTAGTACCTCTTGCATTAACCGGTGACACATCTGAACTTTTTGAATTTAATAAGATGTGGATTACGTTTATTATTACAATAATTATTGCGACTGCTTGGATTTTTAAAACAATTATCAAAAAAGAAATTCGCATTCAAAGAACCCCTCTAGATATTCCAATTGCTCTATTTTTAGGATCTCAAATACTGTCTACAATTTTTTCTCTTGATCCACATGTATCCCTATGGGGCTATTACTCAAGATTCAATGGCGGCTTACTTTCACTTTTTTCCTATGTTTTCTTATTTTACGCCTTTGTTTCAAACTATAAAGATTTTGGATCAGAAGAAGAGAAAGAAAATCCAATTAAATCCACTCAGATCGGCCTTTTTATTTTAGGAATTGTCGTATTTTTTGTTGGCAATATTCTCTCTTCGCTCTTCACTAAGACAATTAGCTCAACATTTTTCCCTGTTCAAATGAGTCTTGCTTTAGCAGGAGCTATAACTTCTTTTGCAATTTTTATGAAGGCTGCTCCAAGTGGAATTTTAAAAAAATCTTTTTATGCAATCTTTACAAGCGCAGTAATGGTAGTTGTTTGGGGTCTTCCTTCACATTTTGGCTTCGATCCTACGTGTCTATTGTTTAGAGGAAGCCTTGATGTTTCTTGTTGGACTGCGGATTTTCAACCTAAAATTAGACTCTTTTCTACCCTAGGACAACCAGACTGGTTAGCAGCTTACCTAGTAGCACTCATGCCTGTCTCTATTGCAATTCTTTTAAATTTTGTCCACGGAAAAGATCTTTTCAAAAAAGCTAATTTATTCAAAAATTATTATTTAATTTTTTCCACTCTCTTAGTAGCTTTAATCGGCTCCTTCTATTTAATGCTTCTTTATACAATTTCAAGATCAGCAATTCTAGCTGGTTGGTTTGGCTTAGTACTTCTTTTTGCTTACTACTTCTGGGTTTTTGTTAGACCAAAATTAAAAACAAGAAAATTCAATTTAGACTTTAAATTTGCAGTTGTAATTATTGCTATCTTTGCAATCATTACTTTTCTAAATGGACAACCTTTCTCGCAATTTGATATTTTAACCTGGAAAGGAATTCATGGTAGATTCTTCGTACCCAAACCAACTGCTCAACAACAAAAGGCTCCAGAGCCTAAAAAAACAGAAACCGCAACTCCTCCACCTGCAAGTAGAGGCGAGTTGGGCGGAACTGATTCAAGAATAATTAGGTACTATGTATGGGAAGGAGCAGTAGATATCTGGAAGAACTACCCAATATTTGGATCTGGAGTTGAGACATATGCTTTTGCGTTCTACAAATATAAACCAGTTGGTCACAACACAACATCTGAATGGAATTATTTATATAACAAAGCACATAATGAATTCTTAAATTACCTTGCAACCACGGGAACAGTTGGAATCATAACCTATCTTTTTATGATTGGATCGGTGCTATTTTTAAGTTTAAGATTTATTTGGAAAAACTTAAAAATAGCTAACGCTACTAATCTTTTAATTTATTCTTTAATAATTGGCTATTTAGGAATATTAATTACAAATATGTTGGGCTTTTCCGTTGTCATAATTAGCATTCTCTTCTTCCTAATTCCAGCATTCATTCTTATTCTTACTAACAGCTTAAACTTTGAGAAAACACTTGGCTTCTCATTAATTAAAAATGCTAAATCAGAAAAAGTAGTTTACTCCACCAGTGGCCCGCAAAAAGGAGCATTAATTATCACAGCAATAATTGCTTTGTATTTAATAATCGTTTTAGCTAGATTTTGGCAAGCTGATAGATATTATTATTATGGTCTCAATTTAGATAAAACTGGAGATTTTCAAAGAGCATACGGCTTACTGCAAGAAGCTGTAAACCTAAGACCAAGTGAACCAATTTTTAGAGATGAATTCGCCATTAATAATGCTATAGTAGGTGCAACATTAATTTATCAAAATCAACAACAACCTAACGAACAAAACCTTGCATCAGCAAAACAATTAATTCAAACTGCAATTGATAATAGCAACAGACTAGTTACTGAACATCCAAATAATACTGTATTTGCAAAAAGTAGAATTAGACTTTTCTATACTCTTTCTCAAGTTGATCAAAGCTATCTACCATTAACCTTAGAAGCTATTAAAAAGGCTAAAACGCTTGCCCCCCTTGATCCTGATGTTAGTTACAATCTAGGAGTTTTATATGGCCAAACTGGCGATCTAGATAAGGCAATTACAGAGCTAAAAAACACAATTAAACTAAAAGATGACTATTCCAATGCATACTATGCTCTTGCTGTTTTCTATCATCAAAAAGCATTGGATAAGAACGGAAAAGTAGTTGATGAAAAATATGCTCAGCTTGCAATCGATGAAATTAAGAAAACTATTGCAAAATTTGGCTCAAACGAACAACTCGATACGGCCCTCAAAACATGGACTAGCGGTCAATAATGATATAATACTAACTTAATATGTTAGAAATATTAAATGCTCCCAACGAAGTTTTATCAAAAAAAGCAGAGATTGTAACTAAATTTGATGGAACTTTTAGAAAATTAATTGAGGAAATGGGTGTTGCCCTAGAATCAGCAAGCGACCCTATTGGCGTAGGCCTTGCTGCTCCACAAATTGGCAAATCGCTACAAATTTTTATTGCCAAACCTACTTTAAAATCAAAAATTACTGTCTACGTAAACCCTAAAATTCTTAACTTTGCTCCGCTACCCAAAACAAAAAAGAAAGAAAAACATAAAAAATTAGAAGGCTGTTTATCCTTAAAAGATATCTGGGGTCAAGTAATAAGACACCCAGAAGTTACTCTTGAGTATCAAGATGAAAAAGGAATAAAACATACTAAAGTTTTCAAAGGATTCATGGCGACAATTGTTCAGCATGAAGTTGATCATTTAGAGGGAATTCTTTTCCCTAAAAGAGTCTTAGAACAAAAAGGAACTTTATATAAAAGTGAAAAAGACGAAAAAGGCTATGATGTTTTTGAGGAAATAAAAATATAATGAAAGTAATTTTTTTTGGAGCATCACACTACGTATTACCAATCATATCCTTACTTAAAGAAAATTATAATTTAGATTTAGTATTTACGACCGAAATAAACCCAAATGATTCAGTAATTAAATTTTGCAATCAAAACAACATCAAATTTATTAGTACAAAAACTAAAGCAGACTTAGAAACAGAAATATTAAAATTATCTGATTTAGACTTAGGAATAGTAGCTGATTTTGGAGTAATAATTTCTAATCCAGTTTTAAACCATTTCCGACATGGAGTATTAAATATTCACCCATCTCTTCTTCCAAAATTTAGAGGACCTACTCCAGTTCAGAGTACACTTCTTGCACAAGAAACAAAAACCGGAGTATCAATTATTAAATTAGATGAAGAAATTGATCATGGCCCTATTATTGCCCAAGAAGAATATTTAATAAAAAACTCAGATACTACGATTACTCTTTTAACTGAACTTTTTAAACTAGGCGCTGATTTATTAATCAAAAGCTTGCCAACATATTTAGACAAAAGCATAACTCCACATGATCAACCGCATGAACAAGCAACATTTACAAAAACATTTACAAAAAATGATGGCTTCATAAATATTAATGAATTTTCTGATTTTGCAAAATTAAATGTTTTAATAAAAGCACTCTATCCTTGGCCAGGAGTTTGGACAAAAACAAACGTAAATAAAGAAACAGAAAAAATCATTAAATTTTTACCAAATAAAAAAATTCAGGTAGAAGGAAAAAAAGAAATGTTTTATAAAGATTTTTTAAATGGTTACCCAAATGCTAATCCTCAATTAAGATCTCTTTTAGAAGAAAATGAGTAGTATCTGGAAAAAAGCACTATCTTTTTATTTAACTGTTTTAATTCCTTCTCTATATTTATTAAATATTTATTTAGCTTTTTTTAGAGAAAATCTAAATTATTCTCTACTTAATATTGTTGGAATAATTATTGCCATTATCGGAGTAATTGTCTGGATAATATCCTACGTTAATTTAGGAAAATCATTTGGAGTACTACCACAAAAAAATAAAAGGGTAAAAACAGGATTATATAAATATTTTAACCACCCAATGTATCTTGGTATTTCATTTACCTTAATTGGTGCAAGCATCGCAAACAACTCTTTTCTAGGACTTTCCTTTTATACCTTAGTAATATTGCCTGTATTAATTATAAGAGCAAGGTTTGAAGAAAAAAACTTAAAAGCTTAAGCGGCTACAACTGGCTGAGCAACAACTGGTTCTACTTTGGATTTTCTAGTAACTCTTCCTTTAAAAATTCTTTGACATTTTGTACAAAGTCTTAATGTTTTAGAAACACCATTTACAACCACTCTTGCTGTATGCAAGTTTGGTTTAAAAATTTTTCTTGTTCTATTTTTTGCGTGAGAAACATTATGTCCATACATAATGCCTTTTCCGCAATTGTCGCACTTATTACCTTTTGCCATTCACCAATTATATCTAAAATACGCTCATATTTCAACGACTGAGTTATTTGCTTAATTAAGCTCAAAATTTTATAATACTAAATACATGGAATTACTTTTTATCGCTGCCTCGCTTATTATTTTAATCTACAGTGTAATCTTACACGAGATTGCTCATGGACTCGTTGCAGAACGCCTAGGTGACCCTACGGCAAGACTCATGGGCAGATTAACCCTAAACCCTAAACCTCACATAGACCCAATAATGACCATCCTCTTACCATTACTTCTTTTTATTGGTCATTCACCCGTTATCATTGGTGGAGCAAAACCTGTAATAGTTGATCCATTTAACCTAAGAGACGGCAGGAAAGACTCAGCCTTAGTCTCTCTAGCTGGACCAGCAACTAACCTATTAATTGCAATAATTGGTGCTTTAATTCTAAAATTCTCTGCAAACCTAATCCTACAAAGTCTAGGCCAAAACGGGGTTTTAATATTAGAACTCATCTTAAGAGCAGTACAGATTAATATTGCTCTTTTTATTTTTAACTTATTACCAATTCCACCTTTAGACGGCTCTAAAGTGTTTGCCTTAATTTTGCCAGAAAAAGAAGCGAACCAATATTTAGCAATCGGTCAATTTGGAATTTTTATTATCTTTTTCCTTCTCATGTTTCCCATTGCCGGTTTTTCTCTTTCTGACATTATGGGAAATTTAATTTTATTCACTCTAAAACTCCTTGGCCTCTAAAACATGCTTTGCATAAGAATATTTAATAATAAAGAACAAGCAGAGTTTGGACAAAAAATTCTTAAAGAATCTGGAATATATTCTGTCATTACTGAAGATACTTTTAATAATGTTCCCATTCAAAATTTCGGAGTTAGAGCAAGATATAGACTGCATGTAAATAAAGAAGACTTTTTAAAAACTGCAGACCTACTTGCAAAAAAAGTTAGGGCAAATAGAATAAAATAATTTAATTTGCTGGCAAATGCTGCGCATATACATCTACAATACTTGAATTCCAATTAGTTCCCTCAACCATTTCAGTTGAAGAAACAATTGCCACAATTGGTCTTCCTAAATATTTTGCTCTATTAATAGTTTGGATAAGTCTATTCTCATCATACGGCAATTGCTTTAAATCTCGATCTGCTTCCCATTTGTCATACGCATTCAAAAGCCTCGTAGTATCTTTAGTTGTGTATATTCCAGAAGGTCTTACATCCCAAGGCTCGCTATCATAACCAATCCAACCAATATTGGGATCATTATAAAAAGGGTTTAAAAAATTTAAAGGATAATCTTCAATTATTGCCCTAGCGTTAATTTCACTAGCTAGTTGAGCCGCTTCTTCGACATACGCTGGATTATCGATTAATCCCTCAGCAGCTTTTGCAAACACAAAATATGTTGGAATACCATTTTGATCTCTATAGAAGTTTGGATCAGAAAAATGTTGACTTAATTCTTGAAGATAAGCTCTATTTTCATCCATACTTGGCTCTTCTCCGCCTAATAATTCGTACTCAAATGTATATTTCAGCTTATTATTCGGATGCGCGCTTAAGAAATCTACATAATATTCAAAATATTTTGCTCTCTGATCTGGATACCACGATAAAATTACACAATCCATATTGGCTCTTAAAAAATAATCTTGATACTGTATTTCATTAACTGCATCATCTGCTGCAGTATATACAACTCCTCCTTCAATCGGCTTCATTCCTTCTTCAATATTTCCCGTACTTAACATGTTATCAGCTAAAACAGAAGAGACTTCTGCTGGGCCATAATCAAATACACAAAAATCTTGAGGGTGTACAGCTGGAGCACCAGTTGGGTTGGGGAAAAACGAGCTCATTCCAATAACTAAAGCTGCGGAACGCAACCAAGGCTTTGCATTATTTTTAAACAATGACCTTAATCTCGAACCTTTTTGCTCTCGTTCGGATATCATTGGTGGATTATACTACTCCTTAAAATATTTTCAATGCTGCAGGGACGCACAGATTCGAACTGTGAAAAGCAGTTTTGGAGACTGCTGTGATACCATTTCACCACATCCCTTCGTCACGTAAATTATACCTTAAGGAATATGTGCTATCAACTTGCAAAGAGGAAGTTATTTCAACTTTTCGTTTTCTTTGTGATCCGTAATCTTTCTGCAGTGTCTGCAGAATTTCTTTAAAAGCAGTTTTTCAACTGTATTTAATTTATTTCTTGACGTGACATAATTCCTGTTTTTACAAACAGTACATACTAATCCAACTGTTACTCTGTGTTCGCCTTTTTTTGCCATAGGAATGTATTATATAAAAAACTTGAGCTTAATTCAACCTTGAGCCGGCTGTGGGAATCGGACCCACGATCTAGTCATTACCAATGACTTGCTCTACCACTGAGCCAAGCCGGCACAAAACTGTGCTGAGGGAGAGATTTGCACTCCCGTAGACCTTCCGGTCGCGTGATCTACAGTCACGAGCGATTGACTACTCCGCCACCTCAGCTGGAGCCGTCTGTCAGACTTGAACTGACGACCTGCTGTTTACAAAACAGCTGCTCTACCACTGAGCTAAGACGGCAAAACCTAAAAAATTAATCTTAGGATCAAATTATTTTATCAAAAACGAAGGAAAGAAGAAAGATCTGCCTTAAAATGAATAAATTCGTCTTTGGTACCGAATTAGTTGATGTTTCCCTAAGTCTGTAAATTAGGAAAGCTGAATATTAACCCGCAGGCTAATACTACTCGCTCTGTCTCTTACAAAGTAAGATACCTCAAACCCAGTGAAATGTAGAGAAAATCTTACCAACTAACTCTGTATACCAAAGAACTAATTAAGTATAACAAAAACACGTTGCCTGTCAACTTGACAAATTACTTATTTTGTCTTTTAAAAACTGAAGCTATAAAAGAAAAAATAAAGAAAAGAAACTAAATGCAGCCCCTAATAATGAACCTCCAACAACATCAGAAGTCCAGTGCTCTCCAAGATAAACCCTACTCGTCAACATAGCAATGTTAAACAGTAAAACAAGTGCATATAAAACATATTTATATTCTTTTTTTAGTTTTAATCTAGACACTAAGAATGCGACCACTATGGAAATAAAAACAGCTCTTGCAGAATGACCTGATGGATATGAAGATCCCGGTTGAACATACGAAGATGGAAAAAGAAAATCAATATCATATCTAAAAAACATAAAAGGAGGACCTGGATGATCAACATACATTTTGCCAAAAAGCTCTGGTATGTGTAAAAAAACAAATAATCCTAAAGCAAAAACTGCCTTAATTTTTTTAAATAAGACAAGAAAGAAAATTAAAATTAAACCCGAAATTTCAAAACTACCTATTAAACTAAGCAGTGAAAAAGGAAAATCAAAATTTCTAGAAATATTATCCTGAAGCTTAACTGTAGTATCGAAATCCAACTGCGTAAATAAATCTTTGTGAACTATAAAAGAAAAGATTACAAATGAAATTAATAACGTAAAACCGATAATTGGAAAATTTCTTTTCAAAATACTATCCCTTAACTATTATGACAAAAGTAATTAGATATTTAAACTCTCGAGGAATTTTTTGAATTCGTCTTTAATATCTTCGTTTTTAAGTCCTAGCTCTACAACAGTTTTCATGTATTCAAGCTTATTGCCTGTATCATAATATCTTCCGCCTTTAATTTCAGCTGCTAAAATTCTTTTACCATCAGACAACATTCTCTTTAGGGCATCATTATAATAGAATTCTTCACCCTCTCTTAAATCTTCCATTATTTTTTCAAGGTATTCAAAAATATCTGGAGTAAACAAAAACCCTGAAACATTAGCCAGATCAGATGGCGCTGCGTTCTTACCAGGCTTCTCAATAATAACTTTTGTATCAATTACTCCAGGCTCTATTTCCTCTCCGCCAGCAAAACCATATCTATCATAATCTTCATCTTTGGTTGCTTTTACGCTTCCCAAAACAGAACAATTATATTTCTCATATAATTCAATCATTTGCTTAAATCTTGAAGGCTCAGCAACGATAAAGTCATCAGAGAAAGCATAAATAAAAGGCTCATTGCCAATTAAATGTCTTACGTTCATAAGAGGAGTTCCATTTCCATATGGTCCTTTTTGCCTTACATAGATAAAGTTTGCAAGGGAAGAAATTTCCTCAACTTGTTCAAGAAGTGGTTTTTTCTTTTCTCCACCCATTCTTAAGTTTTCAAGTAAATCTAAATTTGCGGCATCAAAATGATCTTCAATTGTTCTCTTATGATATCCCGTTACTAAAATTATATCTGTAATTCCTGCTCCTACTAACTCTTCAACAACATACTGAATAACAGGCTTATCAACAATTGGAAGCATTTCCTTGGGCATTGCTTTAGTTTGAGGTAAAAATCTGGTTCCAAAACCAGCTGCGGGGATAACTGCTTTTCTAATCTTTGCCATAGTTATTATATGATTGTAAAGTGAAAACTAATTTATGTCAATCTAGTATTTTAGCTAATTTAGCAATCTAATCTACTTCTTCTTTACATACGCTCCAAGTTTTGCTAAAATGTTGACAAATCCCAAAATAATATTATGTTGGGATTTTAATTTATGGCTACAACACCAGTGAATTTTTTTAAAGAAGTAAGAGATGAATTAAAAAAAGTTGTCTGGCCATCAAGGGAAGAAGTAATTAGACTAACAAGTGTTGTAATCATAGTAAGCGTAGGAATCGGTCTTTTCCTAGGAGGAATCGATCTCTTACTTACAAAAGTAGTTCAATTAATAATAACAAGATAAATGATAGACGATACAAAAAATTTACAAGATGTACAAGAAGAACAAGTAGCTGCAGAGCCAGCAACTGATGTCGTGGAAGAAGCAAATACTGAGCTGGAAGTAACACCTACTTCAGAGGAAATAAAGACAGAAGGAGAAGCCCAAGAAGAAGCTTCAGCTGAAGCTTTACATGATCAAGCTGAAGAAGCTACACAAGAGGAGCAAGCACCAACTCCCGTAGAAGACAAGCCACATTCACCTGCTGATGATGCAAAATGGTATATCGTCCACACTTATTCAGGACATGAAAATAAAGTTGCAAAATCACTTCATCAAAGAGTTGAATCAATGGGATTTGAAACTAGAATTTTTGACATCATTGTTCCAACTAGAGATACAGTAAAAGTTGCACAAGGCAAAAAAGAAAATGTTAAAGAAAAGATCTTCCCAGGATACGTATTAGTAAAAATGATTCTTGATGATGAATCCTGGCTTTTAGTCAGAACAACTCAAGGAGTAACTGCTTTTATCGGCGCTGGCAACAAGCCAACTCCTATTTCTGAAAAAGAAGTTGAAGCAATTCAAAAGTTTATGCAATCAGAACAACCATTATATACAACTTCATTTACAACTGGTGAAGCTGTAAAAATTGTTGATGGACCATTCTCTGATTTCTTAGGAACAATCGATACGATTGATGAAGCAAAAGGTAAATTAAAGGTCTTAGTTTCTATTTTCGGAAGAGAAACACCAGTTGAACTAGACTTTTTACAAGTAAGTAAGATATAATACAGACAACTTATTGTTAATCTGGGAGACATAAGTCGCTTGAACCAGTAGATAAGAACCTCGCAAGAGTAACTTCTCTACATAGTCCCAAAGAAAAATATGGCAAAGAAAATTAAAACATTAATTAAAATTAATATTCCAGCTGGAGCAGCAACTCCTGCGCCACCTGTTGGAACAGCATTGGGACCCCATGGACTCCCTATTATGGAGTTCGTTAAGGCATTTAATGATAAAACAGCTGATCAAAAAGGCACAATCGTTCCTGCTGTTATTACAGTTTATGAAGATAGAACTTTTTCTTTCATCGTTAAAAAATCTCCTATTGCTGAAATGATTAAAAAAGCGTTAGGTAAAGAAAAAGGCGCTGGTAAACCTGGAACTGAAGTTGCTGGCACCCTATCTAGGGCTCAAGCTGAAGAAATTGCGAAAAACAAAATGGAAGATTTAAATACAGATGAATTAGAACCAGCAGTAAAAATTGTGGAAGGAGTAGCTCGCTCAATGGGCGTAAAAGTACAATAATATGGGAAAAATTAGAGTAAAAACTTTAGGAGACGAAGAATTAGAAAAAAAACAACAATTAGAGCTTCAAAAGAAAAAAGAAGCTAAGATTGCTGAAGAAAAAGCAAAAGCTCAAGTAGAAGCAATTGTAGAAGAAACTGCACCAGCTGAAGAAAAAGTAGAAGAAGTAAAAACTGAAAAAAAAGAAACTGTTTCTAAAAAAGATACAAAAGCAATTCATTCACAGAAATATAACTCCCTCGCAGCAAAAGTAGATTTAACAAAAACATACACAGTTAAAGAAGCTTTAGAACTCTTAAAAGATTTACAAAGAGGTAAATTTGATGAAACAGTTGAATTGCACATTAACACAACTACTCCTGGTATTTCAGGTAGCATAACTCTTCCCCACGGAACTGGAAAACAAACCAGAGTAGCTATTGCAGATGACAAATTACTTGCTGAAATTGAAAAAGGTGTAGTTAATTTTGATATTTTACTTGCTGTTCCGCAAATGATGCCTAAACTTGCAAAGGTTGCTAGAGTTTTAGGACCAAAAGGCTTAATGCCAAATCCCAAAAACGGAACTATTACCGAAAAACCTGAAGAAGCTGCTAAGAAATATGCGGGTGGACAATTTAATTTTAAAACAGAATCTAAAAATCCACTTCTTCATCTTTCAGTTGGCAAAATGTCATTTGGATCAGAAAAATTAGCTGAAAACATCACGGTAATGCTTGATGCAGTTAAAAAAGCTAATATCTTAAATATCACCTTAAAATCCACAATGTCTCCTGGTGTTAAAGTTAGAGTCTAATTCTTGACTAACTTCCTCTTATAAACTATTATCCAAATCTATGGAAAGACTTAGACAGTTAAGAAAAACTACTGCTGAGCAAACTCTAGGAAGAGCTTTATGGCTTGCCACAAGAGCTGTTAAATTTCACGTAGATGAAAAACGTGCATTCTCTACTCATATTGCAAAAGATGCTCTTCATGGCGAAGGAGTTTTTCAAGATAACCCAAGATCTTTATATGTCTATATGAACCATGTTAGCGCATTCGATCCAGTAATTTCAGCAAGATTTGCTAATAGATATTTAACTGATCTAGAAAACGTCTATGGAATAGCGGGTCTAAAACATTATGATCCTCAAAGACCAGAAAGTGGCTCAATAACTCGAACGGCTACCAATTTAGTTGAAGGATATACTGGATTAACTAAAATCCTAGTTATTCAACCAAATGATATGGCTTCATATCCTAAGCCCACTGAATCAACTCATGGTCTCTCTGCAAGATCTTTCAATGTGGAAGCCTTAAAACAAACCAGAGAGGTTATGCAAACCCCAGGTAACGTACTATTTGCTGCAATAGAAGGCACCAGACACAGTGATGGTATTTTACAAGAACCACCACTTGAAATTCATGGTCCCTTGAAAAATTCAGGAGAAATCGGCTTAGCAATGCCTGTTGCAATTGTCTTACCTGAATCAGGTCGCATAAGACCCTTTATTGACGATGTTTTAGTTGTTCCTGGAACACCTTTTTCTTTTGCAGACTTAGAGCGAGTTGCAGAACAAAATCCTGGAATTACTCCAACGGAAATTATGATGCAACGACTGGCTAAACTTTTACCTGAAAAATATAGAGGAAATTATAGGTAATTAAGAAATATTGTTAACAGGTAAATCAACTCTTACTGGAGATGCTTTTCCACCTCTTCCTCTAATTTCATTCCTATTTTGTTGTGGTCCCAAATCTCTAAGTAGCTCAGTATGAGCGATTCTTGAGCCTGTTAATTGATCTGACATTGGAACAGGACTTACAATCGTAGGCACTGCAATCTCAAATGATGTAGCTTCTCTTTCCCTAGCTAATTCAACCCTAATATCATCAATTGAGTTTAAGACATCAGGTGATAAATATGGAGCAACATCAGCCTCTCCCGAACTATCTATCTTAATTCCATATTTAATATTTGGAGCATTATTTCCATCTCTATCTTTTAATGGAAAATGTTCGTGTCCAGTAATTGCCTGTGATGGCCTAAAGATTTGAATCCAATCTCGAAAATTAGCTGTTGTTGTTTCTCCTTCTTTAGTAGGAGTTGTATTTCCATGAGCATCCCAAGATAAAACTGCATGACCAACTGTCAAAACCTCTCTTCTTCCTGCTTTACTTGCAGCATCTAAAAACAATGTTTTAACTAAATCTGGATCTGCTGGCTTAGCTAATGAGTCAAAAGGCAATACTAAATGTAAAGCTGTATCCGATGCAACAATTGTTGGTTCAGTTATGAAACTGACGCCTTTTGCTCTTAAAATATCAGCGCCATAAAATCTTCTTTCCTTAATTGGAAGCGGCTCTGGTTTTTCAGTACCTCTTCTAAAATCAAAAGGAAGTCTTGCATCCCAATTTCCTTCTGCAACAAAAACATCTGCGCCTGTTTGATCTTTTATCGCACCCACAAAATCAGCAAATCTTTCATAATTTCCCCTAACATCCTGAGCTAATCTGTCAATTGCTTCCTCTGGTAAATCAGCTACGTAGTGACCAAAATGTACATGAGAAACAATTCTTTTTATATCTGCAACTATCTCTACATCTGACATTTCAACAACTTGTTCTCTCGCTTTTTCCTCAGACAAAGATTGATCTATCAATGTTTTTTCAAAAGAAGCTATATTTAAATATCCTTCTCTTAATTCTGTAAGCATAACTTCATCGCTAATTTGATCTCCATTTTGCTGAGCTTGTTGAGCTAATTGCTTATATCTATTCCACATTAAACTTACATTTCCAGTATTGCCACCTTGGTAGAATAATTTCTGTAATTTTGCTAATAGATCAGAACCACCAATATCTCCAGTAAAAAATATTTGATCGAAATTACCTGTAAGCAATGGTTCTTCTATTTCTGCTTGTTTTTGAGGAGTAAAACCATGGATGTCTCCTACATAAGCAAATTTTTCAACTCTTTCTTTTTCTATTGCCCGTGCTTGATCTGGAGCAGAAGCATTAGCGAGCCTTATTTCTTTTACTACAGAAAAGGGTTGCATCCCCAAAGATTCACTGGTTGCAACAACAGCATTTTTAATCTGAATTGCCCTTCTTAAGGTTCCATTATCGGGCTCTATACCAGTCAATCTAGGTGTAATATCTCTAGCTACTTCTGGATTGATAAATCTTGGTCTTTCCATGAATTAATTATACCAAAATGAGAATATAAAGTAAATATTATAGGATATATTTTATGCAGCCTGAGGTACTGGCATCGCATAATCATGTGGCCTTACTAATCCAACTGCTTTTTCTGCGGCTCCAAAGCAAAATGTCCATCCTGAACCACCAAATCCAGTATTAACTACATGGGTTTTACCGATTACCCTATCGTCTATCTCAATTCTGGGGCCAGATGCTCTAAATGGCCTTAACCCAGCATATGTTAGGACTATATCTGAATTTTTCAAATCAGGAATAATTAGCCTTGCATGTTCAATTATTTCATTTATTCTTTCCGTTGTTGATTCTTCCTCTTGACCCCTTTCGATCGAGCCACCTAAAACGACCTGCGCTTGCCTAGGAAATGCATAAAATGCATCGTCTCCTAAAACTGAATAATCATATCCAGGCCTTGAATACCTTGCTACTGCAATTTGACCTCTTACAGGAGTAAGCTCAGTATCTCCAATTAACTCGCGTGCGCCCAACCCTGAACAGTTAAAAACTACTCTTTCCGGGACGTCTCTTAAAAACTGGTCGATATTTTCTATTTTTTGAAAAGATGCTATATCTCCACCCTGATTAACAAATTTTCCAACTAGCCACGGTAATGCGAAATTTGGATCAATCATTGGTACTTCAACTTTAATTGCATGTGAATAATCACCAGGCACTCTATCACTGACTGCGTGTAAATATGATGGCCTAGAGGGTAATACATCTAAAAAAGAGTATCTTTCAGTATCCATTGGAGCGTGTGATGCAATATATAAATCATGCATCCTTATTCCAGTTTCGCTTTCTGGATGATCATCGACTATCTCCTCATATCTTTGCATTCCTACAGTTACAAATCTATTTATCGTAGCAACATCCAGCCTACCAGGCTCATAAGGCTCAAAAACTGCACCCGCTTTAACTGAAGTTGTGGATAATGGAGGTTTTTCTGTATATATTTTTACCCGCCTAAAACCTGCTCTTTGGGCTTCAAGAGCTGTGGTTAGGCCAATTACGCCTGATCCAATAACAGCTGCGGTTTCTTGATTAGATCTCATCTAAATTTGGGAAGCTTTCATGAAATAATATTATATCTATCGTAGAGTTGTCAACTACAAATTCCTTTTCCACTTAACTAATCTTTCATAAATGTATGTCGCATAATATAAAGGGGAAAATATATAATCTTGAGTATCTAAATAATCTTTCTGGAATCCATTAAATCCTTTTTTAAATAAAGTTAACCCATACCAAGGATGCTTAGGATTTTCATCTGGTGCAATTCCCCAAAAATTATAATATAAACAGCCTCTTTTTTTAGCCTCAAGAATAGCTTCCCACTGCAAAAGATATGCTACTGGGACCTTGCTATGCAAAGATGCTCCCTGATGGTAAAACCCTGTTTTTTTATTAAATATAATTAAAGCTGCAGCTAATATCTTATTGGAATCCTTCTCTCTACCTAAGAGAAAAATCGCATTTCCAGTACTATTAAAAGCTTCAAATTCTTTTTTTATAAATTCTTTGGAAAATGGCGTAAAATTTTCTCTTTCAACTGTTTTTTCATACACTTTCCAAAATTTATTTAAAGCTGAAATATCTGAAATTTTTTCAATTACCACTTCTTCCTTAATAGCCTTTCTAATTAAATACCGGGTTGTCTTGCGCATACTCTGCAAGAGCTCTTCCTCTGACTTAGCAAGGTCTAAAATCCATACGTTTTCGGCATGCATGTGAGTTGCTGCCTTTTTAAAACCAGCTTTAGAAAATATTGACTTATTTTGAGATGTTTTTTCTAAAATTGGAGCCACTCTTAGGTGCAAATATCCTTCTTTTTTAGCAATTAAATGTAAATATTTTAAAATTTGTTTTAAATATATCGAGCTAGTCTTTGTTAAGGGACCATGTGGAACAAATAAAAAGTTTCCCCTCTGAGCTTTGACTTTTAACACCTGCACAATTGCCTTTAAACTTTTATCATCATAAACACCTAATCGTAAAGGAATATTTCCTATACTTTCTTGCAAAAATCCCCATTCCCAAGACTGCAAGAATGTTTCTTCGCCATATTGATTGTAAAAGTTATCCCAAGTTTTTTGGTTCTGTATTTCTTTAACTGTTATCATGAATTAATTTAAGAATATATTTAGCTTTATTTTCTGAAATTAAAGTTGGCAAATTAATAATATGTCTAGTTATATCTTCCGCATTGGGACATGCACCCTTTTTATATAAAAGCTTTAATAAGTTCAAATTTTTTGGCGCAATCACATCATTATACCAGTTACCCAAAAATATATTTTTTGAAGCTAAAATTGATAAAAGCTTAGTAGGATTTTTAACCAAAACTGGATATCTAATCAAAGATCCTTTGTAATCATTTTTAAAATATTTAGAATATAGAATTGTTATCTTTTCTCTTTGCATCCTAATAGCATCTTGGTCTTTCAACTGTAGCCATAAAAGCTTCGCAAAAACTGCGGGATACTTTTTATTCAATGCCTCATCAAAACGCATTTTTTTTTCAATATTTGTTATTTCTTTACTGAGAATTTTTTGTCCAATCAACTTGTGCAAAAATTTTCCCAATAAAATGTCGTATGTCGATTTAATTAACACAGAAAACTGTTTATAAAACAAAGCTTGTAGTATGAAAATATATGAGGGATCTTTTAACTCATTATTTAATATTTGGATTGCATTTACAATATTTTTATCTTTACAGATCATTGCTCCTCCCCAAACTGATGAGAAAGATTTAGACCTACCAAATGAAACAATCTTTATAGTATTTTCTACTAGGTTTTCCTTACTAAAACCATGTGCTAAATCCTCTACGACAATTAATTTATGTTGTTTTGCTATTCTTAGTATCGCGTCTTTATATTTTGGCCTTAAACCGAATGTACTTTGCAATACCAAAACCCTACTATTTTTAGTAATTCTTTTTTTTAAGCTATTTAAATCCATAGAAAAGGTATCTTTTTCTATATCTACGTACTGTGGGATTAATTTTAAATGTAAAATTGGCAAAACTACAGCCTCGCAAGTAAATGTTTGCACCAATACTCCCTCATTTTCCTTTAGCCCTAATGCTTTAAAAACATTAAGCAACGCACTTCTTCCAGTTAAAAAGAAAAAAATATTTTCTTTTTTTAGCCTCAAAAGCTTACTTATTTCTGCTTCTAAATCTTTTGACAGGTCTTTACTATTCCAGTCCCAAGGTGTGAACATCAAGCTAAAAGACAATAGTGCGTCTTTTAGCATTTCATTTGATGCAAAGTCGGTTGAAATCATATTTTTATACTCACAGGATTTTGTACAATTGGAAAATTAATTTTTTTATTATTTATTTTCACTTGCAAATTGTGTCCAAAAGATGTAATTAATCTATCAGCTGGAAGCTTTTCATATCCACCTTTTCTTTTAGTTAATCCTTTTTGTCTCCTTTTTTCGAGTGACGGATCTAAAGTTAGCCACAAATTTTTAGAAGACTCAGCTTCTACCCATACATGCATATATAAGTTATCAAAAGTTAATGGCATTATGGGAAAATTAATGAGTAATTTTGTTGCTCTGTTATCTTTTAATATAAATCCAACAACAAGTCTTGAATTAATTTTATTAGCAGACAATAGAGACATAAGTAAAGTTGAAAATCCCCCACAATCAGTTACCCTGTCTCGTAGCGATTGAGCATATGTATAAAGACCTTGATATGGATATCCATAATCCAGATAATCAACCACATATTGATATGTATTAGCAATTGTGTCTTGTAATGTTTTACCCTTAAGTTTTTTAGCAATCTCTCTTATCTTTATATCTTTAGAATTAATAAATTTGTCATTGAAGATTAATTTACTCTTAAGTTCTTGTTTAATAGGCATGTCAATACTTTTTAACACAGCCTTGAATTCAAGATTGGCTTCAATACCACCTTCTAAAATAACCAATTCATTACCAAATTGCTTCTCTATGATTTTTGAAAAGTTTTTTTTAGAGTATTTTAAACCAGAAATTGTTTGGTATTTATTACTCTTTGGCAAGCTAAATAAGGTCAGTTTATCCTTTTGGCCTTTTATTTTGAGGTTAAAATGTAAAACACGTGTTCTTGACATAAAATCTCACTAATTATAGCTTAATTATTGACAAAACCCAAGCCAATACCTAAAATCCTCGCATGACCAAAAGAACAAAAGAAGATCCATATCTAGAGCTCAGTAGTCTTGTTGATACAAAAGCAAGACAAACACACGCTGCAATTGAACGATTCAACTCCGCAGTTGTCGCTTTAAACCATGCTCGAGAAGCAATTGCTCAAGGGTATGCTGACATGGGAGACTTAATATTGACTGAGGGAGGAAGAATTAGAGCTCAATTAACGGTTACGACATTAGTGGATAATGGCCTCGACATATGTGAAAGATCTAACCATCATCCAAAAGAAGATATGGCAATGCAAGAATTGGGAGTATTTTTTAATGAAGATTTACATTACAGAGCCATTCCTCCTGAAGATCTTGGACCAGACCAACCTTCTATTATAAAATTATGTAGAGAACATACTTTTCAACTACCTAATTGGAAAAAGCCAGAAGCTCCCACAGCCGAGGAATTAGATGTATTATGGACACCTACAAGATTTCATATTGTTCACAACACACAAAGAGGAAAATCGATAATGGATATCCTTGAAATTCCCACTTTTTCAATTGATCCTAAGGTTGCAGCAGTTAGACAAGCGGCACACTCACAGGGAATTTCCTACTCTCGACCCATGCAGCAGATCAAAATTAGAGAGTAATTAGCATTGACTTAAGACCAAATATTTGTTAAACTACATATTACCTAAGACAACAGGCGCAAAGATAAGTCCTGTCGAGGAATGAACGAGCAATCTATATCTGCTCTTTTACTCGCTTAGGGCGAGTTTTTTTATGGATACCAAAGAACCAAAAATCACAGCTAATAAGCAAAAGAAAATTGAAACCGTACAGGTTTTAACAGATATGTTTGCTAAGGCTAATGCAGTAGTTTTTACAAACTACGGAGGCCTTACCCACAAACAAATTGAAGAACTTAAAAAAGCTATTAAGCCCTTTGAGGCCGAATTCGTAGTAGCTAAAAACTCTCTTTTAACTATCGCTTTAGCTGAAAATAAAATGACTCTATCTGAAAACTTGTCACTACAAGGCCCTACAGGCACTTTATTTTTATATGGTGACATCGTTAGTCCATTAAAAGCATTGGCAAAAACAATTAAAGAACTTAATTTACCAAGCGTAAAATTCGGAATAATGGAAAAAAACTTTATTACAGGCGAACAAGTTATTAAACTTTCCACTTTACCATCAAGAGAAACATTATTAACTCAAATTGCAGTTGGACTCAAATCTCCAATTTCTGGATTACACAGAGCATTAAACTGGAATTTACAAAAATTAGTTATGACTCTTAATGCAGTTGCGAAAGCAAAACCAGCAATGGCAGCAAGCGCAGCTACAGAAACTCCAGCAGTAGAAGCAACTCAACCAGAAACAACAACAGAAGAGAAAAAAGAAGAAACTCAAGCCCTAAATGAAACTAATGAAGAAGTAAAAAATGAAGGAGGTGAGAATTGATATGGCAAAATTAACTAACGAAGAATTGCTTAAAGCAGTTGAGGAGATGTCAGTTCTCGAACTATCGGAATTTGTAAAAGCATTAGAAGAAAAATTTGGAGTATCCGCTGCCGCTATGGTAGCAGCTGCTCCTGCTGCTAGTGCTCCTGCTGCTGAGGGCGGAGACGCTGCCTCTGAGCAAACAGTATTTAACGTTGTTATTACTAATGGTGGTGCTACTAAAATTGCAGTTATTAAAGCTGTAAGAGAATTAGTTCCAACCCTAGGTCTAACCGAAGCTAAAGCTTTAGTTGACTCAGCTCCAAAAGAAGTATTAACAGCAGTTAATAAGAAAACCGCAGATGAAGCTAAAGAAAAATTAACAGCAGCTGGTGCTACTGTTGAATTGAAATAAGCTTTGTTGCGAAATTCGCAAACAACCGCTCAATTGAGCGGTTTTTTGTTGCCAAAAAGTCTTTTACCTATTGACAAGTTTGTTACATTTTGTTACCTTTAGAGTATATAATAATCATATTGATTATTAATGATTTACTAAACATATGGCAGATCAAGTTTCAATTAATAACCTCCCAGATTTACTAACAGTAAGAGAAGTTGCTCAAATATTGAGAGTATCTCCCCTAACAATTAAGAGATGGGGCAAAAGAGGTAAACTAGCGCCAATTAGAATTAATTCCCGAGGAGACAGAAGATACAAAAAAGAAGCTGTATTGTGGCTACTTGGTATTCAAGCCAGAGAAGTTTAATTCCCCTATTTAATTATTCTTAAGAGAATCGATGATATTTAGCCTTATGTAGTGTTTTTATTTTTTCAAAATCAGGATTATCAAAATGCTCAATTATGAATTCTATTGTCTCCTTAGGATCTTGAGTATTAACAAACACATTGGTACCAACTTCAAAACCACCAATTATCTTTATCCTGGGAACAAGTCTAAAATACCAATCTCTATATGGATAAATATAAAAGTTATAAGGAAACTCATGACCGTGTCTTAAATCCATGATCTGAATAAGTCTATATATTACCTTTGATAAATCTTTAATTTCTTCCTCATTAATCTCTCCAAACGTTGAATTCCTTTTTTTTGGATACACCCAAACTTCATCTGGCCATTGAGACTGATATGGAGCAAAAATCGTAAATAACCCGGTTTCTTTTATCTTCTCATTGGCTTCAATCTCATAATGCGGCAAATCCAATTTAACATTATCACCTATTACAACCAGTTGACTGTGCGGATGAGGAAGGCTTTCCCCTGCTGCCTCACCATGATTGTTAAAAATATAGACACTACCTTTCTGTGCATGTTCGTTGTATCGTTTTTTAAATGTTTCCAAAATAAGCTGAGATTGCGATAATGGGAGCTCATCAAATGTTTTATGATGATCCGGAGAATGAACTATAACCTCATGGACTGATGCAAAAGGAAAGGCATTCTTTATCACTCTAACTTTCCAATTATTTTCTTGGGGTATCCTATATAACTCATCGTTTTCTTTTTCGCTACCGTAACAAAATGGACAAAACATTTCTGTTCCACCAGTCGCACTAGGACGCCTCGCTCTTCTGGGAGCAGACACAATCCATTTTCCAGATATATCATCTTGCAAGAATTTAAAGTCCATAATTAAATTATTGTCTATTTAGCCACAATATGCAATTAGAATTAAAAGCAATATTAATTCGAAAATAAATAGAATTCATGTTTTAGCTTCAAATTTAGCCAAAATATGACTTAAATGCGCGTGAATTCATTTTTATAGGTTATAAAATAGGCTAAATTAGCATCCGATACGTCGTAATGCTATTAATCAAAAATGACTATTTAGATTGACAAATCAATCTGTTCAGTTATTTGTACTGTTAAGATTAAATATCTAACCTATAATTGTACTAAAATTACGAGGACATGTACTAACTTGTGAAATAGTCACAATTTGAAGCTAAATTAATCAATTTTATGTTCGGTAAATAGTCGGTAATCATTATTTTTAGCTTCATTTATCCAGATTCGTATTTTTTTCATCAATCTTAATTACCTTTTGTTCAAATTATGTATCTCTAAAATCCCCTATCCAAATCCCAAAAATCACTTTTTACCCTCTATTTATATCAATATATATACATATATTACAAAATATATTTTTTATTAATTTCCTCCCATTTTAATCCTTTTAATTTCTCGAAAACTATTATTTGTTTAATTTTATTATTATATATTTCTCTTTGTATTACATGATCGTCTTATAATAAATTTAAAATTGTCTTATAGAAATTGTTAAATTTACACTCTATTTATATTTTATACAATGTTATTAAAAACTATATGACTATCAATTCTCTTATTGTTACTTTCCTATTATTAATAAAAATAATAAGTATTAATTCAGCTGACACTACCTTTTATAAACTCACAGAGTTATTCTTTAATAATTAAAAAGAAGAGATTGCTAATTATTTATCTAGGGGATCTTACTTATCTAAGTAAATTTATTCACTTAGTACCATAAGAATCTTGGTTAAATTTTAAATCTTTGTTTAATTACCAAAAAAATAAATTTAACTAATGATAATTGTCTAGTAATTCTCCATGGTTGAATAATTAATCTAAAAAGCCACTCAAGACCTATGTTTCTTAAAAACCTTGGAGCCCTTGGCACTTTTCCCGAAATAAAATCAAAAGCCCCTCCCACTCCAATTACAATTTTAGCGTTCAGTTTGTTGAGATTTTTGTTTATCCATAATTCTTGTTTTGGAGAACCCAGCGCTACAAACAAAATATCTGTCTTTTTTGTTGACAATTCATCGAAATACTCCTCGGTAGTCCATGCAACTTTAAGTCCTGTATATTTTTTTTGTAAGCGCTCAGCTGTAATCTCTGCTACTCCAGGCCCAGCCCCTAAATAGCTTGTCGTGACGGGCTTATCGGCAAAGTACCTACATATACTTTCGAGCAGATCTACCCCTGCAATGCGCTGTTTAAGCCTATTACCCATAAGTCTTGTAGCAATTATGACCCCTACCCCGTCTGCCAAGGCTAATTCTGCTTCATTTAGCACTCTTTTGTAGTCCGGATTTTTGTCTGCAATTACCAAAATCTCAGGATTTGGGGTAACAATGTAATACTTTTTGGCATTATCTCTTAGGCTTGTATTAATAAACTCTAAGACTTCTAATTCTGTGGCGTTTGTAAAACTAATTCCAAGCAGATTTATTTTTTTAAAATTATTCATTTAATATAAGATAATTTTTATAACTTTATTTTTAGCTATTTTAACTCTTTTGTTCAAATTAGTTATTCATTTTTTCCTCTTTAAAACGTGCTTAATACTTAAATATAATGGTTAAAATAACAAATATTTACTTTAAAATACTATATAAAATATTCTGTGAAAATTTTGTTACATTTTAAATAAATTTTTACGAAAAAAAATTAATTTCTAAAAATATAGGCTTATTTTCTCGCTATACTTCTTTTATATAGCTCTATATTCTCTAATGCTACACCTGTGCCCCTAACTACACATAAAAGAGAATCCTCAGCAACATGACAAGGAACTCCAGTTACCTTAGTCATTAACTTATCAAAATTTGTTAGAAGCGAAGTTCCCCCACTCATAACAACACCTTTATCTATAATGTCACTAGCTAGCTCTGGTGGAGTCTGTTCCATAACTCCTTTTACAGCTGAGATTATATCCATTAAGGTTGGCGTAATAGCTTCATTTACTTGGCCTTCGTGAAGAGAAATTGTACGTGGCAAGCCATTAATAGCATCCCTTCCTCTTATTTCCATGTGCTTTTGCTCAGAAACCTTTTTCTCATCTAATAACGCATTGCCCATTTCGATCTTGATTTCTTCTGCTGTACGCTCACCAATAAGTAAATTAAACTTCTTTTTGACATAAGTTGCTATTGCCTCATCGATCTTGTTTCCCCCAACTCTAACACTATTATGAACTACAACTCCTCCCAAAGAGATAACTGCAGCCTCAGTTGATCCTCCGCCAATATCAACAACCATGTGTCCCGCAGGCTGAGCAATTGGCACTTTTGCCCCAATTGCTGCTGCCAACGGCTCTTCTATTAAATAGGCTACTTTTGCTCCTGCAGCCATAGTTGCATCTAATACCGCTCTTCTCTCTACTTGAGTAACTCCTGAGGGAATACAAACCATAACTTCTGGCTTGAAAAAACGCGACTTACCTGCTGCTTTATCGATAAAATATGTCAGCATAGCTTCGGTAATCGTATAATCTGCAATTACTCCATCACGCAAAGGTCTTTGAGCAACAATATTTCCAGGGGTTCTACCAAGCATTTCTTTAGCTTCTTTGCCAACAGCTACAACCCTGTTTTCTTCAGCTGTTACAGCAACAACGGTAGGTTCATTTAAAACAATACCTTCTCCCACTAGGTAAACAAGAGTATTTGCGGTTCCGAGATCAATACCAATTCTTTTTGAAAGCGCCATAAGTGTATCAAAATATACTATTTATATATCAAAACTGAGGTTTAGCCTCAGTAATTCGATTATAACATTGTCATCTTTACTTGCAAGTGGTAGTATCACGCGATATACTTAATTAATGAAAAAACAAATAGGTATTTCATTCGGAATTCTACTTGCAATAATATTAGCAACTGCAGGAATCATTTTTTACGGCAAAGGCTACAGACTAAATTTAACCCAAGGCTCAGCAGGAATAGCGGGAACAGGGCTATTGGTTGCCACTAGCTCCCCTGATGGAGCACAAGTCTTTGTAAATGGCCACTTAACTACTGCAACTGACAATACTATTAATTTAAACCCAGGAGAATATGATGTAAAAATTTTTAAAGAAGGGTATTTACCATGGCAAAAACACATTGTCATTAAAAAAGAAGTAGTTTCTAAAGCAGACGCACTACTCATTCCTAACGCACCAAAACTTGAAAGCATAACTAATATAGGTGTTCAAAACCCCGTAATCGATCCTACAGGAACAAAAATTGCTTATTTAGTTGCCTCTCAATCAGCGGTAAAAAACGGAATTTATGTTTTAGATATGACTTTGAGACCAATTTTAACTTTACAAAGCTCATCTAGTCAGATAGCAACTGACACTATTAATACCTTCTCACAAAGCGCTCTTAAATGGTCACCAGATAGCAAGCAAATCATTGCCTCTATAAATAACAGTTTTCGAACAGAATATCTACTTAACTCTTCCACCCTAAATACTACTCCTCAAGACGTTACAGAGACTTTAGCAACCGTTAATTCAGCCTGGACTAAACTTAAAGACGAGAAACAAAAAGCTCAAATGGATAGCTTAAAAAAACCTTTGAGAAAGATAGTACTAGAAAACTTTAACATTCTAGAATGGTCAGATGATGAAACCAAGATTTTATATGTCGCCTCTAAATCTGCTACTCTTCCCCAGGTTATCATCCCAGCCCTAATTGGCACTGATTCTACTCCTGAAGTTAGAGATATAGAAAAGGATGGAGTTTATGTATATGACATTAAAGAAGATAGAAATTATAAAATCTTAGACGGCTTAACTGCTAATATCGAAAACCAAAGAGAAATAATGTTCTCTCCTGACTCTAAACATTTAATTTATGTTCATGATGGCAAAATTGACATTATGGAATATGACAAAGCCAACCAAACTACAATTTATGCGGGCCCATTTGAAGGAAACTTTGTCTTCCCATGGCCAGATGCTACTAGAATCGTAATCTTAACTAATTTGGGTAACCCCTTAATCTCTCCTAATCTGTATACAATTAGCCTTAAATAAGTTGACAGCTTAAATCTTATAGGATATAATTTAGCGATGACAAGACCAGAAAACAGACAATCAGCGCTCCACTTAGCAAGAGTTGAAGTCATTCAACCTGTACATACTGATGCAAGAAGACAAATTGTTGAATTTTATGACCAAATAGCACCTAAATTTGGCAATTTAAGACTCATCAGAATTAATGGATCTGCTGAGGGATTTGTTTTAGGACAACATTACCACTTAGACACGGAACTATTCTTTTTAGGTAGAGGCGCAATTGATCAACTTATTCTTTCTGATCCTGAAACAAAAGAACAAAAAAGATTTGAAAACCTAGGACCAGATACATTAATAGAACTTCCAGCTAGAGTCGCCCATACTTTTCTTTTTAGAGAACCATCTGATCTATGGGCAGCTAATGAAAATCCACACGATCCAACAAATTTTGTACCTTTTCAAGTAGATCTCACTTCTTAGGAGTTGCAAAAACCAGTAATCTTTGCCAAGTAGTTCCCGGAGGCCAACATGTTTGTAAAATCAGCTGCTCTACTCCAGTACTTTGGGCATTCACAATGCTCTCAACATTTGAAGCATCGACTACCTTTGAATCATTAATTATGTAATCATGTCTTTTTCCTTGAAAAAACATAATTACTTCATCGCCTGGTTTTAAATCTTTAAGGAGATAAAAAATGGCATTATACCTTCCAACATCCCAAAAATTATCAGTAGAATGAGCAAATAAATAGGTATTACCAATATGTCCAGGGAAAACTGTACCCTTTGCATGCGCAACGCCTTGCATTAAAATTGGTAAAAATTCATCCTCATTTGACGGGTCTATATTAGGAAAAACCTTAGCGCTTGCTCCAATTTTAGGAATAACAATACTAAAATCAGTATCTTTAGGTGTTAGAATCTGTTCCTTAGCGCCTAATAATACATCTGAAAAGCTCTCTACTCCTTTTGTCTTGGGAGCTTGAGTCTTAACTACCGTAGAAGTAGAATTTTGATTATATAAATCTGCAAAAGATGGTTTAGTAGGCTCTTTAGCTTCAACTATGTATCTTACTCCCCTTGCTTTAACTATCTGATAATTAACCTCAAAATATACTGCTGGACCAAAAGTAGAAATAATTCCAAAAATAGCAAAAAGTACCAGAAAATTTCCGATGGTACGCAAGATGAGAAATTTAATAATTTCCGTTTTTTTCACTGTGCCCTCGAAGGGAATTGAACCTCTATCTTACCCTTAGGACGGGTCTGCTCTATCCGTTGAGCTACGAGGGCATGTTAATATTTTACCATACATTAAGCTTTTCTACTCTTTACATAATAGTTTTTTGAAGCTATAATTCCCAAAATATGAAAAACACAATCGAAACACCATTAATTATTCCCTTTAGGGAGATTGCGGGAAGCGCAGATCAGCATGTAGTTAGGCATTTTGCTGGTAAAATTGGTGCATCACAAATACCTGATGCTTTAGTTTTCGCAGATGAAAGTATGCTTCAACTTAGGCCTCGACCATTTGCTCACTTTGCAACTGAAGAAGAATATAGACCTCAAACTCTAGACTTACAACACTCAGTTGTTCTAGAATTTACTAATCACGCAACAGTTGTCTTACCTCCTCTAAATTTATGGACACCAAGCCAACTAATTGAAACTTTAACGCTAAAAGCTGGCCACATGTATTTTGGCTTAACCGAGAGACTAAACGCTTCAAATACAGTAATAAAAGCTCATCGTCAAGCTTACCAACTTAGACAAGGCTAAGCTGGGTTTTACCTCTTGAAAATTAACTGTTAAAATGCGATCATAAATCTCATGGATAATCCTCAAAAATTGACTAAAGCCGAAAAAAGAGAACTTCGAAAATTAGAGTGGCAACAAGAAGCAGAAAAAGCTAAAAAGACTGAGCAATATAAAAAAATTGGCCTTTGGGCAACTGTTGGAATCGTAATAGTTTTGGGAATTATTGGCCTTGCTTGGCTAGTCAATACCCCATCTGGAAGCCAAACTAGTTCAATTACAGTTCCAGAGCCTTCTAAAAAAGATATTTTCACAAAAGGAAATCCAAAAGCTAAAGTTGTTTTGACTGAATACGGAGATTTTCAATGCCCAGCCTGTAAATCCTATCATGAAAATGTCATAAGACCTCTTATGAATGAGATGGGTGACAAAATATATTTCGTCTACCGATACTTTCCTCTAGTAAATATTCATAGGAATGCTCAAATTAGCGCTCAAGCAGGCTATGCTGCATATAAACAAAATAAATTCTGGGAAATGTATGACTTGCTTTATGAAAATCAGACAGACTGGGCAGAAGGAACCGATGCAAAAAGTGTGTTTGTAAGCTATGCTCAAAAAATAGGCTTAGATACAAATAGATTCCTAAAAGATATGGAATCTAGTGAAGCTAAAAAGTTTGTTGATGACTCAGTAACAGATGCGAATAGCATCGGTCTTCAATCAACTCCAAGTTTTTTTATTAACGGCAAAAAAATGGCAAGCGTAAATACTTATGAAGAATTTAAAGATCAAATTAAACAAGCAATAGACAATGAAACTACAAAATAGTAAATTAATCTTCTTAGCACTGCTCTCTGCAATTATTGGCTTTCTTGATTCTACATACCTTACAATTCAGCATTTTAAAAATGTAATCCCTCCTTGCACAACAACAGGCTGTGAAAAAGTATTAACCAGCGAATATTCTGTCATTTTTGGAGTTCCTTTAGCTTTATTCGGTAGCTTTTTCTATCTTACAGTTATCATTTTATCCTTAGTTTTACTAACTAGCTTTAGAAAAATATTTTTACAAATCTTTTATCTCTTCGCGGTAACCGGAGTTATTGTTTCCCTATATCTTCTTGGGCTGCAAGCCTTTATTATTAAAAGTTTTTGTCAGTATTGCCTACTCTCCTGCGGAACATCATTAACTATTTTTATACTAGCATTCTTAGATATCTATCAAGCCCGAAAATCTAAAAAAGAAACTATTGACTCGGATAAGGAATAATATTACAATCCCAAAATACCTGCCTCTTTTAAAATGCCAACAAGAATTGAATTAGTTAGAAGAACTATTGAATCTCCGACTGCAGCTGAAAAAGCCTTAGCAGTAAGAGGAGCCGTACTTGCCGCTCATCCTGAATTAGGACAACCAAGAAGTCATACGGAAGACAAGTTTGGCGTATTATTTGGAGACCTTAAGAAAGGAAAAGCTTGGGGACCAATGTCTATTCTTGATGGACCAGCTAAAGGGGATTTAGATCATCCTGAAAGATGGTCACGTGTACCCAAAGAAGAATATGATCTCAAAAGACAAGAGGCTAGAGCTTGGACAAGACAAGCCTTCACAACGGAACAACTTCATACTCTTACAGCAGGAATAGTTGACGTAGCAATAAATCCTACAGATGAACAAGTAAGAACAGCTCCAGGATACGCAAGAGGCCACAGCCTATTACTTAGACATATGGTCGAAAAACCAGGCTCAATCTTTCCAGAGTTTTTAACACCTGAAGCTCCAAAAGCACTTGCAAATGGTGCTTTTTGGGAAGAGCTAGGCTCAGCTACTGCACCTGATAGAGTTGAAGATATATTATTAGATCATGGCCAAGAGCTTGATCCAGCCTTAGCAGCAGAATATATTCCTCTTTATGAAAGAAATAGAGGCTTAACAACCTATTCACACGTTAAACATGAGACAGATATGGGCAGATTTACAACTGAGGGGTTAACTGCGTATCTAGAATTTATAAAAAAGGTAGCAGCTGAAACAAACCTAGATGGTAATCTAGCTGTTGATCCCAAATTAATTGATCAATTAGTCCTACCCTACTTACTAGGTACGCTTCATACTCATCCGGAAGATCCAAACAGCTTAAGATTTCAAGTAAGATATGATTTTGAAAAACTCCAAGAAATTAAACCTGAAATGACATACCAAGCTGTATTTGGTGATTCACTTGTTCAAGCTTCAATTGCTCGTTCAGAAAGAACTCAAAAATTTTTAGGAGCTAGACTGGCTGAGCTATTAGATGAACCTTGGGGAGATCAACCTGGACCAGAAGCTGCATTAGACGTTTTCGACCAAATGGGAAATGAAAGCAGAACGGTCATGAAAGCAACTATTGAAGCCATAGCTAAAAAAAGTAGTTCTAACCTATCCCAGTTAGCAGAACTTCTTGAAAACATGAGCCAAAGACATCCAATTGCAGAAGTAGGACTTTATATTCTCGACGAAATTGAAAAAGCTAAAGCAGAACAATAAAAAGAATAATTATCTTTCTTCAGGAAGCAAAACGTGGACTACATCTGTTCTATCCCACTCAAATAATTCATCTTCTGTAAACATTAATTTAATCTCTCTATCAGCTGCTTCTTTACTTTCTGAAGCATGAATTAAATTATATTGTTGGCTCATTCCAAAATCTCCTCTAATTGTTCCTGGCTCAGCTTCTCTAGATTTAGTAATTCCAATCATTTTTCTTACTACTGAAGCTGCTTCAGTTCCTTCTAAGGCCATGGCAACAACTGGATATTCCATCATAAAACTCTTAAGGCCTGGAAAAAATGGCTTATCTTTATGATGAACGTACCATTCATCTAAAATAGCATCTGTTAATGAAATCATCTTTAAACCTACTAATTTAAGGCCTTTTCTTTCAAATCTGTGGATTATTTCGCCAATAAGTCCTCTTTGAACTCCATCTGGTTTTACTAAAACTACTGTTTTTTCCATATTTTTACAATTTTAACAATTTTTCAAATCTTTGTCCATCTTCAAAATTGCCAATTATGGCTAAATTAAGAGTTTCTTGTTTGAAATATTTTTTAGCAACCTCTTCTACATCCTTAACCGTAATTTTATCTATAATCCTCAAAAGCTCTTCTGGGGTCTCAATTGATGGCTCTAAAAGCTCAGCTTGAGCATATAATGCGGCCACAAATCGACTATCTTCAAGCTCTAAAACCATATGGCCCTTTAGATATTCTTTAGCTTTTGCTAGCTCTTTTTCGGTTACATTAGCCTTGCCCTTGGCAAATTTAGAATACTCAGCCACAATTACCTCTATTCCCTCTTCGATTCTTTTAGGATCAAGGCCTGCTGTTGAAACTATATGACCAGCATCTGCATAATGATCTGAACTAGTTCTAACATAATATGCCAAGCCTCTTTTCTCTCTAACCTCACTAAATAGCCTTGAACTCATTCCTCCACCTAAAATTGCTGCTAAAACTGATAATGCGTGTCTATCTTCACTTTGAATAGAAACAGTTCTAAATCCGACTCCAATATGAACCTGTTCTGTAGTTTTCTTTTTTATAGAAAGATCTGGTTTGACCTGGTTTTCAGTTAATTTATTATACTTAACTGTATCAAAAGATTTCATTTCTCCAAAATATTTTTCTATATTAGCCTCAGTTTCCTCAGAATTAATTCCACCAGCAACAACAACTGTGATGTTATTTGCGCTATAAAGGCTTCCCATGTATTTAACGAAATCTTCTCTGGTAATTGCCCTGATTACTTCTTTCCTTCCTGCAATATCCCAACCCATTGGAGTGTCACCATATAAAAGTGCTTCGTAAACATCGCCTATTTTTCTTGCAGGCGTATCTTCATAAAGGTTAATTTCTTCTAAGATAACACCTTTTTCTTTTTCAAGCTCTAGCTTATCTAATTTAGAGTTTTGTAGCATGTCTGAAAGAATATCTAAACAAAGCTCAACATGGTTTTTTGAAGCTTTAACAAAATATCCAGTTATTTCTTTGCTCGTAAAAGCATTAAATTCTCCACCAATTCCATCAATTAAACTCGCTATATCTTGGGCTGTTGGACGCTTTGTAGTGCCCTTAAAAGCCATATGTTCTAGAAAATGGGATATTCCATTGTTTTGAGGCGTTTCGTATCTAGAGCCAGCACCTACCATGACCATAACTGTAGCTGATTCAAATCCAGGCATTGGAACTGTAATTATACGCAAACCATTCTTGAGGACTTTTCTCTTATATTGCATAAGGGAGATTATAGCAAGTTTTTATACCAATGAAAACATTAATTTTCGTAGGTAATAATTAACTTTGGCTTATTTGCCGTAGCTTCAATAGAATTAAAGACCACTCCATCTGAGCCTTTGTTTACTAAAGCCAACGAAACTACGCCTAAATTAGATTTAATATAATCTGTTATATCAAGTGTAACTTTATTTCCGGTTACCACAGCCCCAGTATGAGTTTGTATAACGTTACCATATAAAGGATGGCTATTGTGAGTAATGGTTATATCCTTCCAAGAACTTGATACTACTCTAGCATCTAATCCTTTTCCTAATGCAGATTTAGCATCTTCAAGAGTAGAAACCGTTAATTCGATTATAGCTTTTTTAATTTTCTTAGTTTTATATGTAGTTGTGTCAAATTTAAGATAAGTCACGTTTAAAGGAGATGCATCAGCTTTTAGATAGATGCTTCTGCCATAATTTTGCGTCGGATGACCAGAAGCTGTATATGAATCTTCAAGGGGTAAAAGATTTGCGGTATATGTACCAAGCTGACCTACGTTACCACAAGTAATTGTCTTTGGGCTATTATTGAGAATTCTTGTTTTTCCTTCTCCAATATTGGTTGCATATGCGTAGATCTTGTGAGGCTTACCATCGCTAAGAGTTGCTGGAGTTGCAAAATTAAAACCATGAGAACGATTGCCTCCACACTGTGCACCTACCGCCTGCTCTCTAACCAAATTAGCATTAGTATTGCCCAAATATACCCCACCTGAACCTTTGGGATTATCTGCATAAAATTCAATATTCAGGGCCTGAGAGTAGTTATCCTTATCACACGCCCAACCACCAGACACAACGCAGGTAGATACATCATGAAATCCAACTGGGCTTAAGCCGGAGCTTGGATTTGGTGCAATTGTCACGGTTGGAGTATCTGGTCCCCCATTAGCCTGACCGGGGGTAAGCTTGCCTTGAAACCTAGGATCTGCAAGTAAGGTTTTATATTGTGTAAGCACTTCGGGAATCGCATCTGGACTAGGCTTATGAGAAAAACCATTAGAGATCAACCAGTTATTGTTTCGCTCAACATCACGAACATCGAGATTAAAATAAATTATTCCCCTCATTCTTGGAAAAGCTTCGTAAAGATAGGAATATCCTTCTAATAACCACCTTCTTCTATAGTCTGGGAACTGATCGGCAGGAATTTGCTTATTATCAGAATTTATTCCCATTTCACCAATTACTAAATTTTTTGAAGAAATATTCATTAAACGTCTCATGGGTGCATCAATCAATGTCTGAACTGATGCGTGATTACTACCACCAATTCCACTATAAACATCGAAACCAACAAAATCGACAAAATCATCGCCCGGAAAATATTGCCTCAAATATCCTTCAGATGAAGATTTGTCCGTAGCGCACCAGAAGAAATATACATTTTGAGCATTTACTTGATTAGGATCTCCTTTGATAACTTTGTAAACATGCCTCCAAGCTGATTTATAATTAGCCTCTGTATTATTCATGTCAAAATACCTAAGTGTTTTATATGGAGGCACTCTGTGATCTCTTGCCCCTGCTGACCAGGGAAACCAATCCCCATTCATTTCAAATGCATAACGAAGCAAAATTGGCTTACCAAATTGCTTAGCAACTTCCCCAAACTGCTTAAATTTATCATCTAAACTACCTTCTGATATTCTTTGATTCCCCCACTCCTTGCCATAGGTATCTGCCATAGTGAGAAAGACTGGCTTTGCAGCACTAAACACACCATCAAAACTTCCTTGTCTTTTAACACTTACCTCAATTTCCCAAAAATTAGCCTTCTCTACTTTATTTACAACAACAAATTCAAATTTATTAGAATTTTCATAATCTGCATTTTCATTTTCTTTAGAGCCAATCATGGAAAAAGTTGATCCAGGTTCCCAAGTTTTTACTAGTTCCTTCAATCCGCCGGAAACTCTCTTATCCGGAGTATCGAAATATGTTTTACTAACCCATATTTTTGTAATCGCTGATGGAACTAAGCTATTAAACCTAACTTCCTGCGCTACTAAATTTGATACTGGATCTGTAGTATCAGAAGAAAGTTTAAATCTTCCATCTCTTCTTTCCATGGGAGATCCAACAGGCAACAAGTTAATTACTGGAGCAATACCCTTTGAATCTAAATATCGTAAGAGTTCTAAATTTACAACAGGCGTATCTACATTTATAAAAATAGAATATACTGCTGGATACACCCCTGTTAGATTTTTAATATTTTCAACATCAGCGGTAACATAAGTCAAATCGTTTTGATGACCACCGCCAATTGGGCCTTGCGAGATTGCATCAGCCATACCAATAAATACCTTTCTATTCCCATCACTTGCCTCCTGTCTAAGAGTAAGATAGGAAGTAACAATAACAGGAGTAGAAATAGCCAGAAGAACAATGGTAACTAGAGTTAGCTTAATAAACTTATCTTGAATATCCCACCAATCTTTAAACCTATTAAATAAGGGGTACTTAACAAACTGACCACTGTCAAAACTTAAGATCTTTGCCACTTAAAGATATTCTGCAGAAAGAAAAATAGGTTGTCAAGACTTTAGGTAAGCATTAGATTTATTGGTAGGTAATAATTAACTTGGGCTTAGCTCCTGTAGATTCCATAGAATTAAAGATTACTCCGTCTGAGCCTCTATTTACTAAGGCTAATGAAACCACTCCTAAATTAGACTTAATATAATCTGTTATGTCCAACTTCACTTTGTCGCCATTTCTCACAGTTCCCTTGTGTGTTTGAATAATATTTCCATAAATTGGATGATTGTTATGCGTAATCTTTATATCAGTCCAAGAGTTAGATATTGCTCTAGCATCCAATCCCTTGGCTAATGCAGAATCTGCATCTTCTAATTTCGAAACAGTTAATTCTAAAAATACTGATTTTATGGTTTTATCCTTATACCCACTAGTATCAAATTTAAGATAAGTAACGCTTAAAGGAGACGCATCTGCTTTTAGATAGATGCCTCTTCCATAATTTTGAGATGGTTGATTAGAAGCTGTATATGAATCATTAAGTGGCAAGACATTGCTGGTATAAATAGATGTTCCACCGGCTCCACAGGTAATAGTTTTTGGACTACCTTTTAATAAAATAGTTTTACCGTCACCAATATTAGTTGCATATGCGTAGATCTTGTGAGGCCTACCATCGCTAAGAGTTGCTGGAGTTGCAAAATTAAAGCCATGAGAGCTGTTCCCCCCACACTGTCCACCTACCGCTTGCTCTCTGACTAAATTTGCATTAGCATTGCCGAGTAAAATTCCTCCTGAACCTTTAGGATTATCTGCATAAAATTCCATATTCAAAGCCTGCTGATAACCATCAAGATCACAGGACCAACCACTTGAGATTACACATGAAGAATAATCGTGATATCCTTTTGGATCAGCATCGGAAGTAGGAAAAGGAGTTATGGTAACAGTTGGTGGTTCGGAATCGTCTCCTCCACCAGATCTTAACTTACCTTGAAACCTTGGATCCAAAAGCAACGTTCTATAAGTAGACGCAATCTCTGGAAAACCAGGGTCAGTGGGGTCACTTAAAAGCCAATTATTTTCCTTCTGACCACCATAAATCGTATCACCCATATTAACATTGAAATATAAAACTCCCTTTACTTTTGGCTCGTTAGCCAAGAAATAATAACCATCTCTTAACCAATTCTTTCTATAATTAGCAAAATTGCCACTTACTCCGCTTGAATGAGTTGAGTTTATTCCTGTTTCTCCAATAATAATAGGCTTGTCTGAAATTGATCTTAATTCTTGTAACGCATTTCTTGAAGCCTCTTCCAACGATTTATAATCCTGTCTTTTTGATCCACTATAAACATCAATTCCTACAAAATCAACATATTTATCTTTAGGAAAATAATCAACATACTTCGCAGTTGCAGTATTGTGAGGATTCCAGAAGAATAACATATTTGGAGCTATTGGCTTAATTAAATCATATATATGGCGCCATGAATCTATAAAATCACCTTTTTTATTACCGAAATCGTGAAACTTATATCTTTCGTATTTTTCATCTTTTGCGCTCTTATGCTCATCTGTCCAAGTATAATAATCTGCATTCATCTCCTGTGCATATCTTAAAACTATTGTTTTATTAAATTGAGCTGCAACTTGAGCGATTTCTCTAAATTTACCATCCATCGATCCATTTGCAATCTTAGCGTTACCATAGTTTTTAATAAAATAAGTAGAAGGCGTAATAAATACAGGCTCATTAAACTTGAACTGATCCTTGAAAGGAGTTGTTTTTAATGGCTTTACTGACAAAATCCAATTAGTAGGAGTATCAGTTTTTCCAGTAATTTCAAATTGAAAGTTATTACCACTATCATAATCAACTTTACCCTTAGGATTTGTACCAAAAACTTCAATTTTTTCACCAACTACCCAACTAGGCTCAAGATTTACTGAGGGATCTTCTGATACTATAGAAGACTCTTTACTTACATAGATCTTAGTTATTGTCGCAGGATCTAGGCTATCAAATTTTATCTTGCCTAAGTCAACGACGTCACTTGTGCTTGATTCGCTTAAAATAAACCTGCCATCTCTTCTATTTTCAGTCCCATCACGACCTCGCGGCATCAAAGCTAGCATTGGAGTAATACCCTTAGAATCTAAATAGTTTAAGACTTCAATTTTTGGTGGATTACTTTCAAAGTTAGCCCACAATACATATACAGCAGGATAAGCACCAGTACTATTTTTTATACTTTCTAAATCAGCCTGAATCCAGCCTAAATCCTTGCCAACATCAGCTTTGCCATTATTAATTCCTAAAAAGATTTTCTTATTAGCATTACTTGCCTCCTGTCTAAGAGTAAGATAGGTGGTAACGATAACAGGAGTAGAAATAGCCAGAAGAACAATGGTAACTAGAGTTAGCTTAATAAACTTATCTTGAATATCCCACCAATCTTTAAACCTATTAAATAAGGGGTACTTAACAAACTGACCACTGTCAAAACTTAAGATCTTTGCCACTTAAAGATATTCTGCAGAAAGAAGAAGAGGTTGTCAAGACTACATCTTTTCTAAAGCTGTTACACCCAATAAATCAAAGGTGTTTTTAAGAGTTATCTGCGTAGCCTTGGCCAATGCAAGCCTTGCTTTAGTTATGTCTCTATCATTTGAAACAACTCTATGCTTTTCATAGAATCTGTGGAAGGAATTAGCTATTTCAATTGCATAGGTAGTTAAAGAATTAACTTCGAAAGTATCTAAAATGCGCTCAATCAGAGTTGGAAATTCTAGAATAAGTCTAATTAAAGCTACTTCCTCATCACTTGCAAGTAAAGATAAATCAGCATCGGCTAAATCTGGAGCTTCAATTTTGGCAAATATGCTACTAATTCTTGTATAAGCGTACTGCACATAATACACAGGATTATCACTGGCTTTTTTCTTAGCTAATTCTAGATCAAAATCCATATGCGTTTGACTTCTAGGCATCAGCAGGAAAAATCTAAATGCATCTTTACCAACTTCATCTAATACTTCTCTAGCAGTTACAAAATTTCCTGCACGCTTACTCATCTTCACCACTTCTTCTCCTCTTTTTAATCTAACCCATTGGTAAAGAATAAATTTAAGCTTTTCAGGATCAAAACCTAAGGCTTTAACCACTGCTTGGATTCTAGGAACGTGACCACTATGATTACTTCCCCAAATATTTAAAACTAGATCGTAATGCATCATTTTTTGGTTATGATAGGCAATATCTGCAGAAAAATATGTATATTCTCCATTAGATTTTCTAACTACAGTTTCTCGATCTTTCAAGAATTCATCATTAGGAGCAAACCACAGTGCTCCTTCATTCTCTTTAAGATTTGGCTTTAATTTATCAAGCGCTTGTGGAACCTCTAGTCTTAAATCAGATTCATTGGTAACTTTGTCAAACTGAATTCCCATTTTCTTACAATCCTCTAAAATCTCAGCTAACATATGCTCAACAGCTATTTCTCCGGCTTTTTGGACAAACTCCTCTTTTGCTAAAGTTTTATCAATCTTAGCCTCAACCAGACTTGCTAGTTCTTTAATATACTCACCCTGATATTGAACTTGAATCTCAGGCGTTACTTGAGCTGGATTTAAAACAAAATAGATCGATTCACCAAGCTTAGCAATCTGACCTCCAACATTGTTATGCAGATACTCTCTTGTGACACTGTAACCAGCCTTAGCTAGAACATTTGCCAAAACATCGCCAATTGGGCCTCCGCGAGCATTTCCGATGTGCAAAGGCCCTGTAGGATTTGCTGACACATATTCAACGCTAGCTTTTTTGCCTAATCCCACCTTTAAAGATCCATATTCTGAAGCTAAATTAAGTATTTTTCGCAAATTATCCTCTAGATATTTATGAGAAAAATAGAAATTAACAAAACCAGGCGTGGCAACCTGAATATCTGAGATAAAACTCTCATCTGGCATGAGCTTTTCAGCAATTTCTTCTGCTACTTCCATAGGGTTTTTACCTAGCTTTTTTGCCATTACCAAGGCTAAATTTGTGCTTAAATCACCATGTGATTTTTCCTTAGGGATTTCTACTTTAAATTCAAGGTCTTTTTGACCCATTTCTGAAGCTAATTGTTGTAAAATTGAGTATAATTTTTCCATACGTTTTTAGCGCTTTTTTTCATTTTAGCACATTCAAATGAACAATTCCCTTGCACTTGCAAAGTATTATTATTTAAGATATGATATATCAAGTACTATAAGACTGAAATATAGTAATCTATATGACGGGTTTATTTACATTTTTATTTTCAATTTGGGTAGGATACGTTCTTTTTCTCTATTTCACTCATCCTGAAAAGAAAAAGCACAAGATTCCTCAGGTTAGAATCTGGAGACTTGAGCTCTTACCTAATATTAAAATCCACTCTAGAGGCAAAATCTATTGGATTCATCATTGGTTTGTATTAACCCTACTTACAGCCATAATTGTCTTAAATTATGAAGGACTTCAATATGTAACCATTCTTAAAGGAATTGCTATTGGAGGCATCATTCAAGGCTTAAGATATCCTGATAGGTTTAAATTTAGACATCCTAAAGTACCCGCTAAATCTAAAGCTCGCTAATTTAGCCAATAATCTTTTCCATCGGTCACTACTTCAATCTCTCCATCAATATCAGTTCTAAGTGTCTTAATATTATGTTTATTTAATAAATCAAGGCTAAATTTGGCAGGATGACCATAACTATTTCCTTTTCCAGCTGAAATTAAGGCCAAATCCGGTCTAACACTGCTTAAGAAATAATCGCTCATTCCAGTTCTAGACCCATGGTGCGGAACTTTTAACAGATTAATTTTGCCCACTTTTTGAACAATACCATCCTCAATCTTAACTCCTGCATCACCAGTAAATAAAGCCTTAAAATTGCCATAAGTAAGTAACTCAACTAGAGATGTATTATTAAAATCCAACTTGGGATTTAACCTTGCTTCCTGGCTTGCTACCCATTCTTTATCAGGCCACATGGTTGTGAAAACTAGATTATTAGTGAAAATTATTTTATCTCCTGCATAAATATACTTAGCAGTTAAGTTTTTTGCTGCTAATTTAGGCTCTAAACTCTTAAATCCCTGACTTTTACTCTCAATTTTCTCTGTAACAAAATGTAAAACAGTATATCTTTCTAATACATACTTAAGTCCGTTAAGATGATCTGCATGCGGATGTGTCAAGATTATTAAATCAATTTTCTTATCCCAAAATGGCAAATTATTATTTAAACAATCTAAAACTGAATCATCTGGCCCTCCATCAATTAGAATATTTGACTTAGAAGGCGTACGAATAAAGATTGCATCTCCCTGCCCCACATCACACATAACAACGTGCAAATTATTATCGCTAAATTTATATAGATTAACCGAGAAAAAGCCTAAAAAAAATATAATTAAGGCTCCAAGGGTAAATACATTTTTTTTCATTTGTTATATTTATATATCAGAAACGAAGCTAAGAATAAATAATATGCTACAACTATCTGCCAAGGAAAAGTATTTAAACCATTAATTGTTCCGAAAGAGCTAAAAATACTCACTATTTTTTGAAAATACAATAAAAGAGGTAAAGAAAGATACAAAATTAAGCTTGCAATAGGAGGGAAAATAAAACTAAAGATACTCGCAATAAACCCGAGAATCATCAAAATTGGCACAACCCACAAGACTAATACATTTGAAGCTAAAGAAAAAAGCGAATAATTCCCAAAATTAAATAAAATTATTGGCAATGTGGCTATTTGCGCTGAGAGCGTAACTATCAAATCCTCTGTAAAGCCATTTTTAATTCTTTTAAATAAATCTGGTAAATACATTATTCCTAAAGTCGACAAGAAAGATAGCTGAAAGCCAATATTAACCAAAAACCCAGGCCAAATAAACAACATTACAAAACCAGTTAACAAAAGAGTTATTAAACTCAGTTGTTGTCTTCCCAAAATTTGACTACTAAAAACCAGAATTCCCATTATCGCTGCCCTAACTATTGACGGCTCAAAACCAGCTAGGCATACATAAAACAATATACCTAAAACCGACACGAAAATTGCCCGCTGTCTTTTGAGAAAATAAGACAAAATATAAAATAAAAAACCACTCACTAATGTTACATTCATTCCCGACGCAGCAATAACATGCGTTAAGCCAACTGCTTGAATTTGTTTGGCAAACTCTTTATCTAAATCTTGCTTAATCCCAAACACTATTCCTAGCATTAAATCTGCTGAATTCTTATCCAAATTAGCATTAAAGACATCAATTATTCGTTGTCTTATAAAATAGATTCTAGCGGATTTTAGATAATTTTCACGGAAATTAGCTTCAATTTTGGGATAATTTAGCGTGAAAATAGTGGTATTATTGTCTAGCAGTCGAGTTTCTAAATTGCCAGAGATTTTTAGCATATTTCCATAACTAAGATCTTTATCAAGAGTCGTTTTAATCAACACCTTCGTAACCGGATCAAGACTTACATAGACAGTTTGGTATGCGGAATATTCCCTAACTGGTGAACTTATTTGCGTCTCAAAATTAACATACTCAGCATTTTGATATGTCTTCAGACTTGAATAAAAAATAATAAGTCTTAAACACAGAATAAAAGACAAAACACCAATAAACAAAATTATCTTTTTCATTTACCAAACGGCAATTTTATCTTTTATCTGTAAATACACTTTAGAACTAACTATTTTATTTATTTCTAAATCCTCTATGGCGGCATATGGTCTCAAATTAATAATCTTTGCTGCAGTTACCAGACCTATTCCGGGTAAACTATCTAATTCTTTTTCCGAAGCAGTGTTAATATTTATAAGACCAGAATTAGCTGTCGAACCAGACAAGACACTAGTCGACATAGTCTTACCATCTTCACCAACTTTAGGTATATATATTTTCTGTCCGTCAGAAACCTTAAGCGCTAAGTTAACATTTTTTGCTACCCACTCCCTATCTGCACTAGCTGTTAATCCACCAGAAGCAACAAAAACATCTTGAACAATTGAGTCTTGCTTTAACTTATATACACCTGGCTTTACGACCTCGCCTTCTATGTCCACATAAACTAACTTTTCAGATAAACTTGAATCATTTACTGAATTAGTCTCAAACTTAATCTGATCAGATCGAGAACTTGCATTAAATAACCCTATCAAACCATATATTAAGAATATCAAACCTAATACTCCGAGGGACAAAGGAAGCCAGTGCTTTTTGCAAAGCTCGAGGACAAAACCAGAGAAATTATCCATTACACAACAAAATTTATTATTTTACCTTCAACGTAAATCACTTTTTTCACAGGGCTATTTAAATATGTTTTCACATTATTAGCCTCTTTAGCTAAATTTTCTACATATCCCTGATCCTTTAATTTAGAACTCTCTACTTCAACTAAGTCCCTAACCTTTCCGTTGATCTGAACTACAATTTTCACTGAATCTGCAATTAAGTATTCAGATTGATATGACGGCCAATTCTCTAAATGAATAAAGCTAGCAGATGGATTAATTAAATGCCAAATCTCCTCTGCTACATGAGGTGCAAATGGAGAGAGTAGCTTTAATAAATTAAGATATTCCTCCTTATAGACCTTGTCTTTGGCGGCTAAGTAATTCAACCAGATCATTAAACTAGATACTGCTGTATTAAACTGTAACATCTCTAGATCATCGCCTACTTTTTTTATGGCTTTATTCATTTGAAATTTATCTTCTCTAGTTAATTCCCCTTCTTCCACAACCTCTGCTAACTCCCAAACTCTTTTAATAAATCTATAAATTCCCGAAATCGCTTCTTTATTCCAAGGAGCAGTTGCCTCATATGGCATCATAAAACAGAGATAAAGCCTGACCGTGTCTGCTCCAAACTCAGAAACAACGTCATCAGGATTAACGACATTTCCTTTACTCTTACTCATCCTGTTACCATCAGGTCCTAGGATCACCCCATGTTGTGCTCTTTTTTTAGCAAACTCTGAAAAATCAACAAGACCTAGATCTTTAAAAAATTTTGTGAAAAATCTTGCATATAAAGTATGACCCAATGTATGCTCGGATCCCCCAAAATATACATCGACTGGCATAATTTTATTTACCAAATCAGAATCAAAAGGAGCTTTGTCAAACTTTGGAGTTACATATCTATAGTAATACCAGGCGCTATCAAAAAAAGTATCTAAAGTTTCTGCTTCTCTTTTCGCCTCGCCTTGGCAATTTGGACATTTAACCGCTAACCATTTTTCATCTGTTGCCAAAGGTGGCTTACCCTTAGGCGCATAATCTACATTATATGGTAGCTCTACTGGCAAGTCCTCTAAAGGCACTGGAACTAAACCACATTTTTCACAATGAATAATTGGCACAGGAGTTCCCCAATATCTTTGCCTTGAAACTGACCAATCTCTTAGATGATAATTAACCATTTTCTTACCTTCTGGCTTTGATTTATAATCTGTAGGAATAATTGGAAGATTAAACTTAGTAGCAAACTCCTTATCTCTCTCATCAGCGAATGGAACTGCCATAATTGCTCCTGTACCATAACCTGCTAAAACATAATCTGAGATCCAAACCGGAATATCTTTACCTGTGTAGGGATTTTTCACAGAGCGTCCAGTAAACACCCCTGACTTCACCTTTTCTTCCTTTCTTTCCATCTCAGTTTTCTTCTTAGCCACTTCTATATATTCCTTAACTTCAGGCAAATCAATTGAACTTGCAAAGGAATGTTCAGGAGCTACGACTAAAAATGTTGCACCATCAATCGTATCGGGTCTGGTTGTGAAAACTTCAATACCACCAAAATCAATGAGCATCCCCTCTGATCTTCCTATCCAATTGTTTTGTCCATCTCTAACCATTTTTGGCCAATCCTCTTTAGGATTTTCTGGCCAGATTAAAGAATCGGCGTATTTAGTAATTGCTAAAAACCACTGCTCTACTTCTTTTTGGATAACCTCTGTACCACATCTCCAGCACTTTCCATTTTCAATATGCTCATTAGCAAGTACTGTTTGATCTGTTGGGCACCAGTTTGATAGTGCTTTTCCTTTATAGGCAATACCTTTTTCAAACATTTTTAGAAACATCCATTGATTCCAACGATAATACTCAGGAAGACAAGTAATTGCGGTATGTGTCCAATCAATCATAGTTCCCATTGTCGCAAATTGATCACGCATGGTCTCAATATTTTTCATCGTCCAATCCTGAGGATGAATATTTCGTTTTATAGCTGCGTTTTCGGCTGGAAGACCAAATGCATCAAAACCATTAGGAAATAAAACATTAAAACCTGACATCTTTTTATATCTTGCGTGCGCATCTGCAGGAACAAATGCAAACCAATGTCCCAAATGAAGATCGCCTGAGGGATATGGTAACTCAACTAGATTGTAATATTTGCCCTTTGATTTGGCATCTTCTTTAAACTTAAAAATACCAGCTTTTTGCCACTCTTTTTGCCACTTAGACTCGATTTTATCAGGAAAATATTTACCTAATTTCATAGCCTAAAGTATAGCATACTTGCAGTTTTAATTTAAATTACTTACCATATAGTTATGAAGAGCCTGACCCAATTTTTAACTCTGATTGCCTCTTTTGCAGTTATCTTTATTTGGCAAAATAGTCCACTTAAAGATTTCACAGTTCAAATGCTTGGACTTTTTATAGCTTTGTACCTGATTATTTCAGCCAGAAAAAAAGGAAGAGGCTTTTTAACCATGGGTGGAGAAAGTCCAATGGGAATATTTTTGTTAAATAGCCTTATTTTTCTCCTAATCTTTACAACTGGTGGGTTAAATAGTCCACTTTTTTTCATTCTCTACTTTCTAGCCTTCGGTATAGCCTTTGTTTTTGAACCAACATTAGTATTTGTATTCATAATTGGCACTCTACTGATCTTTGTGCCAGATATTTTAAAGTCAGATTTAGCCATGAATTCCCTAAAACTAGGCTCAGTTGCCCTACTTTCTCCCCTTGCCTACTTTTTTGGCAAGGAATATCAAAAAAATGACCTTCAAAACGAAGAAATGTTACAGTTAAAAGAACGTGAAAAGGAAGCTGCAGACACAATCGCAGAAGATGTAGAAGAAATCTTAGATAACGAACATGGAAATCTTAAGGATAAAGATATGGAAAAGCTAAATGAGATACTTGAAGAAGCAGATGATCTTCGCTCTGAAATTAAAAGTTAAATATGAAAAATAATTCGCTGCAAAACTTCCTATTTGCAACCCTAATAATATATCTGTCTATTACATTTCTAGTACTTTCTGTATCAAAATCCCTTGCTCAAACAATGTCTAATTCTTCTTATATAATCCAGATGGGTAATCTTAACTCTTTCGCGGGTAAACCAACCGGAAGTAATTATAAATTATCAATAACTAGCGGTGAATCCGGTCAATTTCTTTTCACAGGCACTAATTATAAAGTAAAAGCAGGTTTTCAATATATTCACCCCCTTACTCCCTTTACTTTTACTATCTCTAGCACCTTTATTAACTTTGGCGTAATCGTTCCCACTAGCCCTACAACCAGAACCAATACTCTAACCGTATCTTTTGAATCAGGTCATGGCTATGGAGTCTATGTAAACAACAACCGCAACCTAAGAGTGAACGCAACTGGAGCAGAAATCCAACCAACTACCTGCGATGCAGGCAGCTGCACAACAACCACAGCCGCTGCCTGGACAAGCTCACTTGCATACGGGTTTGGCTATAGATGCGACAACTTAAGCGGAACTGATTGTGCCTCTGGCTTCTCAACCGCAACTTTTTATAAGCAATTCGCTGCTTCTCCTTCTGCAGTTCTGGTTATGAGTAGTCCAAATGTTGGCAAAAATAGACAAACTCAGATAACATATAAGGTAAATATTCCAGGAACCCAACCCGCCGGACTATATACAAATGTAGTAAACTATATCGCGTTTCCGACATTTTAAAAAATATGATACTAAAAAAAATAATTATACTTAGCACTTGGATATTAATACTGCTAATTTTAGCTTCAAATATTGGTCTTGTAAAAAACATCATGGCCCAAGAAGTGTCTTTAGGCATATATCCTCCAATTATGCAGATCGACTCCACACCTCCTGCTGAGCCTAAAGGCGATATCTTCTTGGAAAACAATACTGATTCGAGTGTAGATTTAAATATAGTTATTAAGCCCTTTGCTCCGGCTCAAAGTAAAGACGGTCAACTACAAATTCAAGATACTTTTTCCGCTTTTCCAGACCCTCTATTTGCGAATAGAATTAAAATCCTAGATGAGGGCGAAGCTGTGAAAAGTATTACCCTAGCTCCTAAGCAAGGCAAAAAGCTACAACTTGTCCTTCAGGTTCCGGCGAACGAAGAAAAAGGAGACTATTACTTTAGTATTCTTTTTGTATCAAAAAATAACAACACCAACCTAGCTAATTCTTCTTTAGCTACAGCAGCAATTGCAATGAATGTCTTACTTACTGTCGGACCAAAAGGCGCAACAAATGGATACATTAAGGAATTTGAGACTGCATTTTTTAAAGATAGTGGCCCAGTACCCTTTACCGTTAACGTAGTTAATAAAAGTGACCATTTTATTACTCCACAAGGAAAGATAGTTATTAAAAACATGTTTAATCAAACAATTGGCAGAATTGACTTACTACCAGTTAATATCCTTTCTAACTCAGAAAGACTTATTCCTGATTTAAAACAACAAAACCCAGATTCAAAGGAATACGCAGCAGCTAATGCATTACTAGAGGAAGAAAATATTCCCGTAGCTATCTGGCCTGAAAAATTTTTACTTGGACCATACACAGCCACACTTACTATTAATCTTGATGATAAATCACAAACACTTTCCAAAACTATAACCTTCTTTGCCTTCCCCATCAACTACTTAATAGGTATAGTTTTATTAATAATTATACTCGTCTTTATACTCTTAAGAGTTAAAAAATATACTAACTAAACCAAGGTATACTTATCCCTCAGATTACCACTTGACTTATACGCAAAAACCATACATATTAATAGTAGCATTTATTTAAATGAAATACTTATTGAGGCTAAATATTATAGTATTATTAATCCTGTTATCGGGATTGGTATTTACATCTAAAACTCAAGCAGCTTCCCTCTCGAATGCCTCTGATCAGCTAAGCACCTCCAGACCCTCTGCTGCAGCACCATTAACAGCAGGTTTTGCTTCAGGCGTAGGACAAGTAACGGTTATTGATCTAGCAGGAAGCGCATATAATTCAGCTCTCTGGCTTGCATCAGATAGTGCAACTTTCTTAAGAAACAATGGCACACCAAGTGAATCTATTAACGTTGCCTCTATGTCAGCCGCTAATACCCCATCTGCAAACCAAAGAACTCTCTTTTTTACTGCTAACACTGCAGCCCAACATTTTTCCGGAGAAACTGTAATTACTCCAATCACAGCAACACATACTATTAAATTTACAACTGTTACTGCAATACCTGGAAGCGGAAAAATTGTAATTACCTTCCCTGGGGCTGGAAGCAACATTGCATCTCCCTCAGCAACTGGCTTTTCATTTAACAACCTTGCCTCAGGACAAATTCAAGCTAATAATGCAACCTGCTCTTCATACACAATCGGCGCAAACTCTATTACCTGTAATTTAAATGCTTCAGGAGTAGCAGCCAACACTACTGTTACGCTTTTAGTTGGTTGTACGACTCAATCATCTGGAGTTTGCACAGTCTTTAACCCTAGACTTATTAATCCGGTGAAAACAACCCAGGCAGTAGGAAGCGCTGATCAATGGAAAATTGGCATCAAAACTCAAGACGCTAGCTCAGTTGATTTAGACAGCGCAACCGTTGTAGCGGGAATAATAGAATCTGTACAGGTCCAAGGAACAGTTGAGCCATATATGACCATGACCATTGCTGGAGTAACTAATGGAGCAAGTGCCTGCGGAGACACAACTAATCCTGGCGCAGGTCTTGATTCAACAGCAACCTTTGTTAACCTAGGTTCACTTTCCAGCGGACAAATTAACAGATCAGCTCAAACAATTCAAATTGATACCAATGGTTCTTTTGGATATACCCTAACAGCAACCTCAGCTGGTAGATTTGTTAACCCATCAACTGGTTTTTATCTGGCTGACGCAAACGGAGGCAATGGTTTAACTGCTAATAACGCAACTAACGGTACTACTCCTTCACCAGCCGCAATTACAGCAGGTGTTTCAGACTTTGGTATACACCCTTGTGCAACTAGCGGTTCTCCTGCGCCAACCATACCAACTGGCTGGGGCTCTGGAGGCGGAGGAAGCAATAACTATGCTAATCCTTGGAATAATCAAACCAATGGATATTACGCTCTCTTATCAAGCACAAGCGCTCCTTCTGCAGCCAGCATAACCACAATTGAATATGCAGCAGCAGTCTCAGCAACTACGCCAGCAGGTATTTATACGACAGTCTTTACATATGTAGCAACAGCAAGATTTTAAGGCAATTGACAACCTTAAAATAAAATGCTCATAATGTAAATTAGTTAAAAAATATGAAACTGCCCAATTTACAATTAAAGAAAAGATTATTGATAGCTACAACGTTAGTTTTTGTGTTTAGCGTAATTAGCGTTGCTACTGCTCAAGAGCTACAAAGAACATTTACGGTTGTTAATCCTACAATTGACGTAAAACTTGATCCAGGAGGATACAAACAAGGCACAACTAAGGTGGTAAACCAAAGCAATGCCCCATTAACTTTTGATATCAGCGTTCAAGACTATATCGTTTCAGATACCCAAGGCACACCTCAAATACTTCCTCCCAACTCCTTAAGTAATAAATATTCTGCTGCAGCCTGGATTGGAGTCTCACCTTCTCAATTTACTCTAAAACCAGGTCAAACTCAGGTTGTAAACTATTATGTTCAAATCCCATCCTATGCTAAACCAGGTGGACACTACGCAGCAATTGTTACCAAACCAAGAGTTGAAGGCGTAGATAATGCAACCGGTGGTGTGGTAAATACTCAAATAGGTTCCCTTTTTTATGTCACAATCAATGGACCAGTTAAAGAATCAGCTTCAGTATTTAAATTCTTTACTAACTTTTTACATGAATATGGACCAGTTGACGTCTTAACGCAAATTAGAAACTTAGGAGATCTGCATATCGCACCAAAAGGAACTGTTAAAGTAACGGGTCTTTTCTTTAATGAGTCACAAAATCTACCAACTCACAACATTTTCCCAGAAGCCACCAGGGATTTTACAAATAGATTTGGTAGCATGTTAATGTTTGGACCATATAAAGCTCAACTAACTGCCTCATATGGACAAAATGGCAATCTCCCACTCGTTTCTTCTTTAACATTCTGGGTTTTCCCTTGGAGACTTACGATAATAATTATTCTTATCGTAATAGCGGTAATCCTAGGGGCAAAATATTACAAAAAGAGAAAAAATCAGCGCAAAAACCCTGATCATCAAGTAAATCAGCCTCAGGTAAGTCATGATGAGGGCGGAAATACAACAACTGCTTAAAATCTTCAGTTTTGAATCTAAATTAAGCCCAAAAAACCTTGACAATTGATTTTAAAAATCAGATAGTAATAGTAGCACTTATTTTATTTACATGAGTATAAAAAAAATACTGTCTGTTATTATTCTTCTCCTTTCCTTAGGCTTATTTTTTGCTCCTAAAACCAATGCTGCACTTACTAACGTTTCCGTTCAATTATCTACTTCTAGGCCCTCTGCAGCGGCTCCAGTAGCCACAGGAATATCTTCCGGGGTTGGCCAAGTAATTGTTACTGACTTACCAATTAGTGGGTATAATTCGGCATTATGGATATCATCAGATTCTGCCAGATTCTTAAATAACCTAGGCAATCCTACAGATAGACTAAATGTTGCTTCGATGTCAGCCGCCAATACCCCATCTTCTAATCAAAGAATTGTCTTTTTTACTGGCAGCACCACAACAGCACATACAGCTGGTGAAACTTTAATTACCCCAATTACTGCGACTCACACTATCAAATTTACAACATCAGCTTCAGTTGTAGGCGGAGGCCATATTGTTTTAACTTTTCCAGGCTCAGGCAGCAACTCTGCTTCACCCTCTGCAACAGGCTTTTCCTTTAATAACATCTCTTCCTCAGAAATCCAAACCGATAACGCTACCTGCTCAAGCTGGAATATTAGCGGCTCAACAATGGATTGCACCTTAAACGGTTCTGGTATTAGCGCCGGAGCTACAGTTACGGTTGAGGTTGGCTGCTTAACAAATTCTAGCGGAGTCTGTACTTCTTTTAAACCTATGCTTATTAACCCGATTAAGAGTAGCAATATTTCAGGTACTGCAGATCAATGGAAAATTGTGGTTAAAACTCAAGATAATTCTGGGGTAGATCAAGATACGACAACTGCAATTGCTGGAATTATTGAATCTGTACAAATTCAAGGCACTATTGAACCATATATGACAATGACCATTTCGGGAATAGCAAACGGTGCTAGTATCTGTGGTGATACTACTAATCCTGGACCTGGACTTGATTCAACAGCCACATTTGTTAATTTAGGAAGCCTTACTAGCGGAAAAAGAAATGTTTCCGCTCAAAACATTCAAATTGATACCAACGCCTCATATGGATATACCCTAACAGCCACTTCCTCAGGCCATTTTATTAACCCAGGCAGTGGAATCTTCTTGCCCGATGCCAATACTGGTAATAACGGACTAGGGCTAGCTGGAAACGACTCAACTAATGGCACAAATCCTGCTCCAGCAGCGATAACTCCTGGTACTAATGCTTTTGGCATTCATCCTTGTATAGGCTCCGGAAGCACAACTAGTCCAACAATACCAACAGGCTGGGGTTCTGGAGGAGGCGCAAGCAACAAATATGCTAATCCTTGGAATTTAGGCATAAGTGGTTTTCATGGCCTACTAGCGTCAACTAGCGTACCTTCAGCGGTAAGCATAACTAGCGTTGAGTATGGAGCAACAATCTCACCTACTGCACCAGCTGGAATCTACTCGACAACCTTTACCTACGTAGCAACTGCAAATTTCTAAAACAGTAAGTTTAAATTAATAACCCATGAAGTATTCGTGATGAAGAGGCTTATGTCTTCTAAAGAGTTTGGTAAAAAAGATTACTAATCTATTGTGATAAAGAATGGTAAATTTCTCAGGCCAGATCTTTAAAATTAGTATAATAATGAGGATAAAGACTGGTATAGCAATCCAAAACGGTGTTATGGTAAATGAAGTTAAGAATACCCAAATCTTTTTAAGAAGCTGCATTATCCAAGCAATAAACTGCTCCCACCATGACAAAGCTTTTAGCTGTACTCTTTTTTGAGGATCTAGCGAAGGTTTTGCATTTAATTCCGCAGTTGAGTATAAAGAATATACTCCAGCTTTTACGTTTTTAAGCTCAATTTGATAATATCCATTAGAATCTGCAGTAGTTGAATAGACAACATTACCAACGTGCACAGTTACAATTGCATATGGCATAGAATAACCCCAAGCAATAGCTGAGGAACCAGCTGCTATCTCTGATCTAGATAAACCAAGGGTTGGTGGTAGAAAAATACCATCAATTGTTCGTGGTCCCTCAATAGGCGAAAAAGTAAGACAAGAATATGATTCACCTAGTCTTTTAAAGTCAATTGCATCAAAACAAACCTTAGAAAAACCTTTCTTAACTAATAAATCTGTGACTGTAAAATATCCTTTTGAGTCTGTAACAACTGCTTTTAGAAAAGCACCATCAGATCCGTATAAAACTATGGAAGCAAAAGGAGCAATATAACCCTTAAGAGTAATGTAATAATTTCCTATTGTCCCCGATACTGTTGTTGAGGATGCTCCTGGCCTTGGGGCAACCAAAGGAACTGCTTGTTGAGCAAAAACTGAGCTTCCCTTTGCTAAGAACAAAAGAAGAAAAGAAAAAATAAGTACAATTCTGGGCAGAGTCTTCATTACTTACACTTATTGTACATAGAAAATAATATTAAATACAAGCTCGAAGCTAATTAATAAATATAACCTGCAATATAAAGTTATTTTTATTGATTTAACAATCTAAAACTATTATAAATTTATCTTATCAGTAAAAGACAATGTCTGCTAAAATAATACCTTTCAGGCATAATATTTAATTAATTTCTTAATCAATATTTAGGAAAGCATTAGGACAACAATTTAGAATTACAAAATCAATGTTATACTTTGTTATATTTTGAAATATATAAAATTTGACCTATAACCCCCTACTTCAACTAAATGCTCAACAAATGCACCATTTTTCCCGTGAAATTCATTTTTTCTAGAATATATTAAACTATATCAAAATATCTTATGGATCTTTACTCTAGGTCATTGACTTGAAAATTCATTTTTTTCTATTCTAATAGTATGAGTAAATTTTCTTTTTCACAAGAGTATAATGCGTATAATCTGTATAATCTCGTGCCTGCCTACTCTTTTTTAAATATTAAGAGTCACAATTAAAATGGATTTATTAACAAGCTTTAAAAATTATTTATTTTCACAAGAAGTTCAGCCTTCAAAGGTTACTGTAAAAAACTACTTATCGGATATTAATCATTTCGTTAACTGGTTTTCTCAGAAATACAACTCAAGCTTTACTCCTGGCCAAGTTAATTTCCAAACACTCGAAGAGTACAAAAAAGACAACTCCTCAGTCTTCTCTGCTTCATCAATGCAAAGACACTTATCATCCCTTAGAAAATTCTTCAAATTCCTTAAGATCGAAAATCAAATAACCTTTGATCCTTTCGAAGCTTTAGCCTTAAATAAACCAGAAGAAAAAGACTATTGGAAGCTAAAGGATTTCAAAAGCAGCTTATTCGATACTAACGCAGCGCATCTTACTATAAAAAACTATATCATTGATGTTAAACAATTCATTAATTGGGCAAAGGAAGCCACTGGACTCGAAGACTCAATATTACCAGGCAGAATAAGCAAGGAATTTATCGAAGAATACAAGACAGCATTAAGTAGCTCCAAAGGCTTTTCGCCAGCCTCTGTTAATAGAAAACTATCTTCTTTGAGAAAATATCTAACTTGGGCAGATGAAGCTGGCATCTTAACTGAAAAAGTATTAGATTTCACAAATATAAATGAGGCAAAACAAAAATTATTTATACCTGAGACTCCTGAATTTTCACAACCAGAAATTAAAACTAAAACATATTCCAGATTCCCTCCTTTAAGACTTGCTCAGAAACTATCCCAAGGATTAATCTTAGCTTTAGATGCTGCATTAATACTTCCTTTAGCTTCTTTTGCTAAAAAAGGACAAGATTTAGCCTGGACACTCAAAGGAAAACCAATTTTTCACAAGAATCCCCAAACATTTCAAATTAAAAACATTACCCACAAAGACTTATTGGGTATAAGAAATATTTCTAAAAAGGTTTTTGCACCTTCAACCATAGCCGTTAGTTCTCTTTCTCCTCTACAAAGAATTATTTTTCACGCTAGATTTACTAGACCAAATTGGTACAAAAGATATCATTCATATGCAATTACCCACTATTTCCACTTTGCAGTATTTATTATCGTTATTGTTGCCATATCTTTAGGTTTTTATAATTCCTTCTTTGGAAACCAATCTAAAATCACAGCTGCTCCTAACCTACCAACCTCACCAAATAGAATCCTTTCCTTCCAAGGAAGACTTACAGATAACAATGATAATCCTATTACTTCTTTAACCAATCTTAGATTTGCGATCTACACTCAACAAACTCCAGGAACAGGTGCAGGTATTTTACTTTGGCAAGAAGTAGACAAAGTAACACCAGACCAAGATGGTATTTTTAATACCTTACTTGGTAGTGGACCAACCTGCGCTAATCCAATCGCAATTGCAACTGGACAATGTGCAATCCCCTCTACTCTATTTGCAGAAAATGCAGCTTTGTTCCTAGGTGTAACCGTTGAATCAACAGGAGAGCTTACTCCTAGGCAACAAATTGCAACTGTCGGCTATGCAGCGAATTCTGAAACATTACAAGGACTTCTTCCAATCACTGCTACAGCCGCAGGCACATCAAATGTTGTCTTAGCCCTAGACTCATCCGGAAACCTAACAATTGGTGGATCAGCCTCACCTGCTTTCTCAGCAAGCGGCGGACAATTTAAGCTTTCAGGTCAACCATTACTTTTAACAACTAATGACTCTAGTAATTCAAATGTAGTCATTAGTCCAAATGGCACTGGTAAAATTGATGTCCAAAAACCTTTACAAAACAATACTCTTTCTACCAATATTAGATCAGCAGCAGGAGCTTTTACAGCAGCAGGAGCAGTTGAAGTTAATGATCAGTTTGCAATTCTCGCTACCTCATCTGGACAATCGGCATTCACAGTAAATCAAAATTCTACAGGTCCAGTAATTAGCGCTTCCGTTTCTGGAGCGCCAGTATTTACCGTAGATAACGGTGGAAACCAAACAAATTCAGGTGATATTTCAGTAGGTGGAGCAACAGGCATAGTATTAAGTGGAACCGGAGCAGATCTTAGGTTTAGTGGATCTGGAAATCATGATATTTATGCTTCAGCAGGTACGCTTCAGTTAGGATCCGCAACCTTAATAGGAACGCTAACTACCTCCTTCACCGGAAACAATAGAGTCTTATATGCTGATTCAGCAACAGGAGCTTTAAGCGCAGTAACTGGTAGCTCTGGACTTTGTTTAGTTTCTGGAGCTACAACTCCCACCTGGGGTTCTTGTGCGAGCGGACTTCCAACAGATTGGTGGACCACCTCCTCTGATGGAAAAGCTTTAACTCCAATTAACTCAACAATGGACTTTCTTTTAGGTGGAACAGCTACAGCAACTGCAAAATTCGCAGTTCTAGGCTTAAATGGAACAGGACCAGCAACTGCAACTGTTGCCGGAAATTTAATTGTAATGCCAAAAAATGGTGCAGGTGGCAATGTAGGAATTGGAACTACTAACCCTCTTGCTAGACTCCAAGTAAATAGTACTGGAGATGGTACATTATTTAGATTACAAAGAGCAGGTGGATCAAATCTGCCAATTTTTCAATACAACTTTACAGAGGCTACTAATATAATTGAGCAAGAAATCACAGGCGCATCTGCACCTACCCTAACCTGGAAGCTTGGTGGATCAGAGCAAATGAGAATTACACCAAATGGTAGATTGGGAATTGGAACCACTTCTCCCACTGCAATATTGGATGTAGACGGCGCAGCGTCTGTCGGCGGACAATTTACTTTCAGAAATGGCACTGCTCAAATTCAATCTACTGCCAACCAACAACTCACCATAGGCGGAAATACTACTGGGAATATAATCCTCTCCCCTCTTAACAACTCAGGCTATGTTGGAATTGGCACAACCACCCCAATTTCCTTATTATCAGCCTTTAGAGACATTACTGATGTTGCCAATATCGGCAGAAGCACAACTCAAAATGTTGGAATTGGCGGTACTGCTGGAGGCAACTTTTTAACAAGCTATTCAGCAACTAACAATGCTAAAAGCTTAATAATTAATGCCACTACGGATTCATCCAATACTGCTCCTTCAGCTGGAACCAACGGAATAGTTTTCCAAATTAGAGGCGGGACATCATTCGCAATTGATGACAATGGAGATTCTAGATTCTACAACGATGTAACTATCGATGATACCCTTACGGTTGGCTCGACTGCATCAATTGCAGGAAACCTTACCCTATCAGGCGGAGCAAGAAGCATTCAGACTACAACTAATAACAATTTAACTCTCGGTGGAAATACTACTGGAAATATTTGGTTAATGCCTAGAAATGGTGCAGGAACAGTTTATGGAGACACTGCTGCTAATGGAAATCTTACTCTTGAAGGAACATCACACGCTACTAAAACAACATCATATCTCTTACTTCAACCAAACGGTGGAAACGTAGGAATTGGAGATTCCACTCCTTCTAAGCTATTTGTAGTTGGAAATGGAGACCTTTTCCAAGTAGATTCAAACGGAAACGCTCTTGCCCCAACCCTAGCACTTGGCAATGGAACTATTGCGAGAACAGATAGACTTTTTGACATAAATGATTCAAATTCAGATATTAACGCAAAAACATATACAGGCACAGTTCAACGAACCATAACTGGAACTATTAACGCAAATAGAACAGATTATGGACTATATAATTATGTAACTACCACTGCAAGTGACGATATGTTCTCACATACTGCAATCGCAGGATATAACGTATCGCAATTAAACAATGGCTACACAATTGACACTTCTTATGGAACTCAAGGATATTCCTTAATAAGCTCCTCCACTCTCTCTTCCTTTGGTAATACAGCAACTACTTCGGCCGGCACATATGGAATTGCAAATTTGAATGCCGCAGGAACAGTAACAAGTAATATGGGCATATATGGTATTGCCCAAAACAGTAATGCGGGTGGTACTGTAACTAACAATGACGGTGGTAGATTCATTTCCTATGCCACAACTGACGGCGCAACCATAACGACAAGCCGAGGAATATATGCTCAATCCTATGAAAATGGAGATTACGCTTCAAATGGAATCGTTACTGGATACGGAGGATATTTTGATTCACAAGATGCAGATACTACTTATGGAATTTGGGCAAGAGGATTACAGTCTAGTGGCCTATCTGAAACATTTACAAATACATATGGCATATGGTCACAATGCCAAGCTGCTAGCGCAGGGACAACAATAACAAACTGTTATGGAATAACATCTCTTATATCAGCATCTAATGCCACGGCTACAATTACTAACGCATATGGTATCCATATTCAAAACCCTACTTCGACAGGCACCATCGTCAACAATCATGGTCTATATATTCAAGATCAAACAGGAGGAGATACTAATGATTACGGAATAACAATAGCAGGCGCTGATACTCAAGTTCTTTGGTTATCATCTGGTGCTGATAATACTGATGCTGCCAATGGAATTGCTTTTGGTGCTTCTAGAGATACTAATTTATACAGATCAGCAGCTGATACTCTTAAAACAGATGATAAATTAGCAATTGGAACATTAAACTCAGGAGCCTCCAATCCACTCTGTTATGATGGTTCAAACATTTTATCTACTTGCGCGGCTGGTGCTCTTGGCACTAACTGGTGGACAACCTCTACTGATGGTAAAGCTTTAACTCCAATTAATAACACCATGGATTTACTAGTTGGAGGTAATTCAACAAGTTCTGCACAGTTTGCAGTATTAAATATAGCAGGAACACTAACACCAATAGCATCTGTTTCAGCAACTGCAGGATCAGATGCAACAAAAGGTATCTATCTATCTGGAAATGGATCATTGCAATCTGTTAGAAACAATACCTTAACCATTGGAGGAAGTACTACTGGGAATATAGCTTTAATGCCTAGGAATGGAAACGGTAATGTTGGAATTGGAACATCAAGCCCAACAGAACCACTTGATATCTCTGGATCAAGTACAAATCCTATATATGCGAGAGTAGTCAATACAAGCTCTGGTGGATCAGGATTCTTGGTAGCAAATTCTACAGGCACAAATACTGGAAGATTTTATTGGGATAATAACAATGCGAAATTAGTTATTGGAACCATTACAAATAATCCTGTCAGCTTCTTCCTTAACAATTCAGAAATTGCGAGATTTGATACAAGTGGAAATTTAGGAATAAATACCACCACACCTACTGCCAAACTTGACATTAATGGTGACGCTTCTACATCAGGTAGTCTTGTATTTAATGGATCAAATAAATCAATAGATATACTTAACGGTTCTAGGCTTGATTTTCAAGTCTCTCCTGGCGGTGATGCGGGACTAACAAACGCTATGACAATTGCAGGGAATGGCAATGTTGGCATAGGCACAACTAATCCTGGAACTTCAAAATTAAATGTTCAAGGAGGAGCAATGCAGCAATATCTTGCTTCAGGGAACAATCAAGGTCTTTGGTTACATGGAGGAGATACTTCAAATAATTATGTAAGAACAGAAAACACTACTGGAAATTTTGATTTTGGACAAGGAAACAATTCTGCATTCATAACTAGTGCTAATGATCCGTTAAGTATCAATGTTAATGGCTCAACTGCTATGTATTTCCCTAGCGCAGGCAATGTTGGCATAGGCACAACTGGCCCAGATAGAGCCTTAGAAATTAACTCAGCAACTGGAGTTAATTTAAGATTAACATACAATGATAACAATGGTTCTGCAACTAACTATGCAGATTTAGTTACAAATTCAGGTGGAGATTTATCAATTAATCCTAGTGGCGGAGATTTAATAACATCAGGAGCCTTTACCTCACAAAATGGCAATATATATGCTGGTGTCAATGATACTACTGGAGGATTATTTCACGCTTATGGTAATGGAACAGGAAGCTCTGAAGGAGGAGAAGTTATTCTATACACCGCAGCCGATTACGATACCACAGTTAATGCCTATAACTTAGATGCTTATCAAGATGATTTTAGAATCTATCAGGGATCAAATACTAGACTTACTATCACCAATACTGGTTTAGTTGGACTTGGAGTTGGTAATACAGTACCAACATCTCAACTATATGTAAGCAGGCCACTTGCCTCTGGAGCAACAGGTAAAGCTCTCTCTATTTTTGATCAGATTGAAAATCAGGATATTTTCACCGCTTCAGCATCAGGCACTCCAGTCTTTACCATAACTAGAGCTGGTGGAATTTCTCTTGGATCTAATGGATTAAATTATGGAACAGGATCTCAATGTATAGCTGGCGGAGCAACTGCATCCTGGGTAAATTGCGCATTAGGCACTAACTGGTGGACAACCTCTACTGATGGTAAAGCTTTAACTCCAATTAATAACACCATGGATTTACTAGTTGGAGGTAATTCAACAAGTTCTGCACAGTTTGCAGTATTAAATATAGCAGGAACACTAACACCAATAGCATCTGTTTCAGCAACTGCAGGATCAGATGCAACAAAAGGTATCTATCTATCTGGAAATGGATCATTGCAATCTGTTAGAAACAATACCTTAACCATTGGTGGAAGCACTACTGGAAATATTAATTTATCTCCAAGTAATGGTTCAGGATTTGTAAATATATCTGGTGGACTTGGTGCATCTGGAATAATTGCCGGTAAAAATATTCTTCCTTATCAATATGCATCTTGGGAAACAGGTGTAGATGGAACAAATATTCCTTCAGCTAGAAATGTAAATGTAACTTCAGTTACCATTAGTACCGCAGATGCATATGACGGAACAAGAAGCGTAGCAGTTAGTACCAATGGATCAGCTACAGACGGATATGCTTACCTAAATGGAACATCCTCAACTAGCTACAACATACCAATTAAACCAAGTACAAAATATGCTTTTTCTGTGTATTCTAAGCTTTCTGCGGGTACGACTTGTAGCGTAGAAATGTATGTAAGAGAAAGCGATGGGACTCATAGATCAGCAGGAGGAACAGCAGATACCTCGTCATGGACTAGACTTAGCAACACCTTTACCTCTAATTCAGGATCAACTGCAGTAATTATTAGGGTAGATGCAAACTGTGCAAGTACAACTGCTCTTTTTGATGGATTCATGTTAGAGGAAATTCCTACATCTCAAACTTATGCGTCAGCTTGGTCAAGTAATGGAAATTTTGGAATCAGAATGGATCAAAACAATTTATTAGGACTAGATGGCTCTGCTTCAGTTTCTGGAAACTTAGTTCTAGAAGGAGCCAGTAGATCTATTCAATCCTATGATCAAAATACCTTAACTATTGGAGGAAGTACTACTGGAAATATTACTCTCTTACCAAATAACGGGACAGGCGGATTAATTAACAATAATGGATATATTGCTGCAAATGGAAATACCACAATTACCGGTTCTCCACTTACAGTAGGAACAAACTTAGGCTGGAAGGTAGGACTTTGGTCAAATTCATTCGCTTTAGGTATAGCTAATTCCACTTTAGCTGTAAAAACTGGCACATGGCTCAGTATTTTTGGATCAAGCAATCCAGCAAATAATGCTACAAACTCAACTCCTGATACAAATTCAAATATTAACTTTAATGCAACAACAGGTGACGCTTCAATATCAGGAAGCTTAGTCTTTCAGTCTGCCTCTAATCAAACAATAGATATTCTTAACGGTTCTAGACTCGATTTTCAAACATCTCCCGGCGGAGACGCAGGACTTACAAACGCTATGACAATTGCAGGGAATGGAAGAGTCGGAATTGGAACTACTAATCCCACTGCAAAATTTCAAGTTACTGGAACCTCTGGTGCTGGTGGCACCGGTGATTTCATAACAAATCTGCAAGGTGGATCAGTAACTGAATCTGATTTATATATCCTAAACAGTAGAGATGTAAATACAGGTGTTGGATATGCTGCTAAGGTAATAGGAGTAAATGTTCAAAATGCAGTAGGAGCAGCTAATGAAGTTTATTTGAGATCAAATAACGGAGGTATTACCTCTGCCGGAGCAATATATTTGGGCGCTGACGATGTAAACCAAGGAGTATTTGGAGTCTTAGGAACGCCAATATCAAGTGCTCCTGGAACCGCTCTCACCCACCTTCTAACAGTAAAGGGCAATGGTAATGTCGGTATCGGCACAACAGCACCTGATAGAGCTTTAGAAATTAATTCAGCAACTGGAAATAATCTAAGACTTACATACAATGATAACAATGGTTCTGCAACTAACTATGCAGATTTAACTACTAATTCAGGCGGAGATTTAACCATTAATCCAAGTGGCTCTAATGTAGTGATAGGAAGTGGAAACTATCTAAGTGTTGGTGGTACAACACAAGTTGGTCAAATTACTGGTATTACCTCTGCTACAAACCCAAGTAATGGCATCGATACATTTGCATTAACAGCTTCAGGATCATATGGAGGCGGAATTGGATTAGCAGATGGTACTGGAAACTTTGGCATATGGACTGATACTACAGGAACAGTTGCTAGATTCGGATTTGGAACAAGCCTCGGTGCGCTTACTAGCTACATGAGCTTGACTAATGCAGGAGCACTTACGATTGCAGACGATTTTAGAGTAAACGGCAATGATATCTTAGACTCAGCAGGAACTAGTAGACTTACTCTTGGTGCAACCACAACTTTAACAAATACAGGCCTTACTTTCTCTGGCACAACCGGCATTACTGCCTCATCTCTAACTTCAATGACTACTGGTGCCGCATTTACACTTAATGGGACTTCATATGTTAGAGTTGGAGATACTGCAACTCCTGGAACTGCTACTGGAGACGATGACTTGTTTGTTGAAGGAGACTTAGAAGTCGATGGAGTTTTATATACAGACGGTGGAATTGATACTGCACTTACACCAGGAAGCGTTGTTTTTGCTGGAACAAGCGGAGTTCTTTCACAGGATAATGCCAGCCTATTCTATGATGACACGAATGATTCTTTAGGAATTGGTACTGCTGCTCCTGGATCTACAACTAGACTTTCTGTTGCTAAGACTTGGGGCTCAGCCACAGCAACTGAGCAATTTGGTATATACTCTACTATTAATTACTCAGCTGCAGATACAGGCTTAAAACAAAATTTAAGACTTAACACAGGAGCTACTCATACAACTGGAACGCAAGCAAATTTAATTGGCCTACTATCATTAGTAACAGGAGCTGGTAACGGAGGGACTACCACAAATGCATATGGACTTTGGAGTAGAATCGATTCAGCAACAGGACACACTGTTACCAATGGTATTAATTATGGAATAAATAATGGTACTGTAACTGGAACCCTAACGAATCAAATGGGTATTCAAGTTGGAGGCTTAACTACCGGAACTAATAATGCAGGTATCTTAATTGGAGAAGCTACGGGAACAAATCAATCGAACTTAGTAATTGGCTCTACCTCAATTCCAACAGGCACATACTCTATTTACAATAGCTCTACTGATCAAAACTATTTCGCTGGAAATGTAGGCATTAGCACAACAGGACCATTAACTAAATTACACGTTGCTGGTGGATCAACTACTCCAGCAGGAGAATTAGGTAGTTCCCTAATTACAGGAAGTACAACAGCAATGAGATTGGCAATGGGAGTAGACAATACATCTACAATGTACTCCTGGATTCAATCTGTTGAAAATGGCTCAACTCAAAGAGCGCTATCTCTTAATCCTATAGGTGGTAATGTTGGTATTGGAACAACTGCTCCAGATAGAGCCTTAGAGATTAATTCATCTGGTGGAACAAATTTAAGACTAACATATAATGATAGTAATGGATCTGCTACAAACTATGCAGATTTAACTACCAACTCAGGTGGAGATTTAACTATTGATCCAAGTGGTGGACAAGTTGTATTAAATAATACTGGAGATTCTTCATTAGCAACTGCCCTTTCAGGCGCATTAATTCTTGGCGACACTGCTGGTGACAACATCACAATGGATGGTAATGAAATTATGGCTAGAACTGCAGGAACTACAGCAAGTACACTATTCCTTAATGCAGAAGGAGGCCTAGTTTCTGTTGGCGCAGGAGGATTAACATCAACTGGAACTCTAACCGCTAATGGAACCCTGGATGCAAATGGAATCTTTACTCTTGGTGATGGTGGAGAAACAGGAGCAATAACTACATCTGATTGGGCTATAGACACAACAGGAAATATTACAAATATTGGCAATATAAGTAATACCGCTAACGCAAGTCAACCCTACCTCGTTTTAGACTCAGTCGGCACTGGAGATGACTGGACCGCTCAAGGGGCATATATCTCTATTGGAGAAGGTGGAGCACTAGGATCTGCGTCTATGCATATTACCTATACTGGTAACGGTTATGGCTATACAGGCGCAGGAACTGTAACATCTGGTATTCCAGCTGGAGGATATTGGAGATATACATATAACACTCAAAATATTTATACGCCTGGATCTGTCCAGATAGGTAGTAATCTAGATGTAGATGGTAATTTAAATGTTACTGGCTTAACTTATGCCGCAAACGATTTTGCAGTTGCATCTCACTCAGCAATACCTGCCCCATACAATAACACAAACATGCTCGCAAATCCAAGCTTCGAAACCTTTGCTGGAGGATTAGGTATAGCAGATAATTGGAACTCAGCTGGAACTGGTACAAGAGGAAGAATTGCTAATCAAAGTGCAAATCACGATGGTGCATGGGGATTATACTTAACCAATACTGGCTCAGATACTCAGTCACAAAATATATCCTCATATAAGATACCCGTATCCCCTTCCACAGGCTATACAGCCTCAACTTGGGCAAAAGTAGATACAGCATGCGGAGATGGATTCTATTTAAGAGTCATCTGGTATGACCAATGGGGAAACTATCTAAGCTATAATGATATATACTCAAACTCTGGAGCAGTTACGACCTCTTGGGATAATTACAGTGGACAGGTAACATCAGCTGCAAATGCTTATCATGCTGCTGTTCAAATATATAATCACAATCCAACTAATGCTTGTACTCTATATATAGATCAAGTTTCCCTCAGAGCATCTTTAATAGATGCAGATATAGCAGTAAATGGAGACTTATTAGTAGGCTCTTTATCAGAAACTATTTCTCAAGCAGGATTTAGCTTAACAGGAGATGATTTATTCGTAACTGATTCCATTGGAGCTGAAGGATGGATTTACTCAGATACTGGACTAGATATTTCAGACAATGGAAAAGCTGCAGGCACATCAATGCTTAAGATTGGAGATGACACATTCTTAACTGACGTTGACGTTGCCAATACTTTGGGTATTTATTCTTCGTCTGACACAACAAGAGGAAGTATAAAATTAGGAAGCGCAGGACCAACCTTAGCTGGAACTAGCGCATTGTTAACCTTAACAGGGGCACTAAATGTATCAAGTAACCTAGATGTTGATGGCACATCAAACGACATAGCAGGAACATTAAATCTTTCAGGTAATACACTTACCTCATCTGGTGATTTAACAATAGACGCAGCTGGTGGTGGAGTAAAAATAGGAACTGGAACACCAGGAATAGTTGACCTTGCAGGAGATGATCTTTATGTAACAGGTGATTTAGAAGTTGCAGGCACAACCTATCTAGGATCAATCGACACCTCCTTGACTCCAGGAAGTGTGGTATTCGCTGGAACTAGTGGAGTTCTTTCACAAGACAATACTAATTTCTTCTGGGATGACTCTGCTAATAAATTGGGCATTGGAGATTCAACTCCTGATGCAAAATTAACTTTAGGAAATAATGTCGCTACTGGATTCCTAGATACATTTGCTGAATATCAAATTCTCTTATACTCCGACGCAACAGCAGGAAATTCATATGGACTTGGAGTTAAAGGCAGCACGATGGTCTTTAATACTTATGATGCATATAGCTGGGACAGACGAGGAACTACAACAAGCATGACACTAGACGCCTCTTCAAATCTTGCAGTCACTGGCAACATTGATGCTATCGGAGGAACATATAACTCAGCAAATAACGTACTTTCTGACACAGATGCAACCCAACCTAGACTAGTCTTAGATTCATTAAGCACTGGTGATAACTGGACATCTCAAGGAGCATATATCTCCCTTGGTGAGTCTGGAGCCTTAGGATCTGCTGCTATGCATATAACCTATACAGGTGACGGTTATGGCTATACAGGTGCAGGAACAGTTACAAGCGGAATTCCAGCTGGAGGATATTGGAGATATTTATATAATAATCAACAAATCTATACTCCAAGTAGTGTTGATGTAACCAATAACCTTACTTTAACTCAACCATCTGCTACTACTAACACTCTTTATGGACTTAAAAATTCTGTCGGAACAGATAAGGGCTGGTTTGGAATTATTGGCACAGCTGGCGCCTATATAACAGGAAGCTCTCAATATGATGTCTTTGTTCGATCACAGCAAAATCTTTGGTTTGCAGCAAATGCTGCAGGAACAGCAGACATGATGATCGAAAGCTCTACGGGAAAAGTTGGTATTGGCACAACTTCTCCAGAAGTAGCTCTAGATATAGAAAAAGCAACTGGAAATACATTTGGAAAATTTGGATCATCATTCCCTCTATATACAGTCGCATCCAATCCAACTGTTGGTTTTAATGCGTATTACAACAGTGGTTGGAAATTTGGCCAAGGCAGCACAGCTCATTATGGAGGCGAAATTAACGTTAGCCCCTCAACTGGAACCATGAGCTTTAATATATCAAATGCTGCAGGAGCCGCAGATGGAGCAATTACCATGCAAAACATGCTAACAATTTTACAAAACGGTAATATTGGCGTAGGCACAACTGCTCCAGATAGAGCCTTAGAAATTAATTCATCTGGTGGAACTAACCTAAGACTAACATATAACGATAGTAATGGATCTGCTACAAACTATGCAGATTTAACTACTAACTCAGGTGGAGACTTAACAATTAATCCAAGTGGTGGAGATATTTCGATAACTTCAGATAGAATTAACTTTAACACCACAGGTGTTGCCGCACCAACATTCACAAATTATAGCTCTGGAGTAAAAATTGTTTTATATAACGATCTAAGTGGATCTGCTGCTGGCTACACTTTAGGTATTGAATCTGGAACAATGTTCTCTACCGTAAGTACAACTGGCCAACAGTTCAAATGGTATGGAGGAACAACTACTGCTATGACCTTAAGTGGAGCCGGTGCCCTTACTCTAGTTGGCAACTTAGCAGTTAATGGTGACAACATTACAACTGATGGATCGTTAACTATTTCACCAACTACCACTCTTACCTTAAATTCTACAGGAGACATGACTCTAGATTCTTCAGGAGATATCATTTTAGACGCTGCTGGAGATGATGTAATTTTTAAGGACAATGGAACAACCTATGCAACCATTACAAATGGTGCTACAAACACAACTTTTACACCTTTAAGTGATGGACTCTTTGTAAACGGAAGTCTTGGAGTTGGAATAGCACCCTCAAGTATATATAGAACATATTTTTACAACCAAGGTACAGATGCAACAAGTAAATCCACCTCTCGAGTTCTCTTGCAAAACATTTGCACATCAGTTGCTTGTTCAGGACAATATTTAGCACTAGATGCTGCAGCTGAAAATCATAGTGCTTCAACTCAAAACACAACTGGTTCATTAATAGCTATTGGAGGCACTATTGGCAATAGCGACACAGGTACGGTTGCTGGAGTAAGGGGTTTATCATTAACCCTATCTGGAAATTCTGGAACAATTACTAATACTTATGGAGTATATATCGGAGATTTAACCGCTGGAACACAAACTAATACACCTTACTCTATCTATTCTTCAGATGCGGGAACATATAATTATTTTGCAGGAGAAGTTGGTGTGGGAACCGCTAGTCCCAATGGCATAGGTGGTGGAGGCATCATGGAAATAGTTAATAACGATGCGTCGACAAATACTGCTCTTACAGTACTTAACCTAACAAGGTCTTCAACCGGAACCGCAGCGGATGGAATTGGAGCAAGACTTGAATTTAATTTAGAAGATGATGGCAGTACAATAAGAGAAGCAGCAACAATAAATGCTCTACTTACTGATTCTAGTAACGGCAGCATTGATTCTGCATTAACCTTTAATACAAGATATAATCAGAGCGCATTCAGAGAAGTATTGAGATTGACGGGAAATAGCCTAGTTGGACTGGGAACCACAAACCCAACTTCCGAACTCTATGTTACAAGAGCCTTATCCGCAGGCACGACAGGCAAATCTTTAACAATTCTTGATCAGATAGAAAATCAAGACATCTTCGCAGCCTCCTCATCGGGAACATCTAGATTCGTTATCACTAATGCAGGTAAAGTAGGTATCAACAATCCTCTACCATCCGGGTATCTTTCTATAAAAGCTGTAGGCGCTGGGGCTCCAACCTTAGTTGAAGGTTATGACACAACGACAGGAACTAACAAAGCCTTTACTCTTAACACAGACTCAAATGGTAACGGTTCCTTAGACTTATATATTACTGGTTCTAAAAAAGTTCATTTAGTTGCCTGGGGCGGAGATAGTTCATATATCTTAGATAGTGATTTCGGCTTAGGAACAACAACTCCAAAAGCAAAACTTGATGTTGCTGGATCAGCTTCTATTTCTGGTAATTTAGCATACAGCGGTGGAACAAATAATTTTAGCAACTATGTACTAAATGGTAGTAAATTAAATTTCATGGTTTCACCAGGTGGAACTGAAGGAAATGGAGACATAGGAGATGGTTTTTCAACAGCAAATCAGAGTCAATTACCCCAAGCCCTAAATGATACTTTTGGCTCAATCACAAGCGCTAGTGTAAACGGAACAACTTATATTTACTCATTAGGGGGACAAAACAGTGGTGGAACAAGCCTCTCTACCGTTTATAAATCCAGAGTTGATGCAACCTTTGGTAACGCAGGAACATTTAGTTCAACCGCCAATGCATTACCAGGCATACGCTGGGGAGGAGGCGCAACAACCGCAACTATTGGATCAAGTACATATGTTTATCTTATTGGTGGATCAAGTGGCTCAGTTCAGTCAACCGCTTATTACGCAACGCTTAGCAACAGTGATGGTAATCCAGGAACTTTTGCAACAACTTCTCCTATTCTTGCAACCAGACTTGAACCAGCTGTCACAACTGCAACTGTTGGAGGAACAACCTATATTTACGCAATGGGAGGATTTAATTCAACCGCTGTAAACACCAATCCTACATCTACAGTTTATAAAGCAACTGTTAATAGTAATGGTACCTTAGGAACATTCTCTACCACTTCTCCTCTACTTGCCAATCGAGGTGGCGGTGGAGCTGTTAGTGCAACTATTGGAAGTAGTACATATGTTTATTATGTGGGCGGTGGAGACTCCCAAGGACGCAGTACTGTGTATAAAGCAGCTGTTAATCCATCCAACGGTACCTTAGGAACATTTAGCTCAGTGACTGGATTACCTATGAATAGACAGGAAGGTGGAACAGAAATAGTTACCTTAAATGATAAAACTTATATTTATTCTATTGGAAGTGGAGATAACAACGCTGTTACATCAAGCAATGCTGTATACAAAACTGCCTTAGATTCTTCAGGTAATCCTGGCACATGGTCGAGCTCAGGACAATCGCAACTTCCTCAAAACGTAGCCTATATTGGAACTACACTAGTTACTGTAAACGGAAATTCATATATTTTTGCAGTCGGAGGATCAGGTGAATCAGCCGCTTCACTATCAACCGTATATCGAGCAGGAATAGGTAACGTTGCTTTAACTATTGCTAATAATGGCTATGTAGGCATAGGAACAAGTAATCCTGGAGCTCAGCTGGCTATAACTTGGGGTCCAGACGTATCTTTATCCAATGCTGGAACATTTATAATCGGAGACACTGGAGGCCAAAATGTAGGATTTGATAACAATGAGCTGCAGGCAAGACTCAATGGAACCACATCAAAACTATGGCTCAATAATAATGGAGGCGAAGTTGGAATTGGTGCAGGCGGACTCGATGTTGAAGGAAATATACAACTAGATATCCAAAATGTATCCGGCACATTTGCGTTTTGCCATGGCACAAACGGTGCTCAAGCCGATTCAAATATTAATGACTGTAATGGATCTGCAACTGATATAGCTGAGTATTATCCAGGAACGGAAGACATGGAACCTGGAGATTTAGTTAGCTTAGTTGCCAGTTCTGATGCCAGATTTAAATATCAAGTTGTCAAGCCAACTACTCCATATGATCAAAACTTAATCGGAGTTGTTTCAACAATTCCAACTGGACCAAATGGAGATGTATTAGGAGACTCAACTATTCCTGAAGATCACTATCCTCAAGCAATTGGACTCGCGGGAAGAGTTGTTGTAAAAGTGTCCCTAGAAAATGGTCCAATTCGTACTAATGACTACTTAACTTCATCAAGTGTACCTGGAGTTGCAATGAAAGCGACTAAAAGCAGTAGGGTTGTTGGAAGAGCCATTGAAGATTATGATGGAACAGTTCAAGTCTCCAGTGGATCTAGAGATCAAGAAAGATATAGAATTGAAACAGGAATAACGGCAAATAAAACTCCCGTTGACCCACCTACTGGAATTGGAAAAATATTAATGTTCACAGGGCCAACGCTTTATGATCCAGACGTATTCCTTACCTCAGCAGGAAACTTAAACCTAGTTGATAACAGTGAATACCTAAGCTTTGATGTTCCACACACATTTACCTTAAATGATCCATTCAATCTGCCTATCACCAGAATCGGTGCTTTTGCAGAGATTATTTCAGCAAAAATTACTGCTGGCTTTATTAAAGCTGAGCAAATTAGCACTAAATCACTAAACGTTGCAACAGCCAATGTTTCAATTGCCGGACAAAGCCTACATGACTATATCGCTTCTATTGTCGCTGAACAGCTTAGCAACATCTCTAATTTAACTTCAAATAGTGTAGTCTCACCTATTGCTCAAATTGACGAAATACACACCAATGTCATTTCTCCAGTTGGAGAAAGTAAAAAAGTTGCAGTTAAACTAAATGACAATCAGGGAGAATCAAAATTAGAAATCCAAAATGCTAGCGGATCAGCCCTAGCCTCATTTGATAGTCTAGGCAATGCTTCAATTAGCGGTAATTTAAGTTCAAATAACTTACTCGTAAACGACAACGCCACTGTTTCTGGAGTACTTAGAGCTTCAAAGATTATTGCTGATGAGATCGAAGGATTGAACATAAAAACAAGTACAATTGCAGCAAATTACATTACCAATAACTATTATGTTGCAACACCTGGAGCATTCCCTACTCTTCCAGCCAATAATTCAAACAACTCTGCATATCAAATTGCCGGAGATTATATTAATATCGCATCTTACTCTTCCCAACTTGCAAGAATTTCTAATCTAACTGGTGACGATGCAATCTTTAATAACACCTTAACAGTGTTTGGCCAAACAACTCTTGCAGATACTTCAATTATTGGACAACTTGCAGTTGGCGGAAACTTAATCATTGCTGATGAAGCAATTAATGTCTTAGGTGGAGATCTTAATCTTCAACCATTAAGACAAGGTGGACTATCAATCATGGCTGGACTTATTCATATAGATACTAATGGAAATGCAACATTTGAATCAAATGCAACCATTAAAGGAACTCTCTATGCAAATCAAATTGCTCCACTACCTGGTAAGGACTTAAATATCAAACTAGCGTCAAATTCAGCTGATACTAATAGCCTAGTTGTTAAAGGCGCAAGCGGAGCTGGAGTCTTAGCTATTAACAATCTAGGAGATTTAATTGCTAGCGGAGAAGCTAGCTTTGCTAAGTTAAATATTAATAATATTGTTGGAACAGCTTATGCCCTCTCTCCAACCGAAGTTGTTGCTTCAGGATCAGCTGGAACAGTAACACTTAAAGCTTTAAAAACTGAGGTAACTGTAAATAACAAATTAGTTACCCCAAATTCACTTATTTACATTACTCCATTAGGTAGCACTGCAAGTGAAAACATTTATTTAATGCGACAAGTTCCAGGAAAATCGTTTACAGTTGGCATTTCTAATCCTATTTCTCAAGACGTTAAATTCAATTTCTTAATAGTTAATTAATATAGTTTTTTTATCCTTGACATTATATTTTTTAGCTGTTAATTTAGATAAATACACATGAAAGAAAGTTCAAAAGAACAACTAGTAGAGTACATTGAAAAAGCTTCAATTACAGTTATTGCTTTGCTTTTTATTGTTTTTCCTTTAACCTTCACCAACTTAACTACTGACTTATTCGTTTTGCCAAAACAAATCTTACTTTCCTTTATAACTTTATCTTTGTTAGTTTTATACGGAGCCAAAACTCTTATTAATCAAGGATTAAGGATTAAAAGAACACCCTTAGACTTACCAGTAATAATTTTTGGCGCAGTTGTTTTTATATCAGTTATTTTCTCTGTAGCAAGATATGATTCAGTGTATAACTTTATTCCCTTTCTTTTCTCTATTTTGCTTTTCTTTGGTATCACCTATAACACTAGAACTCAAAGATCATTAAACGTCTTAGTTGGAAGCTTACTTTTAGGAGGTGCACTAAGCTCAATCTTTGCTTTGTTAAGTTTATTAAAAGTCTATCCTTTCCCATTTGATTTTACAAAGATTCAAACTTTCTCAGCCTTGGGATCAATGCTTGATCAGGCAATTTACTTAGGCTTACTCTTACCTTTAGGCTTATACTTTGCAGTTCCAAATCTAAGAAAAGGTAGAGCAGCTATTTTTACAGCAAATAAAGAAAACAATATTAAAATGCTTAGCTTGGGAACCCTAACAATCATTACCTTAGTAGGATTTGCTATATCAATCTATTCATTAATATATCTACAAAAGGGCTTAATATTACCAATTGCAACTGGTTTTCAGGTTGCTTTTGCAGCAATCTCTCAAGATGGTCCAAGAATAATTCAAGGATTCTTATTTGGCTCGGGCTTTGGTGAATACTCAATCGCCTTCCTTAGATTCAAACAAGCATTATTTAACGCCAATACTGATATCTGGAGCTTAACCTTCTTTAGATCATCTAGCTTTGTTTTGGAACTTCTTACAACTACTGGTATTACTGGTCTAGCAGCATTCTTATTTATAATGTATAAAGCTTTAAGACAAAAACCTTTCTTTATTCCTTTAGTTATCTTCTTCGTAGCAAGCTTAGTCTTACCATTAGCATTCTATCATTTAACGCTGTTCTTCTTTATCTTGGGTATCTTTGCAGTTCACAAGTCTCTATCAAACCACAATGAATACTTTGATGTTGAATTACAATTAGTAGCAGCTAAAAAAGGCTTCTTTGTTCTTTCTACTGAGGAAGCAACAGGCAGACAAGCTGAAAAATACGCTAAAATATTAACCTCAATTGTCTTTGGAGTAATTCTCTTAGTAGTACTTGGACTTGGCTATCTAACATATGATTTCACAATTAATAATATTAATTTCCAAAAATCCTTAGTAGCAGCAACTCAAAATAATGGATCACTTACCTATACCTATCAAGCAAATGCCTTAAATTCATTTACGGGAAAATATACTGATGCCTATTACAGAGTATATTCACAAACAAATCTAGCTCTTGCTAATGCTTTAGCTAATTCTAATCAAGGTAAAAAACCTACTCAAGAAACAACTCAAACAATCTACACATTAGTGCAACAGTCGATTAACTCAGCCAGGACTGCAACCACCCTATCACCAAGTAATGCTTTGAATTGGCAGAATCTATCTAATATTTATAGATCACTTATTGGCTTTGGTCAAAATGCAGATTCCTTCGCAATACTGGCTGCACAACAATCTGTAAGGCTTGACCCAACCAATCCTCAAGAATATATCAACTTAGGTGGTATCTATTATCAATTGAAAAATTGGGATAAAGCTTTAGAGCAATTCCAACTTGCTATCAATCTTAAACCAGACCTTCCAAATGCTTACTATAACCATGCTCATGCCTTAATAGAAAAAGGAGATCTTAATACAGCCTTAACCGAATTGAATACAGTTAAACAATTAGTCTCTAAAGATTCAACCAATGTAAAAAAGATTACTGAGGAAATTACTAACTTAGAAAAAAGAATCAAAGATGGAACTAGCGCAACTAGTGGAGACAAATCAGATCTTAACGCTAATCAACAAAGCTCTACCTTACCAAAACAAAACCCACAAGTAGAAATCCCTGGACCATCAGCAACATTAACACCTACTCCAACTCAAAGTCAATCTACTAGCCCTTCTCCTACAGGATTTCCTACTCAATAAAAAATACGCTAATAAAAAATTAGCGTATTTTAAAAATAAAGATTAACTAAATTAGTTTTCTCTTTGTTTTCTGAAACAATCTCTACAGAGAACAGGTCTATCGCCTCTTGGTTTAAAAGGTACAGTGTCTGTTTTTCCGCAATTAGCACAAGTGATTTCGAACATCTCTCTTGGGCCTCTTGAATCGTTCATTCTTGCTTTTTTAGCTGCTCTGTCTTCAGGACATCTTACTGGAGCATTTTCAAAACCTTTTTCTTTATAGAATTTTTGTTCTGAAGCTGTCCACACGAAGTCCTTTCCACAGTCTTTGCAAACTAATGTTTTATCTTGAAAGTCCATATTTGTGAATAAAACGCATAAAAAGCTCTTAAAGCTTAACTTTATTTACTTTTTATGGTTAATAATATCTTTTCACCTCCCTATAAACTATTACCATTTTCCTTAGTCTACAGAGAGCAAGGAGTTGATACCATAGGTTATGTTTAGATTATACCAAAATCCCAGGAAATAACAAGTTTACCCTAAGATTTTATGTTATACTTTTTAAAATATGAGCCTAAATACACGCAGATCAAACTATAAACCCCAATCCAATAATAAACTACCAGTTGAATTATTTAGTAAAATCATAATAATTAGCTCACTTGTAATTTACTTAATCCTTTTTCCACCCTTTCTTAAAAATCAAACTTTAACAGGCCATGATACAAGCGCTCACTTAACCTACTCAAGAATATTTACAGACGCTCTTTCGCAAGGGCAATTTCCTGTAAGATGGATCGAATGGGTATCTTTAGGACAAAGCCAACCATTATTTAGTTTTTATCAACCTTTACTATATTATTTAGTTAGCATAATTCACCTATTTGGCTTTAGTATTTTAAGCTCTTTATATATTACGATTCTCGCACTCTGGCTCCTTTCAGGACTTCTTATGTTTTTGTTTATTAGGAATCTAACCAGAAATAGTCTGGGAGGCGCTGTAGCCTCACTGTTATATGTTTTTGCTCCATATCATATACTTGATGTGTTTGCTAGAGCGGCCTATCCTGAAGCAACTGCATTGGCTTTCGTACCCGGTGTGTTTTATGGTCTAGAACGCTTCTTTACTACCAAAAAACCCATTTATCTAAGCTTAAATGCACTCTTTTTTGCAGCAATTTTTCTCTCTCACCCACCCACTCTTATTATGTTTTTACTACCAATAACCTGCTTTTTAGCGTATTTAATTTATATCGAATACACACAGGGTGAATTAAAAAATACACTCAAAACAGGATTTAAGGCAATTTTATCTTTTTTCTTAGGCGTTGGTATCTCCAGCTTCTTTTCTGTGCCTGCATTTTTAAATCAAAACTTAATTAAAGCATCAAGTTTAAATGTTGGCTATTTAGATTTTCACAAGCATTATGTCTGTTTACTTCAACTTTTTGATCCCAGCTGGAACTATGGTGTTTCAAATCTTGGCTGCAGTGATCAGATGTCTTTTCAATTCGGAATAGTAAATTGGGTAATCTTAATAATATTAATATCTAGTTTGATATATTTAAAACTGCAGAAAATTCAAACACAAAATAATCATTTAGCACTTCTCTTTATTGCCATCTCTTTAATTGCACTATATATGACCACTTCTTTTTCTCAGCCCTTCTGGGAACAAACTCCTTACCTTGCCTTTATTCAGTTTACATGGAGATTTCTTGCAGTCGCAATCTTTTCAGCTTCGGTATTAGGAGGAATTTTATTTATCTATCTAAAAAATAAAATCTATCAATTAATCGCATTTTTAGTTTTGGCAATTACTATTCCCTTATTTAGCTTTAGCTACCTACAACCTGCTCAATATCTACCAGCTGATTACTTTAAGCAAGATTCAAATGATTTTTACTCTAACACTCTAAATTCAACAAATGGCAACGCTGAACTCGGCTATATGCCTAAAAACGTTGAAATACTCGCTCTTCCTCAAAACATTCCTCTTTCCCAAATGCAAATAGACGACAAAAACGCACGAGTAAAGACCCTAATTAATCATTTTCATTACAAAGAATGGGAGATTCAAAGTCCCAATAACACAGAAGGGCTAATCTTTATTCATTATTTTCCTGGCTGGAAATTCAAAATTAACAATCAAGAAGCTAAAATTAATGCAAATAATATATACGATTTAGTCAGTATCTCTATTCCTCAAGGCCAAAGCAGAATTGTTGCCAAGTTTGAAAATACAACTTTAATTAATGTTACCAACCTAATTAGCTTAATAAGCATAATAATTTCACTATTAATTCCCTTGTACAAGATTAAATTGAAAATAAACCTTAATCGTGAAGAGGCTTAATTGACTCTAAGATTTGATTTAAAACACTAATAGAATCCTCAGACTGTAAATCTATTTTTATAATGTATAACCAATTACTTTTTTGCATCATATAAACTTGAGTCGTGATACCATTAAGACCCCACACTTGAGCTTTAGTCCTAAATCCACTAATGTCCAGATCTTGAGTTGCTAAAAGTGATCCTGAAACCTTAATTGGAGTTGTTTTTGAAATATCATTTAAGTCGTCGCTACTTTCCAGTTTTTTACCATATATATAAATCTTTATCTGAGACTTATCATTCTTATTATTAGTAAGATACACAAGATTACCCTGATTTGATAACTTTAATGAATTAGGATATTTAAAGCTATAGTTTTGTTCAGCTTTTGTAAAACTTGACACATTCCCCTGATCAGCATTAGGCTTAGACTTTGCTACTCCAATCAATCTAGTCTTAATATCGCTTGCTTCTTTGGCTATTTCCGAATATGGAGAAATTGAAATAATCGTTTCATACTCTTGAATCGCTTTCTCTTTAAGTCCCATTAATTCAAATGTTTTAGCCAAATTATAATGCAACCCGACATTGGATGGATCAAGTCTAATAGCATATTCAAAATATTGCCTTGATACATCGTAGTTTTTCATAATTCCAAAATATTGACCAAACCTAGAAATGATCTCAATATTATCTGGAGATATAGATTTAGCCTTTTGATAATACTTAAAGGCTAAATCGGCTTTATTTCTCTCTAAATACCAATCGCCTAAGTATTCATAACTTAAGGCGTAATCATTTAGAAGATTTACGTATCCTGCTTTATAATTTTTCTCCAGATAAAAAGGCTCTTTGGTAATATTCGATCCTTTAAATTTATAATCATATGCCGCCAGTTTTGGCTCGAAGTTTGCCTCTGACCTAACTATTCTTACAGTTAAACCATTAGGAACAAATTTGAAGCGCTTATCTAGCTTTAACTGCCCAGCGTCTGTAGCGGCTATAGCTGAGGCTCTAAGCGCTAATGGTGTTGCATAGATAGGTCTTTTATCAATATTGTCTGCAATCAATTGATTAATTGCCCTATTGTACTCATCATATGCTTTGTACTGAATTATTTCTTCCAGCTTTGGAGAAACAACAATATCAGTTGCATGCCTAAATGTGTCGCGATACCACTTGTTTACATAAAAAGTATTTGCTGTTAAAGGCGTGACGTCTTCTCTATACTTATCTGCATCATGGTAATAGTATCCTAGTGAATTAGTAAAATCACCTACTGAAAGCAGTAAGGCATTTTTATCTAAATTTGAATATAGGTTCTGACCATAATCTGAAGTATAGGTATGCCAACTTCTATTCAAAGGAATAATCCAAGCTAATAATGGCAAGAATGCTAAAATAACTAAATAGCTTACGTAATTCCTAAGCCTAGGTACTCTTAATACTAAATAATAAAAACCTATACCAATTAAAATAGCCAGAATAATCCAACCTAAAATAAACCAAGCTTCTTGATTTCCTGAATAATACAAACCGCTATAAATAACTATTACAAGCACTACCGAAGCTAGAAAAGTAAATAAAAATTTATTCTTTTTATACAAAACCCAAGCACCAACAATAAAAAATGGAACAAGTACCGGCGTGAATTCTATAAACATTAAAAATACAAAATGAGAAACAGATTGAAAAAATACGACTGGAGATCCTGTAAAGCCATTTATTGTGTTTGACTGAGGCTCGTAAATATTTAATCCAGCTCCTCTTAAATGCTCAATGAATAAGGATAATGTCTGTGGATTTCCCCAGTTCACAAAAGGCCAAGCTGAAGCTCTAATAGGTAAATAGGAATAAACAGTTATTAATGTAATAAAAAAAACCGCTCCCATTATGCCTAATTTAAATACGCTCAGATATTTTCTATTTAAGTAAAAATAAAAAAGAATCCCTGGCACCAAAGCTGCAATAGTTGGATTTGCTCCAGCAGCCAAGCCGTATAAAAAGGCGATCAAAAGGAATATATTTAAAAAATACTTTGAAAACTTAACTAAATCTACCCTATTTTGCGAAAATACCAATTCTCTTCTTCTCTTCTCTATTAAGAGTATAAGGTAAATAAATAAAACTAAGAAAAAGTCAGTAAAAATAAAAGCTTCAGTGTTTTGCGATTGAGACCAAAACTCATATGAAAAAGCAAGCGAAGTAGCCCCAAAAAAAGCTGCAAAATATTTATATTTAGATATATTTTGACCAAGATTTATAGACTTATCAGATGGTTTGAAATAGAAAAAATCACTTTCTATAATCAAAAAAATAATCTTATAAACCAGGAGCAATAATAAAATTGCAAAAATACTACTAAAAAGCTCCAGACGAGTTAAATAATTTAAAAAAGGAAGAAATAATGAAAAAACATGAGAAGCTAACATATAAAACGGGAATCCAGGTGGATTTGGAATACCCAAAGATGCTGATGCTCCCAACATTGTCCCGGAATCAACCCATAAAATAGAGGGTGGCTTAGTAAACCAATAAACTAAAAAGGAAGAAATAACTAAAAAACCTGGTAATAATATTTTTGGCTGAAAATATTTCATATATAAGTGGACCGGAAGAGATTCGAACTCTCAACCCCCTCCATGCCATGGAGGTACTCTACCGTTGAGCCACCGGCCCGCTTGTGGACTTACCGAGAATCGAACTCGGGACTATGCAATGCGAATGCATCGGTATACCACTTACCTACAAGCCCTTTGCTCTATTCTAGCTTATTGTAATTAATTTACTGCAGAAAAGGAAGTGGATTAATAAGCGATCCGCCTTGATACAATTCAAAATGTAAATGAGCACCCGTTGTTCTTCCAGTTAAACCAATCCAACCTATAACCGTACTTCCACCAACTACACTTTGACCCCCAGAAACATTTACCGCTTCCATATGAGCATAATGCGTAACGTATCCTCCGCCATGATCAATGTAGACATTATTTCCATATCCACCATCATAACTTCCAACTAAAACTCTTTGTACAACGCCTGATTTAGCTGCGACGATTGGAGTGCCATAAGGAGCAGCAACATCCAAAGCCATATGATACCAAGAAGCAAACTGTGTAACTAGACCATGAACCGGCCAGGTAAATCCTGAGGCTGAAAAAGAAGTTGAACTTGGACCTTGGGCAATATAGACTTGCCTTCTATACGTTGACTTCTCTGATGGCTTAATTCCATCTGGAACGATTAAAATTTGACCTTCAATTAAAGAAAAGGTTTCTGGATTAGCAAAATCATTAAAAGGAAAATCAACTATTTTCTGGGGATCTGTATCTAACTTTTTCGCAATTGTATAAATTGTCTCACCTCGACTAACCTTATAAGCAACTCCTGTAACTGGTAATATCTCCAAAGTATCTCCAACCGTTAAACCATCTGAAGTTAGATTATTTTGCCATTTAATTGTTTCTGTTGAAACACCAAATTTCTTAGCAACAGTAGATAAGGTATCTCCTTTCTCAACGGTATAAATTAACACTTTATCTCTGGGTTTTTCAGATTTTTGAGTGCTAAATACATTCTCGCCTACCACAATGGACTGATTAGTCTGAGGAGAAGCTATTTGCGCTGTGCTTGAGTTCTGGGAGAAAACAGGATATGTGCTAGCCAAAAATGGAGCTGCAATTACTCCAATAGTTAATACTAAAAGTGTTGCTAAATGCAAAAATGGCCGATTATAGCGGCCTCTTTTCATCATGAAAAACTTAACTAATATATTCTTATTGTTCTCAAATAAGACACTGGAAATAACAATTCTAGTTTTTAAATAGTGAATAAATAAACTGATAAAATCAGGAATCTGGGAGAAATAATTTATTATTGGCAGGAAAAGTACGAATACTTTTTTCTTGTCCATGGGCTTTAATGGTACCAAAATAACGAATTGAAGTCAATTTTACACCTGGGATGCTGCTTTTTGTAAGTTTTTCAAAAAATCTTCATTGGTATCTGATTTAGAAAGTTGCTCAATAAAAAGCTGAGTTCTTTCTTCTTCACCTAGCATATATAACATTCTTCTTAATGAGATTACTTTCTCCCTATCTTTTTCATCCATAATTAACTCTTCTTGTCTTGTACCTGATCTTTCAATATCAATTGCAGGATACACTCTTTTATCAGCTAATTTTCTATCTAAATGAAGCTCCATATTACCAGTTCCTTTAAATTCTTCATAGATTAAATCATCCATTCTAGAACCTGTATCAACTAAAGCTGTGCCAATAATTGTTAAACTACCGCCTTCTTGACAATTTCTTGCTGCTCCAAAGAATCTTTTCGCTGGCCATAACGCTGCAGGATCAAATCCTCCAGATAATGTTCTACCAGAAGGAGCAACTGATAAGTTATATGCTCTTGCAAGTCTGGTTATGGAATCCAAAAGAATAATTACGTCTTTACCCATTTCAACCATTCTTTTTGCTCTTTCAAGCGTAATTTCAGCTACTCTAGTTTGATTTTCTGGTGGTTCATCAAAATTTGAAGCAACAACTTCTCCAATTACTGAAGATGTGATATCAGTTACTTCCTCTGGTCTTTCACCAATTAAGGCTGCCATTAAATGAACCTGAGGAAAGTTTTGTGTAATCCCAGCTGCTAGCTCTTTAAGCATAGTTGTTTTACCAGCCTTTGGTGGAGAAACTACCATTCCCCTTTGACCAAAACCAATTGGTGCAATTAAATCAATAATTCTAGTTGAAAGTGGATTCTTGCCTGTTGCTAAAGTAATTTGTTTTTTAGGATAAATTGGAGTTAAATCGTCAAAATATGGTCTATCAATACTCGCATCTGCTTCCATTCCATTTACTTTTTCTACCTTAAGTAAACCAAAGTATCTTTCAGTGTCTTTAGGTGGCCTACCTAAACCTTCAATTAAATCTCCAGGTCTTAACATGAATCTTCTAATCTGAGATTGAGAAATATAGATATCTCTATGTGATGGAATGAATTTTGGCCTTAAAAAACCATGACCTTCAGGCTGAATATCCAAAAAGCCTTTAACTGGAATTCCTTGTGGCTCTGGTCTTTCATACCTAGGCGCAGAAAAAGAAGCCTCATGTCTAATAGGCTCTGTGTGATTTTGCTCACTGACTGCTTCTTTGGGCTCTTCTACTGTTTCTTTAACAGGTTCGGAAGATGTTCCAATGATTTCCTCAACGGGGCTAATAACTTTTTTTACTGGCATATCTTATCTTTTAATTACTATAATTTTTACAAAATTATATTCTCAATGTTTGGGTTGCTTTTGCTCGACCAGCGAGCTTTGAAGAATAATTAAAAGCAACGTAATTACATCATAAACTACATCTTTTGTCAAGATTGAATTTAAAATCTACTTATAGGTAACGGTTAAACTTGGCTTATTTGAACTTGCTTCTCTAGAGTTAAACATGATCGCATCAGGACCTGTATTTACTATTGACACTGACACAATCTTGCCAACGTTTTGCTTTATAAAATTAGTCAAATCAAGGCTGGCAACTTCATTCTGAGCCTTTGCGCCAGTAACTGTTCCTAATAAGGTACCATTGGCTGGGCGATTATTATAAGTAACTGTATTCTCTCCCCAAGACGTGGAAATCGAATAGAAACTAAGCCCTTCAGATAAGGCAGAATTAGCATCTGTAATATTGGCAACTGTTAATTTCAAAATAGCATTAGTAACAGTTTTACCCTTAAATGGAGTTAAATCTAGCTTTAGATAAGTAACAAACGCTGGACTACCATCTGCTCTAATCGAAGTGCTACCTCCATAATTTGATCCAGGAATATCTGACCTAACATGCGCATCTGAAATGGCAATAACAGACTTTGTATAAGTTTTAACATTATTTATTACTGTCCCGTTCTCTATTTGAGTTAAAGTTGGAGTTGGAGTATAGGTTGGCGTAACTGTTGGAGTAGGCGTCAAGCTAGATAAAAGTCCTTTCTGAGCTTTCAAAGCTGATAATCCTGATTTCATATTTAAAACTAAATTTTCGTCTGCGGGAAGGGGTGCGCTATTTGAAAGCAAATTATTTAACTCACAAGGATCTCCGCTCATGCTCGAATTCCAAGCATAACAAGGTCCATTTGAAACATCATATAACTCTTTCTCTCCATTATTATATTCAACATAATGCCACATTCCTAAAGGATTTGTCTCTGTTGTTCTGATTGCCCACCAAGCAGGTCTGTCTCCTGGGGCAGCTTGATCAATAGGCTTAATTGGTTGACTCTCTAATATAAAATCTCTTCTCCAGTTAACAGCTTGACCCTTAATTAAAGGAAGAAAGCTTAAGCCATCAGATGTTTTTTGTCCATTTGGATAAGGACCCATTACGCAACCAGCGATTTCACAAAAAGTTGAACCGAAATCGATATTAGTAATTGTTGTTGTATTAACTGCTGGAGTCCTACCTCTTCCCGCAGGCCAAGTAATATATAGAGGAAGTCTAGTTGAATATGGAGTAGTCTTCATTGTTAACCTATGCTCCCCCCAGCTCATACCGTTGTCTGCGGTGAAAACAAAGAGAGTATTACTTAACCTACCCGTACTATTTAAGGCCTTCTTAACCCTTCCCACCATTTCATCAACTGATAAAAGTGTTTTGCAATACTTAGTTAAACTATGTCCCGCTGATGAGTCTTGACCAGTTAAGTGGCTAACATAACTAGGTTTATCAGAAACATCTTCAGCATAACTTGGTGGCTTCCAGTATAAATTGTCACACTTAGATGTGTTTACATGCCTTGGAGCAGGAGTCCAATCACCATGAGCAGCCGTTGGCGCAATATAAGCAAATATTGGCTTATTAGCTGGAGCTTCTTTAATTCTTTTTACTGCAATATTAGTTTCAACATCTGTGGCATAATCTGCAGCTGTAGCACCATAATGCTTTCTTGTATAAGAACTTCCATTTTTAGAAATAATATTATAGTTAAAATACTTCCCATTGCCCGTATACTGCGCATCAAACTTCGTCCAACCTGGAGGAATTGCTCTACTAGCAGGAATACGATCATAAAAGTTTATATATTTTCCAACTAACATCGTGTAATAACCTTTGGACTGAAGCTCTGTAGCTATCGTATCCTTAGGCTTAAATTTAGTTCCGTCTAAATCCCCTACTCCGTGGTTTTGGGTATGCTGCCCTGTCAAAAAACCAACTCTACCTGGACAACAAAGTGAAGTTTCTCCAAAATAATTTGTGAAATTAATTCCTTCATCAACAAACAGAGAATTAATATTTGGCGTAAGAGAACTATCCCATAATCTCCCATCAATAGGATTAATATCGTCAAGCATTATTACTACTATATTAGGCTTAGAAGTAGAATTAGCTATACTTGAGGAAACTGGGGTATCTGCAAGAGCGTCAGTCGCATTTGCCTGAACGGCAACAGCTGGACTATCAGCGACAATTGGATCAGCAGGCGTATAATCTTCATAAAAAGGATCAAATGCAGCCAAAACATCATGTGAGGCTTCTGTTTTACTATCTATCGATAAATTAAATTTATTTAAATCTGCATTTAAAGAAGAGGTGCTTTGAAATATAGACAGTAGCAAAGAAACAAGAAATAATAAATTCATCCCTAATACTAATTTAAATCTATATCACTAAGCTTGTCAACTACATCTCCTGCCTAATTTGTAAGAATTTAAACTCAATTTATTAATTTAATGTAATATTTAGGTAAGAAACATTGTAAAAATACTCACCTTGCTTGACATACCCTATAGCGAATTGCTATAATTCCCCAATCTTAATTAACATTATAGGTTAATTTATTATCCAAATGAAAAAATTATTATCTATCTTTATTTTGTCCTTATTATTAGTTGCTTTGAAACCGCAAGTTTCTTTTGCGGATTGTAACGTAATTTATGGTGGAGGCCAAAATTGTACCTCTACTAATTCCTTCTCTATTGAAAAATTAGTTCAAAAACCTGGTAAGGGTGGCGGAAGTTACATCAACAACCTTTCAGTTAATGATCCAAGATATACTCCATCTCAACAAGTAAAATTCCAAATTATAGTTAAAAACACTGGAGATCAAGTTATCTCTAATTTAAAAGTTGTTGATACCTTCCCACAATTCTTAAGTTTCGTATCTGGACCTGGAAATTTTAATAACAATAATAAAACCTTAACTTTTAATGTTGTAAATTTAAACCCTGGACAAACAGTTAAATATAATGTTGTTGGTAAAGTTTCAGATGCAAACCTTATGCCAGCTGACCAAGGAACAGTTTGTTTAGTTAACCAAGCAACTGGTACAGATAATAATGGTATGGCAAATTCAACTAGCTCACAATTTTGTGTAGAAAAACAAGTATTGGGTACAAATGTACCTCAAGTATTACCAGCACCAAAGATTACCAAAACACCTTCAACCGGACCAGAAATGTTACCTTTAATTGCCCTATTCCCTGGCGCAATTGGAGGCTATTTACTTAGAAGAAAAACAAATAAAACCAATTTACAAGGAGGTGAAAAATAAATGACAAAATTAGAAGGTCAACCTAGAAAAAGATTAGGCAAAGCTGCAGGAGCAACTTTGGCTGTTGCTGCAGTATTGGAAGGAATGGTTGGAATATCTGCAAGAGCAGCTGATGCGCCAGTAACCCTAGATGGAACAGACAATCAGCAACCAACACCTACACTCGTTGAAAGACAAATGCTTGGTTGTAAATTAACTGATTCTACAGGAGGCGGAAGCTACCACTGCGAAAAAGGTGGAGCAATCAGCGTTATTCCAGGAGATTTCTTAATTGGCGATGTAGCCATGAGAAACACATCAGAAGATAAATTAAGATTTCTTTTTGATTCCGATAACAACAAAGGACAAGGCGTTGATCCAGATCACACTGGATTAATAGTAGATGTTCAAACAACCGGCGAAGCAGTCTTTCCATACGGAGGAGATTTAGTCGCAGGTTTAACAGATACTAGAACTAGTTGGGTAGACTTACAAAGAGCAACCATGGAAGCAACAGGCTGTGTAGACGGATGTCAAACAGTTGATGTTGTAACTTGGACAGGAAAAGAATCTACCGTAGATCAAGGACAACTTGAAAAAGGACAAATGCCTGAAGCTACAACTCAACCAACTCAAGAACCTATTTCTGAAGTTACAGTTACACCGATAACCTCAGAAAATGATGCATTGTTAAAAGAATTATTAGCTTTAGATCCCTCTACTCTAACTTTAGATCAAAAGTTAGCTTTAGGGAATTTAAGACTTCAATTAACAAACGAGCAATTGTTAGAAGAGATTCAAAAATGCACATGCGATGGCGATTGTGTTCACAAGAACCCAACACCAAGTCCTAAACCAACACCAGAACCATGCCCTGAATTAACAACCGATCATGTAATGTCTTTAGGAGAAAGATTCGTAGTACCTGCAGGACACAAAATTATCGTTCAAGCAGATGCAATAATCGATGGTAAACATTATCATGACAGTAAAGCAACAACAGGATCAGTTAACGTTTTAACTGATGGTAAAAGACACGTTATTCAAACACCTTATGGTGGCGGAGACGTAACAATCTTTTGCCCTACTGCAACTAATGCAGATGTAAAAGAAAAATATCAAGATGTCTTACATGCTTTACGTGGAACTGGTAGAACTTTAGATAAAAAAAGTGTTAATCAATTAAAAAATTAATACTAAACTTATCTTACAAAAATCCCGTTAATACGACGGGATTTTTTGTGTTTAATAACCTATAGTTGCAATATTTAGCCTTAATTGTTATAATCCATAGATGTCAAGGTTAATTGAAACAACACTCAGAAGAAAAGTAGCTACAGGAATATTATCTGCCTCAATCGCAATGGGAGGAGCTTCTTTTCCTGAAGTAGTAGTAGCGCAATCTGAAACACAGTTACCTTCCCCATCTACTGAAGTGCCCCAAGAAAAACCTGACTTTATAACTTTAGGAACAGAACATAATCTTTCATTAATTGACCAAAAACTCTTATGGACTCCTGACGGACATATGCCTTACATTACCTTTAGTAACGGGACAAGAAGATACTTTATTTCATCAAAAGTCTCTACTTTTGCAATTGATACCGATGATCAAAGTTTAAAGTCTGCTATTGAAAATAATCTTGTTAACCCAGAAAAAATACAAGAAGTATATTCTCCTGAGCAAAATCCTGGCTATAACTATACCGGAATCACAGCTGTTTTTAGTTTAGATCAGGAAAATGAAAAACATTTGACTGCCCTCTTACATCAAGAAGAATGGAAAACCCCAACTGATGGAAGTGGATTTAGAGCCTCTGTTGCGAGTGCTGAATCTTTTGATGGAGGCTTAAGCTGGATAAACAAGCAAGTTATTATCAAAGGCGATGACATTGCCAATCCTGGAGAAAGAGTATCTGGAGCAGGTCAACCAGACGCAATTCAAATTGGAGATTATTTATATATTTATCATATTGATTGGAGTGCACAAAAAACAGAACAGCATCCTGATCAAATTTACTTAGCAAGAGCAAGAGTAAACAATGGCACAATTGAACCAAGCCTAGAATTCTATACCAATCAAGGATTTATAGCCGGACAAACCACTGACTTAAAACCTGTCATCCCTGTACCAAGCAATATCGATAATGCTGGATACTCTGCTTTACCAAGTGTTAGTTTTAATAAAGATTTAGGCAAATATCTTTGTATTTTTGAAACTAATGCTGGATTCGCACAAACAACTTCAGCTGATGGAATAAATTGGGACGAACCAAAACTAATTGCAGCTTTTCCTCAAACTCAAGCAGCAAGAACAACAATGGATACTTGGTATTCTTACCCTACGCTTGTAAGCGATAATTTAGAAGATAATGATCATACAACTCGATCAACAGGCACATTATATTATTCCAAAGGAATTTGGAATGCTTCGCCACACAATTTAGTCGCTAGAGATTATAGCTTAAAGTAGCTTTATTTTTATGTTGCTGAGCTTGACTTCAGCCTCAAATATTGTTAAACTTTGAGCTTCAATTGAATTTAAATCCTATATATAAAGGAGGTGAAAATATGAGAAATTTTTTAGAAGGAAATAGAAGAAGAATCGGAGCAGCAACTCTTGGAGCAGCAGTTGTATTAGGCGGAACTCCTATGATTACTGAAGCTGACGGAGCCTTAGTAAGAGCACATTGTACTGATAAAGCAAAACCTATTGCCCTACAACAAGGTGATACGTTAAGAGTTACAGCTAAAATGGTGCTTGTAAACGGAGATGGACACCTAAACGGTAGACAACTATTTGACGATAACGAACATACAGGATCAGTTGGCGTAAGAATCAACGGCAAAGTAAGAGCTAATGAAGTTTATGCAGACTACCCAGTCAGCGTAATCGTAGAACCTTGCAAGATCAAGGAAGATGCTATTAATAAAGCAATTGGAAGTGCTATGAGAGCTATGAGAAAAGATCATAAAAGTGATCCAAACTTTAGCGTAAGCACGGTTTTCGCACCAGCTTTAAAAAGTTAAAATATACTTAAAATCCCTTATTTTTTATAAGGGATTTTTTGTGCCTAAAATTTGATTTTTGAGGCTAAAAATATCCCTCTAAACTTGACTTTTGCCTCTAAAATTGCTATACTCTACCTAGAATTTATCGGTTAATTATTTGTCCATATTTAACCACGTACTAAGCTACCTGCAAGGTATTAAATGAAAAAAGAAAAACCATTAATTACAGTTATTCTTCCTGTCCATAACGCTGCAGAAACCCTCGCAGACTCTCTATCTAGTATTCTAAACCAAACATATAAAAACCTTGAAGTTATTGCTATTGATGATTTCTCCTCAGATAAATCCATGTCTATCTTAAGACAATTCAAAAAAATAGATAAAAGACTCAGAATTTACAAAAATGTTAAAAGATATGGTATTGCTGTCACTCTAAATAGGCTTATTAAAAAAACTAAGGGTGATTTTATTGCCTTTATGAGCACAGATGACATATCAAAACTAACTAGGCTCGCAAAGCAATATAAATTCTTGACTCAAAATCCTGACATAGTTGCTGTTGGATCTCAATGTACATTTATAGATGCAAATGGAAAGAAAATTAAAACCAGTCAGTTCCCTACCCTAAGCGAAGAAATTTATAAAAATCCTCTTCATGGAATTACAATGCAATTTGAAACCATGCTTATCAATAAATTAATGCTTCCTAAAGACGTGTTAAAGTTTAATATTAGTTCTGATCCTTTTATCTATAGCGACATCTTCCTTAAAATTATGTCTTATGGAAAATTAGCAAATTTAGCTGATAATTTACACTTACATAGAAATCACCCACAAAATTATGTAGTAGATTTAAGAAAAAACATCTTTTCTCTTTTCAAGCTTTTAGTAAAGTCAAAAACTCTATATGACTACCAAGCTCCTATCCGCTCCTTTTTATCTCCAATCATTAAATCTGTATAATAAAAATATGAACCTCTTTAAAAAATACTGGCCTATTCTTTTTCTATTCTTAATTTCAACCTTGTTATCTATTTTAAATTACACTCCCAATACTTTTCTTTCAGGCTGGGATACCCTCCACCCAGAATTTAACTTTAATTTAAATTTCCAAAGAACAATTTTTGGAGTATTTAGACCAGAGCAAGGCCTAGGTGCGGTCACCGCTCATTCCCACATGGCTGATTTACCCAGAATCTTTCTTCTCTACCTAGAGCATTTCATTCTTCCCGAATCCTTACTTCGCTATTCATATATTTTTCTAAATTTAATACTCGGACCAATTGGAATGTATTTATTTTTAGAAAAACATTTATTAAAAAATAAATTAGCAGCATTTCTGGGAGGACTATTCTATCTATTAAACTATGGAACATTGCAAATCTTTAACGTTCCTTTTGAGATGTTTACTACTCTTTTTGCAACTTTACCCTTTATTTTTCTTTTTGCAACTAATTTTCTAGATTCAGAAAATAGAACAAAAAATTTACTTCTATTTGCAATATTGACCTTATTTAACAGTCCATCTGCATATGCGGCGACACTTTGGTACGTGTTTTTTCTTTGCTTTATCGTCTATGTTTTATCTCGATCTTTAATTCTTAAAAAACATTTAAAACAAGCCCTGTCTTTAATCTTTATTACACTTCTAATTAACTCTTTTTGGCTAGTACCTAATTTATACTTTGTCCTCAATCATGCTAAAGAAGTGCAAAATGCAAATATTAACCTTCTCTTCTCAGAGCAAGCTTTCCTTAAAAATAAGGAATTTGGCAATTTAAGCTCTGTACTTTTATTAAAAAATTTCTACTTTGATTGGAGCATCTACAAAGGCGGGGGTCAATTCATTGATCTTCTCAGCTTCTATATTAACTATCTAAAAAACTTCCCTATTCTAGTTTTTGGTTACACTTTTGGCTTTGTAAGTATTGCCGGACTCATTTATTTTGCTAAAACCAAAGCAAAGGAAGCATTGCCTTTTTTAATCCTATTTATTATTTCGCTGTTTTTCTTTGTAAATGCAAATTTTCCATTTACACCGTTATTTAACTTTTTCCAAAACCACATACCCTTTTTTCAGGAAGCCTTGAGATTTCCGCAAGACAAGATCTTAAACATTCATATCTTTTTAATTGCAATTTTCTTTGCCTTTGCCTGCAAGCTGATAATAAGTAAGGTTTCTGAACAGAGCGCCTATATCTTTACCTTTATAGTATTTATAATCCTAGCTATCTATAATCTTCCCTCTTTCAATGGAAATCTAATCAACAAACTCGTTAGAGTAAATATTCCTACTGAATATTTTCAATTATTTACTTACCTAAATACTCAAAATTCTAATTTAAAAGTAGCCAACTTACCCATTAGCTCACCTTGGGGATGGGTCTACTATAATTGGAACAATCAACCAAGCTTCCAAGGAGCAGGCTTTTTATATTTTGGTATAAAACAACCACTCTTAGATAGAGATTTTGATCGTTGGAATCCTAAAAATGAATCATATTTTAGAGAAATGTCATACGCAATCTACTCAAAAAATTCAACCCTTTTACAAAACACGATTGAAAAGTATCAAATAGGTTTTATTCTACTTGATCGAAGCGTTATCGACCCTGAGCACGAAGACTCATCTCTATATTTTTCCGAGTCTGAAGAACTGTTACAAGAAACGGGATTGATTAAAGCCAGGCAAGATTTTGGCAAAATCACTTTATTTACTTTAAAAACTAATCCTGAATTGATTAGAAAAATTGGCACGAATTTAAATATTAGCCCTGAGTATTCAACCACCTATATTGATTCTGCATATGCAAGTTTTGGCGACTACATTATTGCTCGAGATAATTTTAATCTTCACAGTATTAACTTTCCTTTTAGAAATTTACTTAATAATCAATCTAAGGCAAACCCGCAACTTATTTCTGCAAACAATGAAACCATCACCTTCACTCCGCAGACGAATTTAACAATTCCTACAAATAATCTCATCAGTAAGCAAGACAATCTATTTGCAAATTTAATCATTGAAAAGAAAACTGATAATCTTAATGTTGCTCTATACCCAATTTCTCCTATCTTTGACAACTCTTCGCTTACTACCCCAATCAGAAGCTCTGTGGAGACCAAGGAACTATCTTCTGATCTATTACTTAGTATTAACGAGAACCAAGTCTTTGAACTAAATAACCTACCTACAGATACTCCAGTTGCCTTAGACAAAATAAGTTTAAAAAACTCAGGCAATACAATCTCAATTTTTGACAAAAGTGGCTTTATTCCTCTTACTAATATTCAAGTTCAATTAAATCCTTTCTTCTCGGGCTGTAAGGACAAATCATCTCTTAGTGCTATTTTTAGCCCTAGTCAAATCAAAATAAGTGCTCAAGAAGATATCTGCATGCTTGTCCCCTATGGCTTTTTTCCTGAAGAAACCAAAGATCTTAATATCCTAACTAATTTTTCCTTTGATACTCAAACCAAGGCTAAGGTTAACGCTTGTCTATTTAGCCAAGAGACTTCAAAGTGTATTTATTATTTAAATCCAAATAAAAACAACACCACTTATACCTTTAGTATCCCTTTGAATGCTAAAAACTCCAATACAAGAGCAATTAAAATCTTTTTCGAAAACGAGAACAAACCTCAAAAATTAACTCTCCAAAATTTTGCAGCTTCATACTCCAAATCTTTGGGAGATATTAATATACCTAATAGCTTAATAAACCAAGAGCAAATCAACTCTGAACTTAGCTTTAATAAGATCTATGTCCCGCTAAGCAACGCTATCAATCCTGGCTTTGATATTTTAGCAATAGATAAATTAACCAATGACTGTCAAGGCAAAAATAATATTGCTTCTAAAACTCTTGAAACAATAAATGGAGTCAAGCAAATTAAATATGATACAAGCCTTGGGCTTTTCTGTGATCACTTCTCCTATCCTAATTTAAACCATCAATCAGCCTACTTACTAATCATCGAAGCTAAAAACGCAAATGGATTACCTTTAAATATTTGTTTAACTAACTATACAACTAGAAGATGTGATATCTATACAAGCTTAACTAATGCAAAAGAATTTACCAAAAACCTATTCATAATCCCAGCCACAGAAAAGGAAGGAATTGGCTATGACTTAAACATTGAAGCAAACGGAATTAAAGGAACTAAATCAACTAATTATCTCAAATCAATTGAATTTGTCCCTATTCCTTACGAAATGTTGAATAATTTAGAAGAGATTAATAATACCAATGTTACAAATTTTAGTGGCAATATTACCAACTATTCTGAGTTAAGTCCAAGTATGTATTTGATTAATACAAACGGTAAGGCATTTATTCTTAATTTAAATTACTCATTCGAAAAAGGCTTCAAAGCTTATCCTATTAATTGTAGCTCTCAACTTAGCTGTGCCTTAAAATCCTTACTCTCTCCTTTTATTACAAAAGAACTGGAACATGTAATGGTAAACAACTGGTCTAATGGCTGGATCACTCAAGGCAATAAGCAAATAGTAATTATTTTCTTACCTCAATACTTAGAGCTATTAGGGTTTGGTTTATTAATAATCACCCTTTCTTTCGTAACTCTAAAACATATTAGAAAAAGTAAATAAGCATAAGGCACAAGATATTAAAACCCTCATTGTACTTATCCAAAAGTTATCCACATATTTTTTAACTATTTTAATTAGCTTGATATATCAATCCAAAACCATCCACATTTTATTATAGGGTATAGGGTTTTTTGTGTATATTTTGCTATAGGTTTGACACCCTTGACAACGTATGCTAAAATTCTATTAATCATGAAATTGAACCTTTTTACAAAAGAAGCCAGGAGAACTGTTAAATCGATTTCTGATTACAAACAAGATGCCTTGGTAAGACAAGGCGCAGAGCAATTTAAAAAATTGCTGGAAAAAGGGATAAGAATACCTGTGGTATTACTTTAAAGCTCAAAAAAAGAGCATCGCTTTCGTTACTAGGATTTAGATAACTTCTTTTGTACGATAAGCAATGCTCTTGGAAAAAGGGCAATTAGTCCTTTAGGCAGGAAATAAAACTAATTACCTATTGAGAAGTTTTAGCAAAAAAATAAAGGGTTGTCAAGGAAAAATGACGAAGCTAAAACTAAACGATTTAATTGATATTGATTGATATTTTTAGATCAGTATTTGGAAGCTATAATGGAGATACGATGATTGGGCAGGTTATCGTATCTCCTTTTTAGTTTGAAGAGCCAAGTATAACTAAAAAGTCTACTCCACTCTTTGCATTTTCTTCTTCGGGTAAGCTTTCTACCTTAGCATTTAAAAGCCCTGCAAGCTTTTCAGCTGCAGTTTTACTTGCTCCAGATACATTAACAACTATTGTCTGTGAATAACCGTTTTTAGCGGCATCCCCTTTAGCAACAACTTTATAATTAGGAAGACTAGATTCAATTTGTTTTTGAGTTGAAGTAGCAAAACCAACAGTCAAAGTTCCATTTAAAACTTGCACGCTATATTCCTCTTCAGATTGATCTTCGATTGAAGTTGGTTTCGCTACTGGATTAGTTGAAGCAGAAGTAGGAGTTGGCTGATCTAAATTTAAATTAACATGCGCAACCTCAATAATTTTATTTTCACTTTGTCTAAACAATATTTCTTTGTTTGCTAAAGTGTAGATAAGTACCCTATCACCATTTTTAGCATTAGCAAAAAAAGGTTGATCAAGTAGTTTTGTTACATCGGAAACAGTTAATACTGTAGGCTTTTCATTCTTAGGAAGATCAATTAACTTTCCTACCTGAACTACCAATTTCTCAGCCTCAAGCTCTGCTTGTTGAGTAGGATTATTTAATAAACTTTGTGTTTTTCTATATTGAAAATAAAAAAACAATGATACTAATAAGGCACCTAAAACTATTATTGAAATTACGATTGTAATAGGCTTATTTTTAATCGCAGATTCTTTTACTTTTTTAATATCTAATTTTAGTTTCACTAATTTATCTTAATTAAAACTCTACTTTTGTGTCAAGCATTGCTAGAAGGCAAAAAATTATGTAGAGTAAATATAAATATGCAAAAAAAGCTTACCCTTCTTTTAGGTATTATTATTTTATTATTCCTTCCCTCTATTTCCTTTGCTTCTGTTTTTAGCAATGCGTATATTAGACTAGATTCCCAAAAACCTAATACTTCCTTGTCTGGCACTGCTTGCGTTCAGCCTTCATCAGCAGCAAAAGACACAGAAGCAAAAGTAGTAATTGCCTTTCCATCAGATTTTACAATTTCTCAAACTACGTCTAACTGGACAACAAGCACGACTAATCTACCCACAGGCTCTACTCCATGGCCAGGAATTAGCTCAACAGCCTCAAACGTTTCCAACCAAGGAGTTACTTTTAATGGAAGTGATTTAACAAGCAATACTCTTTATTGTTTTAATTTTAAAGGTACATCATCTACAACAGGAAATGTTGGCAATGATAAACAAGGCACTATTTTTACTAAAAATAGCTCAAATGTAACCGTAGATTTAAGTAGCTATGCTCTTTCAATAGTAAATAACGACAATATTAACGTTACAGCTTCAGTAGATCCTCATACTTCAGACTTGCAAGTAGAATTATCCTCAGTTGACACGGGTACTCAATTTTCCCAGAACAAAACCTTAACATATAAGCTTAATTATGGCTCTTATCTAAACAGTGTTTTCCCTATTACATTTGAGGCTAACTGGAGTCAGGGCACTATTCAGGGTAATTCATCCCCATCTGTTGAAATCGTAGATTACGTAACAGGCAGCGCAGACAACGGAATTAATGGAGTCTCTCCTGTTATAGATATTGTACATAATAAAATTACCTGGACATATTCTAGTTTTCCAGCTAATTCATCTAATAATCTTCTTACTTTTAAATTAAAAACTAATGATTCATATACAGGCTCTTTACCCGTTAACTTCACCGTCTCAGCGAAAGCCACAGCTAATACTACTGTCACCCCAGACTCAAATGTAAGCCAAGACTATCTTTATGATTCCAATCTTAATCCTACCCCTACACCAACTTCCGGGCCAACTTCTACACCCACCAACTCACCTCAATCAACAACCACACTCACTCCGACCTTAACCCTAACTCCAAGCCTCACCCCCACCCCAAAACCAACCAATGTATTTAATGTTTTGGAGATAAGATCTATTTCTCAAAATTCAGCAGTAATCTATGCTGAAACATTAAACAATAGCAAGTTAACTATTAATTACGGCACAAACGTCAATAGTCTAAGCAAGACTTTTTCTGCAAATGAATATAAAACTAAACAATCTCTTACACTTAATAACTTAGATTCCGCTACGCAATATTTCTTTATCGTTAAAGCCTTAACAAAAAGCGGCAAAACAATAAATTCTGATATTTTCACTTTTACCACAGCTAGCGCTCCACCCAATGTAATTAACGAGAATAGTATTGTTGTTACAAGTAAAAACAACATCATCTATGACACAACTAATGTAGACAGCAATGATTCTAATGCTAAAAAAGAAGAATTTGTAGTTATTCCTGCAAGTACTAATTTACAATTAAAGTTTTCCTTCAAATCAGACCAAGTAATCAAAAAAGCTAAATTAATTGTTCGCAAAAAAGCTAAATTAAAAAATAGTAGGCAAGTTTTAGGCTTTAACAATTTTAAAATTGAGGATGAGGTAGCCAGTAATAATGTTTCTTTAATTGAAATTAAACCTGGTGTATTTACAGCTACGATTAAGTCTAATGTTGAACCAGGATCATATGACCTAATTCTTAGCTATGAAGATGAAAACGGCAACCTAACAGAACGAAAATTAACTGGACTTGCAGTCACCAACCCCTTAACTGTTGTAGAAAAATCTAACACAGATGAGCCAATTGAAGGCGCAAGGGTCATGCTTTATATTTATAACGATAAACAAAGAATCTTTATTCCTCTGGTATCAAGCAGTCTAAATATCACTAATCCAGGATTTAGTGACCACAATGGTTACTTAGATTTTGTTTTACCCAAGGGAAAATATAAAGCAACTGTTACCAACATTGGATATAATGAAAAAAATGTAATTTTTACTATCTCTGATAATGATCAAACAAATTATCCAATAATTACATTAGAGCGCCATCCATTAAGCATTGTTTCCATGCTTAAATATTTCTACAACAGCTTCAACGATGTTTTCCTAAAAAGCACTGTTCAATATATCTCTATACTTAATATTTCTTTAAGATTTTTCGATCTGATTGCGACAGTTATTTTAGCTTCTTTTATAACAATTACTCTTTTCGCTTTTTCACAAAAACATCACATCCCCCTATCTACATTTGTTACATATTTTTTCTATTTAATTAATCACAGAGAAAGAAATAAGAAGTATATTAATGGAGTAATTGTTGATACGAATGGCAAAATCATACCCCTAGCCAATATCTATCTTACCGATACAACATCTGAGCAAATAATAGCCAGTACCAAGACAAATGGTAAAGGAGAATTTTTCTTCAAAAAAGGGCTAGGCCAATATAGTTTAATGGTTATGAAAAAAGGCTATAAATCTACATCTCAAATTCCGTATGAAGAAAAAACTGATGTAGCCTTAAAAATAACAATTGAAGAAGACAACTGGGAAAACAAAGTCAAAGATAAAGTAGTCAATTTTATATGCTCGACCATTGGCATCTCTTTTGAAACCCTACTGCTTTTGTCTTTATTTTTTGAATTATTATTTATTTCTAATTTTGGAATAAAGACTCTACCCTTTATTCTTGTATCGTTATTTAATTTATTTTTATGGATTCTTCACAAACGCAGAAAATTAACGTCCTAGAAACCCCTTAATTGTCCTGCATTGATTTTATCTAGAAGAAACGTAGTCATACACTGCTTTGGATACTTGCTGCATCCTAGACTGCGCAGTCAGCTCATCGCTTTTAGAAATCATACATAAAACATATGGTCTCTTGGGAATATAAACAATACCACAATCCATATAAGACTGGCCATCAATTACTCCAATCTTATGGGCAACTTTAACATTATTAGGAATACCTGCCACTAATTTGTCATCAAACTTAGTTTGTGATAAATAATTTAAAATTAATTGCGAATGCTCTTTACTAAGCACCGCGCTAAAATACAAAGCTTTTAAGATTGAAGAATAGTTTTTTGGTGAAAGTAATGCCCCTTCCGAAGCAATTTTTAACTCTATATCAATTGCCTTATAAACATCATCAAAATCTGACTGATCTATATAAGGCCCAAGTGCTTTAGTGGCGGTATTATCTGAATCTAAAAGAGCAAGTTTGGCAGCCTCATCTAAGCTTATTTCATAACCAACGCCCTTCTTCCACAATTCTCCATACCTGGGATCAATCTCATCTGGCCTTAATTTAGTTGTTATATCTCGAGTAATCCCATTTTTTTCCTTATGTCTAAAATAAGCCATTACCACAGGTAATTTGAAAAGCGAAGCAACATAATATTCGTTTGTAGAATTAATATTAATATTTGTACCGGTTGGCAAATATTCAAAATACATTGCAAAATCATCCCCCCAAGGACTAGTCAGATTACGCAAATTAGATCTTAAATCCAGAAAATTTATTAAAATATCGCTAAAGTTTTCCAGAAATATTCTTTTCGCCAAGAGATTAAATTTAATCTCTTGATCTTTAAAATTAGAATTTACATTTGCTAGCTTATATCCAAAAAACAAATTAAGACTAATGCTTAAAATTAAGAGAATAAATATAATTTGAGGTAATTTTTTAAACATTTTTAGTTCGCATTAGCGACGAAATCATAAACCATTTTGGAAAGTTTTTGCATTCTTTCTCTAGCTACGACTTCATCAGATTTTGACAACATACATAAAAGATATGGTCTTCTGGGAACATAAACAATACCACAATCATTATAAACATCCACGCCATCATCATCTATAAAATTACCGATTTTATGTGCTACTGTCACATTTTTAGGTATTGGTGCAGCTAATTTATCATTAAAAGGAGTATTTGCTAAATATTGCAGTATCCTATGAGAATCTTCTCTATTGATAACTGAAGCAAAATATAAAGCTTTTAAAATAGAAGAATAACCCTTAGCAGTTACTATTGCTCCCTCATTATCCGCCTCTAATTCTATATCTAAACCATTATAAACAGGTGCAAAATCTTGATCTGTAATATTATTGGCTACAACTTTAGCTGCTGTATTATCTGACTTCTCCAAAGCCAATCTTACAGCTTCAGATAGTTTAATTGGATAACCTGCTCCCTTTTTCCATAAGTCTCCGAACTCGTTATCTAATTCCGAATATTTTATTACCGTATCTTTATCTTTGATTCCTGTTCTTTCCTGAAAATGATAATATGCCATAACAACTGGTACTTTAAAAAGCGAAGCAGCATGATACTCAGTATTGGAGCTAACATTAATATTTGTACCTGTCGGTAAGTATTCAAAATAAAGTCCGATTTCGTCCTTATACTTTTCCGTTTCGACTCTAATTTGTTTTCTTAAATCCAAGAAATTGATTAATGTATCCTGAGGCAAATCAAATAATGTCCTTTTGGAAAGTAAAGGAAATTGTTGCTCTAAATTATTAAAAGTCCCTTCATTCTTTACCGGAAGCCTAGAATCCGTATGAAAGTAAAAATAACAACCAATTAACAAAAGGTTAGCTGCAATACTTGCTAAGAACAAAAAAATAAAGAAACGCTTAGCATTTCTCATGTATTAAATTATTCTAGCGAAATTTTTACTTAAGTCAATTACCTCTTTATGCTTATTTTGGATTAAACTGTAAAAGCAAAAAATAATTTTTTATTGCATCAAGAATAACTTTAAACATTGATGTTAGTTCTCACCCCCATTCTGATTAGAATTTGATAAATTTAGCTGGTTTACTATTGACTGAAAACCAGCAGACTGAGTCGCTTGAGGATTAATACTTGCCCTATTTGAATTTTTTGTAACTGTCTTTGCATTTTTAACTGATATTGCAACCCAAGAGAAACTAATGTTTGCATTAGCTAATTTATTTAATCTAATCACAAACCCCTTAGTAGTTCTTTGAGTTACTATATAAGACAAGTTTCCACTTAGAATCTCGTCTTCTAATTGTTTTTGTTCTTGAGGATTATCAGCCTTATCCAAAACAATACTGGCTGTAATTACTGGAATCTCTCTATACTCATCATCAAATTCTATCTCGACTGAACTATCTCCTTTAGAAACTATTGCAAATCCAGCTGTATCATTATTAAAGGTTGGCCTTCCTTCAAAATTAACATTTTTCTTAAAGACTACATCTCCAAAAAAGCTCGCAAAATCTGAAACTAGTAGATTAGGAGTTGTTATAGTTTTTAGAACCATAAACATTCCCTCAACCACACTATTGCCTCTAATATTAAAGTCAGCTGAAGCTGTTGCTGAATTATTTAAATCAAAAGTAGTATTAAGATTTGCAGATTCAGTAGCATCTCCTAAAACACCAGAGCCCGTACTAGTTAGGGTATTTAATCTCGAATTTAAGCTTGAAATTTGATTCGTTAAAATTTCCAAGCCTTCAATTCTATCTGCTCTAATTGTTTTTGCTGTAATTAAATCTGCAACTATATCTGAGCTTAAAATTTTAACAGCAGAAAGTCTTCCTGTAAACATTTGCGAATTAGACTCCACACCGTTTTCTTCTTTAAGAGATTTTAAGAACTCAACTATCTTTCTATCTTTTTCATCAACTCCATTTAAGAATGAGTCTGACTGAAGTCCTGTCTGAGAAATTCCTAATGCGAAGTTTCTATCAGCCATCAATGTCTCAATGTCAGCACCTGTATAGCTTGTTAAATTAATAAAGGCAGTAATAACTCCACATCTCGTTGTACCAATACTGCCATAACCATCAGTTGGACATTCAACTGTTTCTTTAGTGCTATCGAAATCTTCCAAAGCAGTTCCCAAAACTCTTCCAGCAACTGTTGCTTTCATTGCATATCCAGGAATTGATGCAGAAGTTAAATAATCACCTGATCTAACTTCACCATTTTCATTTGAAATCTTAACGGGAACACGTCCAACTAAAGCAATTGGATATGAATCAGGAGTATATGCACCAGCTACAAAACCTGGCTGAGTTGAAACCACCCCCATAATATTAGACTGATACGGAGTCGTCGCTCTTATAACATTTTGAGCATTAAACTTATCACCAACAACCACCTCTCCTGCTTCGAGAACCTCTTTAGAAGTATATCTTTCTGCCAAATCTGCTCCACCCGTATTCCAAGCTCCATTTAAAGCAGTAAATGCTTGACCATCAGCCTGAAATCTAAACTGTCTTTGTCCACCACTAGTCATAACCAATAAATTCGGATCCGTATTATTAACTAATCTCCAATATTGCAATATTGGAGCCGATGGAGCTTGCCAGTATCTAAATCCTCCAGCAGAAGTATTAGAGGTAACATTTACTTTTTCATAAGGCTGTTTAGGCAGATAGGCTTGCAAATCAAGTCTTATCTGTACCCATTGATCGCCTGGATTTGGTGCAAGCGCTCCATCATCTTTTTCTAAGTCTACCCATTGAGTAGTTGTTAAAGCGGTACTTGATGCTGCTGTCCTATATTTTGCATTAACATTTCCTCCGCCGACATTCTTCCATAGAAGTGAAGTAGCACTACTCAATGTAGGTGCATAAATAGGCTCAGAAATATAGGTGCCATTCATAACAAAACCCGTATCAACAATCATAGTATTTGTTGTATTGTTTCCAGAGATAACTAAAAACTTACCATTCGGAAGCTGAATTGACTGAGCTCCATCTCCCACGGTTTGTGGTAATGCACCAACGGCAACTGTACCAGTTGATGATACAACCATTGTATTAGCTGCAGGGTTATAAACGTTATATGAAACAGAATTTCCAGTAAAAAGCATTACCTTGCCATCAGCCATTGGAATCATATGAGAACCAACACCAATTGAAGTAATAGCAGGACCTGCAACTGAATAACCTGAGGCAGCTACAGGCTCAGCTGTTACTAATGGATTAATAGTTTCCGAAGTAGTTGTTGTTCTAGTTGCCCAAACTCTACCATTAGGAAGCATAATTCCATTACCATTTGTACTTACTGCACCTGATACAGCAGCTCCTAAGGTAAAGGAATTTTGATATGGATCATATAAATTTACTACAGCAGTATTATTTCCTAAAATTGTTAAATATCTTCCATCAGATCTTCTAATTGAAAATGCTCCAGCACCAACAGAGCCTCCTGTAACCTGTGGTCCATCAACCATTGAATTCGAAATTGGATCATAAATATTTGTAAATACAGTTGTACCTCCTCTAAAGATAACAAACTTTCCATCTGGCCTTTGAATCGCATGGGCTCCAGTTCCTGCATTTCCCGACAAAGACGGACCGACAGAAAAAGTATTTGAGGAAACATTATAGATATTAGTAATTGCTGTTCCTCCTATAACTACAACAAAATTACCATCAGGTCTTTGGAAAGCAAACGTACCAGTTGTTGTTGTTGCGGATGACAAAATTGGACCTGCAGTAGATTGACCTGTAATAGGATCGTAAATTACAGTAGAGTTTTTAGCTTGACCTAGTATTACTAATAACTTACCACTTGGCAAGGTTATGGTAACTGAACCAGCTCCAGCAGCTCCACCCAAATTTGCTGAAGCAGAAGCAATAATTACACCCGCAGACGCTGAAGCAGAACCATTAAATCTATTTGTAGCCAGAGTTAATCTATTTGTATTATCAATTACAACATTATCCAGTACAGCACCTTGAGTTGCTTCATTTCTACCATTATATAAATCTGTTGAAACCCAACCTCCATAACCCGCAATTGGATTAATAATTCTAATTCTGAATAAAGTAGGTTCTAATGCATACCTAAAGTACGAAACTCCTCCCTCAGCTGGCCAAACTCCTGATTGAATATTATTAGGAATACTTACTGTATATGGTTGAGGAATTTGAGCTGCAAACAAAGCTTGAATCTTTATCCATTGCGCTCCAGCTACAGCTTGAATTAAATCACCTGTATTCGCAATAGTATTCCAAGTAGCTGTAGCTAATCCTCCCTGGGTAGGAGAGGTTTTAACCTGAAATGTAACGTTTGACGAAGGCGTTGCAGCTATTTGTGGATTTGAAACCCATGATATAGCTGAATAAGTTGATATTTTTGTATTATTTATATCCTCAGAAATCCAAATACCACTAGTTTGCCAACCTGCATCATATAGAGTTGTCGAGACAACGTTTACGCCAACGTTATAATTTCCTCCATGAACTACTATATATTTTCCATCTTCTCTCTGGAATGTAACTGCGCCAACTCCAGCTGGAGCTGTTAAATCAGAATTTGCAGGCTGACTAAATGTATTTGTTGTTGGATCATATAAATTTACAGCTTTTGATCCTCCACCAGCCACTACCAACCATTTACCATCTGATCTTTGGATTGTTTGAGAACCCGAACCAACATTTGTTGTTAAAGTTGGACCAGATGTAAAAGTATTAGAAATAGGATTGTATATATTAGTAGTATTCGTTCCTCCACCGTTAATCAACATGAATCTACCATCTGATAATTGAAAAACATTAGCTCCATAATTTGCATTTCCAGCAGCAAGAGCTGGTCCTGCGGTAAAAGCACCACCATTTCCAAGCGATGGATCATATATATTAGTAGTACTGGTTCCTCCACCAACGACAACAATCCATTTCCCATCTGGTCTTTGGAATACTGCACTTCCTGAAGCAACACCTGTTGTTAAACTAGGTCCATAAATAAATTGATTATTAGTTGGATTATAAATATTTGTCATAGTACTATTCCCACCTAAAATTAAAATTAATGAGCCATCAAACCTTCTAATAAAACGGGCACCTGCACCCACAACTGAATTTGTATTTGGAGATGCCGGATTAGCCATTAAAGGAGCTCCTTGGGTAAAGCTTCCCGTACCATTAACACCAGCTTGATTATAAATTTGCGATCCATTTCCCAAAGCAACTAAGAAAGTACCATTAGCAAGCTGAAATACAGCAGCATTTGAGGCATGTGGTGTATTAACTAAAGAAGGACCTGCTAAAAAAGTATTAGATCTAGATTCATAAATGGTTGTTTTTCTTACATTACCTGATGTATTGGCGGAATCACCTGTTATAACTAACACTTTTCCATCTGCTCTGGTTAAAGCAGCTGACCAGGTTGCAACCGCATATGTTGTATTTGGTCCTGCTGCTGGAACTTTTGCGCTGGCTATTTGATTTACAGGCAAAGTTATCTTATCTCCGCTCGTGGTTACAGTAGTTGCGCTATACCCACTAACTGTAAAGTCTGTAGTATCAGTTTTCATAATATCATCTGGAGCCGCAACTGCAGTTGTTCCAATTCTTGCGCTTCCATTAACATCTAGCTCTAGGCCATCACCAATTGATGCTGTATTAATACCAACTCCGCCATTTTTGTTAATTACAAATCTCGTTAATCCAGAAGAAGATGCGGTAAATAAACTTCCTGTACCACTATTATCAACTACTAATGCTGAAAAAGAAGTTGAACCAGCAACTGAAGCTATTGCATTAGTTCCCAACTGAGACACTAATAATTTTGCAGATGTCGAAGCTGTTCCGCCAACAGCAAAATCCAAGGTTTGGTTTCCAGGAGATAACACTCCATTGTTTACTTGCCATCTATCTATTCCATCTCCAGAACCAGCCGCACAAGACCCCCAGGAAATAGTAGTTCCTCCTAAAAGACAATTTGAGCCTGTTCCGTAATTTGGACTTGAGCCTGGTCCTCCACCGATTCCCAATCCTCCAGCCCTAGAAATTGTTATAACTGGAGTTCCTGAAGCAGAAGCTGTGAAAATATCCTGATTTTCAATTTGATTAAGTATAGCTAAGGATTTACCAGTAGCGCCCCACGACAAAGGCCTAGTAACGCTTAGCTGTGATTCTCCGGAAGTACTACCCAAACTTAAGACACCCGTAGAAGTAATCCTTAATCTCTCATTGGTTAAAGCATTTCCGCCAGTTGCGAAAATTATCGGTGCAGAAGAATGATCAGTTATTAAAATTAATCCTCCACTTGCGCCTGAGCCTGATTCAAGTAATGCTGAGCTAGCAATTCTATTTAATGCACTGCCTCCTTGCTGACTACCAGTAAAAAGAAGTTGAATGTTATCGCCACTAGACTGTGAGCCACCTGCTCTAAATCCAGCCCAAGCAGCACTTCCTAAATTTGGATTCCAAACATTAACGGTTGAAATATCGTTAATATCTTTAGTTGCATCAATTAGATAATTGTAGACAGATGGATCAGTTCCAATTCCTAACCTTCCTCCTCCACCCAGTTGAGGCTGAATAACAAAATTACCAGCAATTGTTGCGATTGGAATTCCAGAATTTAAATTTAGCACTCCAAATTTTGCAGATGTTGTTGCCTGACCACCCAAAAAGAAATCTGCGGTTGAATTAATTGGTGTTATGTATCCACCATTTGAAACTCCATTACCAGAAACTAAATTCCAATAACTTGCGCCTCCTCCTCCACAACCCGTACATGAAGAAACAGTTAATACACCAGCTCTAGTAATACTCCATGTACTACCAGTACCTAATATATCGTAATATGTCGCACCAGTACCACCTGAAAGATCAAAACTAAGACCAGTCTTATTCTGACTATTGGTCGAAGAGGTTAAATTAACAGCAAATCCAGTTAATGCTCCAGAAAGTGCCGATGAATCAGCGACAGCTAAAACCGTGCCAGTTCCCTGAGTAGAGGTTATTGTCTGTACTGCTGTTGCAGAATTTGTAAGTAAAGTTCCCGTTGTAGGCAATGTGATTGTCGTATCTCCTGTTGTGGTCAAGGTAAGGTTTTGTGTACCCAGGTTAATGGTTTTTGCATTTGCAATCTGTAGAGTTCCAGAAGTTGAAGCATTACCTGATGTATCCTGAACAGTTAACCCTGCTACTTTTTGGGAATTGAATGCAAATGGAACTGAAGCCATTTGAATTCTTGGAGTCATTTCTGAATCTGCTCCAACTTTCATACCCAGATACAAACCATCCCAGTTAAAGTTAAAATTAGAAGGGATTGGGGTTACTGAACCCAAGGCAACCCTGAAAATTCCATCAACAGTTGTAACACTTTGAGTCTCAGTCCACAAAGCTGTTCCCCCTGAATCTTTATCGTAAAGCGTGAAAACTACTGAGTAAGTTGAATTTGTAACATTAATTCCTGAAGAGTTGTTTACTAATTTACCTTGGAAATTAATTGTTCGTGGAATACCCGTAGCAGCAAAAACAAATGGTTTTAGACTTAAGAAAACTATGGCTAAAATAACTATTGCTAGTAGCGTGAAAATTTTTCTAGAATTGATTATGGGCAGGTTAAGCATTTAATTAATATTACTTCGTAATATTAATTACACTAAGTTTAAACCCAGCCGTCAAATATTCTGATATCTTGCATAAAATTGCATAATATTGTATAAAATTGTATAAGGCCTTTGTGAAAAATTAGCCTTAAAAATTTAAAAACATGGAAAATTTGTTTAATATTAACCAAGCAGCATTTATTCTAAAGGTTCATCCCCTAACTGTTAGACGCTATATTCGCGAAGGTAGATTAAAGGCTATTAAAGTTGGAGGCAACGTTCGTATTAAAGAATCTCAGCTTCAAGAACTAAATCGCGAGTTCGCTCCTAGAATTCCTAAAATGAAAACTGCAACCGAAACTAGATCTCCAGCTAAAACTTTTACAGACATTGATCCCTTCTTTCAGCTACAAGGAAGGGGCGCATCGCTTAATTTGTAGCTAGATTATGACAAGTAAAAAAGTATTTGTTACAACTGAACTACTCTACGCTTTTGTAGATAGAGCTCATGAAAAACACGCTCAAGCAAGTGCGTATTTTAGATTCTTTGCGCAGGAAAAATACTTTGTCTACACAGGCTATTTAAATGTAATTGAAACATATAGACAAATCTATGAAAAAATAAGTCCTTCCCTAGCTAAGGACTTTTTGAGAGGTATTTCCTTAAGTTCGCTTAATGTTCTCTATCCAACTGAAAATGACATGAAAGCAGCCTTAAAAACTTTAATTAATTACCGCACAAATGAGCTTACATTTGCACAGTCACAAATGGCAGTTTTATGTAACAAAAACTCTATTCCCCAAGTTTGTACGTTTGAATATTTACATCCTTTGTTTGGACTTAGTGCATTCTATTTGCCAATATAATAAACTAAAAATATGAATAAGAAATTAATTTTATTAGCCTTAAGTTTAAGTTATTTTGCATTTTCTCCTATTGCCCTAGCTGGACCAACAAGCACAAATTATCAATTACTTGAATATGGTTTTGGCTCTGGAGGTGTTGCAACTTCAAGTTCAGAAAATTTCTTATTTCAGGGCTCATCAGGAGAAGTAGACACTGCCTCTGCCTCGTCGACGAATTTTATTTTGGGAGCAGGATTAACCAACACTCTTCAGGCTAATACTCCAGGAATGCCAACTTTCAGTAACCCTTCAAATTACTATAACAAACTTAGTCTAACTATAAACAATGCTAACAATTCTTCTGATTCAACCTTTGCAATTCAAATATCATCGGGATCAGCTGACTTTGCATCTGATACGTTTTTTGTACAGGCAGATAATACCTTGGGGCAAAGCCCTGCTTGGCAAACATATAGTGCATGGGGATCAGGAAGCGGCTTTACCTTAATAGGACTTTATCCAGGAACTACCTATTATGCTAGGGTAACAGCCAGAAATGGAACATATACTCAAAGTAAATATTCTCCGATTGCATCTTCGGCAACCGTAAACCCTAGCTTTACATTCAGCTTAACCACTACTAGTCTTATTTCTCCTCCATTTTCTGTTAACATAGGCAACTTAACAGCCGGGTCTGTTACAACGTCTTCCGATAAAGTAAATGTCACAATTACCACAAATGCTACAAACGGCGGCTTAATATATCTTTATGGTACAAATAATGGGTTAAAAAGCACAACTGCAAGTAACTATAACATCAGTAGCTCCTCTACTGATCTTTCCGCAGCCCTTGAGGGCTACGGAGCCAGAGGAACAACAGTAGCTCAAACTTCAGGCGGACCCATGGAACTTTTATCTCCCTATAATGGAGCAAGTGACAATGTTGGCGTAATCGACACCAGTAAAAGACCGATAGCAGATTCCACTTCTGCACCAGTAACTAATGGACAAGCTTCATTTGAATTAAAAGCCAAAGTTAAAAACACTACTCCTTCAGCAAATGACTATAGTGATATTTTAACTGTTATAGCAACGGGTTCATTCTAAATAGCTCAACAATACTATTGACAAGAGTTTATGAATATGATTTGCTAGAAGTATATTATTTTATGGACTTATCTAAAATTGCCCAAAATATTAAGGTGAACAATTTAAAAGAAAAGAATAACATTTTGAGTTTAGTCTTAAACTTATCCTTACTTTTACTTATTCTCTACCCTTTATTTACTCCAGGAAAAGCCAATGCAACTATTACAGAAGGTTTTGTTAGATTTGATAGATTAGCAACTGGATCTGCTATTTCCGGAACAGCTTGTCTTAAAACATCAACTTCAGGAACAGAGACTGGCACAGTAATAACATTCCCACAAGGTTGGACCATTTCTTCCACTGCATCTAACTGGACTGTAACAACTACTAATCTGCCAACTGATCCAGTTGGTGGTGGAGCAGCAACTGCCTGGCCCGGAATTAATACTGCTTCAAACGTTAATGGACTTAATGTTACCTTCCCAACCACAGATCTATCAACTGGAACCTTCTATTGCTTTAACTTTGCAGGAGCCTCCTCTACTGTCGGTTCAGCTGGAAATGATAAAACTGGTACATTAAAAACCCAAGGAGGAACACCATACGTTGATACATTAGACTGGGCAACTTCAGTTGTATCTTCTGGAGCAGATCAAATTACAGTTACAGCATCTGTTGCCGCAACTATGACTTTCTCTCTATCTGCTAACTCAGTTGCCTTAGGCTCTATTTCAACAACTGCAATCTCATCTGGAACTGTTACGCAAACAGTTTCAACTAACGCTAGGAATGGCTTTGTATCTTGGGTAAAAGGAACTAACTGGAATGGACTATATTCCCCAACTGCTAATGCGCAAATCTTTAGTCTAGGAGCATATCCTCAAATTGGAACCTTAACAACCAATGGAACAACTAGTGGTTATGGATTAGACGCTCAACCTGGAACGAATACTCCAACAATTGCTGCAGGATATCAAGGAAGCGCTTCTACTGTTGGACATATTGATACACAATTTAGACAAGTTGCAAGCCTAGGAGGAAGCCAGTCAGGAACAACCGTTACGTTAAATGTAAGAGCATCAGTTGCTGCTACCCAATCTGCAGCAAATGACTATAGCGATACACTTACAGTCGTTGCTGCCGGATCATTCTAGGATCTATCATGAATTTGAGGTTAAAAAAATTACTGCTGCCCCTAAGCCTTTTAGTGGGTTTTTTTGTTTTTATCCCTTTAGTATCTACTTTCGCCCAACAATCTCCTAACTATGATGTAACAGTCTCGCCTGTTTTCTTTGACTTGTCTGCAAATCCTGGAAGTACTGTTTCTGACAAGATTAGAGTAAGGAATAATACAAGCAATCCTTTGTCAATAAAGCTTGAAGTTAAGAAACTAACAGGAGATGACAATGGAGATTTAGTAATTAAAGATGAAAACGATGACAATAGCTTGTCTTGGATTAAGTTTAAGGAGAAAACCTTTGTTGCAAAACCCTTGGAATGGACAGATGTACCCTTTTCCATTGAAGTACCTAAGACAGCAGCCTATGGATACTACTTTGCAGTTAACTTTACCCAAGAAAACAATGATAAATTAAATCAAGTTGGAACTAAAATAACAGGAGCGGCTGCTGTACCAATCCTTTTAAATGTTAGAAAAAATGGAGCGAAATTCGAAGGAAATGTTAAAAGTTTTACAGCAACAAAAGGTTTTTACGAATACTTACCAGTAAGCCTAACTACAGTTTTTCAAAATACTGGCAATGTTCATGTTAAACCCAGAGGGAATATTTTTATTAGAGACTTCTTAGGCAGACAAGTGGCTATTCTAGATGTCAACAGTACTCAAGGAACAGTTTTACCAAATACAAAAAAGGCGTTTGAGTCAATTTGGAATGATTCCTTTATTACCGAAGAGCCCAAGATGGAAGATGGGCAAATAAAGTTAGATAAGAACGGAAAACCTCAGACTACACTTAAAATTAAATTTGATAAGATCTTAGACTTAAGAATTGGTAAATATACTGCCACATCGCTTCTTGTAATCAGTACTAATACCAGAGACATTCCTTTCCAAAGCGAAACCAGCTTCTTTGTTTTTCCCTGGAAGGTTGTTTTAATTGCTATTGCCTTTGTAGTTTTTGCTTTCTTAGGCTTTGCTAACACAATTAAAAACCTTATAAAGAGAATAATAAAGATATTCAAAAAATGAAGAAAACCTTATTTTCAGGATTATTTCTAATTTCCCTTACTCTAGTTTTCATATTTGGAGCTAAATATTCTTTCGCCCAACAATCTCCTAACTATGATGTAACAGTCTCGCCTGTTTTCTTTGACTTGTCTGCAAATCCTGGAAGTACTGTTTCTGACAAGATTAGAGTAAGGAATAATACAAGCAATCCTTTGTCAATAAAGCTTGAAGTTAAGAAACTAACAGGAGATGACAATGGAGATTTAGTAATTAAAGATGAAAACGATGACAATAGCTTGTCTTGGATTAAGTTTAAGGAGAAAACCTTTGTTGCAAAACCCTTGGAATGGACAGATGTACCCTTTTCCATTGAAGTACCTAAGACAGCAGCCTATGGATACTACTTTGCAGTTAACTTTACCCAAGAAAACAATGATAAATTAAATCAAGTTGGAACTAAAATAACAGGAGCGGCTGCTGTACCAATCCTTTTAAATGTTAGAAAAAATGGAGCGAAAGCCGAAGTCAAGATACTTAACTTCTCAACACCTAATTATATTAATGAATACTTACCTATTAATTTCAATATTAAACTTGAAAACACTGGCAATGTTCATGTTAGACCTAGAGGAAATATTTTTATTACCAGTGGCAATAACGACAATATTGGTATTTTAGATGTTAATCAAACAGCAGCTAACATCATTCCAGAAACCAGACGAGATCTCACTGCTAGCTGGTTTGACGGATTTATAGTTAAAGAACCCTTAAAAGAAGATGGACAAATAAAGTTAGATAAGAATGGAAAAGCACTAGAAAAACTGACTATCAATTGGAATAAATTAACAAGCTTTAGAATTGGTAAATATACTGCCAATCTCTTATTGGTTTATGATAATGGTAAAAGAGATATTCCAATCGAGCAAAGCATTACTTTTTGGGTAATACCCTACAAAGTAATAATAACCCTGCTTATTGGCCTAATTATTTTCTTCTTTGTCGCTCGATTTATTATTAGATTCTATATCAACAAAGAAATTAAAAAACGAATGAGAAGATAATTATTTAAACTTAACTGAGTTAATTATTCTTTGAAAAATTGGATCAGCTGAAACTAAATCCGCTCCCTGCATCGAAAACATAAATATCTTTGCCTTGTAATAAACAAAAGCTGTTTTTTCAAATCCTGAATTATCAGTTTTAATAAAGACTAAACCATTTTGACCATTAACTTTAATTTCACTCTTATTAAACATTGCAGGCTGAATAATCCTAAGCTTAACTGCTGGATAATCCTCAATCAAGGTGACAGATGTTGGACTATCAGCAACCGTAATAAGCATTGATAAACGTGGATCATCAATATCAAAATTTAGATAATCTATATGCCAAGTATCCTTAACTTCCTTACCATTTACTAAAGTCACAAACATCTTAGCTGCAGCGGGATATTTAAAACTTAAAGCTTTACCCTTATACTCCACATCACCCTTAGGCGCATCTTTTTCATCTAAAATTGGCTTTCTGCCTAATAAATTTACCAAAGCTGCATCTTTTTCAGCCTGAGAGAGCTTGTTAGGACTACTATTCAAAATAAAGAAGACAATAATTACAGCAATTAAAATAAAGACTGAAAAGACAAGTAAAATGATCTTTTTCACTTATTTATCATACCAAATCTTAACATATTAAGACACTTTTGCTATGATGATTGTATGCTCAAAAAGTCAGTCTTTACTTCAGTTGTATTAATACTATTTTTTTCATTTGCTGTAAAAAACTCATTTGCACAATCTCAAAAAGGAATTAGCGTAACGCCTTCAATCATACATCTAGATCTAGCTTCAGATCCAGCAGAATATGCACTCACCTATACCAATAACACTGACTCCGACATCAATCTCCTACTCAGTGTTAAAGATTTTACTGAACTTGAAGACAGCTATAGATTAAGTTTTTTAGAAGGTAAAGATGCCGCAAATTATAAATATAGCCTATCTTCTTGGATTTCTTTTGAAAACAAGAACATACAACTCTCTCCTAATGAATCTAAAACAATAAAAGTTTTTATTGATAAAAATAGAATTACTAAAGGAGGACACTATGCAAGTGTTCTAGCTGAAATAATTCAACCAAAAACAGATAAACAAGTCGTTATCAAGGCCGTATTATCTAGCCTTCTTTTTGTTAGAGCTTCGACTGGTAACGAAATAGAAGATGGAAAAATATTATCTTTTAAACCTAGTAGAGATGGCGTAGATAATCCCGAAAGCTTTAGTCTTAGATTTCAAAACAACGGCAATGTTCATGTTGTCCCTTATGGAATAGTTAAAATAAAAGACATTTTTGGTAATCAAATCGCTAAGGGAATTTTAAATGAGAATTCTTTAGATGCCTTACCTGAAAGCATTAGGCGTTATGAGATAAATATAAAAAGAGATTCAAATTTTCTTATCCCTGGCTTTTATACTGCTGAGCTTAATTTACACTTTGGCAAATCAGATACAAATCTTAACGCAAAAGTTACTTATTTTACCCAAGGAAGTATTAATTTTATAGTAGTAATAAGTGTAATTGTTATTGTCTCAATAATTGCCTACTTGGTTAAAAAAAGGAGAAACTAAAGGATTTTTTTTGAAAACAATATTCTACCAGCCGCAGTTTGAATAACCCTGGATACTACAACATTTAACTCCTTACCAATATCTAAACTAGCATTTTCAACAACAATCATTGTTCCATCATCAAGGTAACCAACCCCTTGTGTAATATCTTTGCCCTTATGTTGAATTTTAATATGCAAAGTCTCACCTGGAACAGCAATAACCTTTAATACATTCGCTAAGGTATTTACATTAATTGCATTAACGCCATTAATACTCGCCTTTTTCTCAAGATTATAGTCGCAAGTAATAAGCCTTGCTTTATTATGTTTGGCAGCAAAAATTAATCTCTCGTCAACCTCAGCAAGCCTATCCAATCCCATTCCCTTTTCCTTTTCTGAAGAAATAACTGTAAATTTAATTTCTTTAACCTTCTTGACCTTTTCAAGTAAAATGAGTCCTTTTCTTCCTCGCTCTCTTTTAACCAAATCTTTAGAGTCAGCAATGTGTTTTAGTTCTAAAAGAATACTTTCAAGGATTACTATTTCCCCTCTTAAAAGACCTAAATTAATAACTTCAAAAATTCTCCCGTCAATTATGGCCGAGGTATCTAGAAATATACCATTTTCTATTTTTTTTGTTTCTTTTGGTTTCCTAGACCTTCTAAAACTTGGCAACCTATTAACTACTGTTTTAGCTATCTCATCTGCCAAAAGACCCATTACTTTTGGCGAAAAATGAATTGATCTACCCGTTCCATCAACCGCTTGAATTGTATCTAATTTTACTTCCTCTGTTGTTTTTTTTGTTTTGTTTTTTTTAGCCATTTATTCCTCCTAAAACCCTAACCACTTCTGAAATATTTTTGTACGCTTTTGGCGTCAGTATCTTTGTAAAACCAAGCTTTCTTGCCTCCTTAATTCTCTTATCCAAAAGCATTGGCACTCTTAGCTCTCCTAAAAGCCCTACTTCTGCTGCTGCAACAGTTTTAGTTAAACTTATATTCTTAAAGCTAGAAAATATCGCTAAAACGATTGCAAGGTCACTAGCTGGGTCTGAAAGTTTAAATCCGCCCGCAACGTTTACAAAAACATCCATTTGATCCAAAGGCATTCTTCCGTGTTTTTGTAAAACAGCCAAAAGTAATTCCAATCTTTTATAATCTACGCCTGAGGCAACCCTTCTGGGCATAGGTAACTTAGAATACACGACTAAAGCTTGAATTTCAACCAGGAAAGCCCGAGTTCCTTCAAGGGTAATTGTCAGAACAGATCCCGCAGACTTATTCTCATTAACAAATAATCCCTCAGGATTCTTAACCTCAGCTAAGCCTTCGCCTTGCATCGAAAAAACACCTACTTCATCGACTGGACCGAATCTATTCTTTAAGCTTCTTAAAAGCCTTATCCCAGTATTTTTCTCTCCCTCTAAAAATAGGACTGTATCGACCATATGAGATAAGGTCATAGGACCAGCTACCATTCCCTCTTTTGTTACGTGTCCCACTAAAATGACCGGAATATTTAATGTTTTTGCTGCTCTAATAAACTGAGTTGTGGCATATCTAATTTGACCCACACTACCGGATAACCCTTCTAGATTTTCTGAAGCCATAGTCTGAATAGAATCGATAATTACAAAAGCAGGTCTTGTTTCTTCGATTAAACTTACTATTGAATCTGGATTAGTTGCAGAAATCAAAAATAATTGATTGGTTTTTAAATTTTTAGAAAGTCTTTCAGCGCGCATTTTTACCTGAGATTCTGACTCTTCTCCACTCACGTATAAAACTGTTTGATTTTTAGATAAATTTAGAGCAACTTGCAAGAGTAAAGTTGACTTTCCAATCCCAGGATCTCCGGCAAGCAAAGTAACGCTTCCCATAACCACTCCTCCTCCTAAAACAGTATCTAACTCAGCAATGTTTGTTAAAATCCTATCTTTTTTTTCTTGAGAAACCTCTGAAATAAGACTTGGTTTTTTAGCAAATTTATCCTGCGCAAACAGATCATTAGAACTAGGCTTAGATCCTTGAATCTTAAACTGCTTTAGCGTATTCCAGAGGCCACATTCAGGGCATTTTCCCAAAAATTTCGGAGTCTCATAGCCGCATTCCTGACAAACAAACATTGTTGTTGTTTTCATAGTTTCAAATACTAGCAACCAAATAGTAACTAGCGGTATCCAATTGGCTTAACTTTGAGAACAGGTGCCAAAATAACTCTTTGCTTCTTATCAACCTCGAGCACTGTTGCTTCAAGACTAGATCCCTGAGAATAAGTAACTGTTGGAGGAAGTTTTTCTTTCTTAACAAACCCTTCAATCCCTTCGCCCAAATCAACTACTAAACCACTATCCATAACCTTAGTAATAGTTCCCATTACCTTTTTATCAACTGTGTATTCTCTTAATTTAGCTTCAAGGGGATTTGCAGTTAGTCTTTTTATTGATAAATTAACCCTCTTTGATTCCTTATCTAAGCCTAATACTTCAACTGTTAATTTTGAGCCAGGAACAAAGCTAGCTGGAATTGTATCTGTTTTCTCCCAAGCGATCTCTGAAATATGCACAAACCCCTCAAGCTTTGTACCATCAGCAAGATCTAGGGTCGTAAAGATACCAAACGGAGCGACATTGGAGATATTAACTTCAATTCTTTGACCTCTTTTTAAATCCTTAGCTGCATTTTCAAAATCCGCTGCTTCAATTGTAGCTTTTTGAGACAAAATTACTTTCTTCAAGGCCTTACTTACCTCAATAACGCAAACAGTTAATGTTTTACCGAGCAAGGCTTGGCCACCCTCCATAAAGGAAACTTGAGAATTAGGTAAAAATCCCGAAACCCCTTCTTTACTTGAAGCCACAAATCCACCCTTTGTAATCTCGTCAATTGTCACTTCAATTTTGGTTTTTGCTTTTTTAAGCTCCTCAACTCTTCCCCACATCCTCTCCTCATTAAACTTTCTTAAAGACACAACTGGATAGCCAAAATCTGACTCTGGATTTAGAACGCTAACTTTAACTTTATCTCCTACTTTTATTGAAGAGAGCAAGCTTTTTAAAATATTTCTATCTTTCTCTAAAACAACAGCATCTGTTTTTGCACCAATGTTAACAGTAATCTCCGCGGATGAGATTTTTTTAATAGTTCCATCTAAAATATCACCTTTATGTGGACTTACAAAATTTGTTTGAACCGATTTCATTAAATCGGCCATTGTGGTTGCTTTAGATTGATTTACAGACGACATTCATTAAATTACCTTTCTTATTAAAGTAGATACAGTATACCACTATCTAACTCTTGTTACAATCTGTGTTAAAACAATATAAGGTTTGCTATATTTACACTAATGAGAAATATAAAAATAAATATTTATTTAATTGCTAGCGTATTTATCCCTCTTGCTATCTATCTACTTACGTTTTCAAGAGAAAACGGATTTGCCGATTCTGGATTATTCTCTGCTGCAGTTGTTGATCTGGCAATTCCTTTGCCTCCAGGCTATCCTACTTACTTAATCATTGGATATTTATTTACCAAACTCCCTTTTTCTCTAAATACAAATTTATATTTAATATCTATACTTGCCTCATGTATAACTTTAACTTTAATATTTTTGAGTGTTAAACTCTTATGTGGCAAAAATATTAATCAATTCACTAATCTAGCTGCATTTATCACCACAGTTTCTGTTGCTTTTTCTTATCAATTTTGGTCTGGCACAATTAACATCGAATCCTTCCCCCTGACAATTACCTTTATATTTTTAATCTTATTCTTACTACTTAAAACAAGAGAATTAATCATTAAAAATGATTATAAATTTAATCAAAAAATAAAAAAAATGATACTCATCATTAGCATTGTTTTGGGAATTGGATCCGGGCTTAATCCAATCATAGTCTTCTCTTTAATCCCAATAGCTATTTTTGCTTTATTTTTTAAAGATGTATTAATTAAAAATAAAAAATTCATACTTTCAAATATTCTCATAATACTTATTATTACGACTCTTCTATACCTATACCTACCTCTACGCGCACAACAAAATCCTTATTTAAATTTTGGCAATCCTACAACCCTAAGCTCAATTTGGGATGTAATGAGCGGGAAGGGTTTTGTTTCAAAAAGCGAAAGCACAGAAATAATTGGATTTACGCTTAACTTTAAAATCTTATTAAAAACCCTATCACACTATTTTGAAATACTATTAATTCAGTTCAATCCATTACTCCTACTATTATCAGCAATTGGCATGCTTAGCTTAAAAAATAGAACATCATTACTACTAATGCTAATTTCAATCTTGTTAACGAGTTCAATTTTGGGAATTTTATATATCTCCGGAAATCAAGAATATTGGTTCTTGCCTAGTTTTATTGCTTTAGCATTATTCTTTGGCGTTGCAATCAATAACTTAGCGAGTAAAACTTATTCCAAAATACCCCAACTTCCTGAAAAGCTATTAATTTTCTTTGCCATCACCATCTCCCTACTCCCCTTATTTTTTTGGTTCAATTATTTAAATAGAGCCAGCAATAATATTACCTCAACGTATATTGCAAATCTCTATTCAGGGATAGCTAATAATGCAATTCTAATTGGCGGAGGGAATATATTTGAAGGTCAAACTGCATACGCTAAATTCGTAAGTAAAACCCGACCAGATATTTTTCCATTAATAGGTAATTTTTATTACGATTTTAAGTGGTATAGGCAAAATATTTCCAAAGGTCAAAACATTCAAACATCAACTAGCTTAGAACAAATAATCCTAAAATCAAATAAAAATAATCAAACAGATATTCTTATTAGATTAATTAAAGAAAATCCTAATAAAAGCTTCTATATTGATAAAAGCTATATTTTAAATTATGCGCCTGACATATTTAAAACTTGCAATATAAATTACTGTAAATTAGGAGATTATTTTCTAATCGACAATGGTATCACTTTTAAGATTAGTCAAAAACCAATTAGTCCGAGTCACAAAATAATTAATAATCAACTTAAATATAAAACGCTATTTGAAAAATTCCCTAACTCTCAAATAGAAATTATAAAAAATATTTTAAACCTACAAAGCCAAAATAACTCTAAATTTAGCTTAACCTACCCTACAGAATTAACAGTTACAGAAGAAAAGGATAATCTAACTTTAACTAATCCTAAAACTGGATTAAGTATTTATTTAGAACACATTGCACTAAAATCAGCGCCAAACTATGAATCAATAATTTCAACCGATAAATCAGCCTATGGACCCCTAATTAAAGAAGGTAAAGCTGAAATTCCTAATACGTCTTTTGCTTATGTAAAAATATTTAACAATGAATCCACCTATCTTTTTTACTTATTTTATGAAAATGACTTAATAAAAGCCGTAGTCCATCCAGCCAACTCAGATAACTTAAGACTATTTGATAATATTATTTCAACTCTAAAATTCCACTAGTAGTTTTGCAGAAAATATTTTATAATCTTGGAATGTCAAAAATCAAAGCTAAAAATGAAGAACAAGAATGGGATAAGTATTGGACGAAGAAAAAAACTACTTCACAATCAATCTACAGAGTAATTGCCTCATTCTACAGACTTTACATCATTAAAAACGCGCTAAATTATTTTATTAATCAGGAATTCAAAAAAGGATCTACTCTTTTACATGCAGGCTCTGGCGCAGGACAAGTTGATTTAGACTTACAGAAAAATTTTGACATCACAGCCCTAGATATCTCAGCTCAAGCCTTAAAACTTTACAAAGTAAACAATGGTCAATCTGCTAAAACCCTAAAAGCTAGTATTTTTGACATTCCAACTAAAGCTAACACTTTTGAGGGAATTTATAATCTGGGAGTTCACGAACATTTTACTGGATCTGAAAATACTAAAGTATTCAAAGAATTTCACCGAATTTTAAAAACAAATGGAAAATTAGTATTATTCTGGCCACCAAGATATGGAATGTCAGTTATATTCTTAAACACTTTACATTTTGTCTTAAATGATATTTTAAGAAGAAAAATTAGACTTCATCCAGATGAAGTATCCTTGATTCAGTCTCGAAAACAAGTTGAAGTTCTTTTGAAAGAGTGCGGGTTCAAAGTAACAAAGTTTTACTTTGGAGGAAAAGATCTATTCACCTACTGCGTGGTTGTTGCAAAAAAAGTTAATTAAAGAGAAGTAATAAATTTCTCACAAAAAGTTTTATTTGACAACGATTCCATATTAAAATCTGCTAATTTAATTCCACTTGCATACCTACTTAACCCTGCGCCTATGCAAACTTTATCATTATATATTTGAAACACTTCTCCTCCGTCCTTAAGAAAAGCGATACTCAAATGACTTCCGGACACAAGTCCTGGACCACATTGATTATCAAAAATTACTACGTTATTAGTTTTCTCAAATGGCACAGGCTTATTACACGAAACAAAAGTAACATTACCAAATGTATATTTATCATTATTTAAATTATTAGCTATAGTTTGTGCTGAATCTTTAGTGTAGACATTAGAATAAAACATATATTTCTTAAAAAAATCAAACGAGGCGTTGGAGTAAACATAGACCTGTTGTCCTTTTTGTTCTGCTCTAACCGCGTATGAAGACAATGTTCTTATCTTAAAATCAAAATACCCTTGGAGCGAACTCCAAAAAATATATATATTGAAAAAATTAACTACAGAAATAACATATAAAGCCATAATTATAAGCGATGCAAAAAGCTTTACTTTTTTATTTTTAAAATATTCTATCGTTTCGGAGATTCCGTAACCTATCAATATAACCATAAAAACAATTGACATTGTCATATGAATTACAAAATTAACTGTATCAGCCTTATGAAACACTTGTGGAATAATTCCTATTAAAATAAGTAAAGAAAACAAACTAAAAACAGGTCTTTTTTTACTGAACATAAAAAGTAGACCAAGTAACATAAATAGAGCGTCAATATAATAAAACATACCATGCCTCCATATTGAGAAAAACTCATCTCCATTAACAAATAAATAATCAGCGGCAAAACTTTTCAAAGTTTTTGTAAACAGAATATTCGCAAACACCGTATACTTATTAGTTAAGATTTCAGTTAAGGGATTATAAATAGATGTCTTTCTAATAGCATTTACCTCATTAGTAATTGCTGGATCAAAGGGAGTTAGGATTTCAGAAAGCCTTGCAGTAGATGGATTCATCTTCAAAGAAACAAAGAAGAATCCAACTAAACCAATACACAGCAAGAATAACACTAAATACTGCTTAAAATACTTCTTATTTGTAATATAAAGATACGTATAAGCAATAAATACTAAAATTAAAGGCAAGAAAATAAGCTTAGTCGCTATATAAGAATAAAACGCCAAAACAAAAAAGGGAAATGAAAGAAGAATCCTCCACCCTTTTGTTTTAAGAAGAACCCAAAACCCAACCAAGAAAAAAAGCATAGCTGGAGTTCCCTCATAGGCAGTTCTGCCAATATATATAAACCAAGGATTTACTGCAGCTATTAAACCTGCAAAAATACCCGCTCTCCTTCCCAATAGCTCTTTAGTAACTAAATAGACAAATAATGCCATTAAAGTACTCATAATAGCCGTAGGTAGATGTGCTATTAAAAGAGAAAAAGGCATTGGCCCGACAAAGAATGAATCAATAATATAAGGAAGCTCTGCTTGAGTTTCGCCTTTAGGATACTTAAAAAATAAACCGTTTATGGGTGACCATTTTTGAAAAATATCATGGCCTGTTAAAAATGAAGCCTTGGCTGTAACTAGATATACAATCTCATCTCCTCCAACAGCGTTAGGGACCTTATCTACCCAAATAAAACGTAAAAATGAAGCCAGAAGAATTATTAAAACAACAGGGATAAAACCAATCAGTACTTTTTTAGATAACATTAATCTAAATATAGCACAAATTTTAGCTAGAAGCTGCTTGTCTTATTTCCTCAATTAACTTATCCATTCTTTTTTGGAAATGCTCATCATTAGCGAGATGAGCCTCTGTTCTTTCGATTGCATGCAAAACAACAGTATGGTCACTTTTTCCAACTAATTCCGCTATTTGCTTCATGCTTAAAGTGGTTTCTTTAGAAAGAATATATAAGATTGCTTGTCTTGGATGAACTAATACTTTCGGTCTTTTTTCAGAAATAATAGCTTCAGGCTCTACCCCATAATGCTCAGCAACTATTGGAATAGTAACCATGACAAAGGCTTCATTTACTATTGCCTCTTGCCTTCTTTTCTCACGGGCTTGCAATATTTTTTCCTTGTTTTGTCTAGCTTTTTCTTTTCTAAGCTCTCTTTTCTTTCTCTGTTCAACAATTGCTTCAAAATTCACTTCTGGTCCCCCTAAATGAGCAATGGGCAAATAAACTGTAGGCACATCACTTGGTCGTGGCGCCCCATCTACTACAAATCTTCTAGATAAAGCTCGTCTTATCCCTGTAGAAACAGAAGAGCTACATCCTTTTCCAAGCATTCTAGCTATTTCAGTTTGTCTAAAACCACTCTCGGCCAATTGCGCAGAGATCTCATCTCTAACGGCAACCACAAAATGATTTAGATCTTTTCCCGTAACCACCTCAGGAGTTAATCCATTCAAAATTGCATTCGTCTGAATAATGTGTGACGCATCAGGTCTTCTTCGTGCTTCCATAAACGATAATTATAGTCTTTTGAGGCTAATTTGTCAACTATAGGACGTGTCACTTTACCATAAAAAATCCCGGCATTGACCTATTGTCCACGAGCCCATGCTCAGTATCGTAGGCGCTGAAGCGTTTCACTTCTCTGTTCGGAATGGGAAGAGGTGGTGCCGCTTCGCTAAAAACACCGGGAAAAATTTCAATTAAGTAAATTTGGCCCTCTAAAAGGTGAAGATAAGAAAAATTTAATCTATACTTAAAACCATTAGTACGGGTAAGCTAAACACATCACTGTGCTTACACTGCCCGCCTATCAACCTGGTGGTCTTCCAGGGGTTTTTGTAGTCTTGCGACTACTAGAAATCTAATCTTGGAAACCGCTTCCCACTTAGATGCTTTCAGCGGTTATCGGTTGGGAATATAGCTACTCAGCGGTGCCCTTATTCAGGAACAACTGACACACCAGGGATTCCCTCATCCCAGTCCTCTCGTACTAGGGACGAACTTCCTCAAATTTCAACGATTGTACAGGATAGAGACCGAACTGTCTTACGACGTTCTGAACCCAGCTCGCGTACCGCTTTAACCGGCGAACAGCCGGACCCTTGGGACCTTCTCCAGCCCCAGGATGCGATGAGCCGACATCGCGACATGTTTCCATGTGCACTGACTATACCTTCATCCTCTGTCATCTTATTAAGAGGAGCTAGTCTTTTATAAAAGTTTTAAATTATGTAGAGCTCATGATCTACACCAACTTCTATCTTCATCCCAATAAATTGGGAATCCAGTCGATACGGGGTCCGATAAATCGGACTTCCCTCGGTATTGTCCAACTAACTGTTGGAGTTCACCGATTTTGACTAGTAAATTTATTATTCCAACGCACTCTCTAATATGCGTTCTTTCGAATAACCAAGCTTAAGAATTTCTTCTTAGGCGCCCCGATGTAAATTACATAAGGTGCCAAACCGCATCGTCGCTGTGGACGCTTGGATGCGATCAGCCTGTTATCCCCGGGGTAGCTTTTATCCGTTAAGCTGTGTGCCTACCACTAGGCATCACAGGATCACTAACATCTAGTTTCCTACCTGCTCGACTTGTAGGTCTCGCAGTCAAGCTGGCTTATGCGTTTGCACTATCATCACGATTTCCATCCGTGATTAGCCAACCTTTATACGACTCCGTTGCATTGTAGGAGTCAATCGCCCCAGTTAAACTGCCCACCAGACACTGTCCCTCTGCCGAATTTTTGTGCGGCTAGGGGTAATGATTGCTTACTCTAAAGAGAGGTATTTCATATTTCGCCAAAGCTCCCTCCTATTCTAAACAGTTAAAATAAACTTTCAAATGCCAAGATACAGTAAAGCTCCCGGGGTCTTTTTGTCCATGTACAATTAGGCCGCGTCTTCACAGCCATCTCAATTTCGCCGAGTAAATGTTCAAGACAGTTATTCACTCGTTCTGCCTTTCGTGCGGGTCGGAACTCGCCCGACAAGGAACTTCGCTACCATAGAACAGTTATAGTTACTGCTGCCGTTTACTGGAGCTTGTAAAAAAAGCTGATACCCGAGGGCACTTCACTCTCCATACTTGACTTACCAGCACTGGGCAGGTGTCAGCCCCTATACTTTGCTTTTCAGCTTTGCAGGGACCTGTGTTTTAGATAAACAGTCGGTAAATAAACATTTGTTGCAACCACGAAACTAATCGTGGCAAGGCATCTCCCAAAGGTTACGCCTAGCTTTATTGCCGAGTTCCTTGAACATTTTTCTCTCGATCGCCTTAGTCTTCTCGACCAATCCACCTGTGTCGGTTTACGGTACGGTAAAATATAAATTTTGTTATCTTACGATAACCTGATGAAATTTTTCTCGGAAACTGAAAGCTATCAAATTTGACTTCTTGCGAAATCACACTCATTCGCAGCTTAATTAAACACAGTAACGGATTTACCAGTTACCACTATCTTACTGCTTAGACCTCCGTAGGAGGCTTGACTCTTCCATTTTCGTCCTTCCCTCAGAATATTCATACTCTGTAGTCGAATTTCAACGACTTGTCCATTAAGTTACACCTCTTTAACAAGGCACACCCTTAGGACCGACTAACCCTCCGCTGACTTACATTGCGGAGGAAACCTTGGATTTTCGGCGGCAAGGATTCTAACCTTGCTCTCGCTACTCATACCGGCATTCTCACTTCTATCCGCTCCACCAAACCTTACAGTTCAGCTTCAAGGCAAATAGAACGCTCCCCTACCAATTTTTACAAATTCTCCAACTTCGGCAAATAGCTTGATCCTCGATAAATTTTCCGCGCCAAGTATCATCCTCCAGTGAGCTGTTACGCTTTCTTTAAAAGATGGCTGCTTCTAAGCCAACTTCCTGGTTGTCTATGAAACTTGACTTCGTTCAAAACTTAGCTATTATTTAGAGGCCTTAGATGGGAGTCTGGGCTGTTTCCCTTTTGACACATCAGCTTAGCCCGACATGTCTGACTAGCCGCATAAGAGTTACCGCATTCGGAGTTTGATTAGTGTCTAGGACTTGCGCCCTAGAAAACCATTCAGTGCTCTACCTCGATAACACAATAAACGACCGCTATACCAAAATATATTTCGGGGAGAACCAGCTATCTCTAGGTTCGTTTGGCATATTGCCCCTAACCTCAAGTCATCCCAAGCCATTGCTGCGGCCACGGGTTCGGTCCTCCTGTTTACTTTCGTAAACATTCAACCTGCTCAAGGTTAGCTCACCTAGTTTCGGGTCTAATGATTACAACTAATCGCCCAGTTAGGGCACGCTTTCACTTTGCCTCCCCAAGATATACTTGGTTAAGCCAACGCTGTAATCAAAAACTCACCGGTTCATTCTTCAATAGGCACGACATTATACGATTACTCGCACTCTGTCTGCTTGTCAGCCAACAATTTCAGATCTATTTCATTCCCCTTCCGGGGTGCTTTTCACCTTTCCCTCGCGGTACTAGTTCACTATCGGTAGACTTTGATATTTAGTCTTGGAGCGTGGCCGCCCCAGATTCCCACAGGGTTTTATCGTACCCCATGGTACTTAGGAACAAACTATCGTAAGCTAAAGTTTCGCATACACGCCTATCACGCTCTGTGGAGAACCATTCCGGGTTCTTCTGCTACCTTAACTTAATCGAATATCGTCTGCCCTGCAACCCTACCCTTACGAGTAGTTTAGACTCTTCCGCTTTCGCTCGCCGCTACTGACGGAATCTCAAATGATTTATATTCCTGGCGTTACTAAGATGTTTCAGTTCACGCCGTACCCCGCCAAACGCTATTAACTTTCTTACGAAAGTTTATTCCTGTTTGGCCACTGCAAATGCAGTAGGTTTCCCTATTCAGAAACCGCCGGATCGAAGGTTGATGGCACCTCCCCGACGAGTATCGCCGCCGTCTGCGTCTTTCCTCGGTCAAAGCCTCCTAGGCATCCATTATTGGCATTATATATAGATTAAAAGATTCTTCTCTTCACTTTTTAAAGAGCCAACTCTTACTTATTTGCGGGTAGCGTCCAGAGCATACTGGAAAGCGCTACGCGCAAATAAATAAAACACTTGTGGACCCGAGGAGAGTCGAACTCCCTACCTCCTCATTGCAAATGAGGCGTTCAACCGGGTAAACTTCGGGCCCATGCCTCGCCATCCACGAAAAAAATTTTACTGATGAATTGTTTTTGAGGAAAATTTTAAGAAGTCACTAAAAACCCTTAAGGTTTAAAAAAGTTATTGTCTTTAGTGTCATCATAAAGTAATTTCCTCGTAACTCCAAAGCAAACTTTGGGTTAGATTCATTCACAAGATCGATATTATCACAAGGCTAGATAAGTGTCAAGTCGTGCTTAGGAAGATTTAAATAATAAATTTTGAGGATTATCTTTATTTTTTAAATAAAATTGAATAATTTCAGAATGATCAAAAGCTATTTCTTGATCAGAGGGAAGCTCATGAAGATTGAACCATCTAATTTCCGTGGACTCTTTATCTGGCTCGCCTTCTTTTTCGCCCGCATCACAACTATAGATAAAACAAATATTTTGCCTATCCTCCTTTGCCCTATTTGGATTATCTACTATAAATAAAAATTGTAAATTTACAATTCGTAAACCAGTCTCTTCAAAAATTTCCCTTGCAATAGCAACTGATATCACTTCATCTCTACCTACAAAGCCACCAATTAAACCCCATTTCCCTGGATTAGATAAATTCGCTGCTCTTTTCGCTAATAGAATCTTATTATCTTTAAAAATCAATGCATTAACCGTAACATGCCTAAGACTACCCTTACCACCATCTTCAAAAATGCAATTAATCATCTAAATAAATTATATCAAACTAAAATCTAAACCCAGGCATTTGTTGACTAAAACCAGCATGACGCAAACGCCCCTTCACTGCCCTTCTTAACCTACTCCAATCCGAGTGGGTTGCAACCTTAGAATTATCTAAACCAACGTTATCAATATTTCTAATATATAGCCCAACATAACCAGGCTGTAATATTGCATCTTCCAGAATATATGTACCTGCAGATCTATATCCTCTTTCCCATGAATACCTTACGAATGATTCTCCAGCCCCAGCTACTTGACAGACCTCGAAACCAGTCCTTAATCCACCGCTTGAATAAGCCTGAACCTGCTCTTCTCTAACTATAACTGGCTGTATTCTTTCCTGAATTATCCTAACCTTTTCATCTACTGGAACTTTTCCAACTTTTTTTTCATTATCTGGTGTCATGAGGGTAATTATATTTAATACTAAGAGGATGTCAATATTTAATGGTGCGAGTGTGGTTTTTTAGGTGCATGAGCTAAATCCCATCTTCTAAATGCAGCTTCTATGCCTCTTGTTTGATGATGAGGCTCAAATACAATTGGCCTAATTGGTGTTTCTACAGTTGGATAACCAATTACCGAATGGATACCTTCTCTACCGCTTAATTCTAATTTTTGAACTGCCATATTCCACAAGAAATTCTAGTCCTATTTTTTTTAATTGTCAAATTAGTTTAAGATGATAATAAAAAGATTGAGAACTGAGGCAAAACTTACCCAAGCAAGATAGGGCGTCAGCAATAAACTAGCCACTTTAGAGTGTTGCCAGAATTTATAAATTAATATTGCAATTGAAGCCCAAAGCGCTATTATGTTTACGAATGCTAAGGCGGGATTTTGAGCTCCAAAAAAGATAAAAGACCAAATAAAATTAAGAAAAAGCTGTAGGGAAAATAGAAAAATTATCTTTTGCCTATCTTTCTTTAACTTTTGTTCTAAAACCAAAAACAACGCTAAAGCCATTAAAAAATATAAAGTCGTCCAAACTGGACCAAAGACAAAATTTGGTGGACTAAAAAATGGCTTATTTAACCCTGCATACCACGTTGGAATTGCAGAAACAGTAAAAATAGAACCCAATATTCCTATCCCCTCACAAACTAACACCAATAAAATTAATTTAATAATTTTATTCACACATTAATGATTGCACTAATTATCTACAGAGTCAATTAAAACTTAATTTAAGTTAAGGGGAATAATAACTTTGTCAATTTCAGAGCCATCTTTAGCACTGTAATCAAAAAGTTGTAGGATAATTTGTCCTTTTCCAGTTAATCCCGATATTGTAAAATTAAAATCTCCAAACTGACCTGCATCTTTTGACTTAGCTAAAACGCTTCCCTCTAGTAATACATTAGACTTGGTATCACTAACTCTATAATTTACAACATTTTCAAAAACCCTTGCCCTACCCTTAACCACAAAAACACTGCTTACGCTGGAACCTGAGACAGGAGAATTAACAACAATATTTCCAGAATTAGCAGTCATAGTTTTACCATTATTACTTGCAACTTGTCCTGGAGCCTGGGTTGGTGTAAGCGTTGCCTTAACAGTTGTACCAAATGTACCTCCAAATTTTGGATTGGCCTTCAAGGCCTGCATAATAAAATATGCTACTACAAAAATAATTAATGCTCCACCAGCTACTACGGCTAATTTATCAACTTTCATAAGCGGAGTTTAAACCTTAACATATCCAAAAGTCAAGAAGTTCTACTTGTATTCTATGATTAACTTAGGCTTACCCACTGTTGCTTCTTTGGAATTAAAAGCAATTCCATCTGTTCCCAAATTTACTAAAGATAATGAGACTAACGAGCCAAATTTACCACTGATACCTGAAGTAATATTAAAAGAAAGCACGTCTCCAGACTCTTTGACTCCGCTTAGAGTTGCAAGCAGCTTGTCATTTTTTAATTTAGTTTTGTAATTCAAATTTATTTCAGACCACGATGTGTTATTAACTAAATAAGCCTGAATTCCCTTAGATAAAGTTGATTCAGAATCAGCTCCTGGTGCTACTTGAACCTGCAGAGTAGCTTTCAAAAGAGTCTTACCTTTAAGGCTATTCAGACTAAACTTAAGATAGCTATAAGCAATCGAATCATTATCAGCAATAAGCGTTGCTCCTTTACCAAAATTTGTATTAACCTGATCAGATTTTACATATGTATCAGCAATTGGCTGAAGCTCAATTGTCTTAACTGTCTTAACAACGCTTGAATTACTTATATTAGTAGGAGTCGGAGTTAAAGTGGAAGTTGGACTTGGAAATAGAGAAAATACTCTAGCTACATTAACAAATCCTGCTCCTTGTGTATTTGCTGGATAAACTAATAAGTCCGCATTGCTCATGATCGCATTTTTTATTTCAGATGGTGTCCAATCAGAATACATTTGCTTAATCAAAGCAACAACTCCTGCAATATGAGGTGCTGCCATACTTGTACCCGACATGAAAATATGTTTATTATCAAAACACCGCTCATCACCTGGCAAAGCGTAACCATTAAGCAAAGATGAGCAAATATCATGCCCTGGAGCTAATACATCCGGCTTTTGAATAACTTCATCTCCCAAAATTACTGGACCTCGTGAGCTATACGAAGTTATTTGTTTGGATTTAGTAACTGCTCCCACAGTAATTGCTGTCCTTGCCGTACCAGGACTATTAATACTCGAGTTATAAGGACCATCATTACCAGCAGAAATTGCAGAAGTAATTCCATTTACACTTGCTCTATCTACAGCACGCGACAAAACATCATTTGGCCCACATTTCGCATCATATTTATCACAATAAGCGCCCAAACTCATACTTAGTACAGAAATGTCATTTGTCTGATCATCATCAAGCCTTGTTGCTATCGCCGCATCAATTGCTGAAAGAATCTTGGAAGTACTACCAGAACCTGAATAATCCAAAACCTTATATGCAACTATCTCAACTCCTGGAGCAACTCCCTTTAAAGATCCATTTCCCCCCACTATTCCTGCCACATGCGTACCATGACCCATATCATCAATTGGATTGTTGCTGTTATCAATAAAATTGTATCCCCCAACAACCTTAGAATTAAATAAATTCGTAGGAAGTGCATAATTATAGTTCGGATCATAAACATGACAATAAATATTTAGGTCTCCAGAAGAAATAAAACAAATTCTATTTCCAGATCCTGTAACCGTAGAGGATGGTATAATCACATTTATCTTTGCGTATTTATTATTATTTAAATCATATACGGCCATCTTGCCAACATCTGAAATAAAGCTTGTTTCAAAGAAAACTACGCCATCTCCAATAAATCCTTCTGGATAATCAGGCTCAGCAAAAGCAGTCCATGCTTGGGACTCGGATTTATAATATTTATTTGGCACTGAATTATCATCCGCTGGATAATGAATTTCTTGAGCTTTTTTTGTAACTAGATTATAAAGATAATAAGATCTGTAACCCAATTTAGCATTAGCTGCATATAAAATATTATCTCCTTTAAAATCTACCAATTGCCCTGCTTTAGGAACATACAAAACTTGTCTTTTGTTGGTGTTTAAATCAATTTTAAAAATCCTATATCCCTTGTCTTTAGAGATAAACAAGGAATAAATTAATGTTTTTCCATAAACATGAATCGCGGGGAGTGAAGTCGTATTGTCTATTAATTTTGTTTGTTTTTTAGCCGAAAGATCGTAAGAATAAATATTATATAAAACTCTTCCTTTTGCATCTTTTGATCCTGTTCTGCTAGCATAAATTACATTCCCGTTTGAGTAATCAACATTACCAGCTGTTGCCCAATGCCCTATTTGACCGAGATCGGAAATTTTGGTAGTTTTATTTGTTGTCAAATCCTTAACAAACAAACCCATTTGTTTCGAATTAGCAGACATATAAATAATTTTCTGTCCTTCTAAAAATACTCTATCTATTCCAGGCTTAGAAATTGGAGTAGATAAATTAACTTTAGTTAGTTTTTTATCTTTAAATGAATAAATACCCACTGAATCGTTACTTAATGGATATAAAAGCCTATCTTTATCATAGGCAATCGTATGATCCCAATATGCTAAAAATTCATCAAATAATGGCTTTGGAGTAATTTTAGTCAAAGACCTTTCTTTAAGAGGCGTTGCGCCCAGATCAGCATTTGTATAATCCACGCCTGTATCTAAAATTGCAACCTTAACTCCCTTACCTGTTACATTATTATTTGCCTGATCAGTCAACTCCCAAACTCTATTTGCTCCCATTAAAGGAACTGATTGATAAAGATTTACTCGCACTTCACGATCAGGATATACAGCCTTAACATAAGGAGATTCTTTTATCTTTTCTGCTTCTTCCTCTGTAACATCAACTGCAATTCCATTTAAAACACTACTAAACTGAGCTCTTACTTTTAGATTATTGACATCATTGCTTGTTAAAGAAAAAGCATTCTTATTTAAAATACTTAAAACACTATCAGCAGCCTTCTCTTTAGCTGAATAGAATGACTCATTAGTTCTTGATAAATTATTTAAAGGTGGGTCTTTAAATTCAACAATATAACCTACTGTTTTTATTCTTGAATCCTCTACTCCTTTTACGGCAATTATTTTCTCATTTGGTTGCTTATTAAATAACAATAAACCTATAAAAAAGAGCAAAAACACAACCAAAACACAGGGAAAAATAAATTTAAGATTCTTTCTTAGCCAATCCACGCTAGAATTATTTAGATTTGACGATGAAGCGATTTTATTATCAACAAAAGAGCTTTCTTCCACTTAATTTATTTAGACATAAGCCTATATCAATGTCAATACGCTAAGAAACCTACCGAATCCTTACTCCAATAGGCCGTGCGATAACAGAAACAAAACTCACTTCACCCTCTGCGCTTACCCTTCGTAAATCCACCCTATTTTCTCCAGCTGCGAAATTCACCAAGATTCCTTTATCAACATATTTTCTACTTAAAACTTCTTGAGCTCCAGCTACTAATCCTGTCGATAGTCTTACAGCTCCAGGTTTAATCACTTTTGCTAACACATCTTCAGCTTCACAAGTTGAATTAACAGCATCAGGTAATATAATCTTTCTTATTACTTGTCCAACTGCATTTTCAATTACTACTTCTGGCGACATAATTTCACCTCCTTTTCCATAAAAAAACCTCCCGTCTGGGAGGCATACTTTGTTTGTATTTCTACAAAACTAGCATTCCTCCTCTAGGAGGCAATAATAATGCTAATAATTGTAGTTTTCTTTATCATAAAAGTGATTTTAATATAAAAATAAGCTCAAAACAATGACTACATATTAGACAGCCATTTTTCAACTTCTAAAGCCGCAGCGCAACCGTATCCTGCTGCAGTTATTGCTTGCTTATAATGCGAATCATGAACATCACCTGCTACAAATACACCTTCTTTATTGGTTAAAAAATGATCATGAACTTTTATAAAACCTGCTTCATCAAGATCGATATCTTTAAAGACTTTGGTATTAGGCATATGACCAATTGCCACAAAAACACCATCGATTGACATTTCAGACACGCTGTTGTCTAAACTATTCTTAACCTTAACTCCTGTTACATTGTTCTCCCCTAAAACTTCAACTATTTCACTATTGAACATAATTTTAATCTTTGGATTTTCCTTGACTCTTTTTTGCATAATTTCTGAAGCTCTAAAACTATCTTTTCTATGAATTAAAGTTACAGAGCTAGCAAATTTAGTTAAAACCATTGCTTCCTCCATTGCACTGTCTCCTCCGCCAACTACAATTACATTTTTATTTCTAAAAAATACAGCATCGCATGGTGCGCAGCTCGATACGCCTCTACCAATCTTCTCTAGCTCCCCAGGAACTCCTAACCATTTCGTATCTGCTCCCGTAGCAATAATGACACTTTTAGCTTTAAAAGTTTTATCTGAAGCTGTAATAATAAAGGGTTTACTAGAAAAATCTGCAGCAATAAACTCCTCATCTAAAAATTCTGTGCCAAATTTTTCAGCCTGTTTTCGCATATTTGCCATAAGCTCTGGTCCTTGAATACCTTCTGGAAATCCTGGAAAATTCTCTACTAATGTGGTTAACATTAGTTGCCCTCCCCATTTGCCACCAGCAATAACAAGAGTTTTTAAATCTGCACGCGTTGTATAAATTGCTGAGGTTAAACCAGCGGGACCGCTTCCAATAATAATGACGTCATAAATGTTTTCCATAAGAAGGTAAGGACAGATTATCCGTTTAAGATAGCTTCAATTTCTCTTTTATAATTATCTTTGCTTTGTGCCCCAACTAATACTTTTACCGGCTGGCCCTTTTTAAAAAGCATGACAGTTGGAATACTCATTACTCCATAATTTTGCGAAGCTTGACCATTTACATCAACATCTAATTTTCCAACTTTTAGTTTACCCTGATATTCTGTTGCTAATTCTTCAATAATTGGGCCAACTATTCTACATGGAGCACACCAAGTAGCCCAAAAATCTACTAACACTGGCATTTCTGAAGAAAGAACTTCCTGTTGAAAATTTTGATCTGTTAAAACTAAGTCTGCCATATATCTGCTTTACTAATTTACATAAACTTTTTAATTTCGTCAACTATGGAATAAAAGTATAGTAACTAAAACTCATGAACAAAATATTTATTCAATAATATTGATTAGATTGCCCTGCAAATATCCTTTTACATTAGAAATTGTAGTTTCTAATATTTCTTGCAAGGCTTCTCTACTATTAAATGCATTGTGGGGAGTAATAATTACATCCTGTTGTGTAAGCAAAACATGATTTAATAGTTGGGTTTTTAAATCAACTTTAGCAAGATATTCAGATGACAAAAGCTCTCTTTCTTCTCGCAAATCTGCTTCTTCTTCTAATACATCTAGACCAACCCCTGCAAAGATTCCCTTCTCTAATCCTTCCGCTATTGCAGCAGTTTCAACTAAAGCACCTCTAGCTGTATTAATTAAGACAGCGCCTTTTTTAAACTTAGATAATAAATCCATATTGATAATGTGCTCTGTTTCTTTAGTGTGAGGAAGATGCAAGGAAACAATATCAGAAGACGTTAATAGCTCATCCAGCGAAACAAAGTTAACTCCTTTTGCTTTTAGCTCCTCGTCTTCATGCCTACTGTAAGCTAGAACCTTCATTCCAAAAGCTAGAGCAAGACTAGCTACGTTTTTACCAATATGACCAGTACCAATCAAACCAATTGTTTTACCAAATAAATCAAAGCCTTCAAGTCCTGCATTGCCGAATTCTCCACTTCTGGCTCTTTCAACTGAAGATACAATTTTTCGTGAAATAGCCAAAATTAAAGCAAATGTATGTTCTGCAACTGTATGTGATCCATAAGTAGGAACATAAGCAACTTTAATTCCCTTCTCTTTGCAATAATTAATATCTATGTGGTCATAGCCCATTGATCTAGTAGTAATAAACTTTAGATTAGGCAAACTATCTATTAATTCTTTGGTAATTTCGGAATAGATAAAGATTGATATTGCCTCTGCCTCGGTAAAATTCGACACGTTGGCTAAAGTTAATTTTTCAGAAGTAGATACGGAATTTTCCAGATTAAGAATCTTTTTAACATACTCCTCTTCCCATGACTCCATTTCAAAAAAGACAACTTTGTTCATTAGTTTGAGATTATACGATAAACCAAGCGTTGTCAAACAATTCCTTACTTACCTTTCGTATAGTGGTTTCTCCTATTGACACGAGTTTGCAAAAAAAATAAAATGCTTGTATGCCAAAGGGCAAATCTATACTCAAATCAATCAAAAAAACTACAACAGTAGCTGCATCCTCTGCTCTTTCTTATAGGCCCAAAAACTACACACCGATACTCGCTGTACTATTAGTTATCGCTGCTTTTTTACTTGGAGTATTAATTACTAAAGTTCAATATTTAGAAAAGGGAACCGGTAACCTAGGAACAAATACAGCTCCAACTGCTCTCGATGATGGCTCTGGAGAACAACAAGCTCCAGCCGCTAAAGTTGATGTTGCAGTCGGTCACCTACCAGCCAAGGGAGATCCAAATGCTAAAGTTAAAATTATTGTATTTGCAGATTTCAGATGTCCATTCTGCGAACAACTATATACCGAATCAGAGCAACAATTTATTAAAGAGTATGTTGATGCAGGAAAAGCAGTCTTATATTTTAGACAATTTGCTTTCTTAGGTGATCCTTCTGTAGTCGCAGCTAACGCAGCGGAATGTGCAAACGAACAAGGTAAATTCTGGGAAATGCATAAATACTTCTATGAAAATCAACCACCAGAAAGCGATATATCTATGTATACCGTTGATAAATTAACTCAAGTAGCAGGAACCTTAGGCATGGATACTACTAGCTTTAACAGTTGCTTAACAAATAGGAAATATCAAGCAAACATTGATAAAGACTTATCAGAAGGACAGGCCGCAGGAGTAACAGGAACACCAGCAACCTTTGTCAATGGAGTTCAAATTACCGGGGCAGTTCCCTACTCTCAAATCAAAGCACAAATAGAAGCAGCTTTAAAAGAATAATTAATGCTCAAGAAGAGAGATTAACACCGAAACTGTTATATCCCCCAAATAATTAAAACCTAAAATCAAACAAAATCTCTTTTATTCTTATATGTGTTTTGAGGGTAAAATTTTAAGCTAAAATATAAATTAAAAAATTGCAGTTACGAAGATAAAGAATGAGATTGACAATTTTTACATAATCCAAAAAATTCCAATGAATGACTTTTAACTTCAAATCCCTTATTCTTTTTTATATTTTCTTCTATATCAGCAACGAAATCCCCACTTACATCCTCTATGCTTCCACAATTAGTACAGATTAAGTGATGATGATGAGCTTGGGTTTTTTCATATCTGTACTTACCTTCTCCTAATTCAATTTTTTGTACTATTCCCTTTTTATAAAATAGGTCTAAAATTCTATAAACAGTTGCTTGATCAGTTGACAATCCTGAAGCTCTTAAATATTCAATTATTGCCTGGACATCGTAAGGCTTCTCTGCTTTTTCTAAAAAGTTTAAAACTGCAACTCTAGAGTTAGTTGATTTAATTCCTAAATCTTTAATATTTTTCATTCTAGCTGATATTATCATATTGTAAATTTAATGCAAACTTTTTACAAACACCATGGGAGACCAAAGGTCTCCCATGTATTGCGTAAAATACAGATCAATTACTTGTTGAGTCTTGCAGCGTCTTCTCTGCTTAATATTTTGAATAAACCAATTCCATTATCTTCAGCTTTAGCTGCTAACTTTCCGTTTTTCATTGTTATGACCTGGACTTTAGAGTCATCAATTTCAACGGATTGTCTTGTTTTGACATTGTAAAATTTCACTTAATCACCTCCTTTATGAACATTTTGGACATTTTCCACCTTTTAAATCTGCTCCGCATGAACTACAGTGACCATGCTGCTCAGTAGAATGAGTTTGTTTTTCTCCTCCTAAATTTCCTAGGAATGCGCCGCTAGCAAATTCACCGTTTCCTAAATTACTCATTGGAGATGTCATAGTTGTCATTGATGAATTATGAGGATGACAAGCAATCTGTAATTGTTGAGCACGCATCATAATTGAACTTTGCAATTGAGTAAAGACGCCTAAATTTGCATTAATTATTCTACGAGCACGGGAGAAATCATCCTCAATATTTAAAGAAGGCTCTAATTTCACCTCTCCTACTTCTACTATTGGCTGTTGAGCGGCAGAAAGCATTTCCTCCATAGAGCCAAACTGAAAAACGGCTCCACCAAGCTCCCATTCTGATTGAGTAGCCTGGGGAACAATTGGTTCAATTCTTTTCTGAGGAGTAAAAGCCTCAACATAAGGCATCATTAAACAACTCTCCTTTCTAGGATTCTTTTAAAATTATCAACGGCATTGCCCTTGGTAAGAAGAGTTGCAAAACCTAATTGCTGAATCATCTCCAAAGAACCAGGAATATTTGCTTTAGCTGGTACAATTCTTCCCCTACCTAATGCTTCTAAATCAAGATTTTCTGGTTTTAACATGACTCCAAATGGCAAACTATCAGATCTAGAATATTTTTTTGTAACTGTAAATGGCGCCCATACTAAATCGTTTTCTAAATTACCCATTTCTTGAGCTGAAATAATTGGAAACATTCCACGATTCGCTTCCCACACATCGCCTACATGTGGCCTTTGAGTTACATCTACAGAGTTAATCTGCGAAGATGCAACTGATCCTAAATTAAACTCACTCATTGCCGTAAGTAAATGCCTAGGATCTGCAACTGAAACTGGACGAGAGGGCTCATGGTCTCCTACTGAGCCTAATTCATTAACCGCAGATAAATAAGTATCAATTGTAGAAGGCTTAACTAATGTATTATCTGGATCATATTCCCAGGGAACCTGAAATGCTCCTCCACTATATCTTGCCATAAATGCTAATCTTAATTGACCTGATAAATAATTTGAGTCTGGAGCAATAGTTCCAAATGCTGTCACGGGAGTTGGTAAAGTTTCCCTGCGTTGCTTAAAAACCAAAATTAATTTTGCATAAGGACCTAATGCCATTGTAAAATCCATTCCCTCTGGATTATCTAATCCATATACTGCTCTACCATTTTCTCTTAAACCATCAACTAATCTTTTTTCCATTACCTGTAAAGATGGAGATAGATCTATTCCAGAAGGAGTCTCAGGCGCAAAAATTCCGCCCTGAAGAGCCAAACCTGCTGTATCTTTTAATACTGAACTTAATTCTGTTTTAATCATATACAAATGCGAATTATTTGCATATTATATGCAAGTTATTTGCATTTGTCAAGAGATAGTTTTAGTCTGATATAATCTGGTTATGAAAATAAAAGTCCTACTACTTGCCCTTCTCCTTCTCTTAATCACTGTCAAACCCTCTTTTGCGCAAGAGAAACAATTTCAAGCGCCAAAACAAATTTTTTACATTGCAAATGTTGTTGAAATCATTGATGAGGGACAGAAAAAGACAGAAAACTTTACTGCTTATTTTCAAACTCTAAGAGTAAAAATAAACGATGGCTCGAAATCTGGAAAATTTACTGTTATTCAAAATGGAAGTCAAACTCAAATAAATAAAGATCAATTAATTAAAAAAGGGCAAACAATAGTTGTTGCAAAAACCACCTACCCCAATGGACAAACTCAATATTCTGTTTATGACTTTTACAGATTAAATATGCTCTTTTTCTTCATAGGCATATTTTTCCTAACCGTAGTTTTGATAGCTGGTCTTAAAGGTCTTGGCTCAATCCTAGGCATGCTTGTAAGTCTTGGTACAATTATAGTCTTTATAATCCCAAACATCCTCAAAGGCAATGATCCCCTACAATATACTCTAATTGGCTCTATCTTTATTCTTACAACTTCGATTTATTTAGCGCATGGAGTATCTAAGAAAACAACAGTTGCGCTTTTTTCAACACTTATTGCATTATTTTTAACAGCAGGTTTTGCAATTCTTGCAATGAACTTAAATTCTATAACCGGCTTAGGAGACGAAGACTCATTTATGCTCCAATTTGGCCAAACTAGCTTTATCAATATTAAAGGTTTATTTTTGAGCGGAATTATCATTGGCACGCTAGGAGCATTGAATGATATAACTACGACTCAAGCAGCAACCATTCAGGAACTAAAAGAGGCAAATCCTAAGTATGACTTAGTTACGCTTTTTGACAAAGGTTTTAAAGTTGGAAAAGAACACATTGCCTCTTTGGTTAATACCCTTATCTTAGCCTATGCAGGAAGTGCGTTCGCTATCTTTATTTTCCTTGCGCTTAACCCTAGTAAAATACCTTACTGGGTAATCTTTAACAATGAAATCCTGGCAGATGAGATAATTAAAACTATTGCAGGAAGCATGGGGTTACTCTTAGCTGTACCAATTGTAACTTTTATTGCAGCTTATCTTTTCTCTAATAAATCAAAATCGTAATTCAAAACCTTCAAAAACCTCAGACTCTTCTAAATTATCTACAACAATTCCTTTTACATCAGAAAAGATAGTTCCCTTCTCTGCAATCTTTTTAAGTTCCTCAATTTGCTCTTTAGCTCCTTGAGCAACTATTTCCACTCTTCCATCTGATGTATTTCTAACCCAACCCTTAATACCTAACTTCTGGGCGTTTTTTCTAATAAAGCGCCTAAATCCTACCCCTTGAACAAAACCTAAAACAAAAATCCTAACTGTCATATAAATTTAGCGCCACTAAAAGCTAATACCATAAATCTCAAAAAACGACCACAGAGCATAATTACAAAGAATTTTCCCGGTTTTAAACCAAAAATACCAGCCACTATACCAATTGCATCGAAAAAAGGATTAGGAATTAAAGCAAACAGAAAAACTATAAGTAAGCCATATTTTTTAAAATGTGCTTCTATTAAAAAAAGCCACTTATGATTCTCCGGATGCTTATATGTCAAATTTCTACCTGAATAGCCCAATGCAAACGAAACCAAATCCCCCAAAGAGGCTGCCACTGCAGCCACCACAGCTACGAGAAGTGGATTATATAAATTGCCTCCTGCAATTATAGTTAAAAAAGCCGGCCCTGAAACAAAAAATGTAGCACTTGCAAAAAAATTAAGGATAAAAATTCCTAAAAGTCCCCACCCTCTTGAGTGAGCAAAGAAATCCTGAAAATAAAATCCAGCAAAAGATAAAACTAATGAAAGTAAAAACAGAATTACGATAAAGATCTTATTGGAAAAAATCTTATTTAGATTTGCTAACTGCAGCTTTTTCATTTTTAATTTTTTTTAATTTCCATAAAAATAAACCAATCTTATTATCAGCTGTACTATCTTTTACAAATGACAATGCTTGCTCTAAAACTGCCCTATGATTTGTTTTTGCAAGCCTAATCCACATACTTCTATGCGCATAATCATTCATTTCTTCCGCTAAGTAAATACCAAAAGCTTGAAAATCCCTAGAAATATATTTATCTTTTGTTGGATCAAATTTTTTAAGTATCTGTGAAACTTTCTGCATTATTTAGTATTAAAACGATTCATAGAAGAGTTAATATCCTTTTCTAGAGCCATTAAAAGGGCTTCAACGCCTCTTTTAATTGAATGTTTTAATGATCCCTGCTCATGCTGATTAAACTTTCCTAAAACAAAATCTTGTGCATTTTTAAAATCATGCTTAACCAATTCATCTTTATTATGAGCTACCCCAATTCCCATTCTAAATCGCCAAAACTTTTCATCTTTTAACGCTTCCATTATCGACTCTATCCCATGATGCCCCGCAGCTGATCCCCCAAGCCTAATCTTCATAGAACCAAGCGGTAAATCTAATTCATCATGGACTATCCAAATATCCTCAGGCTGAATTTTATAAAAGCTTGAAACTAAATTTACAGCTAATCCACTATTGTTCATGTAAGTTTGTGGCTTAACTAAAATGATTTTTTCTACCTCTCCACTCTTTGCTTTATATTCGACTTGAATTATTTGGCTTTTAAATTTATCGATTTTTTCAAAAACAGCAGAGGAATCAATTTCTTTTAGAAGATGATCTAAGATAACAAAACCTAAGTTATGTCTTGTAAATTCATGCTTTTCTCCAGGATTTCCTAGACCAACAATTAGTTTCATATTTAGTATTTTAACATGTTTTAACAAAAATCAAAGATTACCTATTTTTTACACAGGTAATCTTTGATAGAAACGTTTCTCTATAAATACCTTTATTTATAGTAAGACCTCATTTGGAACAAGAAATAGAATGAAATTGCTGCACCTATTAATGCTCCGATTACGCTACCAACACTTAAGGTAACGACTGAACTTAAAACTGCTAACACCTCGCTCCAAAGTAGCAAATTCCAACCTCTTACTACTCTTTTCTTAAGAGGAGAAAAGGCTAATAACATAAGTACGCCTTGTAATATTACTACTATTGAAGATACTAAGAAGAAAACGCTCATTCCTCCAGCATATGCTGCAACGAATGGAGAAAGCGCTGTTAACACTCCAAGTCCACCTACTCCAGTTAAAACCATAAGAACACCAAAAATTAATGATAACCAAGGAGCTATTTTTACTAAAATCTCTCTTATATTTCCAGGGAGAGATGGAACTTTTGCATAAATATCTTCAAGTGGTTTAGCAATTTGTTTCGCGTATGTATCCAATACTTCCATTTAATTCACCTCCTTTCAAATTTAGAGTATATCCCTCAAGATTAAAAGTCAATGCCAATCTGTGAGCTTATATTATTTTCCTTGTTTAATTTACCAGTTTTATCGTCAGAAAAGATTTTAACCTTACCGTATTCACCATCAAATCCTGGCCTTATTTCAATCTCCCCTCTCCTAACTTTTCCAACTCCCTCAGCAATTCTCGAACCTGCAACTCTTGAAATATCAGCTAAGCTCGTTTTAAGTAAAATATCTAATTCAACGCCAAATTCTTGCATTAGATTTGTATACACATTTATACTTTTCTGACTAGTTACAGTTGAACCCATACTCTCGGCGACAATTTGAATCAACCTTACTAATTTCACATATGGCGGATGATGTTTAGCTAAATCTGTATACCATTTAATCCCCAGAGGGCTTTCTTTTTCTTCGTAATCTTTATAATAATTTGGACCAGCTAACTGATCTATTCTGATTGCAACACCCTCGGTTAATTCCCTGCTGCAAACTGGACAAATATTGCCATTATTAACTATTTCTGAAGGAGACAAGCTAACGCCGCAGTTTCGATGTCCTGAAAAATGATATTTCCCTTCTTCCGGATAAAATTCAACTGTATAACTGATTCTGTTTTCTGCTCCACCTCTTCTTTCGATTGCCTTTTTAATATTTGAATATGTTATCTCAGATAAAGAAAAAGTTGTTGCTTCTCTTGCCATATTGGCTGGACTATGAGCATCAGAAAATGACAAAATTGATCTTTTTTCGAGCTCCTTAATCCTCCAGTTCATTTCTGGATCTGAAGAAATTCCAGTTTCAATTCCGTAAACATATTTTTCTAAATCTTCAAAGCACTCAGCTAAAGAATCAAACCCAGACTTTGAACCATATACTCCAAAATGCGGAGTCCAAACATGGCATGGGATAAGCATGCAATTCTTATCTATCTCTAAAATTAATTCCAATAATGCTTTTGAAGATAAACCAATAATTGGTCTTCCATCTGCATTTAAATTCGCTCCTCTTTTAATAAGCTCTGCATTAATTTTTTCAACAGTTTCTAAATTAGGAGCAAAGATTAAATTATGAATTCTTCTTAATTTTCCTCCTTGCTTATAAATGCTGGCAATTTCTGTAGAAAATAAAAAATATACTGGTTTTGGAAAACTTATTTCATCCGCTAGCTCATAAATTCCTTCATGCGTTTCCTTAAGCTTGGCCTTGACTTCTTTTAGCCAAACAGGGTGAGTAAAATCTGAAATTGAAAGTAGATTTAATCCTTTTTCCCTAGCAAATTTAGCCATTATGTCTAAATTCATACTCGGAGATACAGCTCTGGAGTATTTAGAATGAAGATGTAAGTCTGATAGATAATCCATATTATTTACCTTGATTTTGATACATTTCAATTAACTCTTCTGTTGTGGTTGCATCCTCTGCTTTTTTATCATTACCCCTAAATGAAACGAGCCTTGGAAATCTCAATGCATAACCTGGATCTTCATTTGTTTTTCCAGCAGTATGAATTGGGCTTCTGGTAATTTCATCAGCTAAAACTTCTATTACTATTTCGGGCTTAATCCAAACTGAAGGAACAATTGTTGAACTTACTCTTGCAGGCTTATGATCAACTTTTATTTTATCAGCTCTCTTATGAACCTCTCTCCATTCATCATCTGTAAGCCCTGTGCCAATTTTGGAAACTGTTACAAATTCATCTAACTTTTTATCATATATTCCCACTAAAAGAGCTCCTGCTCCGAAAGCTGCTCTTTTGCCTTTCCCTGTAATATATCCTAGGATGACACAATCGATCGTGTCATTTAATTCTCCACTACTGTGTCTTTTCAGCTTTACCCAGTTAAAATTCCTTGCACCGGCTTCGTAAGGACTCTCTAGCTTTTTAATAACAACCCCTTCTAATCCCTTAGAGATTGCATCCTCAAGCATAACCGCTAGAGGCTTTGCTTCTTTAATTACTTGGTTTTTACTTTTAATAAGTACCCCATCTGACTGAATGGTTTTAGCTAAAATATCCATTCTTTCAGAAAGTGGCTTATCTAAAAGTGACTGATCATTCTTAAATAAAATGTCAAAAATAAAAGCTTTTAATGGAAGCTTGGCTGCCATTTCTTCAATTCCATGCTTTCTTCTTCTTTTGGTTGTTTCTTGAAAAGGTAAAAATTCCTCTGATTCTGGATTATATGCTAAAGCTTCCCCATCTAGAATTACTGTTTTAGCATCAATTTCTTCAATTGCAGCTTGAATTAACTCTGGAAACATATGAGTCATTTCCTCTAAGTTTCTAGAAAAGATCCTGACGTTTTTACCATCTTTATGAATCTGAACTCTAAAACCATCATACTTGTACTGCGCATCAACCTCTCCCATTTTTTCAATTACTTTTACTGGACTTGGCAAGCGCTCGCAAAGTTCAGATCTGATTGGGCTTCCAACTCTTACTTCTAATTTTTCTACTCCAGCAAGACCTTTTGCCCATAATGTTTTAGCAATAAGTCCTAGATCTGAAGTTTTATTATATGCTCCTTCAAGAACTTTTCTTTGTGATTTATCTCCTAATTTTGCAGTAGCGAGCGCATCCAAAACAGTCGGATCACCAATTCCCAGTCTTACATTTCCTAAAGGAATTCTAACTAAATGTTTTGCCGATTTTGCATCAACTTTTTTTAAAATATCGGCTAAAAGAGTTTGTCTTTTCTCAACTGTTCCCTCACCTTTAGTATTAGCGATTTCAGTTAAAATTCTAAATACTTCATCTACAGAAATATCTGATACTTTTGTATTCTTAACAAAATGCTCTGTTGCTAAGCCCATATCTCCTAATTTATTAAATTCTTTAGTAACCTCTTCTGCGCTCACATTAAAAGCCGCAGCTACGGATTTTGCTACATTTTTCTCTGCCATACCAATCTCTAAAGGCACAAAAAATGGAGCAAGTCTTCCTTGGATTAAATAAACAATTTTTTCTATTTCCTCAGTCTTTGTTTCAGCAAAAAGACTAGCCAGAATTTCTATTAAAGAAAGCCTTGATGAGGTTTGTTCTAATTTTTCGAAATATTCAATTAATGTATTAAATTTCATATTAAGCCATTATATATTTTGCACCCTTAGTTACCCCATGTTTTTTTATTAAACCTGCTGTCAATAATCCCTTAAGTTCATTAAGAATCGTATCCTCAGAAATCATTGGAAATAGGCCTTCAAATGCTTGATTTTGAAGATACCCTACTTTTTGGATATATTCAATAATTTTTATTTGCCTAGGGGTCAGTAAAATTGGTGCTCCGCCTAACTTTTCTTTAAGTCTTGCATCGACTGATATACTTTCAACTTTTTCTCTAATTTTTTGCAGCTCAATAGCAAGTCCCAAAGTAAAATATTCTAGCCAATTTGTTAAATCTCCTTCTTTTTTCTCAACACTTTGTAATGCATCGTAATATGCCATTGCGTCTCTATCAAAATATTCTTCTAGGGCAAAAAACTTTTTAATGTCATAGCCTCTTAGATATAAGATTAATGTTGCGATTGCCCTAGCGACTCTTCCGTTTCCATCAACAAAAGGGTGAATTCTGACGAATTCATAATGAACAATTCCGCTCTCCAAAATTGGATGAATATCTTGCTCTTGCGAGCTGTCTATAAATGCCAAAAGTTCCTTAATCTGGAATGGAACGGCAATAGCAAGTGGTGGCCTAAAAGCAACTTCACCTGTATGACTATTTTTAATTACCACCTGGGTTTGTCTATAAAACCCAGCTTGCTCTGCAGCTAAAATTTTTTCAACTGTAATCTCATGAATCTTTTTTATTGTCTCTTCTGTAATCTTTGCATCTCCTGTTACTGCAGATAAATATTCTAAAACCTTTCTGTAGTTAATGACTTCTTGAATATCCCTATCTCTTCCCGCTACCTCCTGCCCCATCAACACCTTTTCTGCTTGAGTTAAATTCAACTCATTACCTTCAATATGTGTTCCATAATGCACACTCCTAACCATTGCTGATTGCCTGAATTCTTTTTCAAAATACGGAAGAAGTGGAGCGTGATCAATAATTTCCTTTGAAGCCTCTATACTACCTATATTTTTAAGTATCTTACTTGTAATTGAAAATTTAGGAATATACATAACCTTGAAATTAAGATTAACTAGTTGTATTATAACAAATATGCCGAAGAATTCCCGAACGAAATCAATAGAAAAGAAGTCAATTCAAAAAGAATTACTGAAACAAATGTTAACACTAGCCACCAGTGGCTTTGGCCTAGTTGCTGCCCTAGCCTGGAATAGCTTAATTCAAGAATTTGTTAATTCCTATGTTAAATCATTTTTACCTCAAGGAAGCGGAATCATTTCCCTACTTATTTATGCAGTAATTGTTACAATTCTTGCAGTCTTGGTTACTTATCAACTATCTAGACTTTCTGAAAAATTTAACTCCTAAACATTTCGTAAAAGTTTTAAAAATTCATTCTTAATATCTGTTTCCTTAACTATACTTCTAGACACAAAATTAGCTAATTTTAGATTTACTCCGGATATTTTCTCAAAGTACCCCACTGAACTAATTGTTGAATAACCTTCTACAGTTTCCCCTATTTCTCTTAAAACATCTATATGATTTTTTGAAACAAGTCCTTTTCCAAATCTAAAATTTCTACTATTAACGCTGCTGCAGGTTAACATTAAATCTCCAACTGTTCCTGGCAACATATCTTCTGTAACCTCAATATTTAAAGCCTTTGCTAACGCATAAAATTCATCAATTGCAATTAAAATTACCTTAGTTTGAGTATTAGACTCAAAACCTAATCCACTAGCTATTCCACAAGCAATTGCATAAACGTTTTTAAATGCAGAAGAAAGCTCTAGCGCTTTTACTCCTTCTACCATTTTTACCCTGAAATAATCTGTTTCAAATAAGCCTCTTATTAATTCAACATTAGTTTTTTTAACAAAACCAATATTAACTAAAGTAGGCATTTTAGCCATTATTTCTTTAGCAAAGCCAGGACCAATCAAGGTAAAATAGTCTATATTTCCCAAGATTTCAGTAACTATTTCAAAAGGCAACTTATGAGTTTTCTGCTCAACACCCTTAGAGCCATTAATAAAAATGACATTTTTAAGATTTTTACCATGAGTTACTAAAACATCTCTAATTACATTGGCTGGCAAACAATTTACTAAAATTGAATTATCAGGCAAATCTACTCCTGGCTTCCAAAATTCATAATTCCTTTTATTTTCAGAAAGCAAAGATGCTAAAGTTTTCCCCCACTGGCCATTACCTAATACGATTATTTTCATAGCTTTTCTAATTCTATCACGTTAATATCCTTAAGATATTTTTGTGGCACAAACTCTTTATGGGTCGTAGTAATTATTGTTTGCTCCCTACCTACTTGTTCTAAAATTAAATTAATATGTCCTTCATCTAGCTCGGAAAAAATATCGTCAAGAAGAAGTAAAGGCTTTTTTCCTATTTTTTCTTCAATAAATTTAATTTGTAAAGATTTTAACTGTAAAATTGCAAGTCTTTGTTGCCCGCGACTTCCAAATGATTTTACATCGTAAAAACCGTCCTCTTTGGGCATTAAGATAATAAAATCATCCCTATGAGGACCAACCAATGTAACAGCCGATGCTACCTCTGCAGATGAGTACTGTTCTAGCCTCTCTTGCGAAATTTCGCTTTTGTCATAAGAAAGCTTAAAATCAAAAATATCCTTTTTACTATTATTTACAAAATTAATAAATTCTTCTCTTTTTTGAGTTAAAACTTGACCATTATCAATAACTAATTTATCCCAATACTCAAACTGCTTTTCTGATCTATTTCCCGTTTCCCTAGCTAGCTCCAAGAGAGCATTTCTTTGTCTTATAGCTTTAACATAGGCAATATTAGCAATTCTATATTCCCTATCAGTTTGCTCTAAAACATCATCTAGTAAATTTCGCCTTAGCGAAGGAGAACCAATGATCACATCCAAATCTGCTGGGGAAAATAAAACAACAATCAAATTAGCTGCAAAATCTGCGCGTCTTTTAGCCACTCCATTAATCAAGAACTTTTTATATTGACTCTTCACTCCACTGACATAACCATTAGTTAAAACTACTTCCAATTTGAGATCGTCAACTTTAGCTTTTACTCTGCCAACTTCTTTGCCTATAGAAAGCATTTGAACATCTTTATCTGTTTTAAAGCTTTTTCCTGTTGAAATTAAGAAAACAGATTCAATAATATTAGTTTTACCAATTGTATTTGGACCAACAATTAAAGTGGTGTTTTCCGAAAATTCAAATACTCGATCTTTATAACTTCGGAAATTTTGCAAACTTAACGAGTGTAACATTGAGGCTATTCTATCACAGTTCCAACGAAATCTTTGCCAGTTAAATAGTTCTCGACATTAGTAAAATCATGCCCTGATAAAACAGCAACTTTTACTTCTAATTCTTGAGCTTTTTTAGCAGCTACTGGATCAAAGGGAGCATTAAGTCCTGGAATCCATTCATCCCCTACTATTTTTCTAAACTCACTCCATTTTATTTTATCAATTGGCTTGGCGCTTTTAGATTTCTTAGGATCCTTATCATAAACCTTGTCGATATTAGAAAGATTAATAATACTTCTGACGTTATAATCTTCACAAAGTAAAACTGCGTCAAAGTCTGTTGACCAACCAGGTTTCCATCCAGAAGCAATAACGACAGGCTCTGTAACCTTTCTAATGATGTCGTAGTGCTTAATAATAAAGGGGTGAGCTATATCCCTGAAGATAGTTCTTAAAAGATGAGCATTAAGCCTTGTAGCGTGAATACCTAACCAATCTAAATCATCATGAGTAAGCTCGTGGTGAATAACATTTCTCGCTGCTGCTTGATAATGCCTAGTGGTTATTCCACCTCCTGCGACCAAAAAAAACTGGCGGTTCTTATTTTGCGCCAGTTGTTCTCTTATGAATGTATTTAAATTACTTAAAAACTTAGTATCAATCCCTCCGTCTGGAACTATAAGGGAACCTCCTATGGACATGACAATCTTGTCGCTGTAAGCCATAACTTATTCAAGGATTAATACTACGCAAATATCACAAAAAGGTCAAGAACTATTTATCCAACTTTAATTAATTTAATTTTATTATTAAACTTACCTCGCTCTTTGGCTTTTTTAACCAACAAAGAGGTGAATTCTTTTTTAGAAATTGAATTAGACTTAATAATAGCTTGAATTACTTCCTCCAGATCAACTAATTCATCTAGGCTTTCTGATTTTAAATATTCTGACAATTCTTCCTCTAACTTATTATTTAATGCTTTTTTAAATTCTTTATCTGAATAAACATCAATAAAGGGTGTTTTACCGGAGCTTTGAATTATTTGTGGAATTTTATCTCTAACTAGCTTATTATATTTTTTCATTTCTGATGTTGTGGACAAAAAAATGTTCCCCTTCCGCCAAGAAAAATCTTTTCAATTTTCCCTCCACAAATACTACACTCTTCTCCCTTTTTAGAATAGGCTAAGAAATGATTTTGGTATTCCCCATCTTCACCCAAAGCATTTACATATGTTAATTCAGATGCACCGCCATATTTTAAACCTTTATGTAAAACTTTAAGTAAAGAATCAAAAACAACTTTTGCTTCTTTTTTAGATAAACTTTTAGCGGGTCTTTTTGGATTTATACCTGCTAAAAATAGTCCATCGTTAGCATAAATATTGCCTATTCCCCCAATTCTTTTTTGATCCATAATTAATACTTTTACAGCTAAAGAAGATTTAGACAAAATAGATTCAAACTGCTCTAAAGTTAAAGGTTCTTGACCGCTCGAGGGAATTGGCTCTGGACCTAACTCTTTAAAAAACGAAAGACTACGTAAATCACTTGTTTTAACAATTTTTAACCAGCCAAATTGGCGAATATCGTTGTAATAAAGCATTGCTCCTTTATCTAAGGTAAAAATTACATGCGTAAACTTGTTTGGTATTGTGCCTACTTTTTTCGGAGACAAATGAATATTGCGATTTTTAATAAAAGCCAAATCATTAACAATCAACTGGCCCGTCATTTTAATATGAATTGCTAAAGAAAAACCATTGGCAAAATTAATAACCAATCCTTTTCCAAACCGGTTAACTGAGGTTATTTTTGAATTTAAAATTAAATCTTTATCGCCTGTAAAAATGCGTTTTAATTTAATCTCAATATTCTCTATTTTATGACCAACTAAATATTTTTGCAGCCCTAATCTAATTGTTTCTACCTCTGGAAGTTCAGGCATGTTTTTCGACAAACTCCTTCATTTGATTCATAAACCTCTCCTTACTAAACTTAGCTGCCTGCTTTTCACAAACTTTACTATCAATTTTCATAGATTCAAATTTAGTCATAGCATTAACTAAACCTTCAACTGAATAATCATCAAAAAGTAAACCAGTTTTTCCACTTCTAACTGTTTCTTTATACCCTCCTCCATTAAAAGCAATTACTGGAGTTCCACACATCATTGCCTCGACAGGAGTAATGCCAAAATCTTCATCCTTAGATAAAGCTAAGAAAGCCTTTGCTCCTTTATATAACCTGGCTAATGCCTCATCAGATACTTGACCCAAGAATTCTACCTTACCTTGAGCTTTTTCTAAAAGCTTATTATATTCAAAATAATACCCCGCAGGTGCTCCTGCAATTTTTAAATTAATACCTAGCTTCAAAGCTGCCTCTACAGCCAAATCTAAACCTTTAGCTCCAACAATTCTTGAAACAATAAAATAATAATCTCCTCTATCTAAATCACCCACCTGGGCTACTTCAACTGGAGGATAAATAATAGCTGAATTTCTGCCATAAAATTTTTTAATTCTTTTTTGAACCTCTTCGGAATTAGCAATAAAAAAATCTACCTTTTTAGCTTGTTTTTGATCATAGTTTTTCAAATATTTTCCGACTATCTTGGCATAAAATCTAACTAGGGCAAATTTTTGAAAATTAACACTAGTTGTATATCCATATAACCATCTTGGAGGAGTATGACAATAGCAAATTTCTTTAAATTTAGAGTTATTTTTCTTAAAACCTTTGGTTATATACCAACTTGCCGAAGAGATAACTACATCGTAATTTTTAAAGTTAAAGCTACCCCAAATTAAAGGAGTTAAAAACCTTAGGGGACTTGCTAATCTTGGAAAAAAGGGTATAAAGTGTACCCAGGATTCAACGACTTTTTTATCTTTAAAATATTCAAAGGCAGAAGATTTTTTATCACAAAAAGCAGTATAGATTGGCGCATCTGGATACATCTCTGTTAAGACTTTTAAAACCCGCTCTGCCCCACCGAATTCTTTTATATAATCGTGAACTATTGCTACTTTCATAATAAACTCATTTGACCTTCATCTTTTTTCTCTTCTTTTTTACGAAGCTCTTCTTTAGCCTTAGCTACTTTGCCTAAGCCCTCAAGTCTTTTCAAGAGACTATTGAAATTAAATTTTTCAAAAACTGAAGCTAAACCTGCAAAATCTATATTCTCAAGTCGATAACTTTCTTTTTCAAACTGTAAAGGAGCATCAAGAAGAATTGTAGCTAATTTTTTAGCTAAAGCTGCTTGCTCAGCATCATTTGCTAGCTTTTCTTGCAGCTGAGGAGAGATTTCAGCTAAATGCTCATAAACTCCTTCAAGGGTTTTATATTTTTGTAAGAGTGTTGCTGCGGTTTTAGGGCCAATACCCGAAACACCAGGATAATTATCTGAATTATCCCCCACAAGGGATTTATAATCTATAATTTGAATTGGCTCTAAGCCATACTTCTCCTTAACTTTAGCTTCATCAAATAAAGTCATATTGGTAATTCCAACTATTGGCGCAAGCATTAAAACGTGCTTATTTACAAGCTGCAGTAAGTCTCTATCTCCTGACAAAATAATAACATCTAAATCTGACTCCACAGCCCTTCTAGAAATAGTTCCAATCAAATCATCTGCTTCATAACCATCTATACCAAAATGACTAATCTTAGCCTCATCTAGCGCATTATGAATCATTTCTACTTGAGGTATTAAATCATCTGACATCGATGGCCTTGTAGCTTGATAGCCAACGTATAACTGTTTTCTAAAAGTTGGGGCTTTACGATCAAAACAGACAACCAAATACTCAGGCTTTAAATCCCCTATTACTTTAATAAGCATGGAGAAAAACCCGTAAACCGCATTCGTTGGCTTACCATCTGATGAGTTTAAAGGAGGTAATGCATGAAAAGCTCTATGAATTATGGCGTTACCATCGATAAGAACTAATTTTTGCATGAGTAGATTATACCAGGTTAGTAGAAAATTTAATTAGAACTAAGCTTTCTGTAAACATAGGCTGAAGCTAACATTGTAAGTGGAACAGTTAGAAAAAGCCCCAAGAACAAAGCTAAAAAGCCTAACATGTTAATTAAAGCTAAAACAATTCCAAATAAGAAAAGTCTTAATTTAACTCCTCTTGTTATCTCCCAAGACTTATTAATAGCTTCAAAACCCATTTTTTTATCAACTATAAAATATTCAATATACTGAAGCTTGATTGCTAAAATTATTCCTGGAATAATAAATAATAATAATCCCACTGCAACAGCTATACCGCGCATTAAATTAGAAACTACGTAAACAAAAATTAGCTTCCAATCAGTAAAGAAAACATCTTTATATTGGGGTTTTTTATTGTCTAATACCTTCAGGGTTACATTAATAAGCCCCATTGAGATTATTGCGGAAAGCACCCAATTTACAATTGAAATTAATGCTCCCCCAGTTTCTTTCATAAACGCAACTAAAGCAAATTGCAGAATGAAATAAAGAATATAAACTGCAATAACTAACAAGAATAAAACTACATAGAAAAAGAAGTTTTTTTTAGCTTTTTCGAAACCAACGCCTACTGCTTCTTTAATCGAAAAGAAAGATTTTTTTACTGTTTTCTGCTCAGCCATAATTTGATTATGTGCTCAAAAAAAGGGTTTGTCAACAACTTAAGATTTAACAGTAGCAAGCGCAGCTTTTTTAGGACCAATTAGCTTTTCAAACTCTTCTGATTCAATAGTTTCTTTAGTTAACAGTTCTTTAGCAAGTAGGTCAAGCTTAGATTTTAATTTTTTAAGAGTGTTTAAAGCCTCAATGTATGCTTCATCAGTAATTTTTTTAACCTGAGCGTCAATCTTTGCAGCCATCTCTGGAGATATTTTAGAACTTTCATATGGAGTTCTTCTGTCTTCAGTGTCTAAATTAATAGGTCCTAAATCGCTCATTCCGTACTCAACTACCATCTTCCTAGCAACTTGACTTGCCTTTGCGATATCGTCAGATGCTCCTGTTGTAACTTCTTTAAAAATTAAACTCTCTGCTGCTCTACCGCCAAGCATTACTGCAATCTCTTCAATTAAATGAGTTTTTGTTTCATGAACCCTATCAATTGGCTCCATCATTGTGTGTCCTAAACTCATGCCTCTTGAGATAATAGAAATTCTATGGATTGGATCCATATTTGGCATAAACCAAGAAACGAGTGCATGACCTGCTTCATGATAAGCAGTCATTCTTCTATCCTCATCGGATTGAAGTCTTTTCTTCTCAGGCCCTAATTTTACTTTTGTTGCCGCTTCCTCCAGATCTGACATGTCAATTGCTTTTTTACCAAGACGCGCTGCTAAAATTGCAGCCTCGTTTAGCATATTTTCTAAATCTGCACCACTAAAGCCAACTGTTCTTTTAGCTGTTTTTATCCAATCAACTGCTTTTTCAAAAGGCTTACCCCTCGCATGAATTTTTAAGATCGCTTCTCTTCCTTTAACATCAGGAAGTTCTAATACTACTCTCCTATCAAATCTACCTGGTCTAATTAAAGCAGGGTCTAAAACATCTGGCCTGTTAGTTGCAGCCATAACTACTAATTGTTCATTTGGTGTAAATCCATCCATTTCAACTAAAATTTGATTTAGTGTTTGCTCTCTTTCATCATGCCCACCCATGAAACCATTACCTCTTTGTCTTCCGATTGCATCAATCTCATCAATAAAGATAATTGCAGGCTGAGCTTTTTTAGCATTGTTGAACAAATCTCTAACTCTTGAAGCGCCAACTCCAACCAACATTTCCATAAATTCTGATCCTGCCATTGAAAAGAAAGCTACTCCTGCTTCGCCAGCAGTTGCTCTAGCAAGTAGTGTTTTTCCAGTTCCTGATGGGCCAACCATCAAAACACCTTTTGGAGTTCTTGCGCCCATAGCTTTGTATTTACCTGGATTTTTAAGGAAATCTACTATTTCAGTTAATTCTTGCTTTGCCTCATCAACACCAGCTACATCAGAAAATGTAGTTCTTGGAGTATCTTTACTAAAAAGCTTGGCACTAGATTTACCAAAACTAAAAATGTTTTCCTGTGCTCCCCTTGCTTGCCTAAAAATAAACCAAAAGAATGCGACCATTAAAACTATTGGTAAAACACCCGATAAAATATTCAACCAATTATTTAAGGTTGTATCGTCTTTAATAACAACATTAGTTTTATTTAAATTAACACCAGCATCTTTAAAAAGCTGATACACATTAGAGCTTGTCTCTTTGAAACTTTCTAAAGTTACCTTTCCCTCTTTAGCAACAATTTTATTCGGATATACTTCAATTGATTTTACTTTTCCATTTTTAACATCGGCAATAAGAGTGGATAAGGAAACTGTTTTCGTATTTGCATCTAAAGAATTAGTTCCATTAGGAGAAGTAATGCCGAAAAACAAGAAACCAGTAAATAAAATTAAGGCAAAATAAATAATTATATTTTTCCAGGAGAACTTCATCTTCACCTTAACTTGCTTTAGTTTCTTGGGTCTTTTTATACCTGCCATAGTCTGGAAAGTATAGCACAATATACTTTTATTTTCTAGGCTGCTGAGCTTTGTTTTTAGTTACTTATCTGCTATACTTCCACCCAAGATGGAAAGACTTAAAAACAGAGTAAACATTAGAACTAGAGAAAGAGTAAGGAATTTGGGAATAGCTGCTACTTTAATATTTTCAGCAGGATTAGATCTAGCAGCCTGCTCAACTCCTCCGAATAATCCCGACATTAATCCTGCTGCCGTACAGCCTGAAGCAAACTCCCATACCCAAGCTGAGGTATTTTTACAAGCAGCTCGTGAATTAGGAGTAAATCCTAGCGCATCTGAAAAAAAACTTTGGAAAGATGGATACTCATTTGACCCAAATACCTCACTCGCCTTGCAAACAGAAGATCAAGCAGGTCAACTAGCTGAAGCAAGAATAATTGACACTCTTTCTAAAATGCCTCAATCAGATAATGCAGAATATAGCCAAGCTGGTGAAAATATTCTTATTGGATCAAATAACGATCGTGTAGTTTTAGAGGTGGTTAACGATCCAGACATGAAAGTTGTTACAACAGGACAAATTGATAGTTTGGGACAACTCTATTTTGGAATAAGCCTGTCATATCAGGAGATAATTGATGGATCAAGTAGCCTAACTCTAGCAGATTCTTTTGCTTTTGCAAACATAAGTATGGAAATAATTGAGGATTATTTCAAATCTCTTCCAGACAGCCTTTCCCTAGCTGAAAAAGAAGCTAGAATTACTGCTTTTCAAAATACACCAGATGCATATCAAGCAGAACTGTTTGGAAGATTATCAAAATCTGTTATTACAGAAACAGGCCTACTAAATAATGATTATTCAATAGACGAGATGGCGACAGATGACATTGCGCAGCTATTCATTGACACAGGAATGGATTATGAAAGCAAAGCTTGGGCTGATAAATTAAAAGATTTTTTTGCAGCTAATACACGAGGCCAACAAGTTTCTTGACATTAATTAAAGTTTCAGACGATTTAAATACCGCATATTCTCTTCCCTTTTCTAAAACCTCTTTAATATATTCTGGTTTATTTATGACTTCTGAATATTTTTTCTGAATATCAGATAATTTTTGAACAACTAAATCCGCTAGGAGTGACTTAAATTCTCCATATGATTTACCCTCTAGCTCTTCATAGGCTTTATCAAAACTTACTCCTGCAAAAGCTGCATAAATAGCAACTAAATTGGAGATTGCTTCTGAACCACTATCTCTTGAGATTTGAGAACCAGAATCAGTAACTGCTTTTTTAATCTTTTCTCTAATCTCTTCTTCTGTATCTAGAATATTGATTCTACTATTTGGATTCTCATCGGATTTACTCATCTTCTTTGTTGGATCTGTTAAGCTCATTATTCTAGCAACATCTTTATTTATTACTGGATTAGGCAATTTAAACGCTTGACCATATTTAGAATTAAACTTTTCTGCTAAATCACGCGTTAATTCTAAATGTTGCTTTTGATCTTCACCAACTGGAACCTCATCAGTTTGATATAAAAGAATATCTGCTGCCATTAAGACTGGATAATCAAACAAACCTGCGGTAGTAGAATCAGCTTGAGATTGACTCTTGTCTTTAAACTGAGTCATTCTTTCAAGTTGACCAAAAGGAGTTATGCAGTTTAAAATCCAGGCTAAATTTGCATGGTCTGGATTTTGACTTTGTACAAAAATATGGGCTTTTTCTGGATCAATACCACAAGCAATATATAAAGCAGCTACTTCTTCAATTTTTTGTCTTAATTCTTCTGGATTTTGATAAACAGTAATTGCATGCAAATCTACAATACAAAACAAGGCATCATTTCCTTCTTGGACATTTCTCCACTGATTTAATGCTCCAATTAAATTACCAATATGCAAATTGCCACTCGGTTGAACTCCTGAAAAAATTACTTTACTCATACGCTTATTATATACACAACCTTTTAATTAGCAAACATAGGAAATTAGAGGAAGCATTAATGCTTCCTCTAATTATCACACTCTAAATGGCTTGATCTTTAACCCTAGATCAATTTCCGAAGCGCCCCTGAATCCTTCATAAATAGACCCCAGCCTTGAGCCCAAAAGTCTTCTTCTCTGCTCTGGTTGAATTATCCTAGCATCGTTATCTTCCTTAGCGATATATTGCAACCCATCGGAATTTAACAAAATTTTATGAATTATCTGAGCACCCTCGTCTTTTTCTGGCTCACTATCTACAGGATGAAAAATTATATTTGATCCCATAGACCCCATTTGAGGCAAAGATCTCCATCCTTCAACAGAATTTTTATTAAAACTTAAGCCTGTCTTATTTAATAGAGACTCAACAACATCTATTGGCGAATTATCTCTTAACGATTCTTGCACAAATGTAGTTGTTGGAATGCCTAAATCTAATGCCTGCTGCCTAATTTGCTCTACTGTTTCATAAGAAGTTATTAAATTAGACAATAAATCATCAGTCGGAATAGCCCCACCAAAAAAGCGTTCGACAGCTTGATTCACCTTAATCCACGACGCAAATGTTGCCATAGGCTGCCTTAACATCGGAATTAAATGTATCCTATCTTTAGGCACGCCCGCATTCAGCAAAATTGCTAAAGGATCAAGCGTTGATTCTCCTACGGTATATGGCCCAACTGTCTCTTTAATAAAGATCTTAGGCTTATCCTCAGGAATCCTAAACGCAGATTCTTTTCCCTGCTCCAAATCTCTAAGTATTGCCTTAAGTGGTTGATAATGAGCTGGAACACCAGCCTCAGCAAATACCCTTAGCTGCGCAGTTGTTCCACTCCTACATGGAGCGACTGCAACTAAAATAAACGGGCACTCTGTTGGCACCTCTACCCTCTTTGCAATCTCCAAATTTGTTTTAAAAATATTTTCTATCATACTCACCTCCTTTCCAATAAAAAAACCTCCATTTATTGGAGGTTTGTTTTCAGATAGAAAATGATTTTATTCCATGCAAATACAAGCCCCCAAAAGAGGCTTGTGCCAAATTCTATTTATCAAAATCTTAAACATACTTAAATCTTCCTTTTTTTAATTCTTTTGATCCTCTGGTAACAGTCGCAATTCCAACTCCTAAACGACTAGCAATTTCATGCTGAGATATTTCTTTTTTTAACAGTTTAATTATTTCCAATCTATTAGGTATTTCTCTTAATTCTTTATCAGTTAAAATTCCTCTTAAAAAATCTTCCATTTCCTTTTTAGAATCAATCTCTAAAAACTTATTTATAAGGTTATCAAACTGACTTGAAATATCCTTGTTAATATTTACACTGTTTTTCTTAAATATCATCATACTAGTATACTGATATTTAATGCGGATGTCAAGGGTTATGGGGTTAAGGCAACCACTCTTTTTTGAGATCTGAAAACTTACCGTCAATAATAGCTTCTCTTATCTTTTTAGTTAAGTTAACTAAGAAATGAACATTATGCAAACTAATTAAGTTATATGCTAAAAGCTCTCTACTTGTTAATAAGTAACGCAGATAAGCTCTAGTGTAATTTTGACACGTATAGCATGCACAATTTGCATCTAAAGGTTTTTCATCTAATTTAAATTCAGGTTTATTAATATTTAATCTAAATCTATTTTTTACATTTCCCAAATCTGGAGACACAAAAAAGTACCCTGCTCTACCTATACGAGTTGGGATAACACAATCAAAAGTATCCATTCCCCTCTCAACGCCTTCAAATATATCATCAATTTCACCAATACCAAGCAGATGTCTTGGCTTATCCTCGTCTAAGTGTGGGACTGTCCAATCCAAAACTTCATATAAATTTTCTTTATTTCTATGTGCTCCACCTAAAGCTATAGCGTCAAAATGCTCATTGTTAAACTTAGCGCTTTCTTCTCTTAAATCCTTAAAACTTCCTCCATGAGTTACTCCGTATAAAAGCTGGTCTGTTCTTTTATGAGCTTTTTTTGATCTAACTAACCATTCCTCTGTGAGCCTTAAAGACTTTTCGGTATCTTCATATGAGTATTTAGGCGACTCTAAATCATCAAAAGCCACAATTAAATCTGCTCCAATTTTCTCTTGAATGGCAATTGAAACCTCAGGAGACAGAAATTGCTTGCTTCCATCAATATGCGATTGAAAAGTAACACCTTCTGGAGTTATTTTATTAAGCCTTGGTTTTGCCTCTGCCTCTTCTTCTCTCAAAAGCTTTCCTACTCCATGCTCAAGACCAACTCCTAAGGAAAAAACCTGGAACCCTCCTGAATCTGTCATAGTTGGACCATTCCAACTCATGAATTTAGCTAGACCTCCAAATCTATCAACCAAATCCTCACCTGGTCTTAAATGTAAGTGATATGTATTAGCCAAAACCATATCTGCTCCTAGTTCTTTTAAATCTCTACTCGACAATGCCTTAACAGTTGCCTTAGTACCAACAGGAACAAAAATTGGAGTGTGAACATCACCATGTGGAGTTGAAATTACACCTGCCCTAGCTTTAGTTTGAGAATCTTTTTTAACTATTTTAAAAGTTACTTTATTCATTTAAGTGAAGAGACTTGAAGTTTAAATTGATTTCCCCTATCTTTATAATCTTTAAACATTCCAAATGAAGCACAGGCTGGACTTAAAATAACAACATCTTCAGGAACCACTAATTTAGAAGCAGCCGAAACAATTGTTTCCATATCTTTTGCGCCTTCCAAAACTAAAACATCCTGATTTAAGTTGGTTAAATGTGCTTTAATTTTTTCCCATTCTTCTCCAATTCCAATAATTGCTTTAATATTTGTAGCCTCTGTTATTACTCTTCCTAATTCTGCAAAATCTGAATTTTTAGAAGCTCCACCAAGAATCAAAATCTCTGGATTTTTAAAAGCTTTAATGGCAGCAATAGTGCTTTCTGGAGTAGTTGAAAATGAATCATCATAATATTTAACTCCATTTACTGTTGCTACTAATTCCAATCTGTGCTCTAGGCCTTTAAAATTTTTCAAAACATACGCAATATTATTTATAGAAACGCCTGCTAAATACGCTGCCATTGAAGCTGCTGTTACATTTTCTAGATTGTGGGTACCAGGAAGCAAAATATCCTTAGTATTTATAACCATTTCCTCTAGATCCTGATCCTTAATCCAAACACTATTTTGTCTAATAAAAGCACCTCTCTCACATTCGTCCTCTGTAGAAACAAAATAAACTTTTCCATTAGTCTCCATATCTGATTCTCTACTTTCTGGATAATCTTTATTAATAATTGCAAAGTCTTTTTCCGTCTGAAATCTAAAAATATTTCTCTTAGCAGAAATATAATCTTCTAAATCACTATGCCAATTTAGATGTTCTGACGTAATCATTAACATAACAGAGATATTTGGACTTTTATCTACATCAATTAATTGAAAACTAGAGAGCTCTAGTACTACTACTGAGTGAACATTTAAATTGTCCAAAAAGTCAAATGGGGGTTTTCCTATATTACCTCCTAGATATGCATCAAATCCTTGCTTTCTAAGCATTTCATAAATAAGCGAGGATGTTGTTCCCTTACCTTTCGTGCCAGTTACACCGATGATTTTTGCTGGACAAAGTTCCATAAAAAGACGAGTTTGAGAGGTAACTTTTTCTTTGGGAAGATCTTTTAAAAGCTTAGGATTCACACCAGGACTTCTAACAATCAGATCATACTTTTCTAGGTCACTTAAATAATCCTTATTTTCTTTTTCATCTAATAAGGCAACTATCGCGCCTTTAGCTTCTAAGTATTTTGCGCTAGATAAACCCTCTACCCCTGCGCCTAATACTGCAATTTTTAATCCTTTAAAGTCTTTCATTGAAGCGTAATTCTAGAGATTTTAGCCTTATTTGTCAATTTATTAACAAAATATGTTACTGGCTCCAGATTCCCAGTTGTATAAAAATTATAGCTCGGATTTGTTTGTTTTGATACCAGTTGATTATGCTCTAATATTCTTTTAACTTGATGCGAAACTGCTTCGCCAGAGTCTAAGATCGCAACTCCTGGTAAATCTGCCTTAATTTTAGCCTTAATTAGCGGAAAATGAGAGCAGCCTAAGGCTAAAGTATCGATTTCTTTTTCTCTGAAAACCGCCAATTCTTGATCCAAAACCCTATCAACATATTCAAAATCTAAAGCTTCAATAGCCTTAACTAAATCACTTGAACCAATATTTACTACTTCACAACCATTATGAAACTTCTCAATTAGATCTAGCTGATATTTACTATCTGCAGTTACTTTAGTTGAAAAGATGCCTATTTTTTTATTCTTAGAAACTTTAGCTGCTGTTTTTATTACTGGAACTATACCTACGATTGGAAAATTTGGATAAGCTTTTCTCAAGTCCTCAATACAGGTAACTGTAATCGTATTGCATGCTGCAACCAAAAGCTTAATCTCTTGGCAAACTAAAAAATCAATCATTTTTTTTGTCAAGCTTAGAATCTCCTCCCTACTCTTTTGACCATACGGACAATTTAAAGAATCACCAAGATAAATAAAACTTTCCGAAGATAAATTAGTAATTAAATTTGAGGCTATAGATAAACCACCCAGACCTGAGTCAATTATGCCAATTGGATTATTATTCATATAGATTTGGGGACTATGTTGCGGGGCTAGGAGTTGCGCCTAGCCTGTGAGATTATGAGCCTCACGTGCACTGTACACTACCCCGCGCGTAAAAGCTATTATACTTTATTTTTAGCTTCAGATCAATCTTTAATTGACTTTTATAAAACTAGATTTATAATAAATCTTAATTATGGTTGGCCTAGAAAGATTTAAAAACAGAGTTAATCGTAGGCAAGCAGGGATTGCATTAGCTAGTCTTGCTTTGGTAGCAGCTGGGTGCAAAGGAGCTGCTGACGGACAAGTTGGCTCAACCGATTTAGTTGATTGCCAGAAAGGCCCACTAACCAATTCTCAAACATTCGATTTGCCTGAAGGTAAATCCTTAGAAATAAGCAATCATAGAGGTTGGGGAACAACAATAGCAGATGTTGCCATTACATCTAAAGGCAATGGATTATTTTCTTTTTTGCAAGTTCCACCTGAAGTAATTTTTGATTCAGCAACAGGAAATTTTTCTTATAATCAAGACAATATTCATTATAATATTGCTGTATCCAAAGGAGCCCAGGAAACAACGCATTTGATTGTTGATTTAAACTGCGTAATGCCCTAAATTTGCCTCATTTTAATTCAGATGATAAAATACAGTGTGCGCCAGGGTAGCTTAGTGGTAGAGCTCCGGATTCATATCCCGGTGGTCGCGAGTTCGATCCTCGCCCCTGGTACTTTACAAAAATAAATCTAACCACTGTTGCCAATTTGGATGAGGAGCAAATTCTTTCTTAGCGTTAGTTTTAGCTTTGTCAGTAATAATAACTTGATGTTCCCCACTTCTAACCATAAATAACTTGTCATGCGCCTCCTCTTCAACAAATTCCTTAGTCGTAACAATTTTGTATTTAGCCTTAAGTTCTTGGTTTTTTTGCTTTGCTAAAGCTAAATTTCTCTGTGCTGAAACTAAAAGATCTTGCTTGTGCCACAAATTATAGATTGAGTGAGCTAAACTATTTATAACTAAACAGAGTCCAATTATTACGATTAGATACGCAGCTTTTTTCATTTGAAGTACATTTATCTTAACATATTTTGATCAATTTCGTGCTTGACGTGTATTTAAATTGGTGATATTATAGGACATTGTGATCCAAACTTTTAGTAAGGATCTTATTTTATTATGAAGCAAATTGGCTTAAGAAATGCCCACGATGAATTCAAAAATTACCTTCATGGTAATCAGAAATCCAATTCAACAATTGTTGCTTACGGCAAGGATATTGATCAGTTAATTTCCTTCTTAGAAGAGCTCAAAAGAGCTAATATTCATGAAGTTACCAAGGAAGATTTAGATGCCTTTTTAGCAAAGCTTGCTCAGGAAGGATATACTCCTAAATCAGTATCTAGAAAAATTAACTCAACCAGAACCTTCTATAGATTCTTAAAAATCAGCGAATATATAACCGATGATCCTTCACTTTTAGTCTCACACCCTAAGTACCAGCTTGCACCACCTAGAATATTAACTCCAACCGAATACAGAGCCTTAAGAGACGCTGCTAGAAATGACGCTAGAATGTTTGCTGTTATTGAGCTTTTACTACAAACCGGTATTAGAATTGGCGAACTCGCTAATTTAAAACTCTCAGATATTAATAAAGATACTTTGCACATTTCCCCATTCGAAAAACACGAAGAAAGAAATGTTCCTTTAAATAAAAGAGCAAAAGAAGCTCTAGATAGATATTTAGAATTAAGACCAAAAGTAACCGATGAGCATGTTTTTGTTACTAAAAGTGGTAAACCTTTCCTAATTAGAAACATCAGAACCGCAGTTGAGAGATATTTTAGGCTAGCTGAAATTAAAAGTGCTAAAGTAAATGATTTAAGACATACCTTTGTTGCCCATCACCTAAAACATGGAGTATCACTCCTAGTCTTATCTAAGGTTTTAGGCCATAAAAGACTCTCCACAACTGAAAGATATCTCCAATATGTACCAGAAAGAGGTAAAGAAACCTCTACATTAACAGAATTATAAAATGAATGAACGATCGCTATATGTGGTCGATACTGGATTTCTAGGAAGATTTCTAAAAAGACCACAAGAAGTAACACCCGATAACTCTCTTACCTTTTCTAGGCATTGGTATTCTAAGGCCAAAAAAGATCCAGGCGCAAGATACGATGAAATTAGAACAGTTCTCATTGCTCCTGATGGACCAAGGGTTCAGGCAATGGCGACATGGTCAGCAATTAAAGAACCAGACCAAACACCCAGGATGTTTCCAATTGATGATATTTTGTTAGGTCAAATTCAAATGGAAAAAGGGTTTGTTTTACCTGGGTTTAATAAAAAAATTATTCTTCGTTAATTTGAGGCTATAAAGTGCGTCTGCTTGGGATCGGACCAAGGACATCTACTTTATAAGAGTAGCGCTCTACCACTGAGCTACAGACGCGTGGGTGCATTATACTAAAGCCTTGCTCTCTGGGCAATCTCAATCTCAAGTTCGTTTACATCTCTTCCATACTTAATTCTTGAAAGTTCCTTGATTAGCTCTGCAACTCTAGGATTGTCCAAGGCTTGTTCTTTACTAATATCTTTAGTCGTGTCCATCGAAAAAGGCGTAACGGGAGCATTACCTACGATCGTTTTAACGTAAGCGTTAAAGACGTCGATATTGATTAAATCAGCCTCTGAGAAAACAGGCTGGAATTCATGCTGCAGATAATTTGCATCAGTAACACCAACTCTAAAAGCCATAATTGTACCTACGTTTCCAAAAATAGCGTTTTTAACCTCTTCATCCATCTGGCCTACGAATTGATTAGCAACGATTAAATTCAAGCGATATTTTCTTGCCTCAGACAAAATCTGAGCAAAATCTGGAGTAGCAAAATTTTGGAACTCATCAACATAAAGATAGAAATCTCGTCTTTGTTCTTGAGGAATATCTTGCCTACTCATAGCAGCAACTAAAATTCTGGGAACTAAAACTAAACCTAAGAAAGCTGCGTTCTCTTCTCCGATTTTTCCTTTAGATAAATTAACCAATAAGATTTTTCCTTCATCCATTGCTTTTCTAAAATCAAAAGATGATTTACTTTGGCCAATAATATTTCTAATCATTTTATTGGTAACAAATCTACCGAATTTAGAAACAATGTAGTCTAAAGTTTCAGATTTATGAAAATCATTAGTTTGAGCAATCTGATCTGTCCAGTAACGTCTAATAATTGGATCTTGAACTTTAGGCAATAATTCTTGAACAAAATTAGAATCTGTTAAAGCTCTAACAACTTCAATAAAAGTACTACCACGTTCACTCATAACGGTTAACATTGCGTTTCTAATTGCATGCTCAAATCTTGGACCGATAATACCTGTTTTATTCGGATCATACAGCTTGTACATGAGCCCAACGATTGAGCTGACGATATAATGTTTTTCCTGCTCGGTTTGTGCCTCTAGCATATTCAAGCCAAGAGGTCTATCCGTGTCGGATGGATCAAATAAAATAACATCCTCTGCTCTTTCAGGAGGAATTCTTAACAAAATATCTTCAATTAAATCTCCGTGGGGATCAATAACCGCAACTCCTTTACCCTCCTGAACATCTTGAATTACCATCTGTTTTAAAAGCTGAGACTTACCAACACCAGTTTTACCAATAATATACATATGCCTTCGTCTATCATCCTCAGTCATATAAACTGGCTTGGCTATTCCTCTAAAACTACTCATTCCTAGATACAAACCACTTGTTGGAATCTGAGCAGGCGCTGGCGCTCTTTTAGCATTTAGCCAATAAATATTAGGTGTAGAAATGGATTTGTTTGGTAAGTGCCAAATCGTTGCCAATTCCTCGCTTGTTAATACAGATAACGTTCCTCTTGTTGGAAAATGACGATAAATAAACTCAGTTACAAAATTTCCCTGGAATCTGGTTTTATCTTTAGTAAATGAATTTACGCCGCCGAACTGTTCAAAAGCATTTTCTAAATTATTTAAATGAGCCTCAGCTGCTTCTTTACTAGTTGAGGAAACAACTAATCTAACAACTGCATAGAAACCTGGCTTAGAAATCTTATTTTCAATTCCCTCGAGCTCTTTAGGGTCTGAAGAATATTTAGCAGTTTCTGGATTAGATTCTCTTTTTTTAGTTTCAGCGATATGAGCCCTACCTAACTTACTCCATTTAGAGTCTGCTCCGGTAATTAAAATCTGAACCGCTGCCCCTTCTCCCTCTCCCATTTTAGCCAAAACAGAAGTTAAAGCAGATAAAGGATCGACTGCATATTCTTTAAAAACTTTAATCGGTTTATAGTTTGAATCTTTTAACTTTAGAGTTTTATGAGCAACATGACCTTGAGAAGAAAATATATTATATTCATTACCAATAATTTGACCCTCCCTAACGCTTTTAGAAGCACCTTCTTCAACTACTGAGATTTCTGCATCGGGATACGAAGCGTTAATTTGTTTTTCTAGCATGTCTCGATACTTATTTGGAACATACACGTAAAACCTAATATCTCCAGGGGTTCCTACAATTTCAAACGAAATATGGGGTCGATATTTTAATGAAGCAAATCTACCACCTATTTTAATGCCGGCAAAAGCATTAAAGAACTGCTCTGCAGCATCTATCTTAACCTCATTATCCCTAGGAAGAGCGATTTGCAAAAGAATCGAATCTAAGGAATATTTTTCTTTATCTTTATTTCTTTGCCACAATACAAATAAATAACCCAAAACAGCACCAAATATAGCAAGAATACCCATTAAAATAATGGTTATTATTAGTGCGTAAATTAATAGCAATACTTGATTAAAAATAAACATATTATTTTAAAGTCAATACTTTTTTTACTTTATCTATTAACACTGCTAACCAATAGGCTGATGATTTTTCATCTTTGTTTTGCAACAAACCTCCTACTTCGCTATCATTTAAGGGAAACTCTATTGTTTTAGGATTTTTAGTAACTGGATCTGTATTTTGTAAAGAATGTGATATTCCAACTTGAGAATGTACATCTGTTAAATTAGGCTTATCAGAAACCGTTTGCACGCCTATCTCTCTTACTTCTTGATCCAAAACATGCTCTGGCTCAGAAGCTCTAATAAAATTTCCACCACTTACTTCATGCTCCTTGTTTACTCCCGGAATAAAGCTATTAGACTGTGACTGGTTAGTAGCTTGTTGATTAGGATCAAAAATTGGTTTTTGTTTTGAACTATTATCCATAGGTTAATAATAGCATTTTGGCAAACTTTGAACAATTAAATTAACCTAACAAGTTCCTTATATTATTTTCCCCCACCACAGTCTGGACACTTAGTTAGTAAACCGCTTAAAACTTGCCTTTCTTGTTCGACTGTCGGTTCCCAGCCACAATTTCTACACTTTATTTTATAGCACTCAGTACAATCTTTATCTTTTTTTAACATTTCTTTCCTTCTCCACACTTTAGACATCTTGAAACACCTTGGCCAACTATAATTACAGATTCACACTTTTTCCCAGCCTCGGTTTTTCCAGGACAATGAAAATGGGGATTGTCCTTTCCTAAGCACTTACATAAATTAGGATCTTTCTTAGCTTTTTCCACTTCGCTCATTGGCGGTTTACCGAAATCTCCGACCGAAAAAGGATCCCTAACCAAATTAGGATCTCCGCCAACATCTAAACCGCCACTCTCACCCGGACAAGGAACTACAGCTTGTCTCACCCTCTGACGCCCAAGAATCTGAACGGCTTGCTCAACCATTGAGCTTGGTGCAAAATCTGCAAAATGACGCTTAGCTCTTAACAATAGATGGTCTTTTAATTCTTGTGCATCATGAACAGCATCAGCTTCATTAACAATAGCATTTAAACGTAAATTATGATCTAAAATAGCGTAAGGATTATTAATTAAAGAATTAATGTAACTTATTATATAAGGCCTAAGTAAGGATTTTATTTCAGCAAATCTTTGAACTTCCAATGCTCTTACTCCACCTGATAAATATGTACCAACCTCAGAAGCATCGCTAAATATTCCATCTAAAACTATTGGGTCTTTCAAGAAATCTTCAGGAGTTGGGGTCTCAGCAAATTCTTTAACTGGAGCCAATTGCTCTCTATATCCCTCGACATTTAAATCTGAAAGAAAACGAGTTGCTTCAATATATCTTGTCCCGCTTGCATCTTCTTTTACAACCCGAACATCAAAAAATTTATGCTTATAATCTGACCCTTCTCCGCCGGGAGGAGAAACAGATAGGTCAATTGCGCCAACTGGTGTTTCGGGATCAGTAAGTCTAGCTTGGCTTTTTAAAAAACCTTCATACTCTGCCTCTTCCCTAGTAAAATCTACAGGGTTTCCATTTAATTCTCCGTTTTCGTTAAATGACCTTCTCCAGTTAACACCATTAGCAATAATTGTTTCTAGAGGCGTATCAACTCCTTCGGGAATAATTTTTCCCTCAACAATATTCCACCTAATTCTTGATTCAACCACGCCTAATCTTTCTCCAACATAAGTCTCTACTTGCTGAGTCGTATATTGTCTTAATATTCGTTGATCTTCAGGAGACAATCCTGAGTAAGCCCTGTACATTTGCCTATCAAATTCAGGCTCATATACTAGAGTCTTTGCTCTTTTAACCGATCCTTCAAATGAAGGAGCACTTAAAACTTGTGAACCTGGTTCTCTGAAGGCTGGTTGTAATTTTGCCTCTGTTCTTGGTAATTCGTGCATAAAAAAACTCCTCGTCTCCGAGAAGTTGTATGCTAAAAAACATACTTCTGCTCGGAAGATTTATATTCGGGGCTCTGACTATACAGTTGCGGCACAGCGCAGGATTTTCGCCTGCTTTCACCCGTTGAAAACTAATCTCTAGTTTTCCAAATTATTTCTTTTTTCTTTTCTTTTAAATTTATAAGTCTTGCGTACATAAATAACAAATCTGAAACTCTATTTAAATAAATAAGTACTTCTGATAAAACTTTTTCTTTTTCAGCTAAAGTTACTATCCTTCTCTCTGCTCTTCTAGCTATGGTTCTAGCAAAATGTAACCTTGAACCTGTTTCTGAGCCTCCTGGTAAGATAAAATTTTCAAGCTCTGGTAATTTTTTAGTTATTTTATCAATTTCCTCTTCAAATTCAATAACTCTTTGCTTCAAATATACACCTAAAATCTTATGCTTATTGGTTGCAGTTGAGGCAATTGACGATCCAATCTCAAATAGATCGTTTTGAATACTGATAATTTCCTTTTTTACCTCTTTATCTTTTAAAAGACTTACAGCGACTCCTAAGAAGCTATTTAATTCATCTAGGTTTCCATAAGCTTCTACTCTAACGCTGCCTTTAGAAACGGTTTTACCGCCATACAAAGAGGTCTTACCTTTATCACCAAACTTAGTATATATAGACATAAGCTAACACTCGGAGTAACCGCAAGCATAGCATTTCTTGCAGCCTTCTTCATAGGCAAGAGATGCTCCACCGCAGTCTGGGCAGAAATCATAAAGTCCAGTTGTTGTCATTGCTTCACTTGCTTGCATTGGTTTTGCAGACAAGCTTAATTGCTCAATTTTTACAATTTGTTCTGTTTTTTCCTCTACTCCAGAATCAGCTGCGACTGGGACGTGAGTATTGGCAGTCAAATTGCTTGGTAAGGAATTTCCATTAGTTGCTCCATTAAGAGCTACCTTCTTATCCTCTACTACACCATTTACTCTGAATTCAAAATGTCTAGATAATACTTTGGCAATTGCATCCGGTAAGGATCTTACCCTATTTTCCCCAAACCCTACGCTTCTTGCCCCGCCAATTCCAATAAGCTGAGCAACAACTTGTTTAACTCTATCTCTTGGAGCAAGAACTCCATTTACTCTTAAATTAAGAGAAATCATTCTGCCTAATGCATCAGCCATAGCTGCAACATCTGATCCTGATTTGCCTACTGTGATGAATACTTCAAATGGTTGTTTGTTTTCATCATGATTAATAGTAATGTAGGTTTTTCCAACTGGAGTATCAGTTCCATAAGTTACTCCTTCAACCATCATTGGCCTTGGTAAAATTGGCATACTGGTTTGAACTTGAGGAATAATTTTCTTCTCCTCTTTTTTATCATCAATTCTTTCCAAAACTCCCTGTCTTGAACCATCTCTCATATAAGTAATTCCTTTAAGACCAGAGTCATATGCCATTTCATAAAGTCTTTTTACATCATCAACTGTATGAGTTTTTGGTGCGTTAACTGTTTTTGAAATTGATGAATCAATATAATCCTGGGCAATAGCCTGAACTTTTACATGATCTTCAGGGGTTAAATCATTTGCTGAAACAAAATAGCCTGGTCTCTCATCATTTGGATTTGCCGCTCTCCACTCATCAAAAAGAGGATGATACATCTTGTGTTCACCCAGCCTATCGCGTCTGATGAATTCAAATTCATAAACTGGCTCTACTCCAGAAGATGCACCAGCTAAAAGACCAGTTGAGCCTGTTGGAGCGATAGTCAAGACGACTGCGTTTCTCATTCCCTGTTTGGCAATTCTTTTTCTAATATCTTCGGGAAGTCTTTGGACATGGAAACCTTGTAAATATTTTTCTTTATTAAATTTAGGGAAGCTTCCCTTTTCTGCTGCAATATTTGAAGAAGCAATATATGCATTGTCTCTTAAGGTCTTAAAGATTTTCTCAATAACTGGTAAAGACTCTTCTGCGCCATATCTGACCTTCATTTTTATAAGCGCATCAGCTAGTCCCATTATTCCCAATCCTTGTCTTCTAATATCTTTGGCTACCTTTTCGTTTTCTTTGTAGAAATAATGGGTATCATCAATAACGTTATCTAAGAATCTTACAGCTACTTGAACATCTTTACCAAAATTATCATAGTCAAATTCACCTTTTTTAACATAAGCAGACAAATTCATTGCTCCTAAGTTACAAACTGCCCAAGGAGAAAGTGGCTGCTCTCCACAAGGATTTGTTGCTGTTAAGGTTTCAAAATACCAAGTATTTGATCTTTTGTTTGATCTTTCTAAGAAGTGAAGACCAGGCTCAGCTGATCTCCAAGCTGCTGTACAAATTAAATCCCATAAATATCTAGCCTTAACTGTTTTATAAACCTTTACTTTACCCCCAATTTTTCTCCATTCATTTATATCGCCTGCCCATTTTTTATCATATTTTGGATCATCTAATTCTGGATATACCAAATCCCAATCTGCATCTTTTTTTATTGCTTCCATTAAACCATCAGACACGCAAACTGATAGATTAGCACCGTTAATTTTAGTTAAATCCTCTTTAACAGTAATAAATTCTTCGATATCTGGATGCCAATCATGAAGCATTAACATTAAAGCTCCTCTTCTTGATCCACCTTGCTGGACTATATCTTTAGTAGCTAGTGAATAAAGCTCTGCCCAGTTAATAGGACCTGAGGAAAAACCATTTACTTTCTTGACTCTTGAACCTCTTGGTCTTAAAGAAGAAAGATTAAGACCTACGCCTCCACCGTGAGCCATGATCTCAATCATTTGAGTTAGATTTTCCATGATTCCACCTCTTGAGTCTGGAGGATTTGGAATAACAAAACAGTTGTAATAGGTAACATCAAAACCAGTACCTGCTCCTGCTAAAATTCTACCACCGGGAAGAAATTTGAAATCTGTCATTACATCGAAAAACTTATCTTCCCATTTTTTGCGATCCTTTGGCTTTTCAACACCTGCAATTCCCTTAGCTACTCTTCTCCACATTTCCTCTGGTGTTTTTTCCATTGGACTACCAGCTACATCTTTTAAGCTATATCTGTCTAAAAATACTTTTTGTCTTACGCCGTCTAATTTCATAATATTTATTTAATTAATTTTTTGACTTCTTTTTCAAAGTCTTCTATGTCTACAAATCTTTTAAAAACACTTGAGAATCTGATATAAGCAACTTTGTCTAGAGATTTTAGTCTAGTTGCAACCATTTGTCCGATTCTCTTACTTTCTACTTCAACGCTATCCGCTGTCCTCAGCTCTCTTTCAATTTCGACTACTATTCTTTCTACATCCGCTAAGGTAATTTTAGTTTTCTGACAAGAACTTAAAATTCCTCTTTTTAACTTATCGCGGTCAAACTGCTCTCTTTTTCCGTCTTTTTTTATTACTATTAAATGAACGTTTTCAATCCTCTCGTAAGTAGTGAATCTCTTGTTGCACTTCGTGCATTCTCTTCTTCTGCGTATCGTCTCTAAATCTTCGCTATCTCTGGTCTCAACTACTTCCGTCTCTTTACTACCGCAATATGGACACTTCATATATTTTTTGCACTGAATTTTTCGATCCCTATATTTAGTGCCAAAAAAATCATATGGCACTAGTAACAGGGTGTCAACTATAAATTTCTATATCAAAAAGAGTCAGTATTTTTTTTAGCCTCGATTTTTTAGCCGTTTTTAGAAGACCAAAAAATAGGATAAAAAAGATATTCTAGATGCTTAAAAGTCTTAAAAAATAAGTACAAAAAATGTGTTCTAAAATATAAATTATTAATATATTTAAGACTTAATTATTAATACCCTTTCTGAAAAGTCTCTAGCCCGTTCTTCCAAGAATCTTAAGTTTCTTAATTCATCCCCTTTTTTATTTTTTTCTAAATTTTGCATTACTTCTTGTTGTTTTTTTGCTGCAGTAAACATTTCTGAAAGAAGTGAATTAACATCATTTCCTTGTTTTTTTGCAAGTTGAACTTTCACTAATCCATCTTCAAAATAATTTCCTGCTTTAGATAAAGTTGTAAAACCTAAATCAAATTTACCCTTCATTATTAATATTTCCCCCGCTTTGAGTCTCTTGTTTGCTTGTAATAAGTCGAATTCTGCTTTTCTTAAGGGGTCAGAGATAAAAAACTTCTGCAAATTATCTCTTATAGCTTTTAAGAAATATAAAGGATTATCAGGAAGAAGTCCTGGATAAGGAAGCTCATATTCTACGCGCACAGGAGCTGCTGAAGCAGTTGCTTCCTTAGCCACAACAACTTCACTTTTTAAAAAGAGCAGAAAGAATAATAATGAGGCTAAGAAGAGCTTTTTCACTCACTCATTATACATCTTTTCAAAAGTGATTCAAGAAGAATCTTAGGCAGATAAAGGAGCAATTTTGGGCTCAAGTTCTGACCTGCTTTGCCCAAGCATTATAACTTCCTCCACTAATCTATTTGCATAGCCATATTCATTGTCATACCAAGCCACAATTTTTACCATATTACCAACAACCTGAGTCAAAGACAGATCAACGATCGAAGAATATGGACTACCAATAATATCAGCTGATACTAATGGGTCGTCTGTCACGGCTAAAATACCTGAAAAAGCAGGTAATTTAGCAGCATTTCTTAAAGCGCTGTTTACCTCTTCTTTAGTTGTTTCTCTTTTAAGTAGAAAAGTAAAATCTGACAAAGATCCAACAGCAACGGGAACCCTAACTGATAAGCCATTAAATAAACCTGAAAGCTCTGGTAAGACTTGAGCAGCTGCAATGGTTGCGCCTGTCGTTGTTGGTACTATGTTTTGCGCGGCAGCCCGGGCTCTTCTATAATCTTTATGCCCACCATCCTGCAGCTCCTGATCCGAGGTATAACCATGAATAGTTGTCATCATTGCCTTCTCCACCCCAAAGGTATCAGAAATCACTTTAGCAACCGGAGTAATACAATTAGTCGTACATGAAGCATTGTTGATAATATTTTCACCTTGATACTTCTTTTCGTTTACAGAAATTACATACGTAGGCACATTTCCCTCTTTAGCAGGCGCGGATAAAACAACCGATCTTGCTCCTGCTCCCAAATGCTTTTTTAAATCTTCTTCGCTCGTAAAATGCCCAGTTGATTCAATTACGACATCCACATTTAAATCTTTCCAGGGAAGAAGAGTTGGATCTTTTTGGGAGAACACAGGTATCTTTTTATTATCTATAAGAAGGTATCCTATTAAATCAGGATACTTAGAGTTCTCTTCTTTCTCCTGATATGTAACATCCATACTATATATAGGACCATAAGAAGTATCATATTTTAAAAGATACATCCATCCCTTAATATCAGTAGAGGATCCAGCATTAATAGCAACTATTTCAACCTGATCTAGGTATTTTTCAAGAATTACTCGGTGAGCAACCCTTCCAATTCTTCCATATCCGTTAATGGCAGTGCGGATCATATAATTTAAGTATACAAAGGATTTAAAATCTAAACAAGCAGCCTATTGCAGGACTTCTATTCCAGGCAAGGTTTCTCCACTCAAAAACTCAAGCATCGCTCCTCCGCCAATAGAAACAAAATCAAAAAGACTCAGTAAATTTTGTTTTTGTAAAAACGCTACGGTATCTCCTCCCCCAACTATCTTATATGCACTTAACTTTGAAATACCCTCTGCTAGAACATGGGTTGCTCCTGCATAATCTTCAGCCTCTATTAAGCCCATGGGACCATTCCAAACAATTGTCGCAGATTTAGAAGCTGCTTCTATAAATTTTTCTACGCTTTCAATCGTCAAATCTTTTCCGTTTGTAATTAAGTCTCCGATTAATAACTCAGATTTTTGCCCTTCAATTTTCTCATGAGCTACTTTAGCTAAAACCTTAGTATTCTCAGCAAGCTCTCCACCTACCACAACTAAATCTGCAAAACGATGCATTTTTTCAACCAAAGGAAGTTTTGTCTCTATTTTTGCTCCACCTATAATAATAGTTAGGGGTCTAGCAGGATTTGTTATTACTTTTGATAGTTCTTCTATTTCCTTTTCTAACCTTAAGCCTGCAAATGAAGGTAGATACTCTGTAATTCCAACTACTGAGGCGTGTTTTCTGTGCGAGGAAGCAAAAGCATCGTTAACAAAAACCTGCGCAAGAGAAGCAAGTTTTTTACTAAATTCAACTTCATTCTCCTCTTCTTCTTTATAAAACCTTAAATTTTCTAAAACAAAAACATTTTGCGCTAACTTCCAAGCCTTAAAACCTTCCAAGTCAACTTCCTCTGCATGAGAATTAATCTTTTTAGCAATCCACAACGCAACAGGAGCTAGGGAATATTTATCGTAAACCCCCTCAGGTCTTCCTAAATGACCAGCGACAACAACCTGGGCACCTTGTCTTACTAAATACTCAAGAGTTGGAAACCAAGCATTTAATCTTGAATCATCAACAATATCACCGTTTTCAATCGGCACGTCTAAATCAGCCCTGAGTAAGACAATTTTTCCAGCTACATCTGTTTCTTGTATTTTTTTAAGCTTCATTAATCTGTAAACTCCTGACAAAACATTTGTCCATAAATTCCACCATCTAATACTCCTACTCCTAGCTTAGCAAAATCTGAGGACAAGATATTAGCTTTGTGCCCAGGACTCTGCATTAAGCCTCGCATGGCCAAGTCTGTATTAGGAGCTAGCGCTAAATTTTCTCCAGCAAAATTAAAGGCAATATCATACTGCGTCATACGATCAAAGGGAGTCAATCCTTCTGGAGTGTAGTGAGAAAAATATCCCCTGACAAACATATCTTTACAGTGTATTCTGGCTAAATTTGTTAATGATTCAGAAAAAGTAACTTCTTTTAAATTTCTTAATTTTCTTTCCTTATTAACTAAAACCAGCATCTCTTTCTCAGCCTCTTTGTCGATTGTTATCTCTTTTGGTTTTAATTTGAATTTTAAATCAACAACTTGATTACTTTTGGGCTCTATTGTTAAAAAAGAAAGTGTATCATTCACTGCTCCACCAAAAACTTCACTTAAGCTTTTGGCAAATACCTGGGTGTTAGCTACTACTAAACTACCAAACCTTGAATTTGTTACTGAATGTTTTAGAAAAACTGAAAATGGCAAAGCGATTAGTAAACTAAAAATAAAAGCTGACAAAACCAAACCCGAAAAAAATCCAGGAATAGTGCCCAACAATTTCTCTACAAACATTAGATTATTTGTTCTAGGATTATTTTTAATAAAAATGGGAATATTTAAAGCTACTTTTTTTAAAATTACATTAAGTAAAATTTCAAACAAAATTGCGATTACCAAAAATCCTATTGCGTTTGCAAAACCCTGAGGAATATTTAATAACTGAACTAAAAGCTTAGCAATTACGCTATACAAAGCCAGACCTAAAACAAAAGACAAAATAAAACTAACAAAATCTATTAAAGCCGAAAAAAAACCCAAAAAATAACCCTCAACTACAAAAACCAGAATAATTAATATAAGTAGAATATCAATCCAATTAACACCATATTTTCCTATAGACAAGATGTTAGTTAGTAAATTAAAGTCCATAATTAGCTTAATTGAATTAAGTATAGCTCAAATGGTATTATTTAGAAATGGAAAAACTAACAAAATCTAAGTATTTATCAATTAAAACGTATACAAAAATTAATTTAAAAACAATTGTTAACAATAAATTTAAGATAATCTTCGCAATACTTATAATTGCTTTTTGCGTAGGTTTCTATTTTTTTATCTTAAAAGACTTACCACTTCCTACTAAGCTAAGCAGCAACTCTGCTCCGCAATCAACATTAATTTATGATCGTAATGGAAAACTTTTATACAATATTTATGACAAAAAGAATCAAACCTTTATTCCGCTCTCAACCATTCCTAAATATATGCAGCAAGCAACAATTGCAATTGAGGACAGAAATTTTTATCAACACGGCGCAATCGATCTGAGGGGAATTACTAGAGCATTTTTTTCAACGATTCTTCACAAACAAGTTCAAGGAGGGTCTACTCTAACCCAGCAACTCGTTAAAAACAGCTTGCTAACTCAGGAACGGACATTGCCTAGAAAAGCCAAAGAAATTTTATTATCTTTTGCTACTGAATTTATTTACTCTAAAAATCAAATTCTAGAAATGTATCTAAATCAAAGTCCTTACGGTGGACCCGCCTACGGAATAGAGGCAGCATCTCAGACATATTTTGGCAAACATGCTAAAGAATTAAATTTGGAAGAATCTGCACTTCTTGCTGGACTTCCCCAATCTCCTACTTATTACTCTCCTTTTGGGTCAAGACCAGATTTGGCTAAAAGAAGGCAACTTGAAGTCTTAAAAGCCATGCGAGAACAAGGTTATATAACTGCTGCACAAGAGAAAAAAGCTGCTACCGCTAATTTAAAATATAAAAAAATCTCTAATAGTATTGAGGCGCCACATTTTGTTTTATATATTAAAGATCTATTAATTCAAAAATATGGTGAAAAAGTTGTCGAAGAAGGTGGACTTAAGGTTACAACCAGCCTAGATTTAGATATTCAAGATATGGCACAAGCTTCAGTTGCTGCAGAAGTTAATTCTTTACCTAATTATTATCATGTTACAAATGGTGCTGCGATCGTGACCAATCCAGCAACTGGAGAAATTTTAGCTATGGTTGGGTCAAAAGACTATTTTGACACAAGTATTGATGGTAATGTAAATATTACAACAGCACTTAGACAACCCGGATCTTCAATTAAACCAGTTAATTATGCTGTTGGACTTATTAATAATTACAGCGCTGCCACAACCTTTATAGACCAACCCATTTGCTTCCCTAATCAAGGAGGAAAAGAATATTGCCCTGCGAATTATGATGGTAAATGGCATGGATTAGCCTCAATGCGTATTTCTCTAGGGAATTCTTTCAATATACCAGCTGTAAAAATGCTAAAACTAAATGGCTTAAAAGCAATGATTGCAACAGCTTCAGCGATGGGAATCACCACCTTCAACAACTCTACTGACTATGGCCTATCGTTAACCCTAGGAGGAGGAGAAGTAAGAATGCTTGATATGGCACAGGCCTTTGGAGTTTTTGCCAATAATGGCTACAAAGTCAATCTACATCCAGTTCTTAAAATTGTAGACAAAAATGGTAAAGTTTTAGAAAAATATGACGCACCAAAAAGTCCAATTTTTGGTAAAAAAGTTTTACCGGATGGAGTTGCTTTTATTATTTCTGACATGTTAGCTGACAACGGAGCAAGATTAGCTGCCTTTGGTCCTAGTTCGGAATTAAGAATTCCAGGTCAAATTGTATCTGTTAAGACTGGCACTACTAACGATTATCGCGATAACTGGACAATTGGCTATACACCATCCGTACTCGTAGCAACTTGGGTGGGAAATAACGACAATAGTCAGATGAACGGGGTTGTTTCAGGAGTCACAGGCGCTGCCCCTATTTGGAATGACATTATGTCCTATCTTCTAAGGGGTAAAACCCCAGAATCCATACCTCAACCAGCCAATGTAATTCAAAAAACCATTTGCTCAGACACTGGACTACTCCCGCCACCACCTGGATCAAGTTCATCTTGCCCAACAAAGCAGGAATATTTTATTAAAGGAAGTGAGCCCAAAACAGGTGCTTCTGCCAGCACGCCAATTTTTGTTGATAAAAATACCCAAGATCTTCCTAAAAAAGGCCAGACCGATAATCTTGAGCAAAAAGATCAAGTTATTTATACTGATCCAACAGGAGATCAATACTGTTTAACCTGCCCCCACCCTAGTCCATCGCCTTCTCCGACCCCAGGACAATAATACTTTAATTTTTTTTATACCTATAGTATAATAGGTTAGCTTCAGGTTTTATTATTTTTTATGCAAATCTTAATCTTAATTTTGAATATCATTCTTGTGGTTTTATCAACCATAGGCGAGGTTGTGATTTTGCTAGCAAAATTAATATTTAGCCTCATTTTTTCCATAATAAAATTTGGTTTCGGTAAAATACTTGGATTTTTTAGATTAATAAAAAACACAATTAATGCATTTGTAAATGCTATTAAAGCTATTGATACAAAAACTAAAATGGCAAGTTTTAGACTATTTTTGTCATTTAAGTCCTTCAAAAGGAATGTAAATCAGAAAAAGAAAAACTTAAAAAAAACTAAACTTGAGAAAGAAATTGAAAGAAATCAAATTACAATTTATCCTGTTCCTCGCTATTTAAAACTAAAATTTAAATTTTTCTTTTTTGGTTTTCTAGTTTGTTTCATATTTGTTTTAATTCCTGTTTATATTTACTTTTTCCTAAACTCACTTCCTAACCCAAAACAACTATCTGAAAGGGCAATTCCTCAAACTACCAAGATTTATGATCGTCATGGTAAGCTTTTGTATCAAATTTATGCTAATGAAAATAGAACTTTAGTGCCTTTATCTACTCTTCCCCAGGACTTAATTGATGCAACTATTGCTATTGAAGATAAAGATTTTTATAAAAACCCCGGATTCGATATCAACGCAATAACTAGAGCAGCCATTGCCGACTTATCTGGTAAACCAATTCAAGGAGGATCAACAATAACGCAACAGTTAATTAAATCAACTCTACTTACACCAGAAATTACCATAGAAAGAAAAATTAAGGAAATTGTATTAGCTTTCTGGGCAGAAAAAATTTATACCAAAAATCAAATTTTGGAAATGTATTTTAATCAAGTTCCTTATGGAGGAACTGCCTGGGGAGTAGAGTCTGCAGCTGAAACATACTTTGGTAAACCCGTCAAAAACCTAAACCTAGCCCAAAGTACATTTCTAGCAGGAATGCCCCAAGCACCAAGCGACTATTCACCTTATGGACAAAACCCAAACTTATGGAAAAAAAGACAATTAGATGTTTTAAGAAAAATGTATGAATTAAAATACATTACTAAACAAGAAAAGGAACAAGCTGAAACCGAAGAATTAATCTTTGAATCACCCCAAACCCCAATTTATGCACCCCATTTTGTAATGTATGTTAAGGACTTACTAATTAAAAAATATGGCCTAAACATAGTTGAAAAAGGTGGTTTAAATGTAATCACCAGTCTTGATTTAAATACTCAGAATGTAGCTGAGGATATTGTTAAAGAAGAAATCGATAACGACTTTAATCTAAACATATCTAACGGAGCAGCTTTAATTACAAATCCCAAAAACGGAGACATTCTAGCCATGGTGGGATCAAAAGATTATAATGAACCTAGCTTTGGAGCTGTCAATTTAACTACATCTCTAAGACAACCTGGATCATCTATTAAACCAATAACTTATGCCGCAGCCTTATCTAATGGCTACACTGCTGCTTCAATTCTAGAAGATACACCCATTACCTTTACTAACCCTGGTGGACCTTCTTACTCACCTGTAAACTATGATGGCGCCTTTCACGGAAGAGTTCCCTTAAGACTTGCACTTGCAAATTCCTTCAATATTCCTGCTGTAAAACTTTTAAATAAAATGGGAGTACCAACAATGGTAAATTTAGCTAAAAAAATGGGCATTACCACTTGGAAAGATTCACAAAATTACGGACTCTCTATTACCCTAGGCGCTGCAGAAGTAAAAATGACTGACATGGCTACCGTATATGGAACTATTGCCAACTTAGGTAAAAAGGTCGAAGTCAATCCCTTACTTAAAGTCAGTGATTATTCTGGAAATGTTTTATATCAAAAAAACAACCCAAGTGGTGAAAAGATTTTAGATGAATCAGTTGCCTATATTCTTGCAAATATTTTGGCTGATAATAAGGCAAGATCAATGGAGTTTGGCTCAAATTCTCCACTTAATATTCCCGGAAAAGTGGTATCTGTTAAAACCGGAACTACAGATAACAAAAGAGACAATTGGACTATTGGCTTTACGCCTTCTTATCTAGTAGCGGTTTGGGTTGGAAATAATGACAACACACCTATGAGTCAAAATCTAGCCTCTGGAATAACAGGCGCTGCTCCTATTTGGAATAAGTTGATGACCAATCTGCTTGCAAATCAAAATACTGTACCACCTCGAATGCCTGAAAATATTGTTACTAGAAATTGCTTTGGAGGAATTGAATACTTTATTAAAGGAACAGAGGGTTCATGTATTTCCAGCGCAACGCCAAGCGCAAGCTTTAAGAATTAAGAGCTCGATTTAATTTTTCAAATGCTTCAGTTGGATTTTGGGAAAAAAGAAAACTTGTAGTTACAAATCTATTCGCGCCAGCTTCTTTTGCTAAAACTATAGTATCATCAGTTATTCCCCCATCGATCTCAATAGGTATAAAGCTTTTTTCTCTTAAGGCTTTAATTTTTTCTAGAACACTTTTATTAAACTCCTGACCTGATGCTCCGGCTTTCACACTCATAAGTAAAATTACATCTAAATCTTCTAATGAAACAGTGATTTTACTTAAATCTGTATCTAAATCTAAAGCCAGCCCTACTTCTCCTAAAATTTGCCCTTTTGCAATAAATTCTTCTAAATCTTGCATCATTTCAATATGGCCTATGAAACGCCTAAATCCAGCATTCGCAAAAGACTCTAAATATTCTAGAGGGTTATTAACCATTAAATGAACTTCTAAATTAAATTCTTCTTTATATTTACTAAAGGCCTGAGGATCTTGAAATGTTGCTTGTGGGGAAAATACTCCATCGATTAAATCTATGTGTAAAGTTTTTGCAAAATGCCTAACTTGATTTATTTTCTCAGCAATTGCTTCTTCTTCTTTTTCTAATATTCCAGGAATTATCATTCTAAATCTTTAATTTCCTCAATTCTTCTAATGTGTCTTTGTTGATTTGAAAATGGAGTATTTAAAAATATTTCAACCAACTCTAAAGCTTCACCTTCGCTTATAAATTCACTCCCTAAAGACAAAACATTTGCATCATTATCTTCCCTGGCAAGCCTAACGTTTTCCTTACTAAACCCTAGCACTGCTCTTACGTTTGGAAATTTGTTTGCCACAATCTCTTCTCCAGCTCCTGATTTTCCAAAAACAATTCCTTTTGCATCTTTACTCTGAGACACCTTCTCAGCTGCTTTAGCTATAAACAAAGGGTAATCATCGCCCGGTTCTGGATTAAAATCACCACAGTCTTCAAAGGAGATATTATTGTATTTCAAATAATCTAAAACTTTATTTTTTAATTTAAATCCTGCGTGGTCTGATGCAAGATAAACTTTCATTATTTACCTATTATAACCAATGCATCTGAAGAATTGCTATCTTCCAAATCAGTAGCCGTATCTCCAACTGTATATTTAGTATTTAAATCTTTTTTAAGCAAAGATAAAAATTCTTGGGAAGATTTTTTAATTCTTATTGATACATTTACATAATCATAATTATCAGCATTTGCAGTTGAAGATACTGTATAACCTAGTTCCGTTAAAAAATCTTTTGCAGTCCCTGCTACTCCTGCTTCTCCGCTCCCGTTTTGAACGGTAATAGTTAAATCGCTCCTATCAAGACCAGAAGCGTTATCAACTGGAGCAGATGTAACTTTAGGAGTTGGGGTATCTGTTGGCTCACCAGTAGGAGCAGTTGTTGGGGTTTCTTCAATAGTTGGAGTTGGGGTATCTGTAGGAGCTTCACCGAGAGTTGGGGTTAATGATACAGGTTCTTGAGGAAAATTATCTGACTTTGCTGAACCACCAATTAATTTATAGCCAATAATCGCTATTACAATAAAACCAAATGCAGCTAGAAGATAGATAAATCTTTTATTAATCTTCTTCTTTGGGGCAGATGCAAATTGTGGAGAGGCTTCAAATTGATTTTCTTCCATGTTTGCGTAACCAAGAGTAACACAACGAAAATATATTTTCAATTATTAAATTAGCTTCAATTTGCTATAATGAAATTAGTGAAAAAAATATTCTCCATAATCATTCTTAGTATTGCTATCTTACTTGTATCTGTTCATTTATCTAATGCGCAAACTCCAGACTGTACTAATCCAAGCTCACTTAGTCTTGATCAAATCAATACCTGCCTTGATACTCTAAATCAAGCTAAAAATGAATCTGAAAAAGCAACAAAGCCCCTAGAAGACCAGGTAAATGCAATTAGCCAAAGGGTTAATTTTATTGAAAGAGATGTTGCTAATAAAGAAAAAAGTATTAATGATGGATATAAAAATTTAGAAAGAGAACAACAAATATTAAATCAAACAATTAGGGATTATTATATTAAGAGCTATTACAATTCCCCACTCCTCATCTTACTTACTGCAAAATCTGCTCAAGAACTTACTCAAATACTCGGGTACCAAAAAGCTACAGCTGACAGAGATAAAGCAATTATTACTAGTATCGTTATCTCCGTAACGACTCTTGAGCAACGAAAAAAAGTATTAGAGGATGAAAAAGCTAACATTGTTATTGTTAAAGAAAAACTTTCTAAAGTAGTCACTGATGCAAAAGCCTATCAAGCAAAATTATCTAGTCAAATCTCATCACTATCTGCTGTTCAAAAGTCATTACTCGCACAAAGACTTGCAAGCCTTAATATCCCTTTATATGCATATAATACTCAAGGAGGATGCTCTTCGGACATAAGCCCCTTTAAAAGCCCGGGATTTAGTCCTGCTCTAGGTTTTTTTAGCTATGGAGTCCCAAATAGAGTTGGCTTAAATCAATACGGAGCTAAAAAAAGAGCTGAAAACGGTCAAAGCGCAGAAGACATTCTTAGCGCTTATTACAACAATGTGTCTTTTGACACCGTAAGTACATCTACCAATATCCATGTTGTGGGTTCAAATGAATACGGTCAATCTTTTGATACTAACTGGGATATTGAAACTTACGTTAAACACATCTACGAGATGCCAACCAATTGGGACATTAAAGCCCTGAGAGCACAGGCAATTGCTGCTAGGTCTTATGCTCTTTCATATACAAATAACGGTAGCGGCTCAATCTGCCCAAGCCAGAGTTGCCAAGTAGTTAAACAAGAGCAAAATTCAGATGCTTGGGTACAAGCAGTTAATGATACTGCAGGAAAAGTTATGACTCAAGGAGGAACGCCTATTAAAGCCTGGTTCTCTTCTACTCATGGTGGCTATGTACATTCATCTGGAGATATTGGCTGGTCCGACACGGGTTGGACAAAAAATGCTCAAGATGCCAGCGGAAGCATTAATAGTTTTTCTGACTTAAATAACAATGCATACGATAAAGACTCCCCTTGGTTTTATTGCGACTGGGGATCCAGAAGTGACTACAATAAAACTGCTTGGCTAAAAAGTGAGGAAGTTGCCGACATGGCCAACGTCATGCTCTTAGTTCAAGCGGATTCTTCAACCAAAGAACATTTATATCAACCCGATAAACCAAATCCCGCTGGAACAGAAACTTGGAATGCTGACAAGGTTAAGTCTGAGCTTAGGAATCGAAATCAAACGCCATTTAATTCTGTATCTTCAGTAAGTGTTAGCGCTGACTTTGGCAGCGGCAAAACAACTAATGTAACAATTAATGGTGATGCTGGTTCAAAAAGTTTTTCTGGAGACTTTTTCAAAACTTACTTCAACCTACGTGCGCCATCTAATATACAGATCGTTGGTCCGTTGTATAATGTAGAGCAACGATAAATTATGCCAGATATTTTTTTAGCCAAATCAGAAGCAAAACCTGTTCCCAATGAGTATCCAACTTATTTAAGTTCTAATGAGGAAACAACCACTAAACACGAATCAGAAGGAGGAATGCATTTATTTACTGCTTTTCATGAAAAACCCAAATATATTCGAGTCATAAATCAAGAAAAAGATGAAGAAATACTTCTTTTTTTACGAAAATCCTTGTTTACTAATATCAAATGGGTAATCGGATCAATTATCTTATTAACAGTTCCTCTTTTATTATCATTATTCATTAATCCCTTCAGCTCACCATTTGGTTTTCCTTTTCGATATGTTTTGTTTTTTGTAATTTTTTATTATCTAATAGTTTTTACTTACATTCATATTAGCTTCATAACCTGGTATTTTAATGTTTCTCTGGTTACTAATATAAGAGTAATTGATATCGATTTTTCTAATTTAATATATAAAAATCTTGCAGCCACAAAATTAAATCTTGTCCAAGACGTTAGTTATCAACAGGTGGGAGCCCTAAGAACTTTGCTTGATTACGGAGATGTCTATGTTCAAACAGCGGGAACTATGGAAAATTTTGAATTCTTAGCAATCCCCCAACCCGGAAAAGCCGTTCATATTATCGAAGATTTAATAGGACAGGAGAATAATCTATGAATTTAGGATTTATTTTTGGAACTACTGTACAGCTTTTATTAGCTAAGATCTTCTTTTTAGTTGTTGTCTTTTTATTCACTTTATTTTTAGTAGTAGTTTACAAACAAACTCTATCAATGGAAAAACTAATTAAAGATAAAAGCGATGACAGAATATTAAATTTTAGCGCAGGAGCCTTATTAATAATTTCCATTTCGCTTTTTTTGACAGCTCTTGTTATACTATAAGCGTAAAATGAGCGACTCTAACTTACATGTTGCAAAAATCGTAGCTAGTCCTACCAATTCTGGCTGGTCTCAAGTTTATAGTGCTGGAAAATTATTTGCTGCTATTTCACTTTTAAAAAATGATGAGAATCAAGAAAAAGATCATTTAAATATCTTAGGTAAAGAAATACTAAACAACTTAGAGCAAGAATTCTTTACCCTGGAAACCAAAGATCTTGAATCAATTAGGCAAGCTGTCTTAACAACCTCTGAAAAAATCCCAACCGATGTAAATCTTTCTTTTGTTATCGGCGCTGTTATTGGCAATATTCTCTACCTCTATATCTTAGGCAACGGCAAAGTAAGCATTAAAAGAGTTGGAACAATTGGCACCTTACTTGAAGTTAAAGATCAAATGAATAATTCTCTAAAAGAAGCTTCAGGCTATCTTCAAGAAGAAGACGTAATTATTCTGCAAACTAAAGATTTTAGTGAAACAATTTCAGACACTACTCTCTCCGAGTTTCTAGACAACCCAGCAATCTCAGAGGCAGCTGAAAATCTTGCTCCTTTAGTTCATGAAAAAGAAAATCCTACCGCAGCAGCGATTCTTATTCAATATACGCAACCAGTCAAAAATCAATTATTCGCTTCATTGGACGAGACGGAAGAAGTTGAAGCAATTAATGAAACGAGATCAGAGCTCCCAGTCGAAAAACCAGCAGAATATGTTAACGCAGAACAACCTTTTGATACATATGAGAATACCAAGCCAAGCATCAATATCATAGGTTCTTTTTTTGGCTTCTTCGGCTCTTTAGGATCAAAACTTGGTAATCTTAATCCCAAAGGCCTTACCAAAACTCGTAAAATGATCTTATTAGTTGTGGTATTAATTATTTTAATTTTTGCCGCTAGCCTTTTCTTTGCACTTAAAAAACAAGATACGCAAAAACTAACTCAAGATTTTTCAACAGTTTATCCTCAAGCGGAGAAAAAGTTTGAAGAAGGTCAAAGCCTAACTGATCTTAACCAATCCCTTGCCCAAGATAGCTTTGTAGAAGCTAAAAAAATCTTAGAAAATGGTAAAGATAAATTCCCCGCTGATTCAGATCAAGCAAAACAAATAAATGAACTTTTAACAAAAGTTAACCAAGCCTTAGGTCAAGCTCCAAAAACAACAACAGCAACTACTGAAACCGCCAAAAATGGAGATAGTCCATACCTTGAAACCGTAAAATCTCAAACCGGAACTGCGTTTACAAAAGACGATAAATTTACCTACTTTATTAACTCCAAAGGAATTTACTCAGTTAAAAATGGCTCTAACTCAACTAGTGAGATTATCAAAAATGACGATGATTGGACAAAGGTTGGCGGACTAGCGACATACAATACAAATATGTATGTCTTAGATAAAAGCGATAATCAAATCTATAAATTCCTAAATAATGGTGCAGCATACACAAAGTCTGACTACTTAACCGCTAATGTAAAAGCAGATTTTGCAAAAGCTGTTAGCGCAACCATTGATAATAATATCTATGTTCTCTACTCCGATGGAAGCATTGATAAATATTTCAAAGGCAATAGCGTTGACTTTAGCGTTAAAGGATTAAATAAAGAATTAGTAAATCCGACAAAAATTTACTCAACTCCTGACTTTGATTATCTTTATGTCTTGGATTTGGGTAACTCAAGAATTGTAAAATTGGATAAAACAGGTAGCTTTAAAGGTGAGATTGTTGCAAGTATCATAAAAGGAGCCGTAGATTTTGATATTGATGAGGCTGGTAAAATAGCTTACGTATTATCCTCTGGAAAAATCTACAAAATTAATCTTTAGAGCCAGAATTACCGTATACGAATACTTGACCTTCTTCTTTCCCGCAGCTAATTACCCTAGGAACATGATAGGCTCTTTCTAATGCTTTTTCTATCAAGATAGGTTTTTTTCTCCACTGATCATAATCTAAAAAGGTTGTACCAAATTGTTCATCTCCATGGATTATTATTCCGCCCTGAGACATTGCCTCAACAATAATCGCATTGGAATCAAAATATTCCTCTTCTCCTTCAGGGTTCCATAGGGCAATAAGCAATGAGCTGGTATCTGAAACTGGCCAATTCAATTCAACCGCTTCTCTAACATCATCCTTATCTTCTTCAATAACGGGCATTCTAGTCAAACACTCTCTCCCTCTAGCAACTTGGCCATCAACCAACTCAGTAAACCTATCCATTAATTCTGGAATCCCACTAGTGTTTAGGAAAAATAAAGAACGCAGCCTAGCTTCCTCAACTGCCGGATCAACTCTTAACATAGCAGGCTCAGTCTGTACCGAAGTAACAGCTGCCTCAAGAGCGGCTTGATGCCTTTTCACTGCTGAAATAAACCTTGACTTAGCTTCAATTCTTCTCATTCGAAGAATTATATCACCTTTAATTTACATTTAAAGTGATTTGTTTTATGATGAGGACATGAAAATCAGCAATAAAAAGGCTTTTTTTAATTACGAATTAACCGACCGCTTTGAAGCCGGAATTAATTTGTATGGCCATGAAGTTAAATCTATTAGACTTGGTAAAGCAGATTTATCAAGTAGCTTTGTCAGAATTATTGGTTCTGAAGCATACTTGGTTAATGCAAAAATATTCCCTTACCAACCAGGCCAGGTCGAAGGCTACGACGAGCACAGAACAAGAAAGCTTTTGCTTCACAAAAAAGAAATTATTACCCTTAAATCAAGAGTGGAGGGGGCAAATTTAACACTAGTTCCAGTTAGTATGTATCTTAAAAATGGTTTTGTAAAACTTGAAATTGCTTTAGGAAAGGGCAAAAAGCAATTTGATAAGAGACAAAGTATTAAAAAGAAAGATATTGAGCGCAACTTAGAGCAAGAATTAGCTTCATAAACTTGACTTTTGAAGCTAAAAATGGTAATATTTATTCACGGGGATGCAATTGCATCGACAAGATTCGCACTTTAAAAACTGCAAGCCGGCAAGACCTAATGCCGTAAACTCAGGTCAAAAAATAAATGCTAGAGCTCAAACTCCAGCTTATGCTTACGCACAGCCTTTATACGCTTAAGTAAGCTGTCTTTAATGTTTTTCTTAGGTGAGACATTTTAGGCACAAACTTAGCCTAAGAATAAATAAGGAAACTGGTTAGAACCTTATTCGAATTTATAACCTTGGCTTTACTTACAGTTGTTTATTACTAACGGGTAAAGTAATCAAAAAAATAATAAACTAAGCTTGTAGAATTTTTTAAAAAACTTTCTTGGACTCCGAGTCACTCTCGGACATCTCCACAAATAAACCGCCGCAAGGCGGTTTTTATTTTATCCCAATTAAAGTTAAACCAAACACTTTTCTTGCTCCACTTTGTTTCAAGACAAACGCTATAGCTTTTAAAGTAGATCCAGTTTTAACAATATCATCAACAATTAAAATATTATTACCTCTAATTTTAGCTTTTTGAGATAATTCTACAAAAGGAATATTTAATTTTTTACTCAGTTTTTTAGCGAGTAACGTTGCTTGGTTATACCCACGTTTTTTAAGCTTTGAGCTATTAAGCGAAACAGAAGACATTGCAAATTTATCTTTTTCAATTAAATTCATGAAATTTTCATTTTGAATTAAGCTCTCATAAAAAAGTTCACTTAAAAAATCAGCCAAATCACTTAGATATGGTTTTGACTTAAATCGAGAAAGTAATTTATAGCTTAATCTATTTGGAGCAATTCCACTAAAATATCCGTCTATTTTGTCTTTCTTTAAGCAAGCTTTATGAGTTAAATTATTTAAACTTTGTCTTCTACAAACTAAGCATTGAGATTTAGTATCAAAAGATAAAAAGACAAAACAACCAGAACAGACATACTCCCCTATCTTTTGACAATTAATACACCTTTTGGGAAAAATAAAATCTAAAATTCCCATCCTATTTACCTATTTATTAATTAAATAGTAAGTGTTAAATTGTAATAAGTAAATATATGGCTAAACTCTATATTTTTAGACACGGACAAACTACAGACAATCTTAAACATGATTTTTCAGGCGTCCACGACGCTGATTTAACCCAAGCTGGAATAAAAGAAGCCGAAGGAATTAGAGAAAAATTAAGAAACGAACTAGTCACGATAGCCTATCAATCAAATCAAATACGCTCACAACACACCTTAGATATAGTCCTGTCTGGACATAACTCAAATATAGAAATCGTAACGGATCCAAGAATCAGAGAAAGAGATTATGGAGATTTAACTGGACTAAATAAGGATGAATTAGAAGCAATTGATCCAGAAGATTATAAATTATGGCATCGAAGCTATGATGTTCCCCCACCCAATGGAGAAAGTATTAAAGATGTTGAAAAAAGAGTTTTAGAATTTTTAGAAGAGGAAATGCCCAAATGGAAAGAAAACGATATTATCTTTATGTCTGCTCATGGAAATTCAATCAGACCAATGCGTAGATTCTTTGAACATTTAACGATTGAGGAGATGTGCTCCTATGAAAACATCCCTGGCAAAATCTACGAATACACTACTTAAAGGTTGAGCCCAAGAGCTTAGATTGGTATAATTCACACAAGGAGGGTTGCTAGAGTGGTAATAGAGCGGCTTGCTAAGCCGTGGCGGTGAATAGCCGCCCACAGGTTCGAATCCTGTACCCTCCGCACAAACACAACAATTGGAGAAGTCACATAGTGGCCTAGTGTAGCGGTTTACTAAACCGCCAAATCGCAAGATTTCGTGGGTTCGAATCCCACCTTCTCCGCCAAACTTTGCTAGGCATATTAAAAGATGTATACTCTTTGTGTATGCAGCAAAAAGTTAGCCTCCTGTCGACCTTTAAAATTCCGACTCTTATTCTTAGTTTAATTTTTCTGTATATCGCCCTATCAGTGTTAAAGCAAAATAATTTGGCGGCCTTAGTAGGAATCTTAGCAACACTCCTGGGATCATATAGGCTTTTTCAGGAAACAATTGCCTCTCTTCTTAAGAAGCACTTTGCCCTTGACTACATTGCAATTCTAGCCATTGTTGTAGCCCTTTTTACCAAAGAGTATTTAGTTGCTCAAATATTAGCTCTTATGATCTCAAGTGGTAGGACCTTAGAAGACTATGGTATTGCTCAAGCTAAAAAATCTCTAACTAAACTAGCAGAAAGAATACCCAATGAAGTTACACTTTGCGAAAATGGGAAAATAGGCGATAAAAAAAGTATTGACGATGTTACTAAGGATCAAGAAATAATAGTTAGAAAAGGCGAAGTCATACCCCTAGATGGAATTTTAATCTCAGAATCTGGCTTAACCGACGAATCATCCTTAACCGGAGAGCCATATGCAATTGAAAAAATAAAAAACGATCCAATTAGAAGCGGAACTATTAATGTGGGAGAGCTAATTATAGTTAAGATTACTAAGACTCAAAAAGATTCTTCATACAATAAAATTGTTGAGATGGTTAAGAAAGCTCAGGAAGAAAAATCGCCATTTATTCGACTTGCAGATAAATACTCAGGTTTTTTTACAATCACAACCCTATTGATTACAGGGTTTTCTTATATTTTCTCTGGCTTTGACTTAACCCGAGCCTTAGCAGTACTAGCTATTGCCACCCCTTGTCCTTTAATTATCGCTACTCCAATTGCCCTCCTAGGAGGAGTAAATAAAGCTTCAAAGAAAAATATTATTGTTAAAAAGTTAGCTAGCCTAGAAATGCTATCAAGAGCAAAAAGTTTAATTTTTGACAAAACAGGAACAATTACTTTAGGAAAACCAATAGTTACTGAATTTAAAATTCTAAATTCTAAAGATTCAAAAGCAGACCTTTTAGCAATTGCTGAAGCTATTGAAAGAAACTCTTTGCATCCCTTAGCTAAAGCAATTGTTGATTTTGCAAAAGACAATAAAGCTAAATTATTACATGCAGAAAACATAGAGGAAAAAATTGGACATGGAATTTCCGGAAAAGTAAATTCTAAAACCTATACACTCTCTAAACTCCCTTCTCTTCAAGGAATGAATATTGGACTTTTTGAAGGCAAAACTGAAATTGCTCATTTTATTTTTGAAGATGAAATCAAAGAGGACTCTAGGCAAAGCATTCAAGATCTTAAAAAGTTAGGTTTTGATTTGTTTATTTTTACTGGAGACAAAAAAGAAGCAGCTGAAAAAGTAACTAAAACCTTAGGTGAAAATATAATTATAAAAGCAGAAGCTCTTCCAGAAGATAAACAAAAAGGAATTGCTGAACTTAAAAAACAAGGCAAAGTAACCGTTATGGTTGGAGACGGTATAAATGACGCTCCTGCCTTAGCTCTTGCTGATGTTGGAATGGTCTTTAGCAATGAAGAACAAACTGCAGCCTCTGAGGCAGCAGATATTGTCTTTTTAGGAGGCAATTTCTCTTTGGTAATAGAGAGCCTAAGTATTGCTAAGAGGACAATAAAAATTGCCAAACAAAGCATCATGTGGGGAATTGGCATAAGCGTTGTTGGCATGATATTTGCCTCTGTTGGCTTAATCCCTCCAATTGGAGGAGCATTCTTACAAGAAGCAATTGATGTCGCAGTTATTATCAACGCATTAAGATCAAGTAGATGACCTTCTAAAACTAGTAATTAGCCTTAAATTCAATTATAATTACACTTACGGAGAGGTCGCATAGTGGACTAGTGCGGCGGTCTTGAAAACCGCTAAGAGTTTTTTGCTCTTCGCGAGTTCGAATCTCGCCCTCTCCGCATTTGACTAAAACCCCAAAATCTCGTAGAGTTAATTTATGCCCCACGAAGAAAATAACAACAATATTCATGACGTAGTTACTCTTTTTGAATGGCATTCTGCAGGCAGACCATATAAAAAAAGAACTAAGCAATATTTTTTAACAGCACTTCTTCTAATGGTCTTTGTTGAACTCATTCTGTTTCTTTTTTCTCAATATATGCTCATGGTCGTAGTTATTTCTCTTGTCTTTGTCTCTTTTGCCTTAACCATTGTTCCTCCTAAGGATTTTCATTATAAAATTAGCTCTGAAGGAATAATGATCGAAGATAGATTCTTCTTATGGAAAGAGCTGTATGATTTTTACTTTAAAAAAACTGATGGAGTCGAGACTGTTCATATACGAACAGAGGATTTTTTCCCTGGAGAAATAATTTTAACATTAAACCCACTAGATAAAGAAAATGTCAAAAAAGCCATAATTCAATTTTTACCCTTTAGGGAAGTTATTAAACCGACATTTGTAGAAAAATCTGCAGATTGGTTATCAAGAAATTTTCCGATGGAAAAATAATTGGCGGAGAGAGGGAGATTCGAACTCCCGGTTGTCTCACGACAACATCCGCTTTCCAAGCGAACGCACTAGGCCACTATGCGATCTCTCCACGAGAAGTATTATAACATTAACTAAGGAGTTTTTGTGCCTCCAGCCAAACTTTTTTATCTGAAGGATAAGTTAAGCGCTCTAATATTTTTGACTCTTCTAGCCATTCTACATTTTCCATTTCCCAGTCATGATCTGTAATTTCTCCCGAGACATATTCCATTAGAAAGTAATGGACTGTTTTTTTAATTTTTACCCCATCCATTACAAACCAAAAAACTACTGGTTTTAAAGGTTGAATAATTTTTCCATTAACACCAGTCTCTTCCCTAACTTCCCTTAAAGCTGTTGTCTCCTTATCTTCGTTTTCAACTTTGTCCCCTATTAAACCCTTGGGAAAAACCCAACCATGATGACCAGAATGTTGGGAAACTAAAATATACAAATCACCTTTTTCTCTTTTATATACCACCCCACCAGCGCTAATTTGAATTTTCATTTGTTTTGTCTGTAGCATAAGTAAAAGCGGAGGGTGCAGGATTCGAACCTGCGGAGGACTAAGTCCTCGAGTTTTCGAAACTCGTGCAATTGGCCACTATGCGAACCCTCCGTATGCCCGAGAGGAATTGAACCTCCAACCGCCTGGACCGCAACCAGGTGTTCTATCCGTTGAACTACGGGCACTTCTAAGGCTATTTTACTTCAATTTAGAGGTTTTAACAAACTTGACATCAATTCCAAAATAATAGAAACTGGTATTGTATGAAATTTCCTGCTCGAATCCTTGCAGTTTTTTTTGCATTTGTCTTAATTTTTAGCTTTTTAAAGCCTTCATTTGCGCAAGAGACAACTCAGTCAAACAATTATTTAGCCCCAGATACAGATGCGAATGTATCTAAAAATCTTCATAACTATACACAAAGTGCCCTAATCGAAACCATGTCAGCATTTATATGTCAACTATCAGGAATCGATCCTATTAATCCAAAACAAGGGTGTTTGGGTATCAATCCAAAAACAAATAAAATTGGCTATACGGAAAAAGGCGGAGGAGCATTGGGATTGACCATTCAAGGAATCGGAATGCTATTTACTCCTCCAGTACATACTTCAGATTTTATCTCCTATGCAACTCAAAGCTTTGGAGTTGCGAAGCCAAGCTATGCGCAAGGAATAGGCTTTAAAGCCCTATCTCCGCTTATTAATATTTGGACAATTTTTAGAAATTTAACTTATCTTATTTTTGTTATTGCTTTTATATTAATTGGCGTAGGAATCATGTTAAGAGCAAGGATTGATCCCCGAACAGTCATGGGAATTCAAAATCAAATTCCTAAAATAATAATTGCACTCATTCTTATCACCTTTTCGTTTGCAATAGTTGGCCTTTTGATTGATTTAATGTTTTTCTCTATGTATTTAATCTATAGTCTTTTCTCAGGACTTCCAGGATTAAATACAAGCCTTTCTCCAGCTAGCATCGAAGGGCAAACGATTCTTAATGCTGCTGGTAATTTAAATATCTTTGGAATAGTTAACAATATTGCCGTTGCCGGAAAAGATAGCCTCAATGCAATACTGATCGGACCAAGCTCTCATTCCGGACTTACTGGTGGAGCAGGAAGTATCATGGACATGATAGGAAAAGCTTTTAATTTTGGAGTCGGGGACTGGATTAATTTTAGCGTTGTTGACATGTTGTATAACGTTGCAAGCATATATGGAGCTCTCAAATTTTCCTCACTAATACCCTGCGCAGGATCAGGAGTCCCATTTGTAGGGGGACTTCTTTGCACAGGACAAACAGCAATAGAATCAACTGGAGCATTTTTAGGAATTCATTTCTTTTTTACAGATATTTTGCCATTCTTAATAATATGGCTCATTGTTATCGTAGGTGTCTTAATTACACTCTTTAGAATCCTACTGATGCTACTTCGTTCTTATGTTTCTCTTTTACTTGACGTAGTCTTTGCTCCAATTTGGATAATCGGAGCCTTAATTCCAGGAAATTCATCTTTAGGCTTTGGCCCATGGCTAAAAGACGTAGTTGCTAATTTAGCAGTATTTCCAACAGTATATGGAATGATTCTGCTCGCAAACGTAATTGGAGCAGCTATGTCCGCGGGCCCAAGCAACGCTGCTCCAAATGGTTCATTTACCCCACCCTTATTAGGCAATAGTCTTGCGCCAGGATTTTTAGGAGCAATTACAAGCCTCGGGCTACTCTTCATGACTCCTGAAGCAGCTAAGATGATTAAATCTGCAATTAAGGCTCCCAAGACTGGCTTTGGCTTAGGAGGAGCACTAGGCCCTGCAACTGGAATAATTGCCGCTCCTATTAGAAGAATAAATCATGAAATCTTTGGCGAAAATAGAAGAGGAGAAGCAAAGATTGGTAGAGCAGTTATTTCTAATAAATTTGCTGAAAGCAGAGTGGGTCTTCGCTTTGGACAGTTTAGGGAAAGAGTTGACGATGCGGCAAATCGAAGAAGAAAACAGATAAGAACTAAACTAGGCATAGATAATGCTCAAGACGAAGATAATAATCCACAAAATCCCGGAAATACTGGAGGAACTCCTCCACCACCGCCTCATTCATAAAAGCTTTATTTTAATATAGCTTGTATAAACGCTGACAATGCATCTTTTCCTGCGCCAAGAGCTGCTACGCCACCTTGCTTACCAAGCTCTTCCATGATCATATTATACTCTTTAGTATTACTAAGCCCTCTCATCCATTCTAGATCATGGTGAGAGAAAAAACCCTTTTCGGGATTTTCCTTTACCCGACCTGGCTTACCCTCAACTGGCTCCCATTCTCTTATTCTGTGAAGATAATGGTAAAGCGCCTGAACTCTTTCATAGCCCCATCTTTCTCCTAATCCATACAATTCTCTATGAAATTTCAAAACGAATGCTATTCTTGTTGTAATGGCATTTTTTGCTAATGCCTTTCTAACATTGGCTCTATTTTGCTCATATTTTGCCGGGTCCATTAAAGCCTCCCTAATCTTTATTACCTTACCGTCATCTGATATATAATCCCTGTCTGTAACATCCGGACTCAGCATTTTTTCAGCAAGAGTAACCGTAGAATATATAGGAGCAGGCTTGGGCATTGCCACCTGTGGCAATGTAGCCTTACCTTCCTTCACTCTTTGCTGATTTAAAGCATTTCTTTCTTGAACAATAGCCTCTGGAGCTGCTGCAGGCTTTAATTTACCCGTTTTAACAAAATCTAGCATTCTTGCTTTTGCAGCAAAATTCAAAGCATTATTTGAAGAAAGCAAATATCTCACAGGCTTCATCCATTTATCTTTTACAACCTCTTCGGCCTTACTCAGTTTTACTTTTATTCCTTCCCAGAAGCTATGGGTTATAACATCGTGTAAATCAAGATCATCTCCTTCCGTGAAGGAATGGTATATTTGAAATCCTCTAGATTGCTGGTTTGATGTGAAATCCATCTCAGCTCTTTCAGCAAATCTTAAATGTGACAATATTTCTGCTTTTTTCTTAGCTTTCTCAGCTTCTTGCTCTGGGGTACCTCCTGGCATCAAATCTACCTCTCTAATTTGAAGCATTAACTGTCTTGGACTAACCCCTGACTCAGTAAGTAAACCCTCTACTAGATCTGGGCTCAAAAGCCTAAAGATTCCCATCATTTCTGGAATACCTATCGGACCACCAGTTCCTTCTTTTGATTGCCTAAGAATATAGTCATATAAATATAATTTCGTCGCTGCATCAAAGCCCCTTCGTAAAGTATCGTTTCTAGCTGCAATTCCATAGGGTCTTTGAAAAATCCAAGAGGTTGTTTCAGCATATTCAAGATTTGTTCTGTCTGCGCTCTGTTCCTTTTTAAATTCTGAGTTTGCCCTATCTTTTGCTCTTCTATCAATTTCAGCTTGACTCAGTTCTTGACCATCTCGAGTAATTCTTCTCAGAATGACTTTATGACGCGCAACTGCCTCGTCATACTGTCTTTTTTTCTCTTCTGCTTTTTCTCCCCTAGCTATTCCATCGTTTAACCCATACTTCTGAGCCGCTTTAACTCTTACAATTTCCCTTAATAAATTTACCGTGCTAGTCTTAGGCGTTGCCATATTGAAGGTATTTAACCCATCAATAAAAGCATCAATATTTACAGTGTCTTGCATTTGTCCATTAGAGTCCATAAAGAAATAAACTCTTTGTTTATCATCGTTTAGATAAAAAGGTCCATTTGGATCCTCAGGATCAAAATGAGCATCAAATTTAATTTGGTCTCGTTCCCATTCATGTTTACCGCTAAGTAGCAATAAAGCATCTTCAAAATCTTGCCTTGTAATCGGGCGGTCGCCCAATAGCTTAATTAATTCCTCTTTATCTGAAATGTTGTAATAAAAATCGTTACAAAACATTACAGCTTCGCCAACTCGCATATCATGTTCAGTGCCAAATTCAGCTGGAGCATTTAGCATATATTGCCAATTGTCTGAACTGGTCAAATCATTTCTGGAATGAATTTGCGGCAAAGCCTCAGGTAATCTTTTGTCCTCACCCATAACTGACCTATATGCAATATCTGAATTTCTGAAAACTCCAAACATAAAAGCCTCCATCAGAACCCTATTTGCGAGATCATGCATAACCTCGCCGCTTTTTTTATCTCTAAAATACTGCTCTCTAAAACGTGTCATCATATAAATAGAAATGGTTCTGAATGTGGTTTCAATAACTACAGATGTCAATGGACTAAGCTGATCATTCTTGTTATCGTTATGAATTGCAATTGATTGTTCCCTAAGCCAAATTAAAAAGTTTTCTGGATGAAAATTTCCTTCAGAATCTACAAGCTCAAACCTCTTACCTACTCCATATATTTCAGCATTTTGTTTTGTAACAATAAATTTTGCAAGATCTTGAACGTTTTGAATTCTGTCTCCGGCAACCTCTCGACCCCTCTCGTCTAGCTTGAATTCTAGTTCATTAATAAATTTCTTTGCCCTTGCGCGCATAGAATCAAGGTTCGGATCTGCTGTTATACTTGCCCAAGTTGCCCTATATCTTTCGTAATCTTCTGGATGAACCCATCTTCCATTCCTTAACCTTACACCTTCCCCGGGCCTGACTGCAGAAGATTCAATTAATGCGCCATTAACCGTTAAGTCCGTAGCTAAAGCCCTGCGTATTCCTCTCTCCATACTCTCTCTCGTTGCATCATCTGGAGCATCCTCTAACGCATCCAGAGCTCTATAAACACCATCGAAAAGTGAGACCCGCTCTTCACCCTCAATTTGAGATCGTCCCTCTGCAGACTCTTCATAAAAACCTTCCTCTCCCTGCTCCTCGTTCAAATTAGTATCTTCATCAATTGCGTATTCTTCTTGCTTAGAATGGATTACTTGAATTATTTTTTTTGCTCTCTCTACATAATCAGGGGCATTAGTATCAAGACTTTCTATCATACCGGAGTAAGCATCGAGCTCCTCTTCGGTAAAGCTAAATCCACTCGTCATAACTTTGATTATTTCCTTAAGTACTTCTTTAGTTATTCTCTCTTCATTTTCTGGAATCTCATCAAAACCCGCCTCTCTTCCTGTCTGCTTAGTTCTTAAATAACTTTTTAATCTTCTGACAGTCTCCGCTTGATCCACGGGACTAAACCCTCTTAGCACTGCCGCCTCTATAATTACATCTCTTACTTTTCTTTCGGTCTCAGATGCTTGATCAGAAATTGGTACTGCCGATTCCCAAGCTAACCTTATTTGCTCTGGAATAGATCCCTCTTCGGGAGCTGCTGGGATAGGGGCTCCATGCTCTGGAACCCCTGGAGCTTCGTCGGGAATTACGGGAATATCTGGACTAGACAAGGGAGCGACGGGGGGCACAATTGGCTCTGATGGATCATCCAGCAATGCATGGGCAATTCGAGGAGGCTCTGCTCGAGAACTCAATGCCCGCCTTGCCCTTCCAACTCTACCCTGAGGAGGAACAATTTCTTGTGTTATTTTTTTCTCTGGAATTTGACCTGGCTGCTCTCCACCACCATCTACTTTTGCCATAAAAATATCTCCTGATTCCAGTTTAGGTTTAACTGAGCCTATTGTCAATTCTGGATTAGCTTGATTTAATCTTCTATATATCTCTACTCTCATAACACTTGCAGTTTAAGCCTAAAATGCCTTTTGAGCTTGATATTTGCCTTACAAAAAAATTACAATAAACTTATGGATCAACACTTTGAAGCCCTCTATCCAGATGGAACAAGAGATCAAGAAATAGAAAAAATACTAAACTACATAAAAGAAGGGAATTCTTGTCAAATTGTTTCCCTTCCTGGAGTTGGGAGATCTAATATTTTAGGACTTTTGTCCTACAACAAAAATGTTCGCGTAAAACATTTGGATGAAGACAACAAGCTTTTCCATTTTGTCTATTTAAATTTTTCTGAAATTCGCAAAAAGCCCCTTGCTGAAACAACTAAATTTATATTTCTAGGAATTATCGATTCGCTAAGAGAAAGGCAAATGCAAAAAGATTATGAAGAAATTAATAAAATTTTTAAGGAGTCTATGCAGATTAAGGATGATTTAGTTATCTTTGCTGGATTAAAAAAGGCAATAGATTATTTAGCCCTAGAAAAGGGACTAACAATTGTTTTGCTTTTTGATAGGTTTGAAGATTATATCAGCGTATTAGATAGCGAATTTTTTGCAAATTTAAGAATTCTCAGAAATAGAGCTAAGTATAAGTTTTCTGCAGTTTTTAGCTTAAACCGTCCACTCGAAGAAATTCTAGAACCCACTTTATTTGCAGATTTTTATGATTTTGTTGCCGGAAAAATTATTTACCTACCTATTTATAATGAAATTGGAATTAATTTTAGATTAGAATATTTAGAAAAAATTACAGGTAAAAAAATAGATCAGGAACTTAGAGAAAATGTTTTCGAGCTAACAGGAGGACACAGTAATCTAATGCGCCTTTCCGCAGAGACCCTCCTCTCCTCTGGACAAAATTTTAAAAATAAACTAGAACTTAGAAAATATTTAATTGAACAAAAACCAATAAGAAGTGCATTGTTTGCAATCTGGAACTTTCTCTCTCCATCAGAGCAAATTATGATCATGAAAGGGAAAATAGACAATGCTGAATACCTAGAAAGCGTAGGATTGGTTAAAAATAATTTATTAACCATTTCTCTACTTGCTGATTATATTAAAGATAAATCTATTCCCCCAGAACTTACCAAAATTAATTTAAATGAAAGAGGAGAAATATTAAAAGGCGAGACCATCATTTCTGAACTCCTAACCAGTTTAGAATATAAATTACTAAAATTCCTAATTACCCAAAAAGACACTCTTGTCACAAAAGAAGACGTAATTAGCGCTGTTTGGGGAGATCAAAAAACAGTTTTAGGAGTCACAGATCAAGCCGTAGATCAATTAATCTTCCGACTTAGAAAAAAAATTGAAGATAATCCAAATGAGCCTAAACTAATCCAAACAATCAAAGGCAGGGGATTCAGATTCACAAGTTAACTTGAAATTTACCTCATTGTTGCGTTACGATAAAAAGGTGTTAAGAAAAATTTTTTTATTATTCTTTTTTGTTTCTTGCCTATTCTTTGTTTTAAAAGATCAGGCTCTTGCAATAAGCGAATGCTCTTTTTCTTTTAACCCTAATACTAAAAACTCCAAAATAAATCCAGGATCTGTTAAAGAGCTTACTTTTAACAATATTTCGGATAATGATTCTAATGGAAACCAGTACTTCGCAGTTATCATTGGGGATGCTACCGGGGAGTTTTGCACTCCAAACCCCAACCTGTCAGATCAGTTTGGCTTAGGATGTGCAACGTGGGTGGAAGACAAGCAATCTGGGGAGCCTTTGGTTTTCCGTACAGACACCCTACAAGACATTAACACTCTTAAAAGCGGCAAATACACTCTTAAGCTCTGCAATGCTGTATTTGGACAAAACACGTCTCCAGCAACCTGCGATGACGAAGGATTTGCTATCTGCAAAAGCAGCCTAACTATTAATAATTCAGATGGCTCGGAGCCCAAGCCTCCCCCAGGAGATGGACAAGGAAATAATCAAGATTGCAGGATCACTCCAGACTCCGAAGACTACAACATGTGCAGTCAAAACGGAGCAGGCAACTCTAAGCCTAGAGGAAATTGCGCTTCTGGCTACTACTGCCAAACGGGAGGATCATTAGGAGATGCCTGCATATCAGGAAAATGTCTAAAAGGATGCATAACCTCCGGTACCTGCGGAAAATCCACCAGCGTATGCAGCAACTACGAATGCAGATGCGCTAACGATAGACAGGAAAAGTGCTCTGTTGTTAAATCCGCAATTACATTTGAAAGTCCAAAATACAGATACAACACGCCTACCCCCATTTGTAGCGAAGATCAGGTAAAAAATAAGAATTGCCAAATACAAACAGGCCTAGGCATAAAAATAAACTTTACAGGTGGACCTGGAGAGTTTATAAAAACTTTAATGGGAATTTTATTTGGCGTCATTGGCGGAATTGCCACTATTTTAATTATTTTTTCAGGCTACAGACTCATGGTTTCGCAGGGAAATCCTGAAAAAATACAAGGAGCGAAAGACCAACTAACCGCTGCCATTATCGGTCTTCTTTTTACAATCTTTTCCTTAGTGATATTACAAACTATTGGATATGACATACTAAGATTGCCTGGATTTGGAAAATAACATGAAACTAATTGCGCTCTCAATAATGGGCCCAGATAAGCAACCAATAAAGGTTCAAAGTGTAAGTGGTATGCCGACGGGAGGACTTGATACTTTAATTAAGGCAATTAAAACAGGCCTTGCATTTATCACGCTCTTTGCTATTGTTTTTGGATTAATAATATTAATTTACTCAGGCTGGCAATGGATGACCTCCGCTGGAGACAAGCAAAAAGTTCAACAGGCAAGACAAAGAATCGGATTTACGATTGTAGGATTAGTAATTGTTTTTATTTCCTACTTTATACTAAATATTTTAGGCGTCTATTTTGGGGTAAACTTACTAAAACTACCCTAGGACTTGACAAACCAGTAAATTGTGCCTAAGATTTATTTAAGGTGAAAAAACTACTCACAGGCCTTATCTTTTCCTTCAGCTTTTTTGGATTAACCTCTCCTGTTTTTGCAGCTAGCACATTATGCCCAACTGGAAGCTTTGGTGTAATCTGTAATGCAGCGGGAGACCCTGCGAAACTTATAGCTAGTTTTATAAACTTTATCTTCGTTCTCTCAACAATTGTTGCCCTGCTTTATTTAATCTGGGGAGGATTTAAATGGTTAACCTCAGGTGGAGACAAATCTGCAGTTGGAGCAGCGAGAGAGCATATTATTGCATCAATCATTGGCCTTATTGTTATCTTTTTATCTTATTTAATCCTAAATATTGTAATAAACTTCTTTATCCCAGGCTTTAGTTTGAGCAACTTTACCATACCCTCAATAACGAATAGCACAACAAGCGGTGCAACATGTACAGGGTCAAAGTTTGCTTGTGGACCAAAATGCTGTAACGCAGGACAAACATGTCAAGCATCTAACGTTACCGGCGGAGCTATTGCATATAGCTGTAAATAGACTCTTGACAATTATTTAAAAACTGTTTAGTCTAAATATATACATGAAAAAATTATTATCTACCTCAGTCCTAACGCCAGCATATTTATTATTAGCTAACGTAGCAATGGCGGCTACCCCTACCCCAACTGTTCCAGCAGGAGCAACCAGAGTTGAGCTTTGCCCAGCTGGGCAATTTAATCCTTTATGTGGATTCTCCGTTAGTAATGCTATTCCAGCAATCATTTCTTTTATCTTTGTTATCTCAATAATTGTTGCTCTTTTCTACCTAATCTGGGGTGGATTTAAATGGTTAACCTCAGGTGGAGACAAATCTGCAGTTGGAGCAGCGAGAGAGCATATTATTGCAGCCGTAATTGGCTTAGTCATAATATTCTTATCCTACTTTATATTGAATATCTTACTTGGATTCTTTATTCCTGGACAAACAGCAAACTTCTTTGTCCTTCCATCAATCGGCCGTTAAAATCTATTGTTAAAACTACTTAGGAATGATATTGTATATTTATTATGTTTAAGATGGATTGGTCTTGCACTCAAATGGCAGGCAGAGGACATGGTATCCCCAACCTTACTTGTATTCCTGATTTAATAGCCCTAGCTGTAAATTGGCTACTTGCTGGCGCAGGAACTATTGCTCTATTTATGATAATTTATTCAGGAATTAAATTTATCAATTCAGGAGGAGATTCAAAATCCATTGACTCTGCAAGAAAAACCTTCCTCTACTCTCTACTTGGGCTGATTTTAATTTTTGCTTCTTTTGCTATCGTCAATTTAATTGGTCGCATAACTGGAGTTTCTGGTTTAGATAATTTTTCCTTTAAATAGTTTTCACGCAAAAGTAGATCCACTTAATTTGAGGTTTGTTATATTTTGATAACCTTGAAATGATATTTTTCACGGTAAATACTAGAAATAGAGGTATTTATTATGGAAAATCATCCTATTCCACAAGACATTACAGGTTTTCAATTCAAGCTAATTGGAGACATGACGGTAAAGCAGTTTGCCTATATTGCAGCTGGGGCTATTATTGGTTGGATTACATACATCTTGCCCTTGCCTTTTGTTATCAAGGCTCCTTTAGCTATAGCTTTTGGAGCAATTGGCGCAGGCTTTGCCTTTTTACAAGTATCTGGGCGGCCTTTAGACTTAATGATTGCCCATTTTTTTAAAGCCGTGTTTAGCCCAACTCAATATATATATCAAAAACAGGGAGCAAGCCTATGGGCAAAACAAGAAGACCCAAATGCCCTAGCTAGCCAACAGTTTAAAAACTTTATAAAAAATAAGCCAAAAAATAAACTAGATCAAAAAGAATCTGTATTTTTTCAAAATCTAAATGCATATTCAGCTCAAACTTCCAACATTAACGTTCCCAACAGTATTCCCTCGCACTACTACGCTAGGCAAGGACAACCCGTGGCCCAACCAATGCCTTCTTCCCAAGCTCCAGAGAAAATTAAAGCGCCAGAAGAAAACCAAGAATTAATTAAAACAGCTGCTTTACTCGAAAAAGAGCTTGCTCAAGCAAAGGTAAATGAACAAAAACAGGCCCAAGCTGATCCCCAAGCTCTTTTAGACGCACATCAAAAGGTCTTGGAATTGCAAAAACAAATGAATGAGATGCTAACTCAAAAAGAAGAATTAGAGAAAAAACTAATTGAGATTCAAAAAAATATGAATAGCTCAAGCTCGCCTGTTTTTACTCCTTCTACTGCTACGACTGCTCCTGCAAAAGAGACTAAATTTGTAAGAAGTATTCCTCATTCAATGAGCCAAAGTGTAGGACTTCCAAGTGTCCCTGAATTCCCCAACTTACTTACGGGAATCATTAAAGATCCTAGGGGAAACCCCTTAGCTAATGTTTTAGTCGAGGTTAAAGATGAAGAAGGAAACGCTGTAAGAGCTTTTAAAACTAATGCCCTAGGACATTTTGCCTCAGCCACAGCTCTTAACAATGGGAAATATACCATTAGTTTTGAGGATCCAAAAGGACAAAATCGATTTGACTCTGTTGCATTTGAAACCAAAGGAGAAGTAATTATGCCTATTGAGGTTATCTCTACCGATCAAAGAGAAGAGCTAAGGAGGTCTCTTTTTAACTAATGGGCAAAGCAAGCATAAAACCAAACTCAACCCAAAAATTTATTGAGATTCAAGATATATTTGATGACGTAGTTGTGCTTCCAGGCGGAAACGCCTGCATGGTAATAAAAGTAGAAGCAACTAACTTCGATTTACTATCGGAACAAGAACAAAATGCCAAAATCTATGCATACTCAGCTCTGTTAAACTCTCTTTCTTTTTCTATTCAAATAGTTGTAAGAAGCAAGCTTTTAAATATCTCAAGCTATCTGGACGCGCTAACCGAAGAGGCCAGAAAAACACTTAACCCTAACTTCTCTCAGCATATTCAGATGTATAGAAATTTTGTCGCAGAACTAATTAAGGTTAATTCCGTACTAGACAAGAACTTTTATATTGTTGTTCCCTATTCTTCTTTAGAAAAAGGCGTGTTTGGAGCAAAGCAAGTAGCTGGACTTAGCGCTCTAGAAGAGTTTTCCAAACAAGCAGGGCCTGTTTTAAGATCTAAAGCAGAAACCGTTCGAAATCAACTTGGACGAATTGGCTTAAAATCGGAAATATTAGATCGAAATAAGCTAATAAAGCTCTATTATGACATTTTCAATGAGATGTCCCTTACCCCCAAACATGAAACAGAGGGTAAGGCGATTGTAAAAGGAAAGGAGGTAAAATAATGTTTGGCAAAAAAAAGCAAAATAAAGAAACAAATCAGGTCGTAACAGATCCTCGACTCCAAGCGCTACAAAGAGGGACAAACTCAATCCCAGATATTATTGCCCCTTCATCTGTTGAGGTTGATTTCAACAATATTCGAGTAGGAGAAAAGGTTCACAAAACTTTGTTTATAGCAGGCTACCCAAGGTATGTTAATCCAAACTGGCTTGCACCACTAATAAACTTTGATCATTCAATGAACGTCTCTATGTTCATCTACCCCTCCTCGACGCCAGATGTTTTATCTGATTTAAGAAGAAAAATTGCTGAAATGGAAGCGACCCTTGCCTCCGACGAGGAAGAAGGATTAGAGACAAACCCTACTGTTCAAGCATCGTTGGAAGACGCGCTTAGCGTACAAGAAGAATTAGCAAAAGGGATGGAAAGATTTTTCCAGGTTAGCCTATACGTATCCCTTGCATCTGATTCATTAGAGGAACTACACGAAGCGTCAAAAAATCTAAATTCAACGCTTAGCTCCCTCCTCCTTTTATCCAAAACTGCCACGTTACAAATGGAGGATGGGTTTAAGTCTTCAATTCCAATTGCATCAGATAAACTATTGATTACCCACAATATGGACACGACCTCACTTGCGTCTACTTTTCCTTTTACATCTGCAACCCTTACTCAAGATAGAGGAATAATGTATGGAATAAATCAACAAAACGGATCCTTAATTATCTTTGACAGATTTAGCCTAGAAAATGCCAACGAGGTTGTTCTCGGCAAATCTGGATCCGGAAAATCTTACTTAATTAAACTTGAAGCAATGCGCCAGTTTATCTTTGGAACAGAAGTCATAATCATCGATCCCGAAGGAGAGTATGAAAAATTAGCTCAGACCCTAGGCGGAGAACAAGTTAGCTTTAATGCCTCATCGGCTATTAAAATTAACCCCTTTGATTTAACCGGTCTCTACGAAGAGGGCGAAAACGAACTGGGGCTCAAAATACTTAGTCTCCATGGATTATTAAAAATAGTTCTAGGCAAACTAGACCCAGCCCACGATGCAATACTAGATAGAGCGCTTGTTGAAACATATAGGCAAAAAGGCATTACGGTTGAACCATCCACCCAAAAGAGGACGCCGCCAATCATGGAGGATCTATACAAAGTCTTGCTTGGGATGGAAGAAGAAAAAGCCAAAGAACTCGCCCTAATGCTTGAAAAATTTATCAAGGGTTCTTTGTCCGGGATTTTTAACCAACAGTCAAACTTTGACATCTCTAACCCCTTCACCGTTTTTAACCTGCGCGGACTAGAAGAGGAGTTAAGGCCAATTGCGATGCATATAATCTTAGACTTTGTTTGGACAAAGGTTAGAAAAGATCTAAAAAAAAGGTTATTAATACTAGATGAGGCCTGGTACATGATGAAATATGAAGACTCTGCCTCATTTGTGTATTCTATTGCCAAAAGATCGAGAAAGTACTACCTGGGGCTTACTACTGCCACACAGGACGTTCAGGACTTCCTTTCCACAGACTATGGAAAGGCTGTTTTGTCTAACTCTTCTATCCAAATGATTTTAAAGCAAAGTCCATCAGAAATTGACCTAGTTTCAGACGTGTTTTACTTAACTCAAGGTGAAAAAGAACTACTTCTCTCTGCCAATATTGGAGAAGGGTTGTTTTTCGCAGGACAAAATCATGTAGCCATACAAATCGTAGCAGCTCCTTTTGAGCATGAAATGATTACGTCAAACCCGCAAGAAATACTGAAAAATAAGGAGGCTTAACAATGCAAGACGATGAGATAAAAATAAACGCTCAGGAAGATAAAGGCTCTAATCAAAATGACAAATCGTTTTTAGAACAAAATCTCAACAGAGCCAAACAAGCACGAAATGCCTGGAGATTTGTTAAAAGCACTCAAAGAGCTTACTCTACTGCACAGACCGTTCAATCGCTTGTCTCAGGACTTTCTCCAGCGGTTTGGGGAGTAATAGGGGTATTTGTAGCTCTATTTGTAACCACCCTGCTATTAAGCATACTTGGCGGCGGAGGAGGATTAGGCACTACCCAACAAACAACAGAATCCTCGCAAAACAATCCTCCGTCCAATCTACCCAAAATACTCACCTTCAATGGTGGATACGCATATCTTAGCTGCAGCAGCTCTTCTCGAACGAACTGCCCTGTACTAGACAACAAAACAGGAAATTTAAACATAACCGTGTATGCCTTTGTGTTTGCTGATAAAAGTAAAATAAAGGTAGATCCAAATAAAGCCTGGGTATATATCACGATTAACACCGCGTTCTTTAGTAGTTTAACTAAAAATAGCACAAATCCCGCATACGACAGTCTTTCTTCTGGAGGAATAATTAGCGCTAAAAATCAATTTAGATATGGCTGGAAACTAAGTACCCTACAAAAGGGTCCAGGCAACAGTTATTTAATCTCAATTTCTGACAAAATTGCTCCTGGCGTTAAGAACGGAACAACAACTGTCTCTCTTAAGTTAAGTGGGTTTGGTGATGTAACGGCAACCGATGACATAGATACCACCGAAGGAGATCTGTACTCTGGTATGGATAGCCCTCCTTCAGATAAGACCTGCAATAAGTATGGTGGAATAATGAACATCATTGAGGTAGACACCAAGCTTTCGCCTTTCAAAGAGCAACTTAAACCAGCAAATTTTGGCGACCCTGAATGCACCTACACAGAAAAAAAATTTAAGCAAGTAATAGCAGATACTTTAAATAAGCCAATTACTGACTCCATGGTTGACTTTTGGTCTGATCTTGCAGACTGCGAATCTGGTAGTCCAAATGGACATGATGCCGGAAATCATAATTCCAGCGGAAACTGCGCTGCGCTAGGAACTTGGGGAAGATTTCAAATGTGCAGCAATAATCCCCCTGGTCAGCCTTGGAAGAAGCTTTCCTACAGAGGAGATGTTACATGGCAAAGACAAATTCAAAATGCAATCTGGACCAACAAGCAACAAGACAACAGTTTTGAATACTGGGGAACCGCAAGATGCATGTGCGGAACTAAAAAATACAAAGACCAACCCGTATGTGCAAAACTCTGGGAGAAGCAAAGGACTTGCGAAAAAAACAATAAAGCTTCAAGCTGCAGCTATATAAGATATAATTGTAATAATAGCTGTCCAGCCATTAGTGGCAGATAATATGAAAAACAAAATTGCTGTCTTTACCATACTATTCCTGGTTGGAGTAATCCTTTCCTCTGCTTTTCTTATTCAACGTGTTTTTGCACAATCTTCCGACCTTGAAATTATCATCGGCTCTGGCGGAAACGCAGACGGAGATTTCAAATTTTACTGTCAGTCTAATTATTCAAATAAATACGATTCGGGCACAATAGCAAGCTCTGGTTGTGGACCATCAAGCGTAGCTATGGTTCTTGCGACATATGGCCTAAAAGCAAAGCAATCTGATGCAAACATAGCTAACCCGGTTACTGTATCTAGGCTTTTTGAAGAAAAGGGCATCGCTTGGTTTCCGGGAAACCGCAGCTGTACTGGGGGGATTGACTGCGTTGGATCTAGTCCTCGAAAAATGACTGAACCAAGCTTTCTCTCCTCGGTTGGTCTCAAAAGAGCTCAAATGGATATCATGGGTGAATATACCGTTGATGGTAAACCCTTAACCCACACCGATATTATGCAGATTCGTAGCTTTACGAATGCGGGCTGGTATATACTTGCCTCTACCAAGAACTGGATTGGTTGCAATTCTTGCGCTCACACCTTTGTTATAGTAGACGCTGATCCAGCAACAGACAAAATCATTACTGCTTCCCCAAGCGATTGCTATGAGCAAGGCAATGGCTGGAAATTCTCCACAACAATCCCTGCTTTGAATAGAAAAGGAACCACGTTTATGTCTTTAGTTCCAGTTAAATTAAAATGATAAATATTAACAAAAAATTCTTAATTATCGCTTCGACTATTGTAATTGTCTATTTAATATTAATGATATTAATATTCTTTAACTCGCAGTCAAATAATCCTATTTTGTCAAAAAACCCCTCGCTCCCTACCCCAACCAGCGTAGAGATTCAAACAAACCCTAACAGCGTCCCAAATCAAAATAGCTCTGTTGACTTTACCAACCAAGAAGTAGAAGAAACAAAAAAAGAAAGAAACCTGGGAAGTCTTCTGCTAAAATTGCCGCATAAAGGGGTATTTTTTGAGCTAAGTTATGAATATGAAACAGACAGTTTTAACCTTACTCTTGATGCTAGCAATCCTCAGCAAGCAGATGGCGACCTTGAAACCTTCTTAAAGCCTCTTGATCTAACAAAAGAAGACTTGCAAAACCTATCAATCTCTTCAAAATAACTATTCTTGAATCTTAATAGGCATTATTAAATGAAGATAAGTAGTATCTTTTACGATTCGAAAAACTCCTGAATTCAATGGACCGTTCATCTCGAAGGTTAAATCGTCCTCAACTAGAACAGACAATACGTCAATCAAATATTTGGCGTTAAAAGCAATTTCGTTAGCTTCTCCGGTTGTTTTAGCATCAACCTCTACGCTATCTTCCCCTGCTGCCGGAGTGTTTGCTGAAACAATAATTTTATCTTTTTCTAATGACATCTTTACTACATTTGCCGTCTCTCTTGCGAAAACAGAACAGATCTTAACCGCATTTAAAAGCTCTTCTCTATTAAACTCTGTTTTTGTTGCCAGTTCTGCCGGAATTATTTTCCCGTATGGAGGGAAATCTTCATCAATTATTCTACCAACTAAAATTACGTCTTCTTGGGAAACAGTTATCTGATTACTGTCTTTAGCTATATAAAAATCAACATCTCCATCATCTTTCATTGACATGACTTCTTTTATTACTCTACCCGGAACTATAATAGGCTTCTCAAGCTCTTCCTTAGCCGTTAACGGTGTTTTTTGCATAGACAACCTATACTGATCAGTCGACACCAAGACTAAACCCTCCTTCTGAGCTTCCAGCAAAAGCCCTGTTAAAGAAACCCTTGAAGAATCAACAGAAACTGAAAAAGCTGTTCTTAGAAAGAATGTCTCAATGTCTTTTTTGCTAAGTTTTAGAAAATGGCTACCCTTAGATTCATATATCTTTGGGAAGTCTTCTGCAGGAACGGTTGGAAAAGATGCCTTAACCTTATCCCCTTTTAACTTAACCACACCGTCTATTAATTCTAAAGTAATTTTTTTATTTCCAATATTTGTGACTAAATCCAAGAAGTTCCTCGCTGGAATAACAGCGCTTCCCTCTTTCTCAACATTTGCCGCAAAACTTACGATTATTCCTATCTCTAGATCGGTTGCACTAAGTACCAATTTATTGTCTTTTGCCTCAATTAGAAAATTAGAGAGTATAGGGAGTTGAGCTCTGGAAGAGATTGCATGGTTTAAAAAAGAAATTTTTTTGGAAAGGTTTTCAGAAAGAACGGAAACTAACATAATATATTTTTGTAGTTGTTGTAGTGTATATGGAAAAGTGGAAAAAAGCAAGGAGCCGTGCCTAAATTTTTGTTGAAAAGGAGTGGATAAAAATGTGGACAAATTGTTGATAAACCCATGCTGCTTTTAATTTACAGTTTTCCCCATTGGTAGATTAGCAATCCCCAAGATATCCTCCGAGATTTGTGCACTTTCCAACATTTTTTCCACTTTTTCCACACCGTGCATAACCGTGGTATGATCTCTGCCGCCCAAAAGGTTGCCAATTTCAACGAAGGTTAGGTTAAGCTTTTTCTTTAATAGAAACATTGCCACCTGCCTAGGTCTTACAAGGAAAGCGTCTCTTTTGGCGCTTTTTATTTGAGTTAATTTGACATTGTAGAAGGAGCAAACGCCCTCAATGATTTCATCGGGATGCTGATTAGCAGGCTTTTCTTCTTTTGAGATGGCGAGTACAGAGTAAACAGCATTTTCTGTAATATTGTTCTCTCCCTCAGCTTGAGCCTGTGTCATTATTCTTAATAAGAGTCCCTCAATTCCTCGGGCGTCTTGAGATTTTTGCGCAATTAACTTGGCTAGTTCAATGGATAGTCCAACGCCATATTTTTTTGCTTTTATTAAAAGGATTGCGGTTCTTAGTTCAAAATCTGGGGATTCAACATCAACAGTAAGTCCCCCTGAGAATCTGGATAAAAGCCTTTTTTCTACCTGTTTTATCTCCGAAGGTGGTCTGTCTGAGGATAAAACGATTTGTGCACCTTGATCGACCAGGGCGTTGAAAGTGTGGAAAAGCTCCTCTTGAACCCTTTCTTTGCCTGCGACAAATTGAATATCATCGATGATTAAAAGATCAAGTTCTCTAAATCTTCTTTTCATGCTTGCTGTGCTGTTGCCCCTGATTGCCTCTACTACGTCATTCGTAAATTCCTCGCTGGTAATATATGCGATTTTACTTTGTGGGTTATTGACATAAACCTCGTTTGCAATGGCATGCATTAAATGAGTTTTTCCTACTCCTACAGGGCCGTAGATAAAAAGAGGGTTATAGGTTGTTCCGGGGTTTTTAGCAACGGTTGTGGCTGAAACAAAAGCGAGTTGGTTGCTTGAAGAAACGGCCATGTTTTCAAAAGTATAATCCGCTCTGACTCTAGGGAGATGACCAACTGTTTGTTTTGGTTTATCAGCCGATTGCGTAGAGAACAAAGTGTCTGTCCCCTCCTCTGTTTTGATAATGTTCACAGCAGCTTTAGGAACAAAGGTAATTTTTACATCTTTTCCCGTGTGTTTATCGAGCGAGGCTTTAATTATTCCATAGAACTTTCTCTGTAAAAGATCAATAATCATCACGGATGGCGCCGCAACTGTTGCGACGTTGTCATCAAGAGATAAAAGCGAGGTTGATTTAAAAAGTGTTAAAAAATTGGCTTTTGAAATTTCAATTTCGATTTCTGAGAGCACAGTTTTCCAAATTTGGTTAAGATCCATAGTAGTGGCAGTTTAATAATGTGGATAACTTTTTGTCAAGATGAATAAGTAGATAAAACTAGATCGTTTTTAAAATACCTTTAATATTTAAGCAGTTTTTGCTATAATTACCTTTAATGGAAAAATTTAGAACTCTTAAAAAAGGCAAAAGAGCAAGAACACACGGATTCTTAAAAAGATCCAAGTCTAATGACGGAAGAAAAACCTTAAAAAATCGAAGGAAAAAAGGCAGACTAAGCTTAACGGTTTAATAAATGTTAAAAAAATCTAGTCGTCTTGTAAGTTTTAAAAAGGAAGCGGGAGCAAGAATATATAGCTCCCCTTTTTTGACTATTAGCTCTACCCAAGCAACAGGAGATTCAAAGTTTGGTTTTATTATTTCTAAAAAGATAGATAAAAGAGCGGTGGTTAGAAATAGGCTTAAAAGGAAAATGGCAAGATTTGTCGAAGAGATGCTGCCTAATTTTAATCAAGGATCCAAAGTGGTAATAGTCGCAAGGGCCCAGATTCTGGAAAAGGAACAGGAGCTTGACAAAATTTTGGAAGAAGGATTTATAAAATTAAAGCTTTTGAAATGAAAAAAATTGCAGTTTTTTTAATAAACATATATCAGGCGCTTTTTTCAAATTTGTTAAAGCAAGTCTTTGGACAAAATGAGATCTGTAGGTTCTCGCCCACCTGCTCAGAATACGCAAAGCAAAAAATTCAAGAAAAAGGTATAATCTATGGCGGGTACCTTTCGTTAATAAGATTATTAAAATGCCAGCCATTTTATAATAAAGCAGTATGACAGAAGCAACCATATCAAATTTTTTATTTTTATCTCACCCAATACTAAATATCTTGGTATTAATTTATCACGCCCTCTTTTTCCTACATGTTCCCTTTGCACTTGGTTTTTCAATAATAGTTTTAACAATTTTTATTAGAATTGTTTTATATCCTCTTACAGCATCTCAATTAAAAGCATCTAAAAAAATGCAGGAAGTTGCCCCTCATATTGCCAAGTTAAAAGAAAAACATAAGGGCGATGCAAAAACATTGCAAGCAGAAACAATGAAGCTTTATAAAGAATTTGGAATAAATCCAGCCGCAGGCTGTTTACCTATTCTTTTGCAGCTACCATTAATTTGGGCTTTGTATGGTGTTTTGCAGGATATAGTTAAATATTCAACAACACAAATTAATCATGTTCTTTATTCAGACTCTCTCAGATTAACAAAACCATGGGACACTAATTTTTTTGGACTTTCTTTGGCTGGGACACCTGCTCAACTAGGAGGAGTTGCTTTGTTAATACCAATCTTAACAGGCGTTTTCCAGTTTATTCAGTCAAAGATGATGATGCCAGCAGGTGTTAAGAAAGATCCCAAAGAGAAGAAAAAGCCAGATGATTTTGCAACTGCATTCCAAACACAGTCTCTTTATATTTTCCCTGTAATGATTGGATTCTTGTCTTATAACTTCCCTATCGGTTTATCTTTATACTGGAATACTTTCACGATTTTTGGTATCATACAGCAATACAAAATTTCAGGGCTAGGTGGCCTTGAGGATTGGATTAAAAAATGGAAAAACAAATAAAAGAATTTTTTGTTAACTTAGGAATCGATACTAATTTTGATCTTTCTGAGACCGAGGAAGAAATTAGCTTGGTATTAGAAACAGAAGATAGTGGAATGATTATTGGATATCATGGGGAAACCCTAGAGGCTTTGCAGCTTGTGCTTTCTCTTATGCTTGCTAAAAGCAACGGTGTTTTTAAGAGAGTGTCAATTGAGGTTGGAGACTATAAAAAGAATCGTGAAGATTGGCTAAATAATCTTGCTGCATCTTCTAAGGAAAAAGCAATTTCTCAACAAAGAGAGGTTGTGCTTTCTGACTTGAAAGCTTGGGAGAGAAGAGTTATACATATGTTACTAGTTGATGATAAAGAAGTTGTTTCAGAATCTAACGGCGAAGGTAGAGACAGGGTTTTGGTTATTAGACCAAGATAAGGTTTCTCGACTTCTTTTTTACCTCTTAGTTCTTTTTTTACCAACACAATTTGGCAAGCATTTTTTTATGGACTTCTCTTTTGTAAAAGGATTAAGAATCGATTATCTCTCCCCTACTTTTTATTTTACCGACATTTTAATTTTAGGAATTTTTCTTTTCAGCTTTAAAAATATTCTGCACATACTCCTTAATAAATATAAAAAAAATTTGTTTTTATATTTACTTCTTTTGCTATTTTTACTAGTTGGAGTTTTTGCGTCAATAAATTATCAGGCTGGATTATATATTTTAATAAAATTCATCGAATTTAGTTACTTAGGTTTTTTTGCGGTAATTAATTTCAAGAGTTTAAGTAAGCGGGTTTTGGCAACATGCTTTGGTGTGGGGGTTGTATCTGAGTCTTTACTTGCAATTTTTCAGTATTTAAATCAAGGATCTTTTCAAGGCATATTTTATATATTAGGAGAAAGAGTTTTTAATGGTCAGACGCCGGGAGTCGCAAACGCATCGATAAATGGAGCATTAGTCCTCAGGCCCTATGCAACATTTTCCCACCCCAATGTTTTGGCAGGATATTTAAACATAGTTGTTGTGTTTTATTTGTTTTTCTTACAGCGCTCAGTTAAGAAGATAAATATTATAGTTATTTTATTTGCCGCCATAGGAATCTTTGTCTCCTTATCGCGTGTGGGTATATTGGTTTTTCTAATCAGTATTGCGATATTCTTTTGCATTACGATTTTCGAAAAATATAAGAAAGGTAAATCAAATCCTAGGTATTTGATTTATGCCTTAATGGCCGGGCTTTCTCTAGCTCTTGTTTATTTTATTTTTGAAAATAATAATTTATTTATTCAAAGATTTTTAGGCATCAGGTTAACTGATGAATCAATATTGCAAAGAACCCTTTTTGTAAAAGAAGCGCTTGAGATGTTTTTTAAAAGCCCAGTGTTTGGAGTAGGTCTGGGAAATTTTATTCCTAACTTAGGGAAAGCTTTTTTGTCTCCCGGACAATTGCAGCCGGTTCATAATATTTTTCTTTTAATTTTAGCTGAAACAGGTATTGTTGGATTTGCAGCTTTTATTTTTCTTTTTAAAAAAGTGATTAGTAATGCTAAAAATATTTACTTTCTAATGCTCATTATTTCACTTATTGTATTAGGCAGTTTTGATCACTATTTATTAACTCTTCAACAAGGACAACTCCTCTTTGTGTTAGCAGTTGCGATCATAATGTCAGACGAAGGATAATCTGTTATTATAAAAGCATGCATAGGCTTATATTTACTAACACTTTCTATCAGGCACTTGCAAGACTAATAACCTCATTTGTAGGATTTTTAATAACTCTAATTATAGCAAGAGAGTTTGGCGTATTAGGTTATGGAGACTTTACAAAGGTCACAGCCTTTGTATCTGTTTTTTATTTGTTTGTAGACTTCGGTTTGAATGCAGTCTTTTTAAAAGACAATGCGAAACAGTTTAAGGATATTTTGTCAGTAAGGTTAATTTTTGCACTTGTCTTGTTTTTGATTTGTAATCTTTCTGTTTTATTTTTACCCTATGATGGTGAGTTGGGTAAGGGATTTTCATTAACATTAAAGATGGCCATCTTTATATATTCGTTTTCTTTTTTTGCACAAAGTGTTTTGTATAGCGCGGGGTATTACTTTCAAAAGAAACTTAGTTATCTCCATTATCTTCTAGGAGTAGTAGGGGGAGCATTGGTTAATCTAATACTAGTTTTCACATTTGCATTCTTAAATTTTTCTCTTTTTTACGTTTTCATTGCATTTTTATTCGGAGGAATAATCAGTAGCTTATTATTCTTCCTGTTCATAAAAGAAGAAAAACTAAAAATAACTTTAAATATAAAAGCATACAAGCAGGAAATTTTTTCCGCCATACCACTTGGATTAATGTTGGTTTTTAATTTTATTTATTTTAGAATTGATACGGTTTTATTGTCAGTGTTGTCTGATTCGAGTGCGGTGGGGGTTTATGGCCTGGCGTATAAGTTTTTTGATTTTTTAATTGCTATTCCATTGTTTTTATCCAATTCGATTTATCCTCATTTGTTAGCCTACAGGAGTAACAAACTTATGTTTATGAATTTTGTCAAGAAATATATGTTTGTATTTTTATTGTCCTCAATGCTATTAATAGTTCCATTCTGGTTTGCGACTCCGTTGTTTAGTTTAATTAAGCCAGAGTTTTTGGAAAGTTCACTTCCGTTTAAGGTTTTACTTTTATCTTTGCCGCTTTTTTTCTTATCCAGTTTTTTGCAGTGGGTATTAATTGCTTTGGAAAAACAAAAATATTTGTTATATATTTACGGTCTATCTTTGATCGTGAATATAGTTTTAAATATTATCTATATCCCTGTATTTTCCTACATGGGATCAGCTATAATTACAGTGTTGTCAGAGGGAATAGTCTTGAGTTTGCTTTTTATTAAATTGATACAGGAAAGAAAATATTTTAATGAATAAAGTTTATATTTATACGGATGGGGGATCACGCGGAAATCCAGGTCCAAGCGCTTTGGGAGTTCATATTGAGGACGAATCTGGAAAAACGCTTGCTGGAATCGGTAAGAGGCTTGGAATAACCACCAATAATATCGCTGAGTACTCAGCGATACTTGAAGCTTTTGACTGGCTTTTGAGTAACGTAGTAAATCTGGGTCCTGGAGCTGAAATTTATTTTTTTATGGATTCACAGTTAGCGTATTCTCAGCTTATCGGATTATATAGAGTTAAAAATTTGAAATTAAGGGAAATATTATTACAAATAAAAGCAAAGGAAAAAGAACTTGGCTTAAAAGTCAATTATGCGCATGTGCCAAGGGAAAATAACAAAAAAGCTGATCGTCTTGTTAACCTCGCGCTGGACAATGTAATTTAGAAAAATTACAATATTTATGTGAGTATTTCTGCCAGTACTTTTTTATCAAAAAAACAAGATTTGCCAATTTTAATAGTAGATAAGGTTGGGGAATTGGGAGAAAAATTAGCATTACTTCTAAATAAACAGGCTTTAGTAATTTTTGTTAGTTCTAAAAAAATTGATCTGGATAATGTTGTCCACGTACCTTTTATAAAGTCTGTTCCTACAATTCCTGATAATTCTTATTCCCATATCTTTGTAATTGACGAGTATGGCAAAATTTCCAATAGTTTTATTGGCTCTTTTTTGGATAAGGCCGAGCATGATGCCTCGCGTTTGATATTAGTTACAAATAAGTATTGTATAGACGAAAAATTTGTTAGAAAGTATATTTCATTTTACAAAAATGCAAAACTAATTGTAGTAGGGGACATTTTTAGCAAAGATATTCTTTTTGATTCTACTACGGATATAAATAAATTTATTAAGCAAATAAAAACCAATCGACAAATAGAGGTAGAGGGAGACGGGACAAGGCAAACGGAACCTGTTTTTATTGACGATGCTGTAGATGGTATTTTGCAGATAGGATTCGTAGAAAATGATAGTAATAATTATTATTGGTTGATGCCAAAAAATCGGCCCACATTATTAACCTTAGCGCATATATTTCAAAAGCAAAATCCCGATATAAAAATAGATTTTATAAAGGCAAAAAAAATAAAAATAAGTAAAAATATATTGCCAGAAGGAGAATATCTGTTTGGAGATGAATATGATTTAGCAAGTAAAATTAAAAAATTAGATTTGTCATCAAATGTAATAACTGAAATTAGGAGAGTGAGGGAGCAAAAGGGGGTTGTGTATGATTTTAAATTAAAGTATTTATTTTCAGCAACAATACTTATCATGGGTTTTTTTATTTTAATTCCGTTGTTGTCTACTGCACTTTTTTCCGCACTTGGGTTATATAGTTTGCAAAATCTAAAAACAAATATTCAATATCAAAAGTTAAATTATGCAAAAAACGATGCTGTTATGGCTAGTCAATTTTTGAGCTATGCCAAGCTTTCAACAACGCTTTTAATAAAAGAGGCAAGGATTATAGGGAAGGAGTCTGAAGTGGAGCAAGTGTCAGACAAGCTGGATCAGGGAATTGAGCTTTCAAATTCTGCTGCTTCGCTTTTGTCAGGAGTTGATAAGTTGAAGTCTTTGTTTACTAAAAGCGCAAATGATAAAGAAGAATTTCTAGAACTCTTACAAAATTTAAAAATCTCATTAATCACTTATCAAAAACAAAAAGAGAATGGGAATATACCAAAGTCTATTGATGAAAAGTTGGGTGGAATAATAAAACTTGGTTCGACAACCGTTGACTTGTGGCCAGAGATACTAGGTTTTAATAAGCCCAAAACCTACATGGTGCTTTTGCAGAACAACATGGAATTGAGACCAACCGGAGGATTTATAGGCTCATATGGAATATTAAAACTAGATAGCGGAAAAGTTAAGGAGTTTAAAATTTATGATGTATACGATGCGGACGGGCAATTAAAAACACATGTTGAGCCACCATTTGCAGTTAGAAGGTATTTGCCCTCAGTTAATTGGTACTTAAGAGACAGTAACTTTGATATTGATTTTTCAAAAAGTGCTGCTGCAAGTGCTGTGTTTCTTAATTCTGAAATGAATCAAGCTGTGGATGGGGTAATGGCAGTAGACTTATCGTTTGTAAAAAGTATTTTAAGTGCTACTGGTCCAGTTAAAGTTTTAGATTACAATGAAACAGTAAGTGCGGATAATTTACTTAGGGTTGTTACGGCACATGTAGAGGATAACTTTTTCCCTGGGTCTACTCAGAAAAAAGATTTTTTAAATGCATTATATAAATCACTTCAGACAAAGCTTAATCAAGACAAGAACTTAGCGTATACATCTCTTATTAAATCTTTATCAGATTCAATATTTGAAAAGCATATTTTATTTGCTTTTAATAATGTTGCCCTACAATCTGTTTTTTCTGTAAATGGATGGGGATCAACCCTTTTGGATACACGTAAGAAAAGCGACACAATTTTTAATGATTATTTTGGAATTAATGAAGCAAATTTAGGTGCAAATAAAGTGAACTATTATATTAGCAGGAGCGTTTCGCAAAATGTAGTTATTGATGATAAAGGACATGTTGCTCAAAAAATTCAAATTAATTTTAAAAACAATGCGCCAGCGTCTTTAGGTAAAAAAAGCTTTTATAAAAGCTATCTTAGACTACTCACTCCTGCTGGAACGAAATTAGTGGGATTAAAGATTAATGATACAGTGCAAAGCATCACTCCTGCGATTACCAACCCAATTAAATATGAGGCAAAAAATTTTATTCCCCCAGTCGGATTTGAGGTTGATCAGCAAAATGAAGAAGGAAAGACGATTTTTGGCTTTTTAAATTCAGTAGAAGCTAATTCTTTAAAAAAGATAGAGTTAACTTTCGATATGCCTGAGAAAATAAATGTACTAAGGCCTGAATTTATTTATGATTTAAAATTATATAAACAACCAGGTATAGATAGTTTTCCCTATGTTTTGTCAGTAAGTTTTCCTGGGACATTTAGATTAGTTAATGCTTCTGATAAGTTTAAAACTGAGGGGGCAAGGGTATACATGTCTAAAGATGTTTTAACAGACCAAAGGCTTGTGTTGAATCTTGCTAAGAAATAAAGTCTTGTTTTAAATTTTTTAGATTTCTTCCATGATCAATCAGAAGATAGGTAAGTTCTATCCATTTTTCTTTGGGGAAAAGATGCATTAAATCTTTTTCAATTTTATCGGGATTTGTGTTTTTGGTAAGTCCATATTTTAGTGATAATTTTTTTACATGAGTATCAACAGCAATTCCTTCAGTAATACCATAAGCATTTGCTAAAACTACATTTGCTGTTTTTCGACCTACGCCTGGAAGGCTAGTAAGTTCCGTTATTGTTTTAGGAATTAAACCCTTAAAATCTCTAAGTAACAGTTTGGCCATTGCTTGAATATTTCTAGCTTTGGTTTTGAAGAGTCCAATTGACTTAATATCATTTTCGAGTTCAACAAGGTTTGCTTCTGCAAAGTTAATTATCTCGATTAATTCTTTTTTTGAAAGATCTAGGTTTTTAAGCTGATCATAATGTTTTAAGCATTTAGGATTTTGTTTTTGATATTTAGGGAAAAGAAGGGCAGTAACCTTATTTACTTGTAGATCTGTAGTTTGTGCCGAGAGCATAACACTTACAAGAAGCTCAAAATTATTTGAGAATTTAAGTATGGTTTCTGCATTGGGGTAATGCTTTTTAAGAATATTAAAAATCTTAAGAGCTTGTTGTTTATTCACGGCATAATTATCTCAAAATTGCCGTATTATCGCAAAGTGATTAAGCTTTAATACCGGAGGTTAAAGGTTCTCTAATTTCACCTGTATTTAGGTTTTTTATTCTAACTCCTGCAATGGGAGTTACTTCTCCTCCAACAATAGCTAAGTGAATAGCTCCTGCTCTTACTAATCTATCTCCTTTTGGAGAAAGATGTCTTACCTCAATTGGTCTTTCTGGTGTTGCCATGTTAAATATGATACGTCAAATATAGGAAATGAGCTTGACTCAAGTTAGATTTTTGTCTGACATTAAACTGACATTTGAGGCTATTGCTATATTAAGGCTAAAAAATTACAATTAGCAATATGATTGAAGGAATTATTGAAACAAGTTATCCGTTAACCTTTAGGCAAGGGGATTCTATAGAGCTTGGAAAGCATTTAAAAAACAGACACAGTGTTGTCTTGGTAGGGATGAGAAAAGTTGGAATAAGTAATTTTTTAAGATTTTTTATAAATAACATTGATATTCCGGGAACATACATTAAAGATTACAAAAAACACTTATTTATCGCAGTTGATCTGAATGATTTGGTTGAAACAGAGATTATTCCTTTTTGGACACTAACCCTAAAAAGGTTAGTTGATTTGGTAGATAAATCACCAATTGATATAAAGGTGAAGAAGAGAATAGGTAATATGTTTCTGGAAAGTATTCAGCTTCAAGATCTTTTCTTTACAATTGATTGCGTGAGAATTGCTTTGTCTTTGATCACAGAGCAGGGGTATTCAACTACATTATTTTTTCTGCGCTTCGACAGAATCAAAAATGTTGTTACCTCAGAGTTTTTCGCAAACCTCGAAGGCATAAAAGCATTTAATCAACAAGTGTCTTTTGTATTCACGAGTTATAGATCGTTAAAAAAGTTAATTCCCCAGCTTGCTCCAAGTACTTCTTGGTCAGTCTTTTTTAGAAACATGTATTTAAAACCAGCCAAGCGAGACGATGTTAAGGTAATTTATGATGCATATAAAAAAAGATCAGGTATTAAATTAAAATCTGAATTTGAAAATTACTTTTTTGATTTAGTTGATGGTTATACGCAGTATTTGCAACTTGCTTTAATCTTTCTTCATGAAAAAGGAGGCGAGATTAAAACTAAAGAGGATTTGTATTTAGGCTTAATAAATGATGAAAGAATTAGTTTCCAATCAGAAGAGTTGTGGGAAACACTAGATAAAAAAGAACAAGATGTGTTAATAAAAATTGCTAAAAAAGAAAATATTTTATCTGAGGAAAAACGAGAGGGAGCATACTTGTGGGATACAGGATTTATCGTAACTGGCGGAGTCCATGATAAGATATTTAGTCTTCTTTTTGAAGAATTTGTTTTAGCTAAATCCCTACAAACAGAGACTAAGGATAGCGCAAGGGAATTTAGTAAAAAAGAAAATATTCTTTTTAATTTCTTGCTTGAAAATAAAGATAAACTCTGCGAGAGAGAAGACATAATAGAGGTTGTTTGGCCAGAAGAAGAGGAGTTGGGCGTTTCGGATTGGGCAGTGGATAAATTAGTGGCTAGAGTTAGGGGAAAATTAAAGGATCAGAGTAATAAATTTGAAATTTTAACAGTTAAAACCAGAGGATATAAATTAATTGAAGCTGCATTGAGTTAGCCTCGAGGCTATGTTAAAATAGCTTAATGGACAAAATTTACGATCATAAAGTTACAGAAGAAAAAAATTACAAAACATGGGAAGAAAAAGGTTTTTTTAAACCAGAAATTAATCCTAATGGAAAGCCATTTTCCATAATTTTACCCCCACCAAACGCTAATGGAGCACTTCATTTTGGTCATGCAATGTTTACAGTCGAAGATATTCTAGTTAGATACCACAGGATGTTAGGCGACAAAACTCTTTGGCTTCCAGGGACAGATCATGCGGGGATAGAGACTCAATTTGTATTTGAGAAAAAATTAAAATCAGAGGGTAAATCTCGCTTAGATTTTGATCAAGAAACACTCTATAAAATGATTTTTGATTACGTAGAAGAGAATAGGGGAGGAATTGAAAATCAATTAAGAAAATTAGGGCTTTCTTTAGATTGGTCTAGGGAAAAATATACTTTAGATTCAGATATTGTTAAGCTAGTTTATCAAACATTCAAAAAAATGTATGATGATGGCCTAGTCTATAGAGACTACAAATTAGTTAATTATTGTACATTTGATGGTACAAGTTTCTCGGATTTAGAAGTAGTTTACGAAGAAAGAACAAATCCTTTGTATTACATTAAATATGGTCCATTAGTTTTAGCCACAACTCGACCAGAAACTAAATTTGGCGATACAGCTGTAGCAGTTAATCCTAAGGATAAGCGCTATCTTGAGTATATCGGTAAAGAAATTGAAATCGAGACAGTTTTGGGTAAAGCTAAGATAAAAGTAGTAGCCGATGAGTTCGTTGATCCAGAATTTGGCACAGGTGTGGTAAAAATTACTCCTGCTCATGATTTCGATGATTTTGAAGTCTCTAAAAGGCATGATTTACCCCTGGTTCAAGTAATAGGTTATGACGGTAAGATGATGACTAAAGCAGGAAAATTTGCAGGTTTGTATGCCAAGGAGGCCAGAAAGCAGATAGTGGCTGAAATGCAAGAAAAAGGGCTGATTGATCATGTAGACGAAAACTATGTTCACAGAATTGCCCTTTGCTATAAATGTAAGAATCCAATTGAACCGCTTCCTCTTGAGCAATGGTTTATTAAAGTTGAGGGGTTGAAGAAAAAAGCTATTGAAATAGTTAAAGAAGGTAAGATTAAAATTACCCCTAAAAATTTTGAAACTATTTATTTTCAATGGCTAGAGGGCTTAAGGGATTGGAATATTTCTAGGCAAATCGTTTGGGGAATTAGAATTCCAGCTTGGAAATGTCAGGATTGTGGAGAGTGGAGCGTAACAGAAGGGGAAATTAGGGAAAAATGCGGGAAATGCTCGGGAATTAATTTAGTTCAAGATACGGATACCTTTGATACTTGGTTTTCTTCAGGACAATGGCCCTATGTTACATTAAAAACCGCAGGGGCAGGGGATTTCGAAACATTTTATCCAACTTCAGTCATGGAGACTGCTTACGATATTTTAAAAGCATGGGTCTCGAGAATGGTGATGTTAGGAGTATATGTAACAGGGGAGATACCATTTAAAAATGTTTTATTTCATGGTTTAGTGAATGACCCATATGGTAAAAAGATGAGTAAGAGTAAGGGCAATGTAGTTAATCCTTTAGAGCTAATTGATCAGTATGGAGCGGATGCTGTTAGATTTGCGCTTATATATGGAAACGCTACTGGTAACGATCAGTCTTTGTCATACACTAAGTTAGATGCAGCTAGAAAATTCGCTAATAAACTTTGGAATATGGCTAGATTTATTGAATATCAAATAAGTCAAAAGCCAGATTTACATGTCTCAAGTCTTTCTTTAAATGAATTATTAGAAAAACAAAAAGCTTACAAGTTAAATTCTAACAAAGAGCTTACTTCAGAAATTAAAGAACTAGCCATAGAAATTACTAAAAATATTGATGCTTTTCAGTTTAATTTAGCTTCAGAAAAGCTCTATGATTTTGCTTGGCATAGATTTGCTGATTATTATATTGAAAAATCTAAAGAAGCGCTTAGCGAAGAGGATTTGAATTCAAAAGATACTTTTGAGGTCTTAACATCAAGCTTCTTGGTCATCTTAAAGCTTTTGCATCCTTTTATGCCTTTTATTACAGAAGAGATCTATCAAAAGCTGTGGGGTAGTGGGGAATACCTGATGATTTCAAGATGGCCAAATTTTGAAGCTAAATATTTAGCAGATGAAAAAATTACCGAATAAATTCCCGAATATTCCCCGAAGATTTACCGAAAACTCATATTTTGGGGTTCTTTCTAAAAAATGGCAACAAATAAATAAAACTCCAGTAATTAAGAAGAGTATCGTAGTAGCTTCGACAATTTTAACCTTAATTTTAATTGTAATTTTAGCAAGTTTAACAATATTTCTAGCCTTTAGATTTTCACAAAATTTAGACACATACACAAAATTGTCAAACCAAAGAGTTCAGATAGAAGGAAAAATAAATTTTTGGAAGTCTATAACTCAAAAATATGAAGGATATTCTCATGGGTATTTTAATATTGCGATTTTATACTTTCAATTAGGTAAATTTAAAGAGAGTAGAGATTCTTTGGATTCAGCTTTAAAGTATAGTCCAAATGAGAAAGAATTATTAGAATTGGATAAAGAATTAAAACAAAAGGGGTATTAAGCTTCTTTGGGAGCTTCTTCGGTTTGTGTTGGTGCTTCGCCTTCGGTTGCTGGTTGTTCTGATCCTTCAGCTGGTGCTTCGCCTTCAGCACCTTCAGCTGCTGCGGCTTCAGCTGCTGCGGCTTCTTCGGCAGCTTGCTCTTGAGCTTCTTTGGAAACTAATTCGTCAATTTTAGCTACAATTTGACCTGCATCTGTTAAGATAGTTACGTCTGGGCTAATTGTTAAATCAGCAACGGTAATTTGATCTCCAACATTAGAAAGATTTTCAACATTAACTTCAATTTTTTCAGGAAGTTCTGATGGAAGAGCTTCAACTTCGACTTCTGAGATAATATTCATTAAGATTCCGACCTTTTCAGTAACTGCTTTTGGTTCACCAATAACTTCAAGTGGGATATTGGCTTTAACTTTTTCTTTTAAGTTAACTTTGAAGAAATCTGCATGGAGATAATTTTGTCTGAAATCTTGATATACGTTTTGAATTAAAACTGGAATTGTTTTTCCATCTAATTCCAAGTCTACAAGGCCGGTTTCGCCAGTTTTGGAATAAACATCGATAAATGCTTGTGTTGAAACTTGAACTGCGGTTGATTCAATGTCTTTCCCATAGACATTTGCAGGCAATATGCCTTCGCGTCTTAGCTTTCTAACTTTTTTACCTAAGACTTTTCTTGTCTCTACCTTAAGCTTTTCGTGCTTCATAGTTAACTATTCTACCTGAATGCTTGGGGTTTGGCAAGTGATATAATCGAAAAATGAGAATCCTCGGAATTGATCCCGGAATAGGTAGGTGCGGATGGGCAATTGTAGATTATAGTGGTTCCAAGCTAAAAGCTATAGATTATGGCTGTATTGAGACTAGCTCTAAGTTGGAGGTAGAGAAGAGGTTGGAAGAAATTTATTTATTTTTAGCAAAAACAATTAAAAAATATAAACCTGATAGATTATCTATTGAAGAATTGTTTTTTGGTAGTAATGCCAAGACGGCATTTGTAGTTGGACAAGCAAGAGGTGTGGTGTTACTGCTAGCGTCGCAGAATAATTTAGAATTGGGGATTTATACACCGCTAGAGGTAAAAATGGCAATTACTGGTTATGGGAGGGCTGAAAAAAAACAAATCGGTCAAATGATTAAGCTTTTGTATGGCCTTAAAGAGATTCCCAAGTTCGATGATACTGCTGATGCTTTAGCAATTGCCGCAACTTATGCGTTCTCTGTAAAAACAGCTCAGTTTTCTAAATAAGCTGTGCTATAATCAGTAAAGTTTATGATAGGTTCCCTCATTGGAAAAATAGATCTTCTTAAAAGACCATATGTGCTTATTGATGTAAGTGGCGTTGGATACAAAGTTTTGGTTTCAGATAATGTCTATAAAAAATTAACCGTTGGACAAAATATAAAACTTTATACTTTTACGTATGTTCGCGAAGACGCCTTGGATTTGTTTGGATTTTCCGAGATTGAAGATTTAGATTTATTTGAAGATTTAATCTCTGTTTCTGGAATTGGGCCCAAAACTGCTTTGAATATTTTTTCATTTGGTGAGCGAAAAGATATAATTGAGGCAATAATAAAAGGAAATGTTTCTTTTTTTACAGCTGTACCTAGGTTAGGTACAAAAAATGCGCAAAAGGTGATAATTGAACTTAAAAATAAAATGGGAAATACTTCGCAGTTAGATCTTTCAGGCAAGGATTTTGAGGATAATAAAGATGTAATAGAGGCATTAAAGAATTTTGGCTTTAGCGTCGCAGAATCTCAAAAAGCTTTAGGAGAAATTAAGGATCAAAATTTATCGGTGGACGCAAAGATTAAGTTTGCTTTAAAGAGTTTAGGTAAATGAAAGATAATTCTAAAGAAAAAACAAAAAAAGAAACTAAATCTCCAGAAGAAGAGATATTGTTTACTTCCCTACGCGCGTCTTCATGGGATGAGTTTTACGGACAAGAGAATTTAAAGAAATCATTGCAGATTTCTATTTCAGCAGCTAAAAAGCGTAAAGAATCTATAGAGCATGTTTTACTGTATGGCCCCCCTGGTCTTGGTAAAACGACACTTTCGCACTTAATTGCAAAGGAAATGGGAGTAAATATTAGAGTAACATCTGGTCCAGCTATTGAAAGAGCTGGTGATTTAGCCTCAATTTTAACAAATTTAGAAAAAGGAGACATTCTTTTTATCGATGAAATTCATAGATTAAATAAAGTAGTTGAGGAGACTTTGTATCCAGCCATGGAGGATTACGCTTTAGATATTATTATTGGCAAAGGCCCATCCGCTCGTACTTTAAGGCTAGACCTTCCTCCCTTTACAATTATCGGTGCGACTACGCGTATTGGGCTAATGTCAGCTCCTTTAAGAGATAGATTTGGAGTAACTCAAAGACTTTCTTTCTATGAGCCAAAAAATCTAGAAGAAATAATTAGAAAAGCAGCATTAAAATTAAAAATGCCAATTGACGCAGAGTCAATAAAAGAAATAGCAAAAAGAGCTCGAGGAACACCAAGGATTGGATTAAAACTTTTAAAAAGAGCTCGTGACTTTGTTCAGGTAGAGGGTGATGGAAAGTTAGTCCGAGAAATGGTCAAAAAAGCTCTAGATCTTCTCGAGGTCGATGAGGTTGGCTTAGACTCTTCAGATGTAAGATATTTAAAAGCGATTATTCAAAAGCACAATGGTGGCCCAGTTGGAGTTGAGACAATTGCCTCAACCATCTCTGAGGATATGGGAACAATAGAAGAAGTAGTCGAGCCATATTTAATGCAAATTGGTTTTTTGAAAAAAACAGCTAGAGGAAGAGTTGCTACTGAACTTGCATATCAACACTTTAAACTTCCTTATCCAAAGAAATAGGCTGGTTTGACAATCTATTTCCGAATTGCTATAGTCCTAAGCGTTTATGAAGGAGAAATCTACTGTACATCACCATGCTGAGATTATAGGAAACAACGGAAGTTCTTTAGTAAGACTTTATAGTACTGATGACTTGGGTCACGTTTGGGGAGAAGAATTTGAGTCTGTAGGTAGAGCAAATACGGTCTTGGGGAGAAGAAGACTTGGTTTAAGTTTATTATCAGCTACAATTTCTGCTTCAGCCTATTCTCTACCTCTAGTTTTAGATCATGGGGTATTTAAGAATAATAAATTTTTAAAGGCTGCTGGTGGTGTTGCAGTTGTAGGCTTAGGTAAAGGTCTTTTGGATTGGCAGCAAGGAATAAATTCTATGAAACATGAAACTCAAGGTAGAATAAATGCCTTAGAGGAAGCTCAAAAAAGAGCAAGTTTGACTTAAATGATCTAATTTGATATATTTACCCGATGTCTAGATTAGAAAGTCGTGCAGATATTCACGCAAATATTATTGCAGATAGCGCAAACAGAACAGCTCATGTTGCTGAAAGATTATCAAATTTATCTTTTCTCGCAGCAGGAGGCTTAACCGCTTTGGATCTTTATAAGAAAAGACCAGTGGGAAATAAAACTACTTTGGCTATTTTTGCTGCAGGGGTTATTTTGAAAGCAACTAGTGGAGCATTTGATATGGTTGTTGACAGAGTAAATTCAACTAATGGTTTAAATTAATTCATCAAGAATTATTACTTTAGAATTTTTTATTGCTTTCTTAAACCCTTCCTCTGCTTCTTTAAAACTCCCTTTTAATGGTTTTTTGTAATGTATTGGTATGGTAATTTTAGCCTCAATTGCATTTGCAGCTGCTGCTGCTTCTTTCCAATCCATTGTATAGGTTCCACCGATTGGCAGCATGGCAATATCTAAGTTTGCTTTATTTAAAGATTTCATTTCTTCAATAAAATCTGTATCTCCTGCATGGTAAATCTTTAAACCATTGATGTTAAAGATATAGCCTACCCAATTATTTTGTTTTGGATGAAATCCTAATTTTTGTGGATGATTATTGTACGCTGGAATTGTTTTAAAAGGAAAGCCTTTTACAATGTAATTTTTGTTTGGTTCTACCTGAATTTTTAGAGAAGCATTTATGTTTAATTTATCTAGTACATCCTTAGTTGCAACGATATATGTGTCAGGTTTAATGATTTTATCAATATCTTCTTGGGAAAAATGATCAGGATGACCGTGGGTTATGAGAATAATATCGGCTTTATCTTGAGGTTTATTATTTAATTCAAACGGATCAATAAAATAAATTTTATTACCATTTAAATCCAAGAAAGAAAATCCTGCATGTCCAAGCCAATTGATGTTATCCATAATTTACCTTCTACTGCCTCGTGGTCTTCCACCTTTATCTCTTCTTTCGCCTTTGGGGTGCTTAGGAGATCTTTGACTACCAGTTCTTGTCCCGTCTAAAAATTCTTGTGTTCTTCTTCGAACAGTTTGCTTTAAGATAGATTGGAGACCTGGAGCTTCTTCGGGTACGTTGTCGCCGGAAAATTCTTGCATTCTTTGACTCGCTCTTCCCATAGCAAGAGTTCTGTAGCTTGGCGTTGTGTCTTCTGAATAGCCTCTTGAAATAGGCGCATCGCCAGGTTCATGAACACCAGTTGCTAAAAAAGAGGAAATTTCATAAGGCAAAGCGTCTCTTCCTGTTCCCCCTGTTCCGCCAATTACATGTCCTTGTCCATCAGACAAAGGAACTGCTCGTCTTTGTGGGGTGCTTGATCTATATTGATCAGCGAGTTTTTCCTGAAGCGTTCTTTCTCGACGAGGCTGGGTTGGTTGACCAGGCTCTCCTTTTCCTCTTAAGTATTCAAATCTGCTAAATCCCATTGTGTCTTAATCTATTTAAAAAGCAACATGTTGTCAATAGCTAATTTCATGTAACTATTATACTTTCGGTATTAGGGCCAGTTGAAATATAAGAAATTTTAACCCCAATAAGTTTTTCTAGTGTTTTAATATATTCAATTGCGTTTTTGGGTAAATCTTTGAAATGAATAATATCTTGAGTTTTTGATTCCCAACCTTTTAAGGTTATATATATTGGTTTTATTTTCTCTAATTGTTCTGCGCTTAATTCTTCATATCTTACTTTTTTTCCATTTAATTTATAGCCTGTGCAGATTTTTAATTCCGAGAATTTATCTAAAACATCGAGCTTGGTTATTGCAATATCTGTAAGTCCGTTGATTTGAGCAGCAAAGCGCAAGAGCTCTGCGTCAAACCATCCACAGCGCCTTGGTCTTCCTGTCGTTGTTCCAAATTCATGTCCTTCGTCTCTAATTTTTTCTCCAATTTTATTATTTAATTCGGTTGGAAATGGACCAGAGCCAACTCTGGTTGTGTATGCCTTACTAACTCCAATTATTTTTCCAATTTTATTAACTGGTATACCTATTCCTTGGGGAGCACTTGCAATTAAAACATTGGACCCAGTTACGAAAGGATACGTTCCCCAATCATTATCCAAAAACATACCATGCGCTCCCTCAACTAGAACATTCTTGTTTTCGCTAAGGGTTTTATTGACGATTTCATATGGCTCTTTGATAAAAGTTTTAATTTTTAAATATAAATTAAAATATTGTTTTTCAATCTCAGATTGCTTAAGGGGTTTTTCTCCAAGAGCTTTTAAGATTTTATTTTTAATCTTTAGTTGAGTAGTTAATTTTTCTTTAAAAACTTTTTTATTTTGCAAGTCAAAAATTCGTATTCCGTTATAGCTTACTTTGTCTGAATAGCATGGTCCAATACCTCTGCCTGTTGTTCCTGTTTTTTTACTTCCCTTTTCTTCCTCATATAATCTGTCTAATATTTTGTGATAAGGCATTATTAAATGGCATCTCGGAGAAATATATAATCTGTTTTTAAGATTAATTTTTGCTTTTTGAAGCATTTGAATTTCCGATACTAAAACATCTAGATCTAATATTGCGCCATTGCCAATTACTGCTTTTGCTTTTAAATTAAAAATTCCTGAGGGAATGAGGTGCATGGCAAATTTTCCATGCTTATTTATAACTGTGTGCCCTGCATTGTTTCCGCCGTGGGATCTGGCGACTACCTGAGTATTTTTGGAAAGATAATCAATTATTTTTCCTTTACCTTCGTCTCCCCATTGTGCTCCAATTAAAATTGTTGCAGCCATAATCCAAGGGTATTCTAGAAGAGAGCGTTAGTAAAATCAATAGGTAAAGTGTTACAATAGGCACACGATGGATGAAGTTTCCCAAATCAGAGAAAAAATTGATATCGTTGCTTTTTTATCCGAATATCTGCCATTAAAAAAGTTAGGTAGAAATTTTAAAACTAATTGCCCTTTTCATAATGAAAAATCCCCTTCATTTGTTGTTTCTCCGGAAAGACAAATCTGGCATTGTTTTGGATGTAGTAAGGGTGGAGATGTTTTCTCATTTTTAATGGAATATGAAAACATGGAATTTCCAGAAGCTTTAAGATTTTTGGCAAAAAGAGCAGGCATAGAAATAAAAGAATCTGATTTTAAAAAAGGTCAAAGTTTTGAAAAGGAAAAAATATTTGAAATTAATAAACTGGCTCTAAAATTTTATACTTATATTTTAAATGAGCATAAAGTTGGAACAAAGGCAAAAGACTACCTTTTATCAAAAAGAAAACTAAATGAAAAATTAATTAATACTTTTGAAATAGGTTATGCTCCAGGCGGAAATACATTGAGCAATTTTTTAATTAATAAGAAAAACTATAAAGTTAAAGATTTAATAAATGCTGGAATTGCATTTGAAAATAAAGGTAGAGTTTTTGATTTTTTTAGAAATAGAATTATTTTCCCTCTTTATGACTACAGGGGAAATATATGTGGTTTTTCAGGTAGAGCAATGGATGATATTCAAATGCCTAAGTATATCAATACAAAAGAAACAGCTGTATACCATAAGGGAAGTATGTTTTTTGGTATGAATATGGCTAAAGATGAGATTAAAACTAAACAAGATGCAATAATTGTTGAAGGAGAGTTTGATGCAATTTCACTTTTTTCAGAGGGAATTACAAATGTTGTTGCAATCAAAGGAACAGCATTAACAGAAGAGCAAGTAAATTTACTATCGAGATTTACTCCGAAAGTGACCCTTTGTTTAGATCAAGATGAAGCTGGTTTTGAAGCAACTAAAAGAAGTCTAGGAATTATTGAAAAAAAAGGACTTGTTGTAAATATTATTTCGTTGAAAGATGGTAAGGATCCTGACGAAGTAATTAAGAATAATCCCCTACAATTTAAAATTGCATTAAAAGAAAGTGGAAGTATTTATGATTATTTAATTAATTACTATGTGAATAAATATGATGTAAAAACAATGGATGGGAAAAAGAAAATTACTGATAGTATTTTATCTTTAATTGGACAAATTTCTAATGAAATTATTAAGGAACATTATATTAAAAAATTGAGTACAAGTATTGACACTTCAATCGAAAGTATTACAAAGGAAATAGATAAGTTTCAAAATAATAAAGAAGAAGAAAAAATAAAAATACTTCCTAAAGATAAAAGACCAAGAAGGGATGTTCTTGAGGAATATCTCTTAGCGTTAATAATTCAATCGCAAACTCCTAATATCATTTTAGAAAAGAACCAAGAAATACTGGGTAAATATAAATTTCAAACAAAATCTTTTGCAATAATTTTAGAAGCTTTAAAAGATTACTTAGTAAATAATTCAACGTTTGATCATAAGGCTTTTGCCAACTACTTACAAAATGATGTTGTTAAGCTTTACGACTTTTGCTATTTGTATCCTTTACCAAAATTTGAAAAAGCGGAAGCCTATTTAGGCGAAGTCAAAAAAGTAATAATAGATCTTCTAGCAATCTATGCTAAAGAAAGAGTTAAAGAAATTTCAGAGGAAATAAATATTAAAGAGAAACAGGGAGAGAGTGTAGAAAATTTAAGAGAAGAATTTAATAATCTGCTCCCTTTTTTGAAAAAATAGCTAAATCTTCCAATTAATCTTAATTCGTGGTAAAATAATGAGTACTTTCATGAAACAACCCAATTTAATTTCTGAGATTGTGTCCAGTGCGAAAAAAAGAGGATACGTAACTCAGGAAGAAATACTTCAGCTGTATCCTAGGCCAGAGGAGCACTTAGAAGAGCTTGACACGCTTTATGATAAGTTAATGCATTCAGATATTGACGTATTTGAATCAGTAGCAGCTCAAAATGAAGAAGAAAAACCAATTGAAGATTTAGAAAAAGAATTAGAAGCATTAACCGTTTTAACTGAAGGAACAGTTTCAGATCCGGTTAGAATGTATTTAAAGGAAATTGGTAGAATTCCCCTTCTTGATTTCAATCAAGAAATTGCACTTGCTAAAAAAGTTGAAAAAGGCGACAAAAGATCAAAGCAAGTATTAATAAATTCAAATTTAAGATTGGTCGTTTCTATTGCCAAAAAATACGTAGGTAGGGGTTTGACTTTACTTGATTTAATTCAAGAAGGAAATCAAGGTTTGATTCGTGCGGTTGAAAAATATGACTGGAGGAGAGGTTTTAAATTTTCAACTTACGCTACGTGGTGGATTAGGCAATCTATAACTAGAGCTATTGCAGATCAAGCCAGAACAATTAGAATCCCTGTTCATATGGTCGAAAACATTAATAGATTTTTAAGAGCTTCTAGGAAATTAATGCAAGAATTAGGGCGCGAGCCCACTCCAGAAGAGGTTGCAAAAGCTTTAGGCATTGAACCAGATAAGGCATTAGAAATTATTAAAATTTCTCAAGAACCAGCAAGTCTTGAGTCTCCCGTTGGAGATGAAGAAGATTCACGACTTGGAGATTTTATTCATGACAGTTCAGCACCAACGCTATTTGATACAGCAAGTAGAGAGCTTCTTAAAGAACAAATTGAGCAAGTCTTATCAACTTTATCTGACAGGGAAAAAAGAGTATTAGAAGAAAGATTTGGACTAAAAGATGGAAGACCAAAAACATTAGAAGAAGTTGGTAAAATGTTTGCTGTTACTAGAGAAAGAATTAGACAAATTGAAGCAAAGGCATTAAGAAAACTAAGACATCCTTCTAGGGGAAATAAATTAAAAGATTATTTAGGCTAAGCTTACTATTCTTATTGTTGACGTTCCTGCTTCTGAAGTCCAATAATCTCCATGTAGAACAATAAATAAATCTCCTTTTTCTGCCATATTTTTTTGCTTTAAAAAGTCCATTGCCTTACTAATATCTTCTTTTAATATTTCATCCTTTTTCACAGATTCCTGAAGAATTGGTGTTATGCCAAAACTTAAGCTAAGATTTTGAGCAACATTATTTGTTGGACAAAATGCAAAAATATTTACATGAGGTCTATATCTAGAAAGCATTTTTGCTGTTTTTCCTGTATGAGTAAAGACAATAAATCCTTTTGGTTTTTGATTTTTTGTTTTTAATGATTTATATAAATTAAAAGCACTATCGCAAACCATCTTCGACAAGTCTCCTAGATCATAAGAATATAAATTTCGTATATCTAAATGTCTATCTTTTTCCTCAGAAAACCTTGCTATTTTCGCCATTACCTTTACTGTTTCTTTTGGAAAAGATCCATTAGCTGTTTCTCCTGAAAGCATTATTGCATCAGTGTAGTCATAAATTGCGTTAGCAACATCAGATACCTCAGCCCTTGTAGGAATTTTCTTAGAAATCATTGACTCAAGCATTTGAGTAGCTGTTATAACAGGAATTCCTAATTCAATGCATTTTTTAATTATTTCTTTTTGATAATATGGAACTTCTTCAAGCGGCATTTCAACACCTAGGTCTCCCCTAGCGATCATAATCGCATCTGTTTCTTCTAGAATTTTGTCTATGTTTTCAATTGCTTTTGGCGTTTCAATTTTTGCAACAATTTTTGATTTTAACTCTATTTTATCCATTTCTTCTTTTAAGCTGATTAGGTCATTTTCATTTCTGACAAAAGAAAGGGCGATAAAATCTAAATTAAATTCTTTAGCTAATATTAAACCTTGTCTGTCTCGATCATGAATTACAGGGAAATCGAAATTTAAATTTACAATATTAACTGTTTTTTTATTTCCTAAAATTCCTGTAGTTTTTGAAATTAAATATGTTGAATTATTTTCTCTTAATACTTCAAATTCAAAATTGCCATCATCGGCTAAAACTTTTTGCCCGGTTTGTAAAAGAGAAATAATTTCAGTTTCTGAAAAAGTAATTCCTTTTTCTTTTGTCTCAAGAATATTTGGAGAAAGTAGAATTTTTTCATTTTCAGAAATTTCCATTTTGTCAAAAGGCATTGCGAGTCTTATCTCTGGTCCTTGTAGATCAAGTAGGGTTGCGACAGGTACATTAATTTTTTGAGATACTTCTAAAACTCTTCTTATTCTTTCCCTGTGCCATTCAATATCACTGTGTTTAAAATTAAATCTAAAAACATTTACACCTAATTTTATTAATTCTTCAATTGTTTCTAGGCTATCAGAAGCGGGTCCAATAGTGGCGATAATTTTTGTTAATTTATTCACAGAAACTATTTTACCTAATTATCGCTGATGCGTAAAGAAGTTTATGTTAATTTAGCTCTTTCAATAGCTGCTTCTCGGGCGGCTTGTTCTTGCTCTTCTCTAATTTGTGCTTCTAGGTCTGCTCGGTAAAGCATGGCTGGTGAAAAGCTACCGATTGGTTCTTGGTAAAGCCAGAATGTTGAATCTGGTTCTCCTTCGTGTTCTCTGTATCGTGCTCTTATTGTCTCGAGTTTTAGGGATAAAGAGTCTATGGACTCATCAAGCACACTCCCTCTTATTTGAGAAAAAGCACCTGGACCAAAATTTACTAAATAAGGGTCTTGAGATCTTATTAATCTTCTTATTTTTCCTGCAAATTTTTCTTGCTCTGGGGTTAAGGGAGTTAGTGCGTTAAAATCTGGTCTCCAAGCCGCAATGGTTGTGGTATCACCATTTCTTAATCTATCTTTTAGGCCTATCTCTTGTTCGTAACCATTTAGTTGCCAGCGGAATTGATCTGGGTTTACTGCAGAATAATCTGCAATTTCGTGGCGTGGGGATATCGATCTTTGCTCTGGACGAACAACAATTGCCATATATGAATATTCTTATTTTTAAATAATTTTGTCAAGAGATTAGATTGATTTATAGGCGTAATGAAGCAATTATCAGAATTAAATATTGAAATAATATAATCGATGTTTTAAAATCTGCAAGAGATGTTAGCTCCTATAAAAGAAGGTCCACCAATTTTAAGAAGATATAGGCAAGGAGTGGATTTAGTTATTGATTCTACATCTCTTCGAGATTCTGCTAAAAAAGGCTTTGAATATGAACAGTTAGTTTTTCAGCATTTGTTAACCCATGCTAGTCCAAGTGAATTTATTATTGGACCAAATTTATTTGATTTAGCTGCTTTTTTAACAGACGGTTTATTTCATGTGGTTAGGTGGGACATGACCATATTTGAAGGAGATACTCTTTCAAGTATTGTAGAAGCAAAGAGGACTAGACACGTAGGTTTAGAAAGAAAAATGCGGGGCTTTGCTGATTGCCTAGCTGGTTTTAGGGAGGATCCAACTTTTTTCCCAACAATAATAAATTTTGCTGCGGGGGAGAAAGTTTTACCTTCTTCAATAGTTGTTCCTCAGGATCCAGATGTTCCAGTTTTATTTAAATCTACTGGAAGATATACAAAGGAATCCGAAAGAATTAGGGGCTGTGAATTGGTTGCATACAGAAGTAATATTCCTATTCCAGCTTCATCTTGAGTTAAAAGAGGATAAATGATAAAATTAGAATCGTTCCAATAGTATCGCATTCCGTGGTAGCTCAATGGTAGAGCAGGTCGCTGTTAACGACAAGGTTCTAGGTTCGAGTCCTAGCCGCGGAGCAAATTTATTAGCCTCAAAATTCATCTGATATACTAAGTTTAATGAATAAAATAGCAATAATTGGATTGCAAGGCTCCGGTAAATCAACGTTTGCAAATAAATTAGGAAAGCTATTGAATAGGCCAGTTATCCATCTTGATAAAGAATATTTTTTGCCTGGATGGAGGCAAAAATATTCAAAAATAGAATGGGTAGATTTTCAAAAAGAATTAATAAGAAGGGATAATTGGATTATTGATGGAAATTATAAGAGTACTATTGATTTAAGAATAGAGGCTGCAGATACAATAATATTTTTTGATTTCCCCAAATGGCTGTGTGTATATAGAGTATTCAGGAGAAGTTTTGGAGCTCAGCAAGCTTTTGATAAGCCCAAAGGAACTAAAGAGAGGGTAAGCTTAGGTTTATTAAAATTTATTATTGCGTATCCTCGTCAAGCGACCAGAGATAAATTGAAAGCATATCAAGATACTAAGAAGATATTTATTGTTAAGAATAGTCAGGAAACAGAATCTTTATTAAATAATTTCTAACATCCTCCGTTCCTCGGAGCAACAAAGTTGATTATTTACAAAGGTTTAAGATTATAGTTTAATTTAGATAATGAATAAATGTTCAGACTGCCAAGGAGATTTAGAAAAAGGGGCCCTGATAGATACCTCATATGGTACAAACTTAGTTCAAAGATTCGCTAAAAGCGATAATATTCCATCTGATCCTAAATTTCTTATTGTTGGTAATAATGAAGCAAATTTTACAGACATTAGAAGAGTAATTGCTTATAGATGTATTAAATGCAATAGAATATTTCAATATGCTCAAGAAACAGTAGTTATAAAAGACTTGAATAAGAGGGTAAAAAACCTTTATGTTTTAATATTTCTTTTTCCAGGAATAATATTTTTATTGGTATTATTGTCTATATTTTTTTTCTAGAGTATTTTTAGAGACTGTCTTTAATTCCAAAAAACCTAGATCTTCGGAAGTTATATCAAGTTCAATTTTCCTGTTGATCAATAAGTCATTTAGAGGGAGCAAATTTTAGCTTCAGGTTATTAATCTTCTAAGTAGAAAAAATCCATTTTTGCTATACTGGTAACTATTCTATTTTTAGAAGAAAGGTGGTGATAAAGTATGGGAAAATATGTAGACGGATTTGTATTAGTTGTTCCAAGTGATAAAGTTGAAGAATACAAAAAAATGGCGGAAGAAGGTCGAGATACTTGGATGAAGTATGGTGCACTTGAGTATTATGAATGTCGTGGTGATGATCTTGTTCCTCAGGAGATGGGCGATGAAAAAGCTCGTGCATTTACTGAAATGGCTGGAGCAACAAATGAGGAAACAGTTTGGTTTTCCTTTATTGTTTTTAATTCCAAAGAACATAGAGATGAGGTCAATGCGAAAGTAATGGAAGAAATGGGCAAACAAGCCGAGAAGTATAAAGATATGGTAATGCCTTTTGATATGAAGCGTATGGCCTATGGTGGGTTTAGGGTTGAAGTTGAAGGAGCCAGTGGAAATTGACCTCAAAATAGCTAATTAAGATAAGCATCCTGCTACAAAGGGGTGTAGTCTATTTTTGCTATGGCAAAGAAATCTTTAAAGTGCAATGAAATCAATTATTAATACGACTTCTTAATAGTTTCTTACGTTAATAATACTCCTTACTTTATTTTATCTATTAGAATCTATGTTATATAAAAAAAGGAGGTGAAAATATGAAATATTTAGTTTTGGCATTACTTACGTTAGCTTTCTCGTTTATGATTGGGGGATCAGCTGTGGCACAGACTTCCACTATGACTCCTACACCAACTACTACGGTTCCTAGCGGGGCACCGGCAACAGGATTTGGAGGTAACTAGTTGAGAAAAATAGTTCTTGCCATTTTTCTATTAATCAGTTTATCTTTTGTGGGTTATGGTCTAGGTGGTAAACTTAGTCCGAATATAGATAAGCAGGTAAAAAATATTACTTTAGATCAGGAAATAAATAATGATTCCGGAATTCCCACAAATATTTTAATTAATAGTATTAATGTTAAAGCTAACATTGAAAGTGTTGGTATAGACAATAAAGGCAGGATGGATGTGCCAAAAAAAGTGGAGAATGTTGCTTGGTATAATTTGGGTCCCAAACCAGGCTCTATAGGAAGTGCAGTAATCGCTGGGCATTTAGATGCTCCAAATGGTTCACCTGCGGTTTTTTTTAAACTTACTTTTTTAAAACCAGGCGATGAAATTGAAGTAATTGATAGTAAAGGAAATAACTTTATTTTTGTAGTTCAGAGTAAGGAAATATATGACTATGATAAACTTCCGTTAAATGAGGTCTTTGCAGATACATCAGGCAAAAAGCTCAACCTTATTACTTGTAATGGATCGTGGGATAATGATGATAAAAATTATCTAAAGAGACTTGTGGTGTATTCAGTATTAAAAGAGTGATAGTTTTTAAATAATTTTTAGTATATTTTCCAAATGTTTTAAGGTAGACAGAATTAATATTTTCAATTTGCAAATATTATTTGCTATACTAATGTTGTGATACCACAAATTAAGCTTTATTTAATTGCGCTTCCTATATTTTTTATTATTGACTTTTTTTGGCTTGGTTTTGTAGCAAGAAAATTTTATTTTGAGCAGCTTGCAGGCCTTATGAAAACCAATATTAACTGGGTTGCTGCTTTTACTTTTTATTTATTATTCATATTAGGTCTTATTATTTTTGCAATAAATCCAGCATTGGAAAAGAAATCTTTAATTTTGGCTATAGTTTTGGGTGGTTTGTTTGGCTTCTTTTCATACATAACCTATGATCTTACTAATCTTGCGACTTTAAAAAATTGGCCGTTAGCGGTATCAATAGTTGATATCATATGGGGAGTTGTTTTGGCAGGGTCTGTTTCTGGTATTACATTTTTTATTGCTTCTAAATTAGGGTTATGAACTTTTATTTACTTCTTTTCCTAATATTATTTATTTACATAAATGTATGGTTTGTTATCTCAATAATTAAAAAAAGAAATGATGTCGCAGATGAAGCTTGGGGGCTAGGATTTGTTGTTTTAGCATGGACTGCTTTATTGATTTCTGGAAATTTATTGTTGCAAAACATTTTAGTTAATATTTTAATCAGTATTTGGGGTGTTAGGTTGTTTATTCACATTCATAATCGACATAAAGGCAAGGAGGAAGACAGTCGATATTTAGAATGGAGAAAAAGTTGGGGAAAATGGTTTACACTTAGATCTTATTTGCAAGTATTTGTCCTCCAAGGAATTTTTCTATTTGTCATTGCTCTACCGGTTATATTTGTTAATAAAAATGCAAATGAGAGTATTAATATTTTTTCAATCATTGGTGCATTGATTTGGTTTGTTGGTTTTCTTTTTGAAGTAACTGCTGATAAACAGTTATCAGAATTTATCAAAAATCCTCTAAATAAAGGAGTACTTATGACCCAGGGTTTATGGAAATATTCTAGGCATCCAAATTATTTCGGAGAGGTTACACAGTGGTGGGGACTTTGGATTATCACCTTAGGAATTATTAATGGAATTTATACAGTGGTTAGTCCTTTAACAATTAGTTTTTTAATACTATTTGTATCTGGAGTGCCATTGCTGGAAAAGAAGTATAAAGGCAGAGAAGATTTTGAAGAATATAAGAAAAGAACAAGCGTTTTTATCCCCTTACCGCCTAAGAAGTAATGTTTTCTCTAATTGCCTATTAAATTAAAGATGTGAGAGACTCCATCTACTGCAAGCTCTAGCCAGGTTAAAAAAAGCGCGAGTAGGATACCAAGTATTAAGGCTAGTTTTAAATTTTTATTTTTTATTCTTTTATTTACAAATTCAATCAGAAACCCAGTGGTAAAAATTAATAATCCCATTATTATAAAATCAGCAATTCCCCAATTCCATCCAACACCCTCTACTCCACCATCGCGAATCGTAAGAGCAAGAGGGATAATCAAGATAATGGTTGTCGCAATTAAAGGACGGAGAAAGTTGTTAATCTGCATATATTAATTATAGCATTTTAATATTTACTAACTATTATAATAATTAAGGTATATAATAAATTTGTGAGAATTAATGCAGAATGGCATAAGAACAATAAAATGCCTAATAATCCAAAGCTGGAGCAAAGAATAATTTGGCATTTAAATCATTCTAGGAATTGTAATTGTAGGCCATTAGATGGAAAAATACTTGAAGAGATTAAAAAAAGAAATTTATTATAGATTAATATCTGCAATTTAATGTTCATGTTATAATCTATGCGATGAAAATCATCTTAGCATCAGCTTCTCCTCGAAGAAAAGAAATATTGGAAAAAATTGGTCTAAAATTTATAGTTGAAGAAAGTGGTTTTGCAGAAAAAACAACCTTAAAAAAACCAGAATCCATTGTTAAATTCTTAGCAGCTGAAAAAGCAAAATCTTTGGCTAATAAATATCCTTTTGATTTAATAATTGCTGCAGATACGGTAGTGGTTTTGGGAAAAAGAATAATGGGCAAGCCTAAAAATAATTATGAAGCCAAAGAAATGCTTAAATTGCTAAGCGGCAAAACACATACAGTTATTACTGGAGTATCTGTTATTAGGAATAAAAAAATAATTACTAAGATTGCAGAAACAAAAGTTAAGTTTAAAAAATTGAATAAAGTGGAAATAGATTGTTATTTAAAAACCAAAGAGCCGCTTGATAAGGCTGGAGGCTATGGAATTCAAGGTAAGGCAGGAATATTCATTAAGGAAATAAAAGGAGAATACTTTAATGTGATGGGAATGCCAGTTAATTTATTGTCTGAAATTTTGAATAAATTTAATTTTACAATCTCAAATAATTGGAAATAATCTCCAAATGCTATAATAGGTGTACTTATTTTAACAGCTAAATTTTTCTCAATTAAATTGGTTTTAGGTATTATTTTTTATGGTTTCTTCAGTATTGTATTTATTTTTGATTTTTTTCTCGCATAATGCATGTGGAATATTTATATTCTAATTCTGAGGTTATTTTTCAAACTTAAATCTATTTAGCTTAATAGATACTTTATAAAAAAGTTGGAAATACTTCTTTTATATGAAATATTAAAAAAACCCAAGCGATTAAGCTGTGTCTGCCCTCTTTTAATTTTGATATAATGCTCGTAATTTTAAATGAAAGTTGATTTTATTGATTTATCAAGAGAAAGTAGAAAATACTCTGGAGATATTTTAAAAAGTTTTAAAAGAATTATTAATTCTTCTGATTTTATATTAGGTAAAGAGGTAGTAAAATTTGAGGAAAAATTTGCTGAGTATATTGGGGTTAAATATTGCGTAGGAGTTGCTTCGGGTACTGATGCAATACTCCTTGCCTTAATGGCAATTGATATAAAGCCCGAAGATGAAGTTATTGCTCCAGCATATACATTTTCCGCATCCATTTCTCCAATTATTATGTTAAATGCAAAACCAATGTTGGTAGATTCACATTTAAATAGTCCATTAATAGATCCAGATGCGATTGAAAAAGCAATTACAAAAAAAACAAAAGCAATAATAGTCGTTCATATGTATGGTTTTGTTTGTGATATGGCAAGAATAAATAAGATTGCTAGGAAACATAAATTAATAGTAATTGAAGATTGTTCTCAGGCTCAAGGAAGCCTGCTTAATTCAAAAAAGGTCGGCTCTTTAGGTGATATTGGAACTTTTTCTTTTTATCCAACCAAAAACTTAGGGGCATTTGGTGACGCAGGTGCCATAACTACAAATAACTTCCAAATTTACAAAAAAATATTAATGCTTAGAAATCATGGACAAAAAAATAGAAATGTACATGAAATATTGGGAACAAATAGTAGGCTTGATAGTTTTCAGGCAGCTGTATTGTTAAATAAATTAAAATACTTGGATATTCAAAATAAAAAAAGACTAAAAGCAGTCAGGTTATACGAGAGTTTATTGAAATCTTTGCCAATAAGATTTATTCAAAACGATGTAAATACTAATCCAGTTTATTATGTTTTGCCTATTTTTATTAAAAATAGAGATAAAATAAATAAGTTTTTGAAAAAAAATAATATAGGCACTAGTTTTTATTATGATAAACCGCTAAATTTGCAAAAATTTTATTATTCAAGATTTGGTAAAAAAAAGCTAGCGAATGCAGAAAGATTAATGTCTCAATCAATAGCATTACCAATGTATCCAGAGATTAAAAGGACAGAAATATTACAAGTTGCCAAAGTTTTAAGTAGCTATTTTAAAAATGAAAAAAATTAATATTGCAGTAGTTGGTTTAGGCTACTGGGGGCCAAATTTAGTTAGAAATTTTTTAAAAATTCCCGGAGTAAACATAGCTTACCTTTGTGATGTTAGTGAAAAAAATCTCCGAAAAATAACAATAGATTATCCATTTCTACGAACAACAAAAAAATACGAAGAAGTATTAAATGATAATAATGTAGATATAATTGCTATCGCAACTCCATTATCCACCCATTACTTATTAGCAAAAAAAGCTTTATTAATGAATAAACATGTTTTTATTGAAAAACCAGTTACCCAAAGCATTAAAGAGGCTAAAGAGCTTGTGGATATGGCTAAGAAAAATAAAAAAATATTAATGGTGGGACACACTTTTATTTATAGCTCTGCGATTAGAAAAATTAAGGAACAAATTTCTAAGAAAAAAATGGGACAAATTTATTATTATGATAGTACGCGTACTAATTTAGGGAGGTTTTATTCCGATACTAATGTGCTTTGGGATTTAGCAACTCATGATTTTGCAATATTAAATTTTCTATTTGAATCTCTTCCTATTTCTATTTATGTTGCAGCTTCAAGACATTTGGGGAAGTCGAATGTTGAGTTTGCTCATGTTTTTCTAAGATATAAAAATAATATTTCAGCACACATTCATGTTAGTTGGTTATCTCCTGTAAAAATAAGAACAATTTTGCTCGGTGGAAGTAGGCAAATGATTCAATTTAACGATATTGAGCCAACTGAAAAAATTAAGATTTATAATAGAGATAATTATTCAGAGGCTTCAATTACTCCTTTTACCCCTGCATATAGAAGTGGAGATATTCTAATTCCTAAATTGTCTCAAGAAGAAACTCTTTTGGTTCAATTGAGACATCTTGTTGATTGTGTTAAAAAAAACATAACACCTATGACTGACGGAAAATCCGGGTTAAATGTGGTTAAGTTATTAGCCGCTGCGGAAAAGAGTTTAAAATTAAAAAAAGAAATTAATTTGTATGAATAATTCTGTAAGCCTTGTAATCCCTGTTTTCAATAATGCTTCAACACTTAATAAATATTTGGCGGAATGTTATGAGTTGTTGAATAAGGAGAAAATTAAATTTGAAATATTATTGTGTGATGATGGAAGCATAGATAATTCTTTAATAATTATGCAAAAATTTAAAAAAAATCATAAAAATGTATCAATTATCATTCATAAGAAAAATAAAGGTATCGCCGAAACTTTAAAAGATTTGTATTCACAAGCAATTAATGAATACACAGTTTTATTTAGCGCTGATGGCGGTTGGAAATCTATAGACGTTTTGCGTTTAATAAGATTTATTTTAAAGACAAATGGAGACATAGTAATAGGGAAAAGAACAAATAAAAAATATACATTCTTAAGAAGAACCATCTCGTTTGTTTACAATATAATACCATTATTAATGTTTGGTAAAAATCTTTTTGATGTTGGTAGTATTAAAATATTTAAAACAAAGATATTTAAAAAAATAAAAACTAACTCTAAAAGCGTATTTTTTGAGGCTGAATTTTTAATAAAAGCAGCAAATTTGGGGTATAATATTAAGGCAATACCGGTTTATCATGGAAGAAATAAGAAAAATAAAAGTGGAGTAAATAATAAAATAGTTATAGAGTCATTTTTAGATGCATTAAAGTTTCGTTTCAGTCTGTAGCATGAAAAAAAATCAAATAATTAAAAACTGCAAAATTGGAAAGGGAGTAAAAATTTACGATTTCGTAAATTTATATGGTTGTAGTATTGGTAGAGATTCTCAGGTTGGAACTTTTGTAGAAATTCAAAAAGATGTGGTAATTGGTAATAATGTAAAAATTCAATCACATTCATTTATCTGTAGTGGTGTAATTATTGAAGAGAATGTGTTTATTGGTCATCATGTTGTTTTTGTGAACGATAAGTATCCACGAGTTTTAAATTCGAAAGGAAAACAACAAAATGATAAAGATTGGGATTTATTACCAATTTTAATTAAAAAAGGCGCGTCTATTGGTTCAAATTCTACAATTTTAGGAGGAATAACTATTGGAGAAAATGCAATGGTTGGCGCTGGAAGTGTTGTGACAAAAAATGTTAAAGATAATGAGATAGTTATTGGTGTGCCCGCCAAAAAAATTAGAAAAATTAATGCATCAAAATAATCTTTTATTAGAAACTAAATTAATTGATTTAATTTCAAAAATAATTACTGCGATGTTAGTATTTATTTTTGCAATATTTTTTTATCATGGATTAACACATCTTACCCCTACAAGTCCTGATTATAATATTCCAATTGCCAATAGTATTATTTCGGGAGATTTTTTAAAGTATAGACTAGATGATCCGTATATTTATTCACCTGGTGCAACTAACTTGATTCTTGTAATTTTTATTTTACTAAAAATTCCTTTAAATCTTTTTGGCTTACTTGGTTGGGTTTTTTTGTTGAGTGTTTGTTATTTTTTGGCAAAAAATTTTGGATTTGATAAATTAATTTCGGTAATTTTCGCTGGTAGTGTTGTTGGGGTAGTATCTATTGTTAGGACAATTCCAGATCAGAGTATAGATAAGTGGTTATGCGCGTGGTTTATTTTGTGCTTACTAACTTTACAAAAACCAAGAACAAGTTGGGCTTTTAGTTTAATTTTCGGTTTCTCCCTGGGTATGTTAATAGGTACAAAATATTCTGGGCCACTTTTTGCAATCCCTTTAGTATTGATTTATTTTAAGTCAATTATTAAAAATTACAATTTAATAAGATTTTTGGTATCGATTGCTTTAGTTTTTGTGTTTGGAATATTTTGGTATCTTAGGAATTTAATAATAATGGGCTCGCCAATATATCCAGCTGGAATTTTAGGGTTTAAGGGGTTGGATGGTTTTGTTCAGCAAGATTGGATGTTATGGAAAATACCATTTGATTATCCTCAAGGAATAATACCGTTGATTAATTCATTTATTTCAGAGTATATGGTCTGGTCTTTTTCTCTTATACTATTTTTGGGAATAATTATTTATTTTAAACATAAAAAAAGAAGTATTAAATTTTTAGATCATAAATTAATTATCCTCACAATCTCAACTCTTTTGGTTTCTTTATTTTTACCGATTACCCCTGCATATGAAATTGAATTATTTCATATAATTTCAGACATGCGTTATATTTACATCCCCGTAGTGTTACTGATGTTAGAAGTGTTTTTGTTTTTTAATAAATATAATAAAAATTTATTAATTTCATTTATTGCTTTAGTTAACATTATTCCTGTATTTTCTTTTATTCAATATAATCCGAAGGTTTTTTTATTTTCTATTTTAATATGTGTAATTTTTTTTAGAAATTATATTAGCAGCTTAAGAAAATCTCAGTAATTATTTACTGCAATTTGGCCATGCATTTGTAATATGCCGAGAAATCATAAAAGCTGCTGTTTTAATTGCTTCATCAGCGTTAGTTCTTAAGTTTATGTCTGTATTCTCTCCAAGCAGCATTCTATTATTAATCCAAGTATTAGGAGAAAACTGAAACATACCCATGTAATTCCCATTTATTGCATTTGGGTTAAATCCAGATTCACAATTTGCAATTTTTTTTAATAAATCTTTTGCAACACTAAATCTTTCACTGTGTTTTGTAAAAAGACTTTCTAATTCATCATATGTTAAAGGGACTACGGTAGGTGCTGGAGTTGGTGTGAGGGTGGGTGTAGTGGTTGGTGCGGGAGAGGGAGTTGGTGTCGGAGTATGGCTTTTTACTTTTTCTGCCAAAATGAGCTTTTGTTTTGCTAAAGGACTGATTATTTCATATTTTTGAGGAGCATGAAAAATAACAGCTACAAGCGAGCAAATAATAACGAATTGAATGCAAATAATACGTATCTTAATTTGCATGTCGTAATATTACCACAATTTAGTAGATGAATTACATAATGTATGTAAGCAGAGCCAGCACTTCGTTTTCTTTTTGTTCTAATCCATTAATTGTATAATAACGAGTTTTTTTAGGTAGAGAATTTAGATTTGATAGAACAAAGCCTTTCTCATAAGCACTTACTATTAATGGATGAATGTAATATTTCCTGCAGGTTGCAGGTTTATTCCTTAGGAAGCTTGCAACCTCCTTGATTATGCTAGAAACGTTTTCTTTAATAATAGTCTCTTCTGTTTGTATGCCTATTTTTGAAAATGCTTTTGCAGCAAGAATTGTTCCTCCCCAAGTTCTAAAATCCTTAGCTGTAATATCTTCGCTGGTAATTTCTCGTAAGTATTCATTTACATCGTATGAATCAATGGTTTGAATTTGTTTATTTTCATCGAGATATTGAAAAAGATCTTGTCCAGGAATTTCTTTGCATCGTCTAAGTATCTTTGCAATTTTTTTGTTTTTCAAGCTAACGTTGTGATAGACCCCACTTTTTCCTTTAAATTGAAAAACAATATGATTAGTTGTTTTTATTTGTGCATGTTTATTTTTTAAAGTTGTTAGGCCATAAGATTTATTATCTTCTTCATATTCGTCATTACCAATTCTGATTAAAGTTTTTTCTAAAAGCCAAACGATTGTTGCTAAAACCTTCTCTCTTGGCATGCCAGATTTTTCCATATCTATCCTTACTTTATTTCTAATTTTTGGTAGATTTTTGCCAAAATTAATAAGGTGTGAGAACTTTTCTTCTTGACTCATCTTTATCCATAACGGGTGGTATCTATATTGCTTTCTGCCTTTAGCATCATAGCCAATTGCCTGAATATGACCATTTTCATAGGGAGCGATCCAGACATTTTTATAAGCAGGGGGAATTACTAATTTATTTATTCTTTCAATTGTGGATTGATCATTTATTTTTTTGCCGTCAGTATTAAAATAGATAAATTTACCATTTATAATTTTTCGCGTATATCCAGGCTTTTTATCATTACTGTATCTTAATCTAACATTTTTTAAGATATCTTCGGTTGCCATTATTAAGATTATACATGTTTTTGTTATAATCTCTACATGAAAATAAATCCATATAAAAGATTTTCAGAGAAACAATTGATATTAAGAGACCATTTGGCAATTGATAGAACAATTTTGGCTAACGAATCTACTTTCCTAGCGCATATTAGAACAGCCTTGGCTTTAATTGCTGGAGGAGTTACTTTAATGCATTTCTTAAATGGATTAGTTATTGATTTATTCGGTATCTTATTAATTGTAATGGGGATATTCGTATTGCTACTAGGATATATAAGATATAAAAAGATGGATAAATCGATTAAGGAGATTAGGTAGGCTAGCTAGAATTTACTCTGTATTAATTTTACTGTAAAATACAAAGACTGAATGAACAAAATTCCTAAAGTTGTTACAATTGGCGGTGGAACAGGAAGTTACGTTGCTCTTACAGGCCTCAAGAAGTATCCGTTAAAGCTTACAGCTATAGTTAGCATGTTAGACAGTGGTGGATCAAGTGGAAAGCTACGAGATGAGTTGGGCGTATTGCCTCCTGGTGATGTTAGGCAATGTTTAGTTGCTTTATCCGAGTCTTCACGTCTTTTAAGAAACATGTTTAATTACAGGTTTGAAGAAGGAGGTTTAAAAGGTCATAGTTTTGGAAATATTTTTTTATCAACCTTAGAAAAACAAACAGGTAGTATGAAAAAGGCAATTGCTGAAGTTGGTAAGATCTTGAGAATAAGAGGAAATGTTGTGCCTGTTACATTTACTAAAAATGCAAACTTATGTGTAGATTTAGAAGATGGAAAAACTATTGTTGGCGAAACACATATTGATGTTGTTGAAAATAAAGAAAAAAGAGCGCCAATAGTAAAGGCATATCTTAAGCCAAAAGCGGAAATTAACGAAGATGCAGAGGCTGCAATTTTACAGGCAGATTTCATTGTAATTGGTCCTGGGGATTTATATACCAGCATCATTCCCAATCTATTGGTAACAGGTGTGTCAAAGGCTATAAAGGAATCTAGGGCAAAGAAGATATTCGTCTTAAACCTAATGACAAAGTATGGGCAAACCACTAGCTATACCGCTCATAAACACATAGAGGTTTTGGAAAAATACTTAGGTAAGGATGTAGTTACTTACGTTTTAGTTAATGATAGGACTCCATCTAAAAAAGTTTTGTCTTGGTACGAAGAGTATGAAGAGTACCCCGTAAAAGATGATTTAAGCAATAAGGCTAAATTTACCATACTTAGAAAAGATTTATTAAAAGATGTAATTATTACTCAAAATCATAGCGATGAGTTAAAGCGAAGTATAATTCGTCATGATAGTCAAAAGTTTGCAGAGGAAATATTTAATATCATTAGCTCTTCAATCTAACAATTCAGTTATTTTTCAGCTAAAATTAATAATGTAGTTAAAATGAAGAAAATTACAGTTACCTTAGGCGTTTTTTTAATTATTAGCGCACTTTTATTGCTCCAAAAACTGGGATTAGCGAATTTATTAGAAAAGAAACTTAATAATGCACCAAGTACTAATTCATTTTCATCAGAAAATTCAAGCAGTAGTCAAACAACATTAATACCGACAATTACATTAAGTTCTGATTTAAAATATAAAGATGGAAATTATACAGGTAAAATTGCAGATGCATTTTATGGAGATTTTCAAGTAAAGGCAATTATAGAAAACGGTAGGATAAAAGATATAGAATTTTTAATTTATCCTAATGATAGGAGCACATCGATCCAAATAAACGAGCAGGCGATTCCGCTTTTTAGACAAGAAGCAATTAAGAACCAAAATGCCGAAGTAGATGTTGTTTCCGGCGCAACACAGAGTAGCGTTGCGTTTAAAGAATCTCTTCAATCCGCATTAAATCAAGCATTATAAAATGAAGCAATTAGAAGTAATAATGGGAATGCCAATTTTGGTAGAAATTATAGATGAAGATGTCAAAAAAGAAATTTTTACTAAAGTATTCAATTATTTTAAATATATAGATGCTAAATTTAGTACATACAAAAATACGAGTGAGATTAGTTTATTTAATCAAAAAAGAATTAAATATTCAGATTTTAGTACTGACATGAAAAGTATATTTAAATTGGCTAAAAAAACAAAAACTGAAACTCGTGGTTATTTTAATATTTTTAATAGAAATTATTGTGACCCTTCGGGTATTGTTAAAGGATGGGCGATATTTAATGCAGCAAAAATAATTAAACAATCCGGTTATAAAAATTTTTATATTGATTGTGGTGGAGATATTCAGACTTCTGGAACAAAGAATGGTAAGGCTTGGATAGTGGGAATTAAGAATCCTTTTGACCAGTCTAAAATTGTAAAAATACTTTCGGTATATAATAAAGGGATCGCAACATCTGGTAATTATATTCGGGGAAATCACATATATAATCCAAAAACACAAAATGAATTATCAGATGATGTTGTAAGTATGACAATAATTGCAAAAAACGTATTAGACGCTGATAGGTATGCAACAGCAGCGTTTGCAATGGGTACAAAGGGGATAAAATTTATAGAAGAATTGTCTAGCTGTGAGGGATACATGATTACAAAAGATAAGATGGCTATAAGTACATCTGGTTTTGAAAAATATGTTAAAAAAAATAATTAATCCGATCGATAAAGTTTTAAATTTAATAACAATGTATAGATTGGTTTTATATTATCTAATTGGATTAATATTTTTCGCACTTTTTTTAAGCCTATTAGGATTTTTAGCATTTTCCCCAATTGAATTATTTTTCTCAACCATTTTTATTATTACTATTTGTTGGTTGTTCAATAGGGTATTTGCAAAAATATTTAATACTATAACTAATCTCGAGTCGATTTATATATCTGCACTAATACTCGTATTAATAATTACTCCAGCTAATAAAATTGAAGAATATATGTATTTGAGTGTGGTATCTCTAATTACAGTTGCTTCTAAATTTATTATTGAATATAAAATGAAACATATCTTTAACCCAGTAGCGATTGCTATTTACACTGCCTCAGTGTTAACAATGGGTTCAGCTAGTTGGTGGGTGGGTACGGCAATTATGTTTCCAGTGGTATTGTTGGGAGGATTATTTTTGGTGAGAAAATTACAGCGATTTGAAATGGTTTTAGGATTTATTGCAGCAGCGCTTATGACTATTTCGTTTTTTACATTTATTAATGGTTATGATATTTTGATCACTCTTAAAAAGACCCTTTTAGACTCCCCAGTTTTGTTTTTTGCAATTGTAATGTTAACGGAGCCATTGACAGCTCCTCCAACAAATCAATTAAGAATCATGTATGGAGCACTTGTTGGTGTTTTATTTTCACCTCAATTAAAAATAGGAATGTTTTACACAACACCTGAATTAGCATTGCTAATTGGTAATATTTTTTCATATTTAGTGAGTCCAAAGGAAAAATTGATGTTGATCTTAGAAAAAAAAGAAAAACTAGCAAATGATATATATGATTTTGTTTTTAAAAATAATTCTCAATTTAACTTTATTCCTGGTCAATATTTAGAGTGGACATTGGATGTTAAAAAACAAGATACTAGGGGTAATAGACGATACTTTACAATTTCTTCGTCACCTACAGAATCAGAAATAAGAATGGGAATTAAGTTTTATGAAAATTCTAGCTCTTTTAAAAAATCTTTATTAAACTTAAAAGCAGGAGATAAGGTCCTCGCGGGTAGTCTTTCTGGAGATTTTACAATTGCAAAGTCTAAAGAAAAAAAATTTGTTTTCATTGCAGGTGGAATCGGGATAACTCCCTTTAGAAGCATATTGAAGTATTTAATTGATAAAAATATAAAAAAAGATATTATTTTACTTTATTCAAATAAACAAAAAGATGAAATAGTTTATATAGATATTTTTAATAAGGCATTTGAGAAACTTGGAATTAAAACTTATTATAATCTTACCGACTTACAAAGTATTCCCGAGGATTGGATTGGAGAAAGAGGAAGAATAAATGCAGAAATGATTAAAAAATTGATACCAGATTATAAAGACCGAGTTTTTTATCTTTCAGGTCCGCATGGGATGATTACAGGCTTTGAAGAAACATTAGAAAGTTTGAATGTGAAGAAAATTAAAAAAGATTTCTTTCCAGGATTTGTTTAAAATTTAATCTTCTAAAAATTCATTTTTTACAGAAGAAGAATATTTAGTAATTAGCTTCTTAATTTTTGGATCAATAATAATTCTGCAATATGGATAATCCCTATTTTTATCATAATAATCTTGATGATAATTTTCTGCCTCATAAAATTTTTCAAATTTAACTATTTGAGTCACAATTGGATTTTCATAAATCTTTTTTGCAGTTAATTCTTGCTTTAAATTTTCCGCAGTTTGACGTTGTTCGTCTGAGTGATAGAAGATTACAGATCTATATTGCGTTCCAACATCATTTCCTTGTCTATTTAAGGTTGTCGGGTCATGTGTTAGCCAAAATATTTCCAAAAGAGTTTTATAAGAAATAAGCTGGGGATCAAATTCTATTTGTACGCTTTCAGCATGATTTGTTGTTCCAGATGATACATCTTCGTAGGTGGGGTTATTTGTATTTCCTCCAGAATATCCGGGCTTAACAGATGAAACTCCTTTTAATCTTTTAAATATTGCTTCTGTGCACCAAAAACAGCCGTTAGCTAGCGTTGCTACTTCCATATAGATATTATATCGAATTTTAATATTGCAAAATTAAGCAAATAGTTATAATCTATACCAATGATTGGTCTTTTAATTAACTGGTTGGTAAGTGCAATGGTTATATTTAGCGTTGCATATGTTTTACCAGGAGTGCATATTCAGGATTTTACTGCCGCTTTAGTGGTTGCTTTGGTTTTAGGGGTGATAAATGCGTTGGTAAAGCCTGTGTTAACTATTTTAACTCTTCCAATTACAATTATTACCTTAGGGTTATTTAGCTTAGTAATGAATGCTTTATTAATTCTTTTAATGGGAAGTATTGTTCCGGGATTTAAGATTGATGGTTTTATTTGGGCATTATTATTTGGTATACTCCTTTCTATTGTTAATTTTGTCGTTAACAACTTTCTAAAATAAGAAAAATGTATGTTTAAAAATTTTGTACCCTTAATAATAGTAATAACAATACTGTTTATGGGAGGATTAGGAATTTATTTTATTATGAATCAACAAACACCAAATATAAAAGAAGTAAAGTCAGAAAATGTATTTAGTACAATTACTCAAGCTCCAACGAATCAACCAGCAACCCCAACCGCTATTCCAACTATTATTAGTTCTAAAACTTTAGAGAATGGATTAAAAATTGAGGACGAGAAAATTGGAGAGGGAGCTGAAGTAAAATCAGGAGATACAATTGCTATTCATTATTTAGGCACTTTAGAGAATGGTCAAAAATTTGATAGCTCTTACGATAGAGGTCAGCCTTTTCAAACGCAAATTGGCGTTGGCGCTGTTATTAAGGGTTGGGACGAGGGAGTAATTGGAATGAAGGTAGGGGGAAAGAGAAGGCTTACGATTCCCGCTGAATTGGGTTATGGGAATCAAGCAGTAGGTTCAATTCCAGCCAATTCAGTTTTGATCTTCGAGGTTGAATTAATGGGAATTAAGTAAATATTTTGGGTTTAAAGCTATTTAGATAATTTAACCTATCTTTTAATACTCTTAAATTTAAAAGTCCTTCTTGGGCTCCTATCTTAGATATTACAGAGCTTGAATTAATCGCTCCCCATCTCATTGCATCTAGAATTATTTCTCCATTTAATATGGCAGCGATAAATCCTGAGGTATAAGCATCTCCGGCACCTGTTTTTTCAATAACATCTGTTTTAACTATCCCAAGGTGATATATATTATTTTCCGTGTCAATTAGGTAAGACCCGCGACTTGAGTCAGTAATAATTATATTTTTAGCTCCTAAATTTTTAATTCCAAATAATAATTTTTTAATATCAGCGTCTTTTTTATCATTACCATACAATATTTTTTCTGCTTCCTGTTTATTTACAAAAAAATAATCGCTACTTTGAATTAATTCAAAAAATATTTTACCTTTTTCTTCAAGTTGAAGTGTCCCAGGATTATAAGCAAGTTTTGAATTGGTTTTATTAAGGAATATACGTACGTTTTCATAGGCTTTTTTCCATTCATTTCCAAGACTAGTTAGGTAAATAAATCTTGCTGAGGAATTATCTATTTTAAAATCATGTTGTCTTTCAACGTGTTCAACTAATAATGTTCTTTCTCCTAAGTAGTTTAAGCTTACTGAAAATGATGTTTTTGTATTTTTATCTTTAATCATTAAATTAGTATTAATTTTTTCTGCCTCTAATTTATTGAGAATAAAATGCGAAAATTCATCATCACCTATTTCTGTGCATAATCCGACTCTTTTTCCTAATCTTGATACTCCTATTGCGGTATTCGTAGCATTTCCGCCAACATCTTTAGTGTAGCCCTTTAAATTTATTTTATATCCTAAGTCGATGAATAATTTCTTCGTTTCCCTGTTTAGACCAAAATGTCTGTTCTCGGGTGGTATTTCAAGGAAAATATCTACTACTGAATCGCCAATGCATAAAAGATCAAGCATATATTTATGTTACATGATTACTCAGGTTAGTTTCAATGTGGTACGGGTATTACATTTTTTCTCCGCAATCTTTTACCGCGCTAATTACTTGTTTGAAAATTTTAGCCTTGGGAGTTAGGGAGTATTCAACTTTTGGTGGAACCTGAGCATATATTTTCTTATTAATATATCCGTCTTGTTCTAGATCGTGTAATCTTTTCGATAAGGTTCTTGGGTTAATTTGGCCTATTTCTTTTTGTAGCTCTCCAAATCTTTTGGTGCCCTTTAAAAGAGAGTTTAAAATCATAAGTGTCCATTTACTGCCAATAATTTTAGCTGCTTTTGATATTTCTAATAAGTCTGTTTCCATACTATACTTTTTGTAACTACTTGACATTGTATATTTTAAAAATTAGAATGTCAATATGAATAAATGGAATAAAAAAGCAAATGAAAAATTAATCAATGAGGTTGTTAGCTCTCTACAGAAAAATAATATTACAGCAGTTGTTGTTGATACTAAAGATCAAGCAAGACAAAAATTTCTAGATCTTGTTCCAGAAGGATCTGAGGTCATGACTAATACTTCAGTTACTCTTGAGGAATCAGGAATAGCATGGGAAGTCTTAGAATCAGGTAAATATGATAGTGTTAAGAATAAGTTAATGAGTATGAACAACTCAACCCAGAAGAAAAAGATGAAAGAAATTGGCTCAGTTTCAGAGTATAGTATAGGCAGCGTACATGCAATTACAAAAGAGGGCAAAATAATGATTGCATCAAGATCAGGTAGTCAAATCCCGGGTTATGCATATGGTGCAGATCATGTTATTTGGTTTGTGGGGAGTCAAAAATTAGTAAATGATTTAGATGAAGGTTTTAAAAGAATTTATGAATATGATTTACCTTTGGAATCAGAAAGAGCTAGAAAGGCATATGGATCTAATGGTAGCGAAGTTGCTAAGATATTAATTTTTAATATCGAGCCAATTCCAAATAGGACAACTGTAGTAATTATTAAAGAGCCAATTGGATATTAATTTTGACAAACATTCGCATAGGTATTATTATTGATTAATGTTAAACAGTTTACTCAGTAAATTTTTTCCAGAAAAAGTCGCCTTTGCGCATTGCGATATTCCATGCGGCCTATATGACCCTAACCCAGCTCAATTAGCCGCACATACCATAATTAGGATGACATCTTTTCTGCTCGATATTAACAGGGATAATGAAGTAAAAGCAGAGCATGATATTGCAAGAGTAACGCATGTTAAAGAGGAGCATGCAAATAGATTGGAAGAGGAGTTGATGACATTAATGAATGATTATTTTAAAGAAGAGCATTTTAGTAAATATTCAAATTTGAAAACATTATTTGCTAATGCATTCAAGGCGACTGCAAAAGCGCGACAAGGCATAGAGATGGAATCGGCAAAGGAGGCTTTGGAAAACGTCTTGCAAATTGCAGAGATATTTTATCAGACAAAAAATGTTACCCCATTTAGGATGAAATCAATTTTCCCAACCGAATTGGAAATTGTGTCTTACAAATAAATGTTTTTCCTCTCAAGATATGAAGTAGTAGGTCACAGCATGGAACCTAAATTAAAGAATGGAGATCATGTTGTTGCAGTAAATCTTCCTTTTGTTTTAAAAAGATTAAAAAATAACGATATCGTGGTTTTTAGGAAATACGGACAACATTTTATTAAAAAAATTACTAAAATAACAACAAGCGGATATACTGTAATAGGAGAAAATAAATCTGACAGCTTGGATAGTAGAAAATTTGGAGAAATATCTTTTAAGGATATTTGTGGTAAAGTAATTTATAAATATTAATGATTAATTTCGCAATCTTATTAATAATAGTTTTGTTGTTAATCTTTTTGTCGATGATCTGGCCACCAGATAGTCCTTGGGCTCCTTGGTGGAGAACAAATAAGAAAACTGCAAAGGCAATATGTAAGCTTGCAAAAATTAGTAACAAAGATTTTGTAATTGACTTGGGATGTGGTGATGGAGAGGTGTTAATTGAGGCAGGCAGGGTTGGTGCTCATGGCCTTGGGGTAGAAATTGATCCAACGAGGGTATATATCGCACGATTAAGAGTAATCTTCAATAAATTAAACAAAAACATCTTTATCAAAAGAAGTAATTTATTTGATGAAAATTTATCTAGAGCATCCGTAGTTATTGTTTATTTGGTTCCAAAAACATTAAATAAATTATTGCCTAAGTTTAAAAAACAATTAAAAAAAGGTACAAGAATAGTAAGTTATCGATATGATATGAACTTAAAGCCTACAAAGATTGATAAAGAAAATAATTTGAGGTTATATATTATTTAAATTTTAGTAGTGCCCATCTTATTTTGTCAGCAATTTTATAAATAAAATACATCTTGTTATTAATTACCAAATCAAAGCTTCCTACATATTCGACTGCTCTTGGATTATATCCCTGTTTGAATCTATGAAATCCAAACCATGGATCCTTAGGGTTTGGATTTGTTCCTAATGCTCCCCACATGTCAAAGTTTTTTAATCCCAAACTTTTTCCGAATTTAATCGCTTCCCACATTAAGAGATTGGATGCCATTACTTCTCTGTGCTTGCTACTTGATGATCCGTAAGGATAATAAAGCGTATCGCCAAGTACAAAAAGTATCCAAGCGGCCAATGTTTCATTATTGTATCTTGCAGTAAAAAGATGAGCAGATAATTCATCTTTATTTATTGTTTCTGATGTTTTTAAAGTATCCCACATTAGTTGATGATATTCTTGTGTGTGTGAATAAAAGTTTTGTCTTTTAGTTGTCTCGTTAGTTAAACGCAGATAATCTTTAAAGGCATTTTCAGAATTATCTTTATAAATAGTAACTCCTTTTTTCTCTGCAAGTCTAATGTTATAGCGGGTTTTTTGACTCATATTTTTTAAAATTTCTTCTTCAGATTTACTAATATCTAAAATAAAGTTGTATTTTGTAAATAAAGGATGCGCTGCGGGCACTAATTTATTAAAATTATATTCTATTTCACCCTTTTCAATATTTGGTTCAATTTGGATAAAAATACAATTTTCATTTTTCCCTATAATTTCTAATTCGTTTAATAATTCTTGATCGATATTATTTCCTTTAGGTAAGTAGCCAATGGTAAAATTTGTTTTTGGAACTGGGTGAATCGTTAATAAAAAGTTTTTACCCGTTACAACTTTAATTCCTGTTTTTTTTCTAAATTCACCCCATTTTTTCGACTGAAGAGGATGTATATTGGTCATATTTAATTTTAATCGTTAAATGCTGAATGTAAATTTTTTTGTAATGTTCCTTCAGGTAATTCTAATACAAACCTTGATACAATATTCATTGTTCTTTGTCCGAAAAATAATCTTTTTCGAGCATAGCTTATAAAGAGTTTTTCTTTTGCCCTAGTCATTCCAACATAGCAGAGTCTTCTTTCTTCTTCAAGTTCACTTTTTTCCATAAGACTTCTGGAATGTGGAAATAAACCTTCCTCCATTCCCACCATAAATACGATTTTAAATTCGAGTCCTTTTGCTGCGTGCAAGGTCATTAGATTTACTGCATCTTTTTTACCTTCTTGTTCTTCAACATGGTCTGGCATATATTCTTGCTCAACAAGTGCAACGTTTTCTAAGAATTGTTCTAAGTTGGGAAAGGATAGAGCCACTGACCTTAATTCTTTAATGTTTTCAAGTCTAGCTATGTCTTCCTCGTCTTTATCATCAAATAAGCTTAAATATTCTGTTGCCTTAAGGATATTATCCATTAATTCAATTGTTGCGATATCTTCAGTATTTTTATCTTCAAGTGTTAATGTAAATTCCATAAATTTATTAAATCTTGTTTTGCCAATTTTTTCTAATCTTTTTAAGGCAATTTTATCTTTTGGATTTGCAATTACTTTTAAGTAAGCAAGGACATCTTTTATTTCTTTTCTGTCATAGAACCTGGTGCCACCAATTAATGTATATGGAAGAGAATTGTGTAAAAAAACTTCTTCTATATTCCTGGATTGAGCATTAGTCCTGTATAGTACGCAAAAATCATTGTATTTAAGCGAGGGAAAATCCTCTTTTAATTTAATAATATTATTGATAATAAATTCTGCCTCTTTTTGTTCATTAATTGCTTCAAATATAAACAAGTCTTCACCTGTTTTATTTTCTGTCCATAATTGAAGAACGGGATGACTTGTATTTTTAGAAATTACCGCAGAAGCCGCATCTAAAATTTTTTGCGTGGATCTGTAATTTTGTGATAAAGAAAATGTTTTAGTGTTTTTAAAATCATCTTTAAATTTTGCAAGATTTAAATAGTCTGCGCCTCTAAAGCTATAAATGCTTTGCGAAAAATCACCGACTACACATATATTGCTAAACTTTGCCGCTAACATTTTTGTAAGTAAATATTGAGCGTGATTTGTATCCTGGTATTCATCAACCATAATATATTTAAATTTATCTTGATATTTTTCTAGGATATTTGGATTTTGCTTAAAAAGTTCAACGGTTTTTAATATTAAATCATCAAAATCTAACGCACCGTTTTCCTTAAGTATTTTTTGGTAAATTAAATAAACCCTAGATACTACTTCCTGGAAATGCCCTCGTGCGTATTCAGGATACTGAGATTCGTTTATTAACTCATTTTTAGCTTGAGATATTGTATTTAAAACAGAAGATGGTTTATATTCTTTAACAGAGAGTCCAAGTAAATCAAAGGCTTCTTTAATTGCATCTTTTTGATCTTGGGTATCATAAATAACAAAATTTTTAGGAATTCCAATATTGATTCCCTCAATTCTTAAAAGTTTTGCACAAAGAGCATGAAATGTTGAGATCGTAGGTAGATCAAATAACTTTTCCTCTTGTTTTGTAAAGAAATTTTCCATTCTTTCCTTCATTTCTTTTGCAGCTTTATTTGTAAAAGTAACCATTAGAATATTTAAAGGATCTATTCCTTCTTTGATTAAGTTAATAACTCTGTAGGTTAGGACTCTTGTTTTACCACTGCCTGCACCCGCTAAAATGATCATGGGGCCATCTTTTTGGATTACTGCATTAACTTGTTCTTTGTTCAAGTCCTTGAGAAAATCTTTGTTCATACCGTATAATGATACCACATGGATAGAGTAATTTTGGTTGCAAATCTTAAATCCCACAAGACCGAATCTGAAGCTAAAATATGGCTGGAAGAGCTAAAAAAACTAGATAAATCATTCTTTTTTAGACATGAAATAATTGTTTCAGTTCCTTTTACTCTTTTGGATTTTTTTAAGAGATCAATTATTGAGGAAAAATTAAAAATATCTTTGGCTGCTGAAAATATCTCTGAATTTGATGAAGGACCTTACACAGGTGAAGTTAACGCGAGACAAATAAAAGAGTTTGCTAATTTTGTTCTTATTGGACATTCAGAAAGACGAATTAATTTTAATGAGAGCAATGAAGTATTGGCAAAAAAAGTTCAAATGGCTAATAAGTATAACTTAGTTCCGATATTTATTATTCAAAATCCAAATGATTTAATACCGGAGGGCGTTGAGTTAGTTGCATATGAGCCAATTAGTGCTATTGGTAGCGGTAATCCAGAATCTCCAGACAAGGCAGAAGAGGTTGCATTAAAGATTAAGCAAAAAGGAAATTATACGGTGTTATATGGTGGCAGTGTGAAAGCAGAAAATATTAAGGCATTTACAGGAAAAGATGATATATCTGGAGTTTTAGTCGGCAGCGCGAGTTTAGATGCACAAGAGTTTGTTAAGATTATCCAAAATGCTTAAAAAAAGAAGGCGAATTATTATTGCTGGTGTTTTTGTGGTTGTGATACTGGGTATTTTTGTTTGGAAAACAGCATCTTTTTATCCATTTATATTTCATTTGATGTTTGATAAGGAAGTAAAGCTCAAACAGTCAACCCCAACAAAAATAAATATTTTATTATTAGGCATTGGTGGAGGAAGACACGATGGTCCTAATCTAACAGACACAATAATATTAGCTAATTTAGATGAGGCAAAAAATAGAGTTACTCTGGCATCTATTCCTAGGGATTTATGGGTTCCAGATCTTGCAACGTCTGTTAAAAAAATAAATGAAGCCTATAATGAAGGCGAGCAAAAGCGTAAAGGTGGAGGGTTAAGCTTGGCAAAGGCAGTTGTGGGGAAGGTAACGGGTCAAACAATAGATTATGCGGTTAGAATTGATTTCTCGGGCTTCGTTGAGGCAGTTGATATTATCGGAGGCCTAGAAATAAACATCGATAACACCTTTGATGATTATGAGTATCCAATTTCTGGAAAGGAAGATGATAAGTGTGGATTCACAGATGAGGAAATTACTGCTTTCGTAGCTACCACTTCTGCTGAGGTCGAATTACAGGAAAAGTTTGCGTGTAGATACAAGCACTTACATTTTAACAAGGGACCAAATCATATGGATGGCGAAACTGCTTTGGAATATGTTAGATCTAGGCATGCATTGGGAGTTGAGAGTGGTGATTTCGCAAGAAGTAAAAGGCAGCAAAAGATAATTACAGCTTTTAGAGATAAAGTTTTCTCTGCAGAGACATTAATAAATCCGGGTAGAATAATTAATCTTTATACAGTTATTAAGGATAGTATTGATACAGATATTACTTCCGAAGAGTTTGATGACTTTATTAGATTAGCTCAGAAAATGAGAGGGGCAAAGATTAATAATGCTACAGTTGATATTGGAGATTATATAAATAATAGGCCTGGATTACTAGAAGAGGCTCCAATTTCAAGTGAATATGACTTTCTTTCTGTATTAGTGCCTAGAGTGGGAAATGGAAACTTTTCAGAAATAAAGACTTATTTAAACTGCGAGATTAATAGAGGGAATTGTACTATTCCAGCTAAATCTTCTAATTAAGCTTATATAATCTCGCACCTTTTTTATCATAGACTAATTTAGCAATTTTTTTAAAATTATTTTCATTTAAAGTTTTATATTTTTCTCTTTCTAGGCTTGATACAACTATGTATTTTACCTTGTATTTCGCAAGAAGATTCTTAACTTGCTCAAGATTATTTGAAGTATAAATTGTTTGAACATCATTAACCCTTGGTCCTACAACATCGTATGTTCCTCTCCATAGCCATTCGTGGACTGACCAGCCAATTATTGTTGGTATACCGGTATTAGCCGATATTCTTGCGTAATCTGTGTATGAGTCACCTGCTGATTCTAGTATTATTGTTTGTTTGTCTATATTTTTATTTATCCAATTTATTAAATCATAATCGTTTGGATGATTTTTCTGCATATATCTCAAACCATCTAAGTTAGGATTATTTTTTAAATTATTATAATATGAGTTTATGGCGAATATTGGATAGCTTAATACAAGATAGATAAGTATTAAAGAAAATATGAAAAATATAAATACTAATAATTTATTTTTTAATCCGGAAAATATTCTTAAAATTATATATCCACATGCAATAGAAAGCATAATAAATGCTTCGTAAGTTAATTTAAACATAGTATTTGCTCTGTAATGCATGGGATAAATATCTTTTATGTATATAAATTCTGGGATTATTATTAATAATGTAGACAATAAAATTAAAAAGAGAATAAATTTATCGGAAAAAGTGTGGGTATTTTTTTGTCGAGATTTCAGAAAGATCAAAAACGTAATCACAAAAAAATAAAAAAATCCGTATAAAATTACTAGTTGCCAAATTGGGGATTTTTGGCAATGGTTTGCTTCAAATAAAAATGGACCTAGTTTTCCGAGATTGGTTAATGCGCTTGGGGCGCACATGACTCCAATACCTGAAACAAAAGGTTTAAAATTTGCGCTAAAAGGTAAAGAGAATAAAACAAAACCCATAAAAAGAGATGTTAGATTTATTGAAAAATTAATAAGATTTTCTTTTTTAATAACTATCTTGTGATCTTTAACAAACATTAGATATAAAAGAATAATTAGTCCGAGGAGGGTGTATATGAGTCCATCCCAAGCGTTTGTCATATACATAACAGCAGCAAGAAAACCAATAAACAAAAGGTCAATTTTCTTAATCTGTTGTTTTAAAAACAAGCTAAAAACAAAAGCAATTGTAAATAAGACAACTGGTATATCTAGTACATGTCCGTGAAGATCAGAAACTACAAAAGAATAAAGAGGAAATTCATGGATAGTATAGGGAATAAATCTTGTTGCATTAGGATACCAGAAATTATTTGGAAAAGTAAAAGGTAGAAATTCTAACTTCCAAAATGGAACCGGATGTTCGTTAACATAGGCTTTAAAAAAAGTATAAATTGACGTAAGGTTTCCGCTTAAAGCTACCAGTGATGCAGAAAGTATGCCAGCTATTAAGGATTTGCTGGAGATCTTTAGATTATTGAATAAATTAATAGCTAAAGAGATTACTGACGTAAATGTTAATGCAAACAGAGTGCAGATCATTAGATTGTAGCCGATGTAAGAAGGAACATTTGATAATTTTATTATTACAGCAGTCATTAGGTGACCAAAATAATAATAATTGATTGTTAAGCCTGAGTACCAAATATCATTAACAGGAAAAAAGTCAGTTCTAAGTATAGAATTAACCATTCCAAAGTCCATAAATTTTTCTAACCCATGAATGTCTGGTTGATTTCCTCTAATAAAACACCAAAAAATAAGTGTTAATAGAAAGATGATCTCTTCGATTATAAAGAATTTAAGATCTCTGAGTAGATTTTTAATTGAGTTATTTCGTTTAAAAACTAGTAAGTTTATGAATCCAAAAATTACTAATATAAATATCAAATTCGGAAATGAAAAATTTAAGATCTTTAAAGTGCCCGCTGTAAAGATAGTATAGGAAATAAAAATTAAAGAGATTATTTTAGTAAATATATAACCTTTGTCTTTGAATTTATTAAATATTAAAGAAGTAATAGGAATAAATATAATTCCTAATAAAAGTAAATGTATCCACCAGCTAATAATATGATTAAAATCAGCAGAACTTATATTTAGCATTTTGAATTAATACTGTAGATTATAAATCCATCCTTCATATTTTCATATACCTTTTTAAAGTTTTTCTCAAAAAAATTTAAATTTACCATTGCATCTTCGTTTCGTGTATTAATATCGATATAATTTAATTTATAATTTGTTGCGTTGCTGCAAAAAAATGATAGATCATTAGTGTTTAACATTTTTTTTCTTAGATTATCTCTTGCTTCTGTATTGTACCCCTGTGACCAAGAGAAGTATGGCCATCCCAAAAATATTCTTCTACCTGCGATATTCGCGTAGTTATATAAATATTGCGAGTTTAAAAAAATAGAGTCGCTAGGAGTGCTATTTTTTATCCATCTAATACTTGGATTGTTTGTATAATCTTCAAGTGTAATTTTTCGATCATTATATATTGGGAAAAAATCAATAATTCCTGAAAGAATTAATCCTAAAAATAATAATATAGTTATTGGCTTTAGTGTGTCATGTTTTTTCCATAAACTAACAAGTAAATTTGCAGAGAACATAGCTGAAACGATAATAAAGAAATTGAAAAATTTATGATTGGCTGCAATTTCAGGTGAAAATTTCAAGATATTTCCGATTATAAAAATGCTGAAAAACGCAATTAATATTTTTTTCTGAATTTTTTTTGCGATAATAAATCCAATTGGTATTAAAACTATATTGAGGCCGATATTTTGTACCCAATAATTAATGAAATTAATAATCGATAGATCAGTTACTAAATATCCAGGCCAAAAAGTGATGGGCGCCATAGATGGCGTGGAGATTTGATATAAGTAAAAGGGCAGCGCAATTACTCCAGATAACATTAAAGATATAAAAATATATTTTCTTTGATGTTTTAGAAATAGCATTAATGTTATAAGAACAGAAATTGTCATTAAAAATACAGCCATGTTTAATATGAAAGATAACCCAAGTACAATTCCAATAATTAGTGTTTTTTCATATGCATTTTTATGATTTGTAGTATGTAGTTTTAAGAATGTGTAGATGATTAGTAGGGAAAGTGCATAGGCTAAGGCTAGGTGTCTTTGGTTTGTGTAAATATTTAAATTCCAAAAAGCTGATATTACTCCTCCGTCATACGGACCAAAATTCGTAAAGTCTTTATTTAAAATTATCTCCTGAATTGAGAAAGAATGTTCTCGAAAAAAATTAATAAAACTTAATGAGCTATTAAATAAAAACAAAAAAATACTTATAATGCCAACCATTTTAGATTTAAAAATTTCTTTTGCAAAAAGATAAATCATAAATATTAACGAAGCAAAACCTATAATTGAGGGAATATTTAAGGCAAAATCAATCCTAACCCCTATTCTTTCTAACACGCCTACGACTAAATAGAATAGATAATGATATTTAATAGCTGGTCCTGCAAATAATGGATATTCAGGTGGTAGATTGGAGCCTAGAGAAAAGGATCTAATTAAGGGTATGTGGCTAGCAAAATCGCTCCATGATTTTGCAGATATTTGCATATTTCCTTCGCTTACGTTAAATGATGAAAACATTAACCAAGTTGAAAAACAGACGGCTAATAAAGCAATAAGTGTTTCTATTTTATTAGATTTTATAAATTGAAATAATTTATTCATCTAGGGCAATTTTTACAACTTTCTGACCTAATTCAACCGCATAATTTGTACCTCTATCCCATGGATAAACTTGTTCGATGTTGGCTAAGTATACATTTTTAATAGGAGTTATAAATTTAGGTAATATTTTGGAATAATTAATTGGAATGATTGGCTGAGCAAATGGGGATTTAAACAATTTTTTACTGATTATGTTTTTTTTGTATTCAGGGTTAATTTTTTTTAGAAAAGTATCGAAATGATTAAGCATTTGATCTTCATTCATTTGGAAATAAATATCATTGGAATCTCGGTAATTACCTAAATATAAAATACTTTCATTATTGTAGAACTTTTTATTCATGAAGTTAGTGTGTTCGACAATTGCCATTACGGGTGCATTTTTATCGCAGACACTTACCCAATAGGTACTATCGTTAAAGAATGGTTTTTTGAGTCTAAGAACTAGATTTGTTGCTCCCAGGCCATGTAGTTTTCCGAGTTTATTTTTATATTCATTAGGTAAGTTTTTTGCAATTTTTAAGAATAAAAATGAAGGAGTTGTAACGATAATTTTATCAAATTCCTCTTGCGTGATTTTTTCATTTTTGTCTTTTATTGTCAGGATTAATTTTTTATCTTCTTTTAAATCAAGTATTTCTGTATCAAAGAAAAATTTGCCTTTTTTTATTTTTATTGTTTTTGTCAAAGCGTTTGCAAAATTTAAAAATCCCCCTTTTGGATAAGCAAGAGATGGAGTTCTTTTAGTAATTCTCGCCCAAAACCAGGCGAGTGAAATATTACTTGTATATTTACCAAACTTATTTATGAATAAGGGCTCCCAAATCATCTCATATGCCTTTTTTCCCATAAGAAGTGGTAATACTTTTGCGGCTTTGTATTTTTCCAAAGGTTTCCATAATGGATTGAATTTTAAAAAGCCGATTACTGCAGCCATTCTTATTCTAGACAGGAAAGACATTAAAGGAAATCTTAATACAGTAAGTGGAGAATCTAGTTGGTAAATTTTATCTTGAATTAAAACAGTAGTTTTTGGCCTTTTTACTATAACTTTAAATTTTATTTCTTCCGCAAGATCCAAAACGCTTTTATCATTAGTAAACCAATGATGATAGTGTTTTTCTAGGGACCAATTCCATTTTTTTTCCTGATAACCAATAGCGAGCCCTCCTGGATATGTATCCTTTTCATATATATATACATCATGATTATTTTTAACTAACTCCCAGGCAGCAGAAAGCCCTGTAAAACCGGCTCCAATTATTGCTATCTTCATATGCTATTTTTTCTAGATAGAAGAAATAGAAGACTACCTAACATGGTAACTACTAATCCAACTATACCGAAGCTCATTATAGTAGGATTCCCGGTTGGAGGTAAAGGGGTAGTTGGGGTTGGAGATTTAGTTGCTGCTTCTGTGATGGTAACAACGTTATTACTATCAATTGGCTCAGTTGTAGGCGTGTTTGTTGTTATATTGGGTGCTGTAGTTGGAGTATGGGTTGGCGTTTGTGTTATCGTTTTTGTTGCTTGAGGTTTGACAGTAGGGGTTGGTGAGCCTGTCTCTCCTTCTAGTTGACTACCCGAAGCATAAACAACGAAGGATTGGATAATTGTTTTTAATATTCCATTTTTGTCTTTTGCAACTACAGTAATAGTATGGTTACCAGGAGAAAGATCTTTTGTTGGTCTATAGCTCCAATTGCCTTTTGAATCTGTTTTTACATCTACTTGAATTTTCTCATCTGAATGAATAATTACCTGAATTGTTTCGTTAGGGTTTGCTGTACCAGTAAATTTTGGTTTTTGATCGGGAATTTCTGCATTTCTTTCGGGAGTTATTATTTTGGGTCCGTTATTGGTTTCAACTGTTTTTTCTGTGCTGGAGAAGGATGGAAATACCTCGAGTACTGCAGAGTTGGTTGCTGTTTTTTTTTCACTTTGTGTGAAGTCGTAGTTACTACCTAAGGAGATGGGTGGAATAGGCTGGATTTGATCTAATGAAATAATGACGCTTGATGTTTGACTGTTATCGCCAGTTATTAATAGTTTGAGAATTTGATTCTCGCTAAGAGTGCTATAGGAGATTAAATCTGTTGTTCGTAAGGAATTAAGAGGGATAACAAAAGTTCCGTCATTTTTAACTAAAGATGATATTATTTGAGTTCCCTCTGTGGTTAAGTAGATAATGCTTTCAGCTGGAGGTTTTCCATTGGGAAGAAGAATCCTGCCGCTAACTGGTTCCTGCTCAGTAGGTGATTCGGAAATCTCTATTCCGGTAGTCACCTCATAAGGACTGTCTGTGTTTAGAAATGTATCCTTTCCGCTAATGATTGAAAAATAATACTTGGTTTCAGGGGTTAAATTTCTGACTGTAATGTTATGTAATTTATGTGCCGATATGTTTCCGGTTTCCTGGTCTCGATCGTCGAGTCCCGATTTGCCTAATTCAATACTTGTTCCATAACTAATAACCCCGAAAACCGAATCTTGAGTTTCATAAGAAACCGTAAAACTATCATGGGTAATATTTGTTATTCTTACATTTTTTGGTTGAGTAGTTGGGCTAGCGTTAATTGATAAAAAACCACCTTGTTTAACTAGGATGGTTGTAACGATTATGCCTACGCCGATTAAAAAAATACCCAATAAAGTTGGAATGCGTTTATTCCAAAAATGTTGTTTCATTATTCCAATGCTCCTTCGTCGCTAGCTATTTTTGCGCTTGAAGTGCTTACCGTAGGTGGGTTTACACTTGGTGTAGGAGAAGGGTTTTCATCGAGAGAAGCTTCGTCTACAGTAGATTGTTCGAAGGTATAGATAGGATCAATAGTTGACCTAGATTTAATTTTATTTATAGTATCTGTGTCAAAATCGGGATTAATAGATAAGATTTGCATATTAATATCATTAGGAATTGTGGAGTTAATATAGTTATGAAAAACGCTAAAAATTACCCATAAAATAACAACAATTAAGCTTGGAATTAGTATGATTAAAATATCTTTTCTTTTCATGTTACTCTTTGAAAAAGGCCTGTCCTTTTACATTAACTCTTAATGCTTCACCCTCTTTTTGTCCCTTAGTAATGCTAACGTTATAAATATATGTAATTCTTTGAGAATTACTTAATTGGTCTATGAAATTTATGATATTTTCATATGATCCAGTTAATGTAATATTAAAATCTAAATAGTAAAATTTAGCTTGTGCTTGAGTAATGTTGCTTATTTGAGTGCTTATTATAGTAACATTAGCTGCTTGGGCAATTGCTTGAATTTGTCCAGTAATTTTTGGTGCTTCAGATTTTTTCGGAACAGATTCGTAAATTAAGGGTAAATCTTCTTGTATGCTGTTAAATTTTGATTGTAATATAGATAAGTCGTTAATTTTATCTTGTAATCTTTTTGATACGAATCTCGCATCCTCAAGTTGCTTGTTTAGATTTGCAATTGTTGATAGCGTGGGATTGATTGCGAATATTGCTAAAATAATGACTGCCACAATTGTTAATACAATAGTTGTAAATTTTTGAGCCTTTTCTTTTTTAAAATCTGGAATAAGCTCTAAGTACTTACCATATTTTTCTTTATTTACGGATGTAAAAATTTTATTGATTTTCAGTTGCATATTTTGTTGCCAATGGTTTTAGATACACAGATATTCCTACGATAATTATTCCACTGCTTGTTTTAGTTTCAATCTTATCAATACTGATGTTCTGAGTAGAGGGATAGCTTTTTATTTCATTTACTAAATTGCTTAATGAAATAACAGAGGGAATATTAATTTCCATTGAAATTTTATTACTTGAATTAGAAATTTTGTTAAAACTTGCATATTTTGTGCCGATATTTAATATCGCTTTAAGATCTTGTTGGTTCTTTTCCTGGATTGTAGAAAAATTAGAAGCAATGCTTAGTCTGTCCTGTAGGTTTCTATATTCATCCTCTTGTTTTTTAAAAGCAGCAACAATTACCTGTTTTTGCTTAATTTGTGTGTGTAGATCAATTAATTGTTGATCGAGTCCGAATCTCCAAAGAAACGCAAGTAGTGCAACCAGTTCTGTGGCGATTACTAGGATCCTACCGATACTAAGCGACCAATTGATAATTCTTTCGACTATATCATTTTTTTGGTCTTTGATTAAATTTATGGAGATATTTTTTTTTGACATACCAATTTTAGTCTAGGGGAATTTGGCTTGTTTGTCAAAAGAAAAAGTTATTTTTTAGCCTTAGAAGTCTTAGTTTTATTTGTTTTTGGTGTTTCTGCTTTTTTAACCGGAGTTTTAATCAATTTTGAAAGTTTAGATTTAATTCTAGCAGCTTTATTTTTGTGAATGATTTTGTTCTTAGCTGCAATGTCAGCCAGTTTAGCTGCAGTTTTTACTGATTCTTGAGTTGGTTTTTTAGCAGCATTTTTAAGAGCCTTAGAAAGCGAAATTTTTGTTTTAGCATTTCTTTCAGTTCTTTTTATGTCTTTTCTTAACTTTTTCTTTGCTGACTTTATTAGTGGCATGTCGCTATTTTAGCATGTTATACTGTATAAAACAACACTTTTTATGCCTAAAGATTTTTTCAAAAAAGGCCTTAGTCTTATATTGCAAAGGCAAAGCAACATTATTTCTGCTGCTTTTGTAATAATGACGACAATTATTCTTTCACAAGTGCTTGGTGTTATCAGATTAAGACTTTTGGCATCTATTTTTGGTCCTTCCAATACAGTGGGCATCTACTTTGCCTCCACTAGAGTGCCGGAATTTTTATTTCAGCTTATTATTGCAGGCGCTCTGTCATCTGCATTTATTCCAATTTTTTCAGATTATTTAGTCAAGAACAGAGAAGGAGATGCACATAAAATAGCTTCTACTCTTTTATGTCTAAGCTTGGTGGTCTTTTCGATATTTTCAATAATCTATTTTATTTTTGCAGGTAGTATCTCTAAGTTACTCGCCCCTGGTTTTTCTGTTGAACAATTAGAGCTCATGACAAATCTGACTAGAATAGTTATTTTTGGAGAAATAGTGTTTATAATTGGTAGTTTTTTATCAGCAATTCTTCAATCTTATAATCATTTTTTTGTACCAGGTATAGCTTCTGCTTCTTATAATCTTGGTATTATTATTTCTATTCTAGTGCTGTCTCCGCTCGTGGGAATATACTCAGCGGCCTACGGGGTAATATTTGGAGCGTTAATTTTTGTAATAATTCAATTGCCCTTAATTAAGAAACTGGGTTTTAATTTTAGGCCTAATCTGTCAAGAGATTTTATTAAAACCTCGGGGGTAACTGATTTTTTTAAATTAATTTGGCCAAGAACCATTTCGATTGGTGTTTTTCAATTAGGAACACTTGCAACTGTTACTCTAGTTTCGTTTTTACAAAATCCCGGAAGAAATTATTTCATATTTGATCTTGCGCAAACTCTTGCGTTTGCGCCAGTTGCTTTAATAGGCCAGGCAATTGCTCAAGCAGCTTTTCCGGTATTGGCAAAGGAAAAAGATAAACTGGAAGATTTTAAGCTGACTTTTATGACAAGTTTTTATCAGCTTTTTTATCTTATTTTACCTATATCAGTAGTATTTTTGGTTTTAAGAATTCCTCTAGTAAGGCTTGTGTATGGAGCGTCTGCCTTTGATTGGCAAGCAACGGTGTTAACGGGAAGAACACTGGCATTTTTTAGCATCTCTTTATTTGCTCAAGCATTAATTTATTTAATCTCTAGGGGATTCTACGCTTTGCATGATACAAAAACTCCCTTATTGGTTGGTAGCTTAACTACTTTCGTAATGATTGCCTTGGGAGTTATTTTTATATTCTTTTATCATTTAGGAATTGAAAGTATTGCTCTAGCATATTCAATAGGTTCAGTTTTAAATTTCTTAATTATGTTAATTTTCTTGAATTTTAAAGTTGGAGGATTTAATAAAAAAGATTTTATGGTCAGCTTTATTAAGATTACTACGGCAGCATTCTTTACCGCTTTCGCATTGTATGTTCCAATTAAGCTTTTGGATCAGTTAGTTTTCGATACAACGAAAACAATTAATTTAATATTTTTAACTTCTATTTCAGGATTTATTGGATTTAGTTTGTATTTATTCTTAACTTGGTTATTTAATGTTAAGGAGGCAACAACTTTTATTTTATTATTTAAAAAACTTGGGGACTGGAGACAGATTCTTACTAAATCCGAAGAAACAATTGACGGAAGCAGATTTAATCCCTAAAATACACTACTTATGTCAGACAAAATTCGCAATTTTGCAATTATCGCACATATTGATCATGGGAAATCAACCTTGGCAGATAGATTTTTAGAGATTACAAAAACTATTTCTAAAGAAAAATTACAGGAACAATTTTTAGATCAGAATCCAATTTCTAGAGAAAGAGGTATTACTATTAAGCTCGCTCCAGTTAGAATGGAGTATAAGGGTTACACGTTGGATTTGATTGACACTCCTGGTCATATGGATTTTTCCTATGAAGTCTCAAGAACTTTAGCTGCTACTGAAGGAGCAATTCTCTTAGTAGATGCAACTAAAGGGATTCAGGCGCAAACCGTAGCGCATTATAATAGTGCAAAAAAAGAAAATCTTTATTTGATTCCTGCTATTAATAAAATTGATTTACCGTCTGCAAATACAGAAGCTGTTGCAAAAGATTTAGTAGAGATGTTTGGCTTTAGACCAGAGGAAATACATTATATTAGTGCTAAAAGCGGAGAAAATGTTGAGGGTTTACTTCAGGCTGTTGTTGATAAAATTCCTGCGCCAAAAATTTCTTTACATCCTAATTTAAGAGCGCTTGTTTTTGATGCAGTTTTTGATGAGCACAGAGGCGTAATAATATTTGTAAAAATAGTTGACGGAAGCGTTAAAAAAGGAGATAAAATTGAATTTTTACAAAACGGAACAAAAGTTGATGTTTCAGAAGTGGGATATTTTTCTCCATATCTAATTCCTAAGGGGTCATTGGAGTCTGGAGAGATAGGTTATATTGTGACAGGTGTTAAAGATATTAGAAAAACTCGTGTTGGAGATACAGTAATTTATCAAGGAGCAGTTGAAGAACCTTTGTCAGGATATGAAATTCCTAAGCCAATGGTTTTCTTTGGACTTTATCCGAAAGATTCAAGCGAATATGTAAACCTAAGAGAGGCGCTAAATAAATTATCCTTAAATGATAGCTCATTAAGCGTTGCTAACGAGTATTCAGCTTTTTTAGGCAGCGGTTTTAGAGTCGGATTCTTAGGCCTTTTGCATGCAGAAATTGTTAAAGAAAGACTTACTAAGGAGCAAAATATTGAGCCATTATTAACAATGCCAAGAGTTTTGTATAAGGAAGAGGGGGAGCAAATACTTGAGCCATATATGAACTTGAATATTTTTATTCCTGCAGGCTTTGTTGGCGCTGTTATGACAGTAGCGCAGAAAAAACGTGGAACTTTACTTGATATTGTTTATAACAATAATAACGCAATTTTAAAATATGAAATGCCTTACTCCATGTTTATTAGGGGTTTATCAAATGATTTAAAAAGTGCAACCCAAGGCTTTGCTAGCTTAGATTATGAAATAGAAGGATTTAGAGAAGCTAACTTAGTAAAAATGGATATTATGGTAAATGAAAATGCTATAGATGTTTTATCAGAGTTGGTATATAAAGATGAAGCAGAATATGTTGCAAGGGATAAGGTAGACAAGCTTAAAGAAAACTTACCAAGACAGCAATTTAGACAAGTTATTCAAGCTGCAATTGGTGCAAAAATTTTGGCTAGAACTGAAATATCTCCATATAGAAAGGATGTTTTGGCAAAAATGAGTGGTGGAGATAGAACAAGAAAAGATAAGTTACTAGAAGCTCAAAAGAAAGGTAAATCTAGACTTATTAATGTTTCAAAAGTTGAAATTCCTCAGAAAGCACTTCTCTCAATGATTGAAGGCTAAATTAGAGAGCGAAGAGAAGTAGAGCCCCTATGAATGTAAGCATTACGCCTATTGCTCCAACTGCAATTAAGCCCGTTGGTCCTGTTGCGGGAAGAGGAGATGGACTAGCAATCGTAACCGTTGGGCTTGCTCCCTCCTGAGCTGTAACCGCAACAACAGTTTTACAAGATCCAACAGTTGAGTTTCCATCAACATCGGTTAATGTTGCGCTCGCATTATAATTACCAGCTGTAGCATATGTATGAGATGTTAATACACTAATCGAATTAGTACCAACTCCTCCTGAATCGGTAACATCTTGCGTTTGTCCGTCTCCAAAATTAAAGGAAACTTTACTAATAGTAGAGTCTGCGCTGCTTCCAACAGCAGTTAAATTAACTGCAAAAGGCGCAGTTCCATTTGCACCTGGATCAAGTGTTAAAGAAGAGCAAGTAAGTCCAACTGCAGATGTTGGAGTAGGAGTTTCTGTTGGGGTTGATGTTTCAGTTGCTGTAGTTCCATCCTCTTCAGTTGGAGTAGGAGTTTCTGTTGGGGTTGATGTTTCAGTTGCTGTAGTTCCAGTAACTGTTGTTGTAATAGTTGTTGTTACCGTGCTGGTTATTGGCTCGGTTTCATCTGTAATATTTACTTGCCCCGGCGAAGAATTTGATAACATATTAATTGCCCCCTCATCTGTATTAGTAGTTCCTCCTAGTGATAGTACTTGGGTTGCATTACCGAAGGTAACCTGAGTTGGTACTCCCGTATCAGTTTTATCCAATGCTTCGAAGGTTATGGTTGCTATTTTTGAGCTACGTTGTAAAACATTTTGTGGACTTCCACCAACAGACATTGAAACAGTTATAGTTCCTTCAGTATATTCTGGGCCGATTGGAATACTTGGCGTAAATGTTGATCCATCTGCAGATGGCCATTGAGATACGGCAAATGAGCCAGGAACAGTAGCAAGCTTAGTCGGATCATAAAGTAAGACTAATTTAATAAAGCCTATTTGGTTTATATTTGATGGGTCAGCTATAACGTCAAAGGTTATTTTTTCGCCTACCTTTACAGTTTGTGGAGTTTGAATTAAGGATAGTTTGGTAGCAGCTTCAGCTGAAGATTTAGTTCTTTGTTGTTGTTCTACCAAATAAACGGTAACAGGGATTGCTACTAAAAGCACAATAATAAAGCCGACCAGAAGAAGCTTTTTTCCGGATAAAAATGACATAATCTAGACTAAATTTATCGTATAGAATTACACTCACTATGTCAAGCAATGAGCAAGGGTCTTGACACGTTTTCAATGGCTATGGTATAAATAAGCAGTCAAACTGCTCGACTGATACCTTCCGATAAATTTATGGCTAAATTAAATTTAAAACCATTATTTGACACTGTTTTGGTAAAACCTTTAGATGCAGAGCTAAAGACTGCATCCGGAATAATTTTACCTGATAGTGCTAAAGAAAAACCTCAAATTGGTGAAATTGTTGCCGTGGGTTCTCAAATTAAAACTCCAGATGGTCTAAGATTTGTTGGTCCAGATGGAAGGTTAATACCAGTATTTGTTAGTGTAGGAGATAGGGTTTTATATAAAGCATGGGGTGGCGAAAGAACAAAAGTTAATGGAGTTGAGCATATATTAGTTAAGCAAGGAGAAATTCTTGCAGTTATGGAGTAATTATGGCAAAGCAAATTAAATACGGAGCAGAAGCTCGTGAATTATTGAAACAAGGGGTAAATGAGTTAGCGGATGCAGTAGCAACTACATTAGGTCCTAAGGGTAGAAATGTGGCATTGGATAAGAAGTGGGGAGCACCAAACGTTATTCATGATGGCGTCTCTGTTGCAAAAGAGATAGTACTTGAAGATCCATTTAAAAATATGGGAGCTCAGCTTGTAAAAGAAGCTGCTTCTAAAACAGCAGATGTAGCTGGAGATGGAACAACAACATCAACAGTTTTAGCAAGAGCAATTGTAAACGAAGGATTACTTAGAATTACTGCAGGCGCAAACCCAATGATCATGAGAAGAGGTATCGAAAGAGCGGGAGATTTGGTTGTTACAGAGCTTAAAAAAATTGCCAAAGCGGTTAAGGCTGGAGACATAACTAATGTTGCGACAATTTCCGCTGCAGATCCAGAGCTGGGAAAATTAATTGCCCAAGCGCTAGAAAAAGTTGGTAAAGATGGAGTCGTAACCGTTGAAGAAGGAAGAGGACTTTCTACAGAAGTTGAATATAAAGAAGGAATGGAGTTTGATAAGGGTTATGCATCAGCATATTTTGTAACTAATACAGACAGGATGACAGCAGAAATACAGGATCCATATATTTTAATTACGGATAAAAAAATTTCTAACTTACAAGAATTTGTGCCTTTTTTGGAAAATGTTGTAAAAGTAACAAAAAATTTAGTTATTATTGCCGATGATGTTGAGGGTGAAGTATTGGCTCTTTTAGCTGTCAATAAATTAAAAGGTGTATTTAATGCTTTAGCTATTAAAGCACCTGGTTTTGGAGACAGAAGGAAAGAGATGTTAGAAGATATTGCTATTTTAACTGGGGGTAAAGTTATCTCTGATGATACGGGTACAAAATTTGAAAGTGTAACAATTGATGATTTAGGTAGAGCAGATAAGGTTTGGTCAGATAAAGAAGCTAGTAGAATCATTGGTGGAAAAGGAACAAAGACTATTTTATCCGCAAGAATTGCACAAATTAAAAATTCTATTGAAACAACAAAATCTCAATTTGATAAAGAAAAATTACTAGAAAGATTAGCGAAGCTTTCTGGAGGAGTAGCAGTAATTAATGTTGGAGCAGCTACGGAAATAGAACTTAAAGATAGAAAAGAAAGAGTAACAGATGCTGTTGCAGCCACAAAAGCCGCCCTAGAAGAAGGAATCGTTCCGGGTGGATCAATTACTCTTTTAGATATTGCCAAAAAAATGAATCAATCTACGAAATCATCAAGAGACGAGATAGCAGGTTTTGAAATTGTGAGACTAGCGCTTGAAGCGCCATTTAAAAAACTTATGGAAAATGCTGGTTTTGATGCTGGTCAATTAATTGCTAAAGCAAGAGAGGCGGCTGCAATTGGACAAGGTTTTGATGTATTAAGCTTGGAAAGTGAAGACTTAGCTAAGCCAATTGACATGATTAAGGCTGGAATTGTCGATCCAGTAAAAGTTGTTAGAACTGCGGTGCAAAATGCAGTTTCAGTTGCAACTATGATTTTAACTACAGAAGCATTGGTTACAGATTTGCCAGAAAAAAATTCCTCAACTCCACAAATGCCAGGTGGAATGGACTACTAGAATAGGTTTTTTTATTTGACCTTTTAAGTTATAATCAAAAAGTGAAAAAGTTGCTATTTATATTCTTCTGTTTAATTATTGCTGTCTTAATCTTCTTTATTATCATTTTTCTTCTGGGAACAAGGCCAGAAAAAGGAGCCTTGCAAGTTACCTCTGCGCCTAGAGCGAGTGTATATTTAAATGATAAATTAATGGGTTCAACTCCGCTTTGTCTTTGCGATAGTAAAAACATGCTCAAGGTTGGTGAGTATACTATTAGAATTGTGCCAACTGAGGGAAATTTTGAGCCTTTCCAGAGAAAAATCGCTATTAACCCAAAGGTTTTAACGGTTGTTGATAGATCATTTGCTCAAACAGCTTTGGCGCAAGCCAGTATTATTGGTCTAGATCAAATTGAAAATAAGAAAGACGCACAAATTAGTGTTATTTCATTTCCAACTGACGCTCAAGTCTATGTTGATAGTATTTTAGCTGGAAATTCCCCGGTGCTTGTTAAGAATCAGACTGAATCTGACCATGAGATAAAGGTGAGTAAAGATGGTTATAAAGATAAAGTGGTAAGAATTAGAACAGTTCCTGGATATAAATTAGATGCAGTTATTTATTTAGGTATTGATTCAGATATTGCAACTAAATCTGCAGCAAAAATTCCTACGCCAAGTGTAACTTCTAGTCCAAAGAAAAATCAAGTTGAAATTTTAAGTACACCTACTGGATTTTTAAGAGTAAGAGATAGTGCTTCATTAAGCGGAGAAGAGATAGCGCAAGTAAAGCCTGGAGAGTTATTGGAATTAGTTAGCGAAGAAGAGAGTTGGTATGAAATTAAGTTAGAAGATGGAAAAACAGGTTGGATAAGTAGTCAATATGCTAAAAAGCAGAACTAGGGCTAACGAAATAAATTAAGACGACTACTAATATTGCCCAAATAATCACTGTTGCAAGTAATGGTTTGTCAGAAAGTAATACTTTTTCAGGACTTTCTCCTTCGTTTTTTTCATAAATATCTTGAAGATAGCGCATTAATCCGTAGACGACAGGAATGATTGTTATCATTAACCATTTTCTTTCAAAAAATGAAGACAAGGTATCGGGCACTAAGATACTTAAATTTAATCTAAATCCTCCCGGGTTTTCTAAGAAGGTAAATAAAGAATAAGCGATAAAGGTTGAGGTAGCAAAAATAGAAGCATATACATCTAAGAGCCTATCTGAATAATGCGACAAGCTTTTTCTGGTTGCGGCAATATCTATGTCTTTACTTGCTGATAAAAGAGTGAGTTCAGATCTTCTTTTACCGATTGCTAGAAAAAGAGAAATTGAAATAGTTGTAAGCAGGAGCCAAACAGAAATGTGGAAACCGCTAGCAAACTCTCCCGCGTATACTCTTAAGATATATCCCGATGCTAAAGCGAGTATGTCAACAACAGCTAAGGATTTGATAAAGGACGAGTATAAAATTTGAATAACTAAGTAGACGATACCAATTGTAAAAAAAGTTGGGTTAATACTTTTAGCTAAATAAAGAGAAGATATGACTAAAAGGATTGCAAAACTGATGCCAAAGGAAATTGGGATGTCTCCGCTAGCTAAGGGCCTAAACTTTTTAAAAGGGTGTAATCTGTCTTTTTTTACATCAAATATATCATTGATTATGTAAGTTGCGCTGGAAAGTCCACAAAAAACAATAAAACCTAGGGCAACTGTTTGAAGTAAAGGGTAATTAAATAATTCTCCCGAGAAGGTTATTGATGCAAAGAGAGCAAAATTTTTAATCCACTGCCTAGGTCTTACCAGTCTTAAAACGTTATAAATCAGTTTCATTATTAATTTTTTTAATTAAAAAGCGTAAGAAAAGTATTGCTCCGAAAACTAATATTACTAACATTATTATAGCAAAAAGTTTTCCTTTGCTTGATAGGTTTAGGGCAATTACTCCTAAGATTGCAGAGATAACCCAGTAAAATATAGCTACTCTTTTTTGTCCTAATCCAAGACCCAGTAGTAAATGATGTAGATGTTGCTTATCATGCCAGAATGGAGATTTCCCACTAGCAACCCTTCTTATAATAGTGAATAATCCGTCTGTCATTGGTACTCCCATTACTAAAATTGCCGTTGCTAATTTTGCTCCTGAAATTATTGAAACAACTGCAAGTAGTAAGTAGATTGCCGTTGCTCCATATCCTGGGAATATTTTTGCAGGGTATTTATTAAATAGTAAAAAACCTAAAGCAGCACCGGTAATTATAAAAGATAGTGTTGCAGCGTTTATGCTTGATTGATCTAAAACTGAAAATCTTAATGATAAAAGACCAATTATAAAGGCAGATATCGCGACTATTCCTGGCATTTGACCATCTACGCCTTTGCTCCAGTTCAGCATGTTCATGACCCATACTATCCACAAAATGGCAATTAAATCTGATAGTAAAGTTATTGTTGGTAGGTTAATAAAAGGAATTTGTATTTTATTAAGAAATAAAATACCTCCGAAAGGATTGGTGATGAAGGCAACATTTGCTCCAAAATATACGACAATTACTGCACATGCGATGTTTACAAAAAAACGCAGGTATGGCGAGATATCAAATTTATCATCTATCACTCCTAATGCGAGCGCAATAAAAGCAGCTGCAAATGAGGCGATGATTACTTGATTGAATTGGACAAAAAATAAGCTGGTAATAAATACGCCTAAAAAAAGCGGAATACCCCCACCTCTTGGTATAGGGTTTTTATGAATTATTGCAGGATGTTTGTGTTTCTGTGGATCATCTAATACTTTAAATTTTTTTAAAAAATATAGTGAGATTGGTACAGTTAATGCTGTTATTATTAATGAGATTAATAGAGGAAGTATTGGAAAAAAATTTAAATTGAACATTTTAAATAATAAGTAAAATTGTATGAACAATAAAAATAAAATTCATTATAGAAATTAACAAGCTAATTGAAGAAATTATTCTTCCTAGTAAAGGGTTATTTTTTTTATACAAAAAGGTTGAAAAAAATATATTAAACATTAAAACAAATGTTAGAACCGCAACGGGGATAAAGATTCCGATTGTTGGAGTTAGTCTTTCATCTCCCCAAGGTAATTGGTTAAAAATTGGTATGTAGGGTGGTAGTCTAAAATAAAAAAACACTGAGATAATTAATGTGACAATCAATATCAATATGCTTGTGATAACCAAATATAAGGTTGCTTTGTCTTTTATTAAGGGTTCAATTATTTTTTTCATAAATTACAATTCCGTTTAAGTTTACAATACTTTGATAATTTGACAAGGAGAATGGATAAGTTGTGACATTTCGCATTATTACAATAAACCTAGGTTGTGATTTTTCTAAGCCCTGCTGGGTATTTGAAATTCCATCTGGATAACTAGTAATGTGATAGGCAACAGTATATCTTCCAGGGGGAAGTTTGTTTGTTAATTTATAAACTTGAGCATTATTTCCCCAGACAAAAATATTATCCTCTTTTTTTAAATGCATATTAAGAAAACTTGCTAATAGATAGTCATTTGGAGTGTTTCCATCAAAAAAGCGTTGATAATCATAAAGTGATTTATGATTGGTGATAAATGCTATGAAATTTTGATAGTAAACAGTAGTTTTGTGGTAATAACTAAAATTTTTATAAATTAATAACACTGTGATAATAAACAGTAATGCGTTTAACTTAAAGTTTCTTTTTATCAATAGCAATCCCGTTAATAAACAAATTGCAGGAAGAGCAACTAATACATAATGAGTATAAGGTCGTTGTGAAAAGAAAGCATTAAAAAGAGAGAAGGCTAGCCAAATATAAATAAACATTTCTCCGAGTAATAATTTTTGTCTCTTAATAAAGAGAGCTAGGAGAGCTAAAAATAAAATTGATAATTTTAATATTAAAAAACCTTGGGGAATGATAAATTTATTTCCGTAGCCAACATAGCCAACGTTGTTAGTTAATGTGGCTTTTAAGAAATATGGGAAAGCATTGTTGAAAATAAAATATCCAATAACTAGTATGGGAAGAATACTAAATCCAAGAATCATTGGAGATAAATTTTTAAATTCAGTTATTAAATTTTTAGGATTTAAAATATCTTTTATGTTTTTAGAAAAATTGGCGAAAAATATAAATGCAAAAAATGCAGCAAAATCAAAAATTCCGACAATTTTAAAAAGAAAAGAAATGCTCAATAATATTCCAGATAAAAACAAAAGCTTATATCTCTGGTTAATATTTGTCTCTAATGATTTTATGGCCAAAAATCCAGCAGCAAGATTAAAAAATATCATGAAGTTTTCTGCGTTTGCAATATTTCCTTCAATTAGTGGAAGTCCGAAGAGAATAGAAAATAAAAATGTTGCTAGATATGCAGGTTTTTGAGATTTAAATATAGCTTTAGTTAAAAAGAAGAATATAAAAATTGACAATAATCCAGATACTAAAGATACGCTCCTCAATAAAAATTGATCTGAATTAAATAGAGCATAAAGTAAATATAAAAAAGGTGGTTTGTTATCAAAAATCCCTTGATATAAGATCCTTCCATTGTTGATGCCAAGTCCAAGGGCCTGATAAATTCCTTCATCTCCATACCAATATGGTTCAATTAAAGATGGGAGTCTAAGTATAAAAAAAATTATACTTGTAAATATTAAAAACCAAACGTTTTTACTCTTTTCATAGAGCGAAAGTAATTTCATAAATTTAAAGTTTTTCTGTAACTTTATATTCTAATCTTTTACCTAGCATTAATTGTGTATGTGATATTAAAGCGGGAAGAGCTGATAAGAAAAATCCAACAATTGGTAGCAAAAGAAATTCTAAAGGAAATAAAAGTTGTCTTTTTTTGGAAACCTTTTGGTGACCCTGTCTTTGTCGATGATCAATTATGATCATCGCTGCTGTTGCGAGAAGGCAAATTGTTAAAATTGCACCTGCTATTCTTGGCAGATTATATCCAAGAGCAGTTCTGGTGAATACTGGATTTACAAAGGGCATGATATTTGCGGCAATGGTAATGATAAACCAATTTACCGGCCATAGGAAATGATCAACTAATACATTTATAAGCATTAATGTTTTTCTAACAAAAGGTACCCCTGGAGTAGTAAGCCACCATTTAATAAATAGTGGATCATCACTAGCTCCCCAACTCCATCTTCTTTCTTGTTGGTATTTGTTTTTAATAGATTTTACATAAGAAGATGAAAGTGGCGCATCCATTGATGTTTTTAGGAAAATGGATTCCATCCAGACTTCGCCCTTTTTTTTATAGAAAGCTTTGAAGAATATTCTATAATCTTCTGGAATTACATCAGTATCCCAAAATCCAATTTCATGCAAAAGCTTTAGCGATAAAGAATAGGTAGAGTTTGATACAAGTCTGTCTTTTTGAACAAGCAAAGCTGTTCTCCAGAGGGATCCAAAAAAGGATAGAATTCTGATTGGTGCAGGAACATTCCAAAAATTATTATAGTTAACATTTGCCGATTGCCAAAATTTGTTATATCTTTTATCGTCATTTAAAAAGCTATGGGAAAGATATGAAAAATAATTCTTATCAAAAATAGAATCAGCATCTACAGATGAAATAGTGGCAAAGTTTTCATCAATAATGCCTGTTTTTACCAATTTTTCGTAAGCTATTTTTCCACCATAAGCTTCGTTGGAAGATTTTCCTTTGACCTCTCCTTCGATGTCGGGATGAAATGTTGCAAAAATATCACCAAATTGGTTTTTAAATTCATCAATCAAAGTTTTAGCCCTATCTCTTGCAGTTGGATCTCTATCTTCCATCGCTAGGACAATATAGATTCGTTTTTGAGGAAAATTTTGCTTAGTAAGACTTTCTATGCCAATTTTTATTTTCTCTGCACTCTCTTGATAGTTAGGAATAACAACAATATGCGACATTTTCTCAAAATTTTCTAATGGCCTAGCAAGTTTAAACCAATCCTTCTGTTCAGCCGTTTTTATTTTTTTAGAGGCAATAAAAGCAGTGATTGCAAGTGAAAATGATTTGTAGAACCAATATACATCGAAAAATAAGATAAAATACGCTACAGCCCAGGGTATTATAAGTGATCCCCAAAATGGAAAAAATATTAAGGACCAAGATACCATTCCGGGAAGTATTTCTAGAGCTCTTCTGGTTTTAATAGGGTAAGTTGTAAAAATGTGGTCAAAAAAACTAGTCATAGATTAAAAACTGATTTGGTATTATTGGTTGCAATTTTATCAATTTCTTCTAGGGAAATACCTTTAATTTCAGCTATTTTTCTACCTGTAATTATAACATAGCTAGGTTCATTTCTACTACCGCGATGAGGTTCTGGTGCTAGAAAAGGCGCATCTGTTTCTACGATTATGCGATTAACGGGGGTTAGTTCACAGAGTCGAGGCAAGGGAACTGTTTCTCCTTTTGCAATGCCCGCGTAGGTTAAATTTCCATCAAAACCAATATAAAATCCCATCGCAATAATTTTTGTCAAAATTTCCTCTGTTGCTGCAAAGCAATGAAACATTCCAGGAGTGGGTAAAAGTAGGTTTTTATTTTCTTCTAGGATTTTAACTACATCTTCTCCAGCATGTCGATTGTGTATTTGTAAGGGTAGCTTTAATTTGCTTGATAACTTAATTTGTTTTTCAAAAACTTCCTTTTGTAAGTTCTTATCTACTATTCCATTTGAAGAATAATTATAGTAATCCATTCCCACTTCGCCTATTCCTACAACTTTTGGATGAGAAGCAATATCCTCTAATTCTTTTATCCAATCACCACTTATTTTATCTGCGTGGTGAGGATGTATGCCGACGATTGCAAACAAATTCTCATATTTTTCTGCGAGCTCTACGGCTTTCTTACTTGATTCGAGACTGGTGCCGGTATTAATAATGGTATTGACTCCTGCAAACCTAGCTCTTTGTATTACTTCATCGATATCATCTTGAAAACCCTTTAAATTTAAGTGACAGTGAGCATCAATCATGAGATTATTTTATATCTTAAAGAACTAGACATAAAGTAGTAGAATGCGGCAAGTTAAATGTATAATGTAATAAGTAATGAATTTTATATTGGAAATTTTCGGGTTTTTAGTTTTTGTAGTTTTTGGATTATATGCGCCTGGAGTTTATATTTTAAATAAATTAAAGCTAAATGCATCCTTTCCAGCAAATATTTTTTTGCCTACTAGTTTCGGAATAATCCTATTTACTTCTTTTATCTACTTATTTTCCTGGGTTCATTTAGAAATTTTATTAATTCCCGTCCTGATAATAATTGGAGCTTTAAGTATTAAAGAGAATATGCTAATTCCTAAAATTAACAAAGTACATCTGAAGCCTTCTTTATTGGTTCTTTTCTTAACGCTTTTATTTAGTACCTCAGCTTTAATAACAGGAATTTATGGCAATTCTATAATTATTAAGCAGGATGATTTTTGGCATTTAGCTTTAATAAATGAATTAAAGGTAAATTTCCCACCTGACAATCCGGGATTTGCAGGAGTTGCCTTAAAAGGATATCATTTTTTCTATAACTTATTGCTTGCTAAAGTAAGTAATCTATTTTTTGTTTCGCCTGCATCTTTGCATTTTCATTTTTTTCCAGTTTTATTTTCTCTTGCTTGGGGATTTGGGGTTTACTCATTAGTTTTTAGATGGACAAGAAAAATTTCTGCCTCTTTGATAGCGGTATTTTTAACTCTTTTTGGGGGAGGATTTGCTTATTTTTTAACTCTTCAGGGGCATAGTGGATTTAGTTGGAGCGCGGGTTATGGCATGAATCAACCATTTGGAGCTTTACAAAACCCTCCATTATCAATATCCATTGTAATCCTGTTAGTGATACTACTTTGTCTATATGAATATATAGAAAGTAAAAATAATAAATGGCTTATACCTTTGTCTTTGTCTTTAGGCATTATTTCAATGTTTAAAGTTTATGCTGGAATGGTGGGTGTTTTAGGTTTTACGCTGTTTAGTTTTTGGGAGCTTATTCATAAAAGAATTTATCCTTTTTTTGCTTTAATTTTTACAGGGATTATTTTTTTAGCAACTTATTGGATATTTGCAGGAGGAAGTGGTTATTTAATTTTTTATCCCTTATGGCCATTTCATAGAATATTAGAGGCTTTTAGTTGGTATGGTTTTGATGAGAAGCTAGCTACGTATACGAGGCTAAATGTTTTAAGGGGCATATTGGGACTCGAGTTTGACGGTTTTAATGTTTTTATTTTAGGCAATTTAGGAACTAGGTTAATTGGGTTATTAATTTTGCCGATAATTTTTATAAAACAGAGAAAACTACCTTCAGTTTTTGCGAATACAATTTTTATCATGTTGCTAATCTCTGTAGTAATTCCTTTGCTTTTTATTCAATCTGGAAAAGTTTTTGAGATTATTCAAATCACAAATTATTACATATTTATTGCTGCTATTTTGGCAGCTTATGGATTTGGATATTTAATTGATTTAAAAATAAATAAATTAATTAAAATATTTTTTATTGTTTTAGTTTTTATACTTACTATCCCTTCTACTCTCGAGGGAGTTTTGGGTTATCCCATAACTTTAAGTGCGAAAAATTCTTTAAACAGTCCTTATTATCAAGCTCTGAATTTCTTAAGTAAGCAAGGAAATTATAATTCGACTGTATTAGAGCTTCCTCCAATAGAATCTGGATCTAAATTTAATGATCTAAAAGGATGGTATGAAAAATCAAATCCTGCAGTAACAGCATTAGCGAATAGAAAAACATTTTTTAACAGTGAGTACATTAATTTTCCAGGATTAGATTTAGAACCGAGGATAAATTTATTAATGGATCTTGGTCACTTAAGGACAGTTTCAGCATCAACTTCAGCATTTCCTTATTATGAAAAAATGGTTATAAGCAATTTGCGTAAAAATAAAGTTGATTATATTTTTAGCAAAGAACTGGTTCCAAATTTTGATAAAACAAAATATTTGAAAAAGATTTATTCCAATTCAACCTACGTGATTTATCAAGTCGAGAAGTAAGATTGACGATAAGCCTATATTCTGATAGAATCTTATTCTAAGCTTAATTTTTGACTGCCTCGAAAACTAGCATTTTATATCCATGAAGAAATTATTAAAATCAAAGAAATTTGTTTTGTCTAAATTCAAAGGCGCAAATAATAAGGGAAAGGTTTATTCAAAAAAAACTCTTGCTTTTATTCAAAGAAAACCTTTTACGAGTTTTTTTGTTGTTTTAGGAATCTTATTAATCTTAATGATTATAGGAAATGTTGTGTTTAGTCCCAAGCCAGAGGTGGTAAAAAGTCAGAATACTGCTAAAAAAGTCCAGATTTATAAAATTGGAAGCGCACCCCTCGTTTCATATCAAGGAAAGATTGAAAAATCAGGAGTAACTAAAATAGTTGCCCAAATGCCTGGCGTAGTTAATTATGTAAATGTATATGAAGGGCAAGAGGTAATGCAAGGCGCAAATATTCTAGGCTTATCAACTAATTATGGTGGAGGAAATACTCTTTCTGTTGCAAGACAGATTGCTGCAAATCAATATCAATCTGCCAAAGATAATTATCCTACTCAAAAAGAAGTAATAGGTAAACAAAAAGAACTAGCCAATAAATCTGATGAGAGTGCAGATAAATTAAGAGAAATTGCTAGGGGGGCAAGTGAGCAAACTCAAGGATTAATAGATGTAAATACTGGCATCCTTAATACTCTAGCTGCAAATCAAGCAGCTTTAGAAGCATTGCCAAAATCTGATGAAACTGATGCTAAGATTTTACAGATAAGATCAACTAGGGCGCAGTTAATTGCTGGAAATACTCAATTGCAAGCAGGGTTGAATAGTTCAAATTATGCCAACTCAGAAGATAATGCCCCAGCAGCAATTGGAAATATTACAAAAGATATAGCATTAAAGCAGCTAGATTTACAAGAAAAAGCTTTAGATTTAAGCCTTGAACTTTCTAGACTATCTTTAAATTTAGCCCAAATTAATGAGGCTAGTATGTATCCTTCTGCTCCCTTTGCAGGTGTTATTGAAAGAATTTTTGTCCATCCTGGAGATACGGTAAATCCCGGAACTGTTCTTGCTAATTTATCTGGAAACACACAGCATAGCGAAATTGTTGTATTAGTGTCTGAAGGAGTTGCTAAAAATATTTCAAGTTTTGAGCCTAGTATAGTGATTATCAATGGAAAAGAAATTAGTCTAATGCCTTCATATGTTTCAAGAGACGCAACAAATGGCAATTTGTATTCAGTCATTTATCAATTAGATGATTCTTTTTCCAGAAACTTAACCAATGGAGGATATGTCGATATAAGAATTCCAGTTGGTGTAGCTGATGCTTCGAATATAGATCCGTTTATTCCATTAGATAGTGTTATTCAGACTCAAGATGAAGCATTTGTTTATATTGTAAATAATGGAAAAGCTGAGGTAAAAAAAATCACACTTGGTCAAATTCAAGGAAGGTTTGTCGAGGCTTTAACAGGTCTGCCAAAGGATGTTGAAATAATTTTAGATAGAAATGTAATTGAAGGGGACAAAGTTTTAGTAGTTAGGTAACCTCTATGAAGCATATTTCTACATATTTAAAACGTCTTAAATTTGACAATAAACTAAATGATTCTTTAATAGCCAGATACGCTAAAAATTTAAGGTTAATTATTTTAATTGTTTTAGGAATAGTAATTTTTGGTGGAGCAAGTTATTTAAACCTACCAAGAAATTTATATCCAGACATTAAAATTCCAATGGTATTTGTTACCGATGTTTTGCCTGGAGCAAGCCCAAAAGACATAGAATCTTTGGTAACAATTCCTTTGGAGGATTCTATTAATGGCTTATCAAAGGTAAAGACCGTTACTTCAAGCTCTTCTGATTCTGTGTCTACGATTACGGTGGAATTCGAAACAGGAACAGATCCAGATAAGGCAACTTCAGATGTTCAGACTGCAATAGATTCAGTTAATCTTCCTGAGGATGCTCAAAAACCAAAAGCAACAAAATTAGATTTACAAAAAACTCCAATTTGGAATTTCAATATTACCTCAGATGGTGATAGGGCAAGTTTGCTTAGATTTGCCAAGAAACTAAAGCAAGAGTTAACTGATTTACCAAATATTGATTCTGTTTCTGTTACTGGATTGGATGAATCTGAGATTCAAGTAATAATTAATCCTCAAGCGATTGCGGGATACAGTTTAAATCCTCAACAGATTATTGCATCAGTTAAGTCGGCGATTAACACGTTTCCAGCAGGTAGTGTAAAGACTGATAATTTAAACTTCTCATTAACAATAGATCCAACATTAACAACTATTGATGAAATTAGAAGTTTAAAAATAAATTTAAATGGCCAAGTGGTTGCAATCGGTGATATTGCAACAGTTGTTGAGAAATCCAAGCCAGGTCAGTATTCCAGCTTTATTGCATCTAGTAATGGAAAAAGAATGCAATCTGTTGGGTTTAGCGTATATAGAGTTACAACAGTAAATATCGATGCTGCGAATAAAGATGCGGAAAAGCTTGTTGAAGAGGAAATTAAAAATCAAAATGGTAAATTTAAACTTTATAATGTAGTTAATTACGCTGCGCAAATTGAAGATCAATTTAATGAATTAGGCAAAGATTTAGTAGAAACAATAATTTTAGTTGCAGTTGTGTTGTTTTTGTTCCTAGGTGTTAGACAAGCAGCTGTTGCTTTATTAGCAACCCCACTCACTTTTTTAATCTCGTTTATAGTCATGAGCTTAGCAGGTGTAACATTAAACTTCTTATCGGCTTTTGCTTTAATTCTTTCTCTTGGATTATTAGTTGACGATACTATTGTTGTTATTTCAGCAATTACTGCTTATTTTAGATCAGGAAGGTTTACGCCTTTTCAATCGGGAATATTAGTTTGGAGAGATTTTTTACTAGCTATTACCACAACTACAATAACAACTGTTTGGGCGTTTTTACCAATTTTAATATCAACGGGAATTATTGGTGAATTTATTAAACCGATACCAATTGTGGTTTCTACTACTTTAATTGGTTCATTCTTTGTTGCAATGTTTATAACATTACCTTTTATTATCTTTTTACTTAAACCTAATTTTCCTAAGAGAGTTGTGGTATTTTCAAAAATTGCCGTTGCAATTTTGGGTATAGTTTTGTTATTTGTTTTACTTCCTAAAAATGGTTTACTCTTTTTTCAAGTATTATTCATTTTGATTTTACTGTTTGTTGCATATCAAATTCGGGCACAGATTAAAAAAGAATTAGAAAAAAGATTTAGATTTATTAATAGTAAAAAAATCAATTACAAAGAATATCTTGATTCAGGAGTAATAAGTCTACAAAAAATTGAATTTTATTACAGCAGATTTATTATTAAGATTCTAAATTCACAAAACGCTAGAAGGAAAGTCATTATTGCTGTTGTAATATTTTCAATCTTTTCATATATTTTGGTTCCCTTAGGTCTTGTTAAGAATGAATTCTTTCCCAAAACAGACAGTGATACATTGTCTATATCGGTTGAACTTCCATCAGGAACGAATATTGAAACGACAAGAAAAGAATCTTTAAATTTATTATCAAAAATAAGCAATTCTCCTGAAACAAAATTTGTATTATTAAGTCTTGGTGGGGGTCAAGGAAATTTTTTTGGAGGAGGAGGCTCATCTGAGAATAGTTTCAGCTACACGCTTGTTTTAGATGAAAAAAATAAAAGGAAATTAAATTCTTCAGAAATTGCCGAGTATTTAAGGAGAGAGTTTAAAGATTATAATAAAGGCGTATTTTCTGTTAACGAAGAGTCAGGTGGACCTCCGACTGGTGCAGATGTTCAGATAAAATTATTTGGACCAGATTTAACTACATTAAGTAAGTATGCATCAGAAGTTGAAAGTTTTCTAAAAACTGAACCAGGCGCAACTAATGTTAACAGATCAATTAAGCAGGGAACTAGCAAGATTTCTTTTGTCCCCAACCAGCAAAAGTTTGCCGAAAATGGATTATCAACAGATATTGCTGGATTTTGGCTTAGACTTTTTGCATCTGGATTTAAAATCGATACTATTAAATTAGATCCTGATTTAAACATTTCTCAAGATATTACTTTAAGAATGGGGACTGGGGCACAGAATGTTGAAGATATTTCTGCTGTATCTATTCCAACTCAAAATGGCGTAATTCCATTAACATCCTTAGGCAAGTTAGTTTTGGAGCCAAATCCAACATTGATTACTAGGGAGGGTGGAAAGAGGACGATTTCTGTTTCAGCTAGTGTGAAAAAGGGCTACACCGTTCCTCAAGTTAGTTCTAGATTAGAAGAGTTTGCAAAGAATAAGCTAAATTTATCAAGCGGGTATTCTTGGTCTACTGGTGGCGCAAATGAAGAAAATCAAAAATCAGTCACAACCATTTTTGTAGCAATGATAATTTCAATACTACTTATTGTTATAACTATGATTCTTCAATTTAGTTCATTTAGAAAAGCCTTGATTGTTATTTTAGTAATTCCATTATCAATTTCTGGCGTATTTATTGTTTTTGCAATTACTCAAACTGCATTGTCTTTCCCAGCGCTTATTGGAGTCTTGGCGCTTTTCGGAATCGTTGTTAAAAATTCAATTTTAGTTGTTGATAAGATAACGGCGAATATTAAGACGGGAATGGAATTTACCGAATCAATTGCTGATGCTGCGGCATCAAGGCTTGAGCCAATAGCTTTAACGTCTATTTGTGCAATAGTTGGTTTAATTCCAATTACTATTTCAGATCCTTTATGGAGAGGCTTAGGCGGAGCTATTATTGCCGGACTTACTTTTTCAGGAACGATAATGTTAATTTTTATTCCTGTTGTTTATTATTTTACATTTAAACCTCAAAGAAAAAGTAAATAATTGACTTATTTTAAATTATTCCATAGAGTTAGGTTATGGATGAAATTCTCGAAAAAGATGAGTTAAGAAATCTTACTGCAGATTTGAGTAAATCCCCACAAAGAAAGTTTTCTAAAAAAATATATTTTATCGCTGGGGTCATGTTTGTTTTATTACTCATTTTGGTATCAGGTACTTTTTTAATTGTTAAAAATAGAAAAGATACAAAATTAGCTTCGGAGTCTTTTCCAAGTTTTAAAGAAAAGAGGGTAAATGAGAGTCTTAGGCAGTGGCCAAATTGTAGTGATATTAGAGGAGTTATTGAAGAAAAAGATAAATTATACGTTGCTTGTCTTGGTGGATTATTGATTCTCGATGAGAAGTCTGGAGAATTGTCTCAATTGACTACATCAAATGGAATCAACAGTTCGACTTTAACAAGTTTAATTAAAGATGGTGATAAGTTATATATCGGTAGTCAAAATGGAGTTAATATATTTGATTTAAAAAATAACACAAATCAAAGTTTTACCGACAAAGAAGGACTTTTAAGCGTCAGCAATATCGAACTCGCTCTAGACGGAGATTATCTTTGGATCGGAAGCTTTAGGGGTTTAAATAGATACAATCTTAAAACTAAGAAGATGGAGGCTTTTACAAAAGAATTAGTTGATAATTCGACTTTGTACAATGCAAGCGAATTACTTGTTACTCCAAATGCTGTGTATGTTATTGATGTTGCAAACGCTGAAACGCCTGGAGGAGTAGCAAGGTATGATAAAGCAACTAGTACTTGGGAAAGGTTTGGTCCAAGTGCATTTCCTAAAAATCCTGCAGAGACGTATTATAATAGGGCAAGAATTGATTTATATACGCTTACATTAGTAGGAGATTCTGTTTTAGTTCAAGATAGTGGAAGAGGTGTTTGGCAAGCTAAAGATACAAAAGGATCTACGTGGGAAAGCGTTGATGGTATAGCTAATTTACTTAGTGGTCCAAATGATTATATATATATGTTTGCGGGGAAAAGCGATAAGGCATATTTTATATATACTTCTGATAAAGACTCAAAAATTTATTCGTATAGTCCTATTACAAAAGATTTTAGTGAGTTTGCATCAAATGATCTATTTAAAAATACAAACTCTAATCTTTTTCAGAAATTTATTTCTAATGGTAAGCTTTGGTTTGGTTCAAGTTCAGATGTATGGCTAAAGTCTTTAGAAATCAATTCGTTAAAAACAAATGATTTCAAAATGGGAAATAGACCTAAGTCAGTAGCAAATTTGGTTGCCACTATAAATCATAAAGCAATAATCAGTGATGAAAAAGATTTATGGCAATATAACGGGAAAAATTTTTCTAAGCTTTTAAATTTTAGTGATGAAAATTTCGGTGGCGTAAGCGTATTTCAGCCAATATATAACACATCGAAAATATTAGTTTTATCTCAATCTTGTGGGCAAGGATGTTCAAATGCGAAGGTAACTATTTATGACTATAAAACTAAAGAAAAGAAAGTGTTGGATTTAAATACAAAAATAGACAAAATGTATGAAGCATTAACGTTGAGAAATTATGATGTCATGGGTAAGAGAATGATCTTTAATGAAGGGTACCAGGCTAATAAAATTGTTGTAGTTGATCTAGAAAATTTTTCTGTAACTCACGAAACTACTACTGTTAAAGGCATAGAAAAGAATAATCAAATCACATGTAATTATTCATATGTTTACGTTGATAATAGATTTCAAGAAATTAGTTGTCCTGAGAAAGCAGAAAATGAAGATTATGCTTGGTCGATTGGGGGTAATTATAATTCCTCTATTTTGTTGCAAACTGACAAGAAGACAAATTCAACTACTGCATTAAACATTGATGGTTCGATGAGTATACCTAATTCGGATGTGTATATACAACAAACTAATAATTTTAATATTTTTTCTTTAAGATTTATAAATGGAAATTTATGGTTGGCTACAAATAAGGGGTTAGTGGTGTATAGCTTAATCTCTAAATCATGGAAGGTAATAAATGCATCGAATGGTCTTTTGTCGGATGAAATATCAGAATATATTATTGATAATAACAGTTTATTGGTAAATTCATCTTGGGGAGGAATTTCTCTAGTGCCAATTCAGAATAATTCTGAAGAAAATTAATTTATTTTTGCATTATAATAATAATGTGAAAAAATTATTAATATTCCTCTTATTTTTAATATTTTTTATATTTAAACCTCAATATAGCTTTGCTGAGGTAATTCATAATTTTGATACAAAAATCGTTGCTCAAAAAGATGGAGCAATGAATATTGAAGAAAATATTACGTATGATTTTGAATCAGTTAGTAGGCACGGAATCTATAGATATATTCCGTTAGTTTCTAAAGTGGGTGACTTATTTAGAATAATTCAGATTAAAAATATTAAGGTTCTAAGAGATGGAGAATCCGAAGATTATAAATTATCATGGGAAAATAATAATTTAAATATTAAGATAGGAAATGCGAATAGATTAATTTCGGGAAATCATACCTATACAATAACCTATACAGTTTCAAATGGAATAGGCAGTAACTATGATGATCATGACGAGATTTATTGGAATGTAACCGGTAATGATTGGCAAGTAAACATAGAGAAAGCAAATTTTCAAATATTGACAGATTTTACCTTGTCCAGAAAAGATTTAATCTGTTTCACAGGTGTATATAGTTCTAAGACCTCGAATTGTAGAATAGATAATAATATTATTTCTACTGGTAATTTAAGTCCTGGAGAAGGTCTAACGGCTGTTTCTGTTTATCCTGTAAATTCTTTTCCTAAAACTATTTTAGTTAAGGAGCCGCCTTCTACTATTTCCCAAATTTTTTTTAAATTTATTATAAATAATTATTTTTTAATTTTTTCTTTAATTAATTTTGGAATTGGCGGTTGTTTGCTTTACTGGTTTTATAAGAATAAAAATAAAAAAAGATTTGGTAAGCCAAGTGTTTCTTTTGATTTTCCGAAAGATGAAAAAGGGAAGCTTTTAGCACCAGCTATTTCTGGAACAATTGATACGGCTAAGCTTGAAAAAAATGATGTAATAGCAACAATATTTGATTTAGCAATCAGAAAATATATAAAGATTGAGCAAGTTAAAACAACAAGAAAATTTTTACCAGATTCTTCAGATCAAAAAATTATTAATTTAAAAAAAGTAGATTCTAATCTTGAGCCTTTTGAAAAAACATTATTAAACAGGCTCTTTAAGGACGGGGATAGTGTTAATATAAAAGATTTGAGATTAGATTTTTATAAAACATTTTCAACGATGGAAGATGAAGTTTTCAAGACGTTAATTAATAAAAAATATTATACTAAAAATCCTAAACTACAAAAATCAATTTTATTTATTTTAGCAATAATATCTTTATTCACGGGAAATTTTATATTATCTTTAATTTTATTATTTTTATTTAAAGTCTTAAATGGTAGAACGCAATTAGGCGATGAAGTTGATTTTAAAATTGATGGTTTAAAAATATTTTTAAAATCGATGGATAGAAATTATAAATGGCAAACTGAAAAATTATATGTTGTTGAGAAAATGATTCCATATGCTGTCGCTCTAGGATTTATTAATCAATTTATGGCAGCTCTTGAAATTTATGATCCAAATTATAATCCAAGTTGGTACGTAGGATATAGAGGAAGTTTTTATGCTAATTATGCAATTTTCAATTCTTCCTTTAATTCAAATATCACAACTGCTGCACCAAGTTCTTCTGGTTCCTCAGGTGGTTTTTCGGGTGGAGGTGGTGGTGGTGGAGGAGGAGGAAGTTGGTAAATTATCTTGCCAGAATAATTTTTTTATTTAAAATACAATTTTTACAAATAATTCCGTAAGCGTCTTCATCCTTTGAAATCCAATAATTAACTAGATTTTCTGAAGGAGATTTGCAGTTTCTACAAATTCCAATACTTTTGTATTCAGGCGAATTTAAATTATATCCCATGGTTTCGCGTCCATCGAAAACAAGAAGTTTCCCTTCAAAATATGTGTTAGGGAATTTTTCCATAAATGTTACTATTCCGTTTTCTAATTGGTATACATCTTTAAATCCATATTTCATCAAAAGTCCCGATGCGGTTTCACATCTGACTCCTCCTGTGCAAACTGTAACAACCGTTTTATCTTTGAGATTAGAAATTGAATTAACTGCTTTGGGTACGTCTCTAAAATGTCCTAAGCCCTTTGGCCAAACAGAATTTTTAAATCTACCAATTTCAAATTCATAGTCGTTACGCATATCGACAACATAAAACTCTCGTCCTTCTTCATACCATTTTTTCAGATCTTCAGCTTTTAAATATTTTCCAGTAATGCTCTTGAGTGGTCCGAAGTCTTTGTTTGCAATTCCGGTTGTTACAATTTCTGGCCTTACTTTTATTTTTAATTTCGGAAAAGCAGATCCTGTTCCTTCGCTTTTTTTCCAATTAATGTTTTTAAATCTTTTGTCTTTTTCAATTTCCTCAATATATTTTTCAGTATTTTCAGGTGTCCCTTCAAGGGTTCCATTTATGCCTTCGCTGGCAATCAAAATTCTTCCTTTTAAATTTAATTTTTCACAAAGCTCTCTTTGCTTAATTCTTAATTCTTCAGGATTATCAATTTCTACATATTTATAGAAAAGTAAAATTGTATATGTCATAGACATATATTATAGCGTAGGATTGCAAATCTGTATCTAAATTGTTTTAGGATTATGTTTATCGTAGTTTCTCATCGTAGGAATTTTTATAGCCATAAGTAAAACAATTGCAATGGTTGACACTCCTCCGATAACAACAGATAATGGTCCCCCGATGAAATTTGCCATAGCTCCTGCTTCGAAATCTCCTAATTGGGGACCACCCATAAAAAAGATCATATTAACAGAACTCATTCTGCCTCTAATATAATCAGGCGTTTCAAGTTGCCTAATAGTATTACGAATAATTGTGCTTATTCCATCTCCTGCGCCAATTACAACTAATGCCAGAAAAGAGATGATAAATATTTTTGATAAACCAAATATAATAGTACCTAATGCATATAAAATAACAGAACTTAAAAGAATTATTCCTTGTTTACCTAAGTTATTTTTATGAGCAAGCAAAAGCCCTGCTGTAACAGCACCAATTGACTGAGCTGAGTAAAGCAATCCGAGTCCCAGTGGTCCAACATTTAAAATATCTTTGGCAAAAATTGGAAGCAGTGCAGTAGCGGTTGAAAAAAATGTACTGAAAAAATCTAATAGCATTGTTGACCAGATAATGGTTTTGTTTCTAACAAAATGTAAGCCTTCTTTTATGGCAGTAAAAGAAAATGTTGTTTTGGGTCCTACGATTTCTCCGTTAGTATCAAGTAATTTAAGTCCAATTAATACAATTACAAATGATATTGCATTAAAAATATAAACTAATGTGAGACCAGAGTTGGCAATTAAAAGTCCTGATAAAGCAGGTCCTAAGATCATTGAAGTTTGATGAAATATTGTAAAAATACTTAAAGCATTTTGTAGGTCTTTTTTATCAACTAAGTTTGGAACAAGCGCTTGTCTAGCTGGCACCTCAAAAGAAACACAAATAGCTCCCAGGGCAGTAACTATAAAAATAATTAGAGGAGTTATACTATTTGTAAATGTAAAATAAGCAAGTATTATTGATAAAATCGCAAGAGAAGATTCTGTAATATATAAAACTTTTTTTCTATTATGAGCATCAGCTACAGATCCGCCAATTAATGAAAAAAATAGAATTGGCAAAAATCTCAAAAGACCAATTAGTCCCAATGCTAAAGCAGAATGCGTTAATTCATAAATATGCCAATTCAATGCGACAAACTGCATTTGAGTTCCTGTGCTAGAGATGAATTGACTAGGAAGATAGATTTTAAAATCCTTAGATAAGAATGCTGGAAATTTTTTAGACAAATTAAACATGTTTTAGTATTTTAGTAAAAAATAAAAAATTGTATCCCTTTGGTAGATTTTGATTAGTTTTTAAACTTTATAACTCTTTGCCCCTCTTCGTTATAAAGTATTGAATAATTTTGACTAGAAATTCCAATTGATGATTCATTGCCTTGTGGTATGTAAGCATAATTTATTTTTAATTTTCTTATCATTTGTAGCTGTAGGGATGGATTTTTTTCCGTAAGTATTTTAATTAACATGTCTTCTCTCTCTTTTGTGTTTATTCCATGACTACTTAATACGCCTTTGCTGAATCCCTGAGGGAAATAAATATTTTTATTCCCTAAAAAGCTGAGTGGATAATCTCCAGTTAAAAAAACTTCTCCAGAAGGAATATTGTTTTTGATATATGTATATACTTTCAATTCATTTACTGGCATGAAATATGAATGGGATAAGTGAATATTTATTAATTTTGTAGCTACATATATTGATCTGGTTCCAGTTAGAATTAGGAAGATAGTTAAGATTAGAATTCTTATAAATTTTTGCTTTGGAAATGTAATTATACTATGTGCTCCGATTGCTGCATAAATAGAAGATAATATAAAAACAGTAGAAATAAAATTAAAAGAATTAGCGCCGCCAGAAGTTTGAATAAAAAACATTCCTAAGGAAAAGCACATTAATATCCCCATAATTAAAAATATGTGCAAATAAATTGGCAACAATTTAAATGTGTCTTTGGTTTGAAAAAAGCTAATAATTTTAGAACCAAAAATTGTAATAATATATAAAAAGGTAAATAAGAAATTATAAATTAAATCTTTAAGAATATTGTTGTTTTTTGCATATACTTGTCTTGCAAGTTCTAGGTTAGAAAGTCCTAGGCTTGGTTGCACGATAAAATCTTGTGATCTCCAAAATCCAGTAAAAATTAATCCTCCTGCATTCTTATTAATAGGTATATAGATTAAGGAAGTAATTATTATTGACAAAAATAACGGTATTGAATGAGAAATTTTTTTATTAATTAAAAAATATAAGGTAATTATTGTTAGCCCTGGAAGGATAAATATTCCAGTATTAATTTTACTAGAAATAGCTGCCGCAATTAATATCGCAATGGTTATGTCTACTATGATATTTCTTTTTTCATGCCACATTTTGAATAAGGCTAAGATAGCGAAGACAAAAATTACTGAAAATGCACGAGGATAGTTTGTTAATAAATCAGCGCCTGATTCTAATGCGCTCATTTCAAAGTTTAGTCCATGACCCAAAAGCAGCATAAAATATGGAAGAAGATCTCCTCCGAAGTAAAGCAGTAATAGCAATAGTAGCTCGATTGATCTACCGAGTCTGTATACTCTTGAAAAACCTATTGCTGATAATCCTAGGAATAGAGATAGAATAATTGAGAAATATTGAAAAGTAACAGTTATTAAGGGAAGACTAAATATTTTTATAAATTCTGCGATAATAAGATTTCCAAAATAATGATAGTTATTTACTGGAACATTAAACATGCCTGGTTCATTTGGGGGAATTGATTGTGTGAGTTGATAAATTAGGGATGCTTGCCATTGAAGATCTGAAGACATGTTGCTAGTAAGAGACATCCCATTTGATGTAGTGATTCCAAAAAACCACGCTGCTGGTAGCTGAATGATTATGCCTAAAATAAGAGTTGCTATTACAAATTTTTCATTCCTGATTAATTCAATTATAGTTTTAATATTAATTTTTTTAATGTTATTACCATAAATTTTGAACCAAAGAATGCAAGTTATAAAAATATAAAAATAAGACAAAATTTCTAGATTGAATAGTCTAAAAAACCAAGCTTGCATTCCCCACATTGCAAGTCCAGTAATGAAAGAAAAAATAAGTCCAATTCTCGATTTTATAAATGAATTAATCAATAGAGATCCTGGGATATATAAAACAAAGAAGGATAAGAAAATTAATAAAGGGAATAAAATCAAGAACTGTACCATATTAATATTTCAAATTATAGCATTATCTAGCTATAAAGATAATTATTTTTCCCAAGGAAAAATGCTGCGGCCAAAGTGGCCATACGTAGAGGTTTTCAAATAGATAGGTTTTCTTAAATCTAACGCCTCAATTATTCCTTCAACAGAAGTATCAAGAGTAGAGTTCATGAAGTCGTGGATTGTTTTTTGAGATACTTTTTCTGTGCCAAAAGTTTCCGCTTCTAGCATAACTGGTTTTTTTGCACCAATAAAGTATGCAATCCTTACTTCTGCTTTATCGGCAAGTTTATGTCGCACAATATTTTTAGCTAAGAATCTTGCAGCATAAGCTCCGCTACGATCAACTTTTGTTGGATCCTTTCCACTAAACGCTCCCCCCCCAACTCTGGCAAATCCACCATATGTGTCGACAATAATTTTTCTGCCAGTAACGCCTGTATCAGTTGCTGGCCCAGGCATGTGCCAGACGCCAGTGCCGTTTACGATTAAATTTTTATGATCAATAGTAAATCCATATTCCGCTAAAACATCTTTTACAATGTGTTTGTAAATATCATTTTTAACTCTATCTAATTTAACGTTTTCTGCGTGAGGAGCAGCAACAACAACTTGTAATATTTTAACTGGAATATTGTCTTTATATTCAACAGTAACTTGAGTTTTACCATCTGGTCTTAAGTAATTTAATAACTTCTTTTCGCGTGCGGTATCTAGTCTTTGAGCAAGTTTATGAGCAAGAGTAATTGGTAAGGGCATTAATTCTTTTGTGTCTCTACATGCAAAACCGAACATCATTCCTTGATCGCCTGCGCCTTTTTTATTTACACCTTTAGCAATTTCGTTTGATTGTTTTTGAATGAAGGTGCTAATGTCGCAGTTGTAGTCAAAGTTTAGTTTTGGATCTGTATAGCCAAGATCTTTAATTCTTTTTCTAGCAATCTTTTCAAAATCTATTTGTGCATTAGCAGTAACTTCTCCTGCGATAATTAGTTTGTTTTTGGTAACTAGAGTCTCAATTGCAACCCTTCCAAATTGATCTTGTTTTAATACCTCATCTAAAATGGAATCGCTAATATAATCACAGATTTTATCTGGGTGTCCACTGCAAACTGATTCTGATGTAAAGATAAAATCCATAAAAAAACCTCTCATCAAGAGAGGGTAAATTTTTATCTAAGTTATCTTAGATCTCATTTATTTGGCACCGCGACCATAAAGGGCTCGGTTGTCGGTCGTTTTTACGACTCTCTTAATGACTTAATTAATTTAACAATAATAAAAAACATTGTCAACTGGGGAAAATTCTTCGCATACCTCTAGGTATATCGCTTTGAATATGTTCTGACTGAGGAAGTGGTGATGGTCTTAGGAAAACTGGAGTAAGAGTTCTGTCTGCAATTAATCTTTTTAATTTTCCAGCATCAAGTGGTTCATGACTATATTCTCCTAAATGTAGTAAATTCATGTCGTCAATTCTCATTCTGATTGCTAAGGACCTAAGGAACCAATCTTGAAATCGATGTTCTGGTAGAAAATGTCTAAGTCTTTTTTCGGTTCTTGAATCAAATTGAACGTCTTCCCTTTTAGGCCTATTTAAATCTTGCGGACTGGCAGGATTAATCTGTTCAATTTTTATGAGAGAAATCGAAGAGTCTGGCAAGCGTTGGTGCACATTGTGTCTTAAAATCATTAATCCTAAATGAATCGCTTCTTCTGTTATATCTAGAGGGTTTCTTCCCTGTTCCGCTAGCGCATTGCTAATTTGAGTTGGGAATTCAATTCCAGCATAGAATTGCGGTTTAGGATCTCCTGGGTCAATGGTTTTATCAAAAGCGTTGTATAAGCGCTCTAGTGCCAGTCTAACTTTTTTTCTTCGCGATGCATAGGTATCAAAGACACCTTTTGAATATTCGTGCATAGTAAAATTATTAGCGGTTATTGAGAGCAGATTCGCAGGCTGATTTAGCTGCTGGATTTGTGATAGATGCACAAGGATTTGTTTGCATTTCAGAACCAGTTGGTATTGTTGATCCAGTTGTTTTTGGCATTAACGATGACATATCGGTAAACTTTAAGTTTGTTGGTGGAGCAAATAGTGAATTATCTGCGGTCCAATCTTTGCAAGAATAGCTAACTTTTTCATTTGGATTAAAAGCTGCGTAGTTGGTTGATTCCATATTGGAAGCCATGTCATTTATGTCCATGGTCATTTTTATTCCAGTAGGAAAAGAATCTCCCCAGATATAGAAAGTGTCACCATTTCTAATTAAATGAGTTTTAGTACTCTTCCCATTATCTGTCATAGAAAAATCTGCTTTCGCCATGTCTTTAGTTACATATACAGTTCCCATTGTTTCGCCTTTGTCAGTTTTAGTATCGAATGTGCAGGTTTTGGATTGTCCGCTAGTAAATAAATCTGTAATAGAAGCTTCTAAGGATGGTGATTTGGTTGAGGCAACAGTTTGAGTATTGGAGTTATTTGTTTGTCTTGAATTTTGTCCATAAAGCATATATCCGCCAATGCCTAAAACGATAATTACTATGACAGCAATAGTAGCAATAATTTGATTTTTTCTAGTCATTACATGAGAAGTATAGCTCTAATTAGGTTTGTAGTCAATTGATAATTGCTATAAGCTATTGACAACAGGGTCTTTTAAAGTGCAATAATAAATCATGGCAAAAAAGACAGTTAAAAGAGCAGCTAAGACGAAATCTACTAGGTCTTCAAAGTATTCTAGTTTTAAATTACATGGAAATTATTCAGTTCAGCAAGTAGCTATTTTAACAGTTATTGATTTAGCAATTGGTTTTATCTTAGGTTTCATGCTTCAGCCAACAATCGCAAGCTTATTGACTACATACGCCGCGGGACTTTAATCTATATTCTAGGAAATAGGGGTTTATCTGATTTGATTTCTTCTTGTTGGAATTGGGTTTTAATTTTTTCAGATGTTTTAGGGGTAAACGGTTCGAGTAAAATTGCAATTTCAATAATCTGATCTACAGCATGAGCTAAAATTAAATTTAACTCTCTGCCTTTATGATTTTCGGAAATTTTTAAGAGTTCCCAGGGTTTGGACTCGTTAATATATTTGTCTAATTTGCTTATCTTAGTTTTTATTAGCGCTATGGCTTCATTTAGCTTATATTCCTCTAATAAGTTCTTATACTCATCAGAGATATCAATTAAATGAATGCTTTTTGGATTTGCTAAGCTTTTAAATCCTGCTGTTTCGCAAAGTTTTGCAACTCTTGCGACTAGATTTCCAATGCCATTTGCAAGATCTGAATTGTAGACTTCCTCAAGTCTTTTAATTGAGAAATCTCCATCAGAAAAAGGTGACATTTCAGATAAGAAATAATATCTTAGTACGTCTTCCCCATATTTATTAATTATTTCAATCGGATCAACGACGTTGCCGAGTGTTTTTGACATTTTTTGTCCTTCGACTGTGAAGTATCCATGTACAAATAAAGCCTTTGGCAGTTGTAGTTTGGCTGAAAGCAAAAAAGCAATCCAATATATTGCATGAAATCTGATAATTCCTTTGCCAATAATGTGTAGGTCTGCAGGCCACCATTTAGAATACATTTCTGGATTTGATTCAAATCCTACCCCTGAGGCATAAATGTTTAATGCGTCAAACCAAACATACATTTTTTGATTTTCATCATTTGGTACTGTAACTCCCCAATTTCTTGCTCTTTCATTGCTTCTTGAGATGCTAATATCTTTAAGGCCTTCCTTAAGAAAGCTTAATACTTCATTTTTTCTAAATTCAGGGAAGATTTTTAATTTATTAGAAGAGATTAGGTCTTCAATTTGCTGTTGATATTTAGAAAGTTTAAAAAAATAATTTTCTTCAGAGACTTCTTCTAGTGGTTTTCCTGGATGTTCAAAACATTCTCCATTTTCATTTAATTCTGCCTTTTCATAAAATAGTTCACAGCCAACACAATAAAGACCAGTATAGGTTTTTTTGTAGATATCTCCATTTTGATTGCAAAGTTCCCATAGTTTTTGCGAGGCTAGATGGTGTTCTTTAGCGCTGCCTCTTTGAAAAACATCAAAGTTAATATTTAATTGCCTAGCAAGTTCTTCAAATTCTTGGGAATGAGTATCGATAAAATCTTGAACAGAAGTATTAGCTGCTTCTGCTGCTTGAACATTTTTTAATGCATTTTCATCCGCACCTGACAACAGTAAAACTTCTTCGCCTAAGCTTTGTCTAAATCTTTTTATCGCGTCTGCTTGCACAAATTCAAGTGCATGGCCAACATGCGGTTTAGCATTTACATAAGGAATGGCTGTCGTTAGATAAAACTTATTCATGCGGAAATTGTATCAGAGAAATTATGGCTAAACAACATTTAATGTTTTCTATAAAAAAATAGCTCAAGTCCTAAAAATAAAATTAAAAGTAAAATCAAAAAAAGAAGTTGATTTAATTTAAAAAATCTTAAAACTAAATAAATTGTGGGGAAAATTGCAAATAAAAATCCTTGAATTCTATCGGCAAAAATAAACTCAACTAAAGACCAAATAAAAACAAAAAATAATAAAAATACAATTGGAATAATAGGTAATAAAATGCCCGACAAGTTTAAGGAAAAATTAGGAGGAAAGCTAAATACTATATATAAAAGAGTTAGGCTTGATGCAAGAGAAATGACTGGAAGGTAGATTAATTTTTTTCTGGTGCGCATATTTTTAGTTTATCATTTTTCTACTTCATTTTAAGAGGATAAACAGATTATAATTTAGATACTCGTAATAAATGCAGTTTTTTAATAAATATCAAAAATTTATTTTTCCTTTAATTTTTAGTTTTTTTATTCTGTTAGCAGGTTATCTGCTTTTTATTAATCTAGGCAAATCTTATTTGGAAAACTGGGATGAGGCTTTTTATGGACAAACCATAAAAGAAATGCTAATCCTAAAAAATCCTATTGTTTTACATTGGAATTATGAGGTTTGGTTTGATAAGCCACCAATGTTTATGTGGATTGTTGCTTTTCTCTCAATGTTTACAGGCTTATCAGAATTTATTATTCGTTTTCCATCTGCTTTATTAGCCTTAATAATTATTTTAGGATCAACTCTATATGTTTATAGAAGATATTCATTAATTCCTGCAATATTTACTTTTTTTACTTTAGTTTTGAACAATATTTTTATTTGGAGAGCAAGAAGTGGAAATCTTGATTTACTGGCTACATTTTTAATTTTTGTTAGTTTTTTGATTCAAATAACTAAATTTAAATATAAATATCCAATATTAGGAATCTTATTTGCCTTTTTGTATTTAGCTAAAGCATCTTTGGTTTTATTTCCTTTAAGTATTTTTATATTTTCAGAAATAATTTTTGAATATAAAAATATCAAGCAAAATTTTAAACAATATTTATTATTTATTTTTTGTTTTGTAGGAATTATTGCAGCCTGGTTATTTTTGGGCTTTTTAGAAGCAGGAAGTAGTTATGTTAATTATTACTTATTTCAATCTGATCAAGGGGTAGCTAGTCTTTCAAAGTTTAACCCTAACTATATTTGGCATGTATATTATTCACTTCAGCGTAGGTTTTTTTGGTTATTTTTAGTAGGAATTTTTTTTGCTTTTATAAAATTAAGAAACAAAGTCTTTTTCCTACTTTTGTCTTACGCATTGCTTTTACTTTTGCAATTAAGCCTTACTGTAAAAGATAACAATTGGTACCTTGTTCCAGCGATGCCATTTTGGTCAATTCTAATTGGATTTGGAGTATATTCTCTTTTAAATTATTTTAAAAAAATTAGGATTTTATATTTTGTTTTAATTTTAGGATTAACTTCTGTTAGTTCATATTTATGGTTTAGAACATTAACTATTAATATCATGCCAATTTTAGACTCCTCATCAGTAGTGTCGCAAGTCAAATCTGCCCAGAAAATAAAAAGTTTAACAAAGCCCAATGAAACAATAATTAGACTTGATCCGTTAGTTTCAACGACGCTTTACTATTCAGATAGAAAAACCTTATCATATTTCCCAAATACAAATACTAGAACGTACTGGATAAATAAAGAAGATTTGCAAAAAGGAATTTTAAACAAAAAATATAATTGGTTTGTTGGAACAAAAGCCCATCTTGAGGCTTTTTATAGAGATTTTGACGTAAAGTTATTTAAGGAAATTAAAGTAAATGAGAGCGAAATGATCTTAAATTTGAAGTAAAAATACCCCCTTGACAACATTTTGGCAGTCGTGATATATTACTGCTAATCCTAATTTTGGGATTGAAATTATGCACGACTTAACAGCAAGGCAAGTCGATATTTTAAAAAGTTTGATCGAAGAATATATCCAAACAGCAGAAGCTGTTGGTTCTGAAACTTTGGAAAAAAAGCATAATTTGTCTGCAAGCCCTGCTACTATTCGAAATGAAATGGTTAGGCTAACAGAGCTTGGGTACCTTAAAAAACTACATGTCTCGGCAGGAAGAGTTCCAACGCCTGAAGGAATGAAATTTTACGTCAGACAACTGATGAAGGAAAAAGAATTGTCAGTCGCTGAAGAAGTTTCGCTTAAGGAAAAAGTTTGGGATTTAAGAGAAAGAGAAAGAGATTTTTTGAAGGAGCTTACTAAGGCCTTGGCAGATAGGACCAAAGCTTTAGCAGTTACGACAACTAACGATGGCGATGTATTTTGTGCAGGATATGCCAATATACTAGATATGCCAGAGTTTTATGAAATCGAAATGACTAAAAATCTACTTACAGCAGTAGATGAAGTAGAATTTTTTAGAACTCTTTTTACAGGCATGCAAGATGATGAAGATATACATATTTTATTAGGAGAAGAATTAGGCCCAAGATTAAATGGTCCGTATGGATTTGTATACAAAAGCTATCATACGCCAGGAAATTTAGTAGGACAAATTGGGGTCTTAGGTCCATCCAGACTTAATTACACCGCAATTGTTCCAACAGTTAGATATTTTGGAAACCTAATTGAAGAAATTGCACAGGGATGGTAAACATGAAGAAAAACGAAGCAAAAGAAAAAGATAATAACGAGTTAGAGAACCTTGAAAATCAATTAAAAAGAGCTTTGGCAGACTATCAAAATTTAGAAAAAAGAATAGCTCAAGAGAAAAGCGAGTGGATAAAAATGGCAAATAAGGATTTAATCTTAAGACTTTTGCCAGGACTCGATAGTTTAATTTTAGCTAAGAAACATACTAAAGATGAAGGTGTTATTGTTTCAATCAAGCACTTTTTAGATGTTTTAGAAGCTGAGGGAATTAAGAAAATAGAAACAGAAGGTAAGGAATTTGATCCAAAAACAATGGAAGTTGTTTCAACAACTGAAGGCAAAGAAAATATGGTTGTAGATGAATTAAGAGCAGGTTATACTTTATACGGAACAGTTATTAGGCCAGCTCAGGTAGTGGTAGGAAAAAGTAGTTAGTTTCCACCCGGTTTTTCCCAAACTGTTTTGGGGCCGGATGAAAATTAACTATAATAAAAAGGAGAAAATATTATGGCAAAAATAATTGGAATCGATTTAGGTACAACAAATTCTGCAGTAGCAGTAATGGAGGGTGGAAATCCTAAGGTTATTCATAGTGCAGAAGGAAGAAATGTTATCCCATCTGTAGTTGATCCTGTGTCTCATGTTGTTGGAGATGTAGCAAAAAGACAGATTGTTCTTAAACCAAAAACAACCATCTTTTCTATTAAAAGATTAATGGGTAAAAAGTTTAAGGATGATAGTGTTCAGTTTGATATGAAATGGCTTCCATATGCTATCAAGTCCGGTAGAGATGGAATGGCTGTCGTTGAGGTTGATGGCAAGACCTATACTCCTCAAGAAGTTTCAGCAATGATTTTGCAAAAGATTAAGGCTGATGCCGAAGCTTATATTGGCGACAAAGTAACTCAAGCAGTTATTACAGTTCCTGCATATTTTGATGACTCTCAAAGACAGGCGACAAAACAAGCTGGTGAAATTGCTGGCTTAGAAGTCTTAAGAATTATTAACGAGCCTACAGCAGCAGCTTTAGCTTATGGACTTGATAAGAAAAACGCCCACACAATTGCAGTCTATGATCTTGGTGGAGGAACTTTTGATATCTCAATTTTAGAGCTTGGTGAGGGAGTTTATGAAGTTAAATCTACTAACGGAGATACACATTTAGGTGGAGACGATTTCGACCAAGCAATTATTGATTATCTAGCCCAAGAGTTTAAGAAAGAAAACAATATTGATTTAAAGAGCGATTCTCAGGCATTGCAAAGACTTAGAGAGTCTGCAGAAAAAGCCAAGATTGAGCTTTCTAGCTCGCAAGAGGCACAGATTAATCAACCATTTATTACTCAAGGACCAAATGGACCACTTCATTTAACAATGACTTTAACCAGAGCAAAGTTAGAGCAAATTGTTGATCCACTTGTTCAAAAAACCTTAAAACCAGTAGAGCTGGCATTGAAAGATGCAAAGATCGATGTTTCTAAGGTTGACGAAGTTGTTCTAGTTGGTGGAATGACTAGAATGCCAAGAGTTATTGAAACAGTAACTAAATTCTTTGGTAAAGAACCAAACAAATCTGTTAATCCTGATGAGGTTGTAGCAGTGGGAGCAGCCGTTCAGGGCGGAGTTTTAGGCGGAGAAGTTAAGGATGTTTTGCTCTTGGATGTTACTCCATTAACTTTAGGACTTGAAACCTTGGGTGGAGTTTCAACCCCACTTATTGAAAGAAATACAACTATTCCAACGAGTAAGTCTCAGGTTTTCTCAACTGCAGCAGATAATCAAACTCAAGTAGAAATTAATGTATTGCAAGGAGAAAGACCAATGGCAATGGATAATAAATCCTTAGGTAGATTTGTATTGGATGGTATTCCTCCAGCGCCAAGAGGAGTTCCACAAGTTGAAGTTACTTTTGACATTGATGCATCCGGAATCTTGAATGTTAAAGCAAAAGACAAGGCAACCGGTAAAGAGCAATCAATTAAGATTACTGGATCAACTGGTCTTACAAAAGAAGAAGTTGAGAGAATGACTAAGGAAGCTGAAGCTCATGCAGCAGAAGATGCGGAAAAGAAAGAAAAAATTGAAGTTAGAAATCAAGCAGATAGCTTAATCTTTACAGCTGAAAAAACCTTAAAAGATGCAGGAGATAAGGCTAAAGAAGAAGATAAAAAAGAAATTGAAGAAAAAATTGCAGCTCTTAAGGGTATTTTAGATAGTGGTTCGAAAGAAGATATAGAAACAAAAACAAAAGAACTTTCTGATGCATTACAAAAAGTTGGTCAAGCTATGTATCAAAATCAACCAACTGGTGAGCAAGCAGCTGAACAGCCTAGCGCAGAGAAAACCGAAGAAAAAAAAGAAGAACCAGTTGAAGGCGAAGTTGTAAATTAAAACCTCAATGAAGCTTATAAGAAAAATCTCCGTGGCAATTTGTTATAATAGCTAACTTTTATGTGTGGTATTTTCGGTTTTGTTGCAAATACAAATAAAGACCCAGAAATTGTTTTAGATGGCTTAAAACTTCTTGAATATAGAGGGTATGATTCTTGGGGTGTTGCTGTAAAATCTAATAATTCAAAAATATTAGTTGACAAGCATGTTGGGAACATTGGGACCGCGAAAGTAAATCTTCCTAAAAGTACTTTGGGGGTTGGACATACTCGTTGGGCAACTCACGGTGGCGTTACAGATATAAACTCTCATCCACATTTAGATTGCAGCAAGGATATAGCAGTAGTTCATAACGGAATTATTGAAAATTATTTAGAGATAAGAGAAGAGCTTATCCAAAAAAAACATAAATTTATTTCAGAAACAGATACAGAAGTTTTCCCTCATTTAGTAGAAGAATATTTAAAAATTCTTGATTTTAAAAATGCAGTTTTAAGGGCTTTTAATAAGGTAAAAGGTTTAAATGCAGTTGTTGTTTTAAATTCAAAAACTGATGAAATAGCTGCAGCTAAAACAGGATCTCCATTAATTGTTGGAGTAGCCAAGGATTCATTGTATATTTCTTCTGATCCAACTGGAGTAGCAAGTCATACAAATAATGCAATCTTCTTAAAAGACAATCAAATGATTTTATTAGGTAAAGACATCTCATTATTTTCTTTGCCAACGGGTAAAGAAATAAAAATTGATTATGAAATTTTAGAAAAAAATATTAAGGACGAAGGTTTGGGAAAATTTCAGCATTATATGTTGAAAGAAATTTATGAACAGCCAAAGGTATTGGAAAATATTGCTAAAACTAAGAAGAAAGAAGTAGAGGTTTTATCTCAAGAGATAGAAAATGCTTTTGGAACATATTTTATTGGCGCTGGCACAGCATATTTTGCTTGTCTTTTTGGTACATATTTATTTTCAAAAATAGCTAAGGTTCATATTAATACTACTTTTGCATCAGAATTTAATTATCTAGAAGATTTTTTAACTAAGAAAAGCTTAATAGTAGCTTTTTCTCAAAGTGGAGAAACAATTGATATTGTTGAACCATTAAATAGAGCAAAAAATAAAGGGAGCAAAATTTTTGCAGTTACCAATGTAAAAGGTTCAACAATTTATAGAATGTCTGAAGGACAACTTTTATTAAATGCAGGAGTTGAAAAAGCTGTTGCCTCTACAAAAGCATATTTAGCAAAATTAGGTGTATTATTTTTGCTTACCTATGCTTCTGTAAATAAATTTTCAGAAGGTAAAAAATTGCTTGATAAAGTTATTTTAGAAATAAATAGAATTTTAGAAAAAAAGAATTTAGAAAATATTAAAAAAATTGCTTCATTTTTAACTACCAAAGAGCATATTTTTATTATTGGTAGGGGTTTAAGTTTTCCATCTGCTTTAGAGGCTGCTTTAAAAATTAGAGAAGTAAGCTATATTCATGCAGAAGGATTAGCTGGTGGAGAGCTAAAGCATGGACCAATTGCATTAATTTCTAAAGGCACGCCAGTAATTGTTTTTGCGCCAAATGATGAAACTTATGAAGCAATTATGTCTAATGCAATGGAAGTAAAAGCAAGAGGAGCTATAATTATTGGAATAAGTTTTAAGAATAGTTCTATTTTTGATTACTTTATTGAAATTAAAGATTTAAAAGAAGGAAGTGCTGTTGCACAAATTGTGCCAATTCAGTTATTGGCATATTATCTGGCAGTGAATAAAAATTTAGATCCAGATAAGCCAAGAAATTTGGCTAAGAGTGTAACAGTAAAATAATTTATAATTAAAATATGGCAAATAAAGATTATTATTCAATCCTAGGTGTTTCTAAAGGAGCATCTGATACAGAAATTAAAAAAGCTTATAGAAAGCTAGCTCTACAATATCATCCAGATAGGAATAAAGGCGATAAGGTAGCTGAGGATAAGTTTAAAGAAGTAACTAAAGCCTACGAGGTTTTATCTGATGCACAAAAAAGACAAACTTATGATCAGTTTGGAGAAGCAGCTTTTGAGCAAGGTGGTCCAGGTGCAGGTGGTCCATTTGGCGGTGGCTTCGGTGGGTTTGGTGGTCAACAAGGTCCATTTACCTATACATACACTTCAAATGGTGGAGGATTTGATTTCGGTGGTTTTTCTGATCCCTTTGATATTTTTGAACAATTTTTTGGAGGAGGTAATCCATTTGGGGGTCAAGGTGCAAGACGAAGGCAAACGTACGCATTAAATATTGACTTTATGGATGCCGTTAAGGGTACAACCAAAAAAGTAAGTTTAAATGGGAAAGCTCAAAATATTAAAATTCCTGCAGGTGTTGATGATGGTTCAAGGATCAGGTTTGGTGATGCAGAGGTAGTTTTGCAAGTTAGTGGTCATTCTAAATTTAAACGTGAGGGTTACGATATTGTCGCAAACGAAGAACTTTCTTTTGCAAAAGCAGCCTTAGGTACAGAAGTAGAAATTGAAACAGTTCAAGGGAATGTAAAGATTAAAATTCCTGCAGGTACTCAGCCAAATTCTTTAATTAGACTCAGAGGAAAAGGTGTAAAAATGTTAAGAGGTAGTGGATTTGGTGATCATTATGTCAGAATAAAAGTAACTGTTCCTAAAAATTTAACTGGCAAGCAAAAAGAATTATTAAAAGAATTGGATGGGGAGCCTAAAAAATCTTCTTGGTTTTAATATATAATTTATAAATGATTTATATCTTTCTTTCTCTTGTTTTCTACACAGGGGTTGTAGTTGTTAGTACTTTTGCTTCCCGAACGGCAAATTCTGTTATAGTTTCAGCGATTGTAAATTTAGTTTCTACGATTCTTCCAGTTATTCTCGCAGTTCCAATCCTTGCGAAATCAGGGATTGGTAATCAAAAAATAGGAATTATTGCGGCTATTATTTCAGGTATTTTTGTCGCCTTATTTAGTCTTTTTTTGAATAAGAGTTTTGCAGAAAACAAAGTAGGAATAGTTGCTCCCATCGTTTACGGAGGAACTATTTTGCTTTCAACTCTAATTAGTTATTTTATATTCAAAGAAAAAGTTAGCTTAATAGAGGGATTAGGGTTGTCAGTATTAACTGTTGGATTTTTAATTATTATTTATGCTCGATTTACTGGTAATTAATAGTATTTGACAAGAATATATTTATATGTCTAAATAAATTATGGCTCGACAATCAAGAAGAATTTCAAAATCTTCATTTTCTCCGTTAAGTAAATTTCTTTTATTGGCGTTATTAGTTGTTGGTGTTTCTGGGTTTTTAACCGTAAGGCAAGCTGGTGTATTGGGAACTTCTGATAATAATTCTCGACAGATTTGGGTAGGAGGATATTTGTATAAAGATTTAAATTCAAATGCAAATCGAGATATGGAAGAGCCAGGGTTTTCTGGACAGCAAATTTTATTAACGCAAATTGGTAGTAAAAATCAGCCTGTTTCTTTAAAGAAAATTACAACAGATTCAAATGGTTATTTTCAATTTAAGTTAAAAGCTGAATCAAATTCATCATCCTATTCTGTTCAGGCAACCTGGCCATCGGGATATACAAATTCAACATTGATTGCTAGAAAGTTTAATTTTGGTGAAAAGAAATTAGTTGAATTTGGAGTTACAACCTTAACGGTTAATTCATGTAACAAGGTAAAAGTTGTTAAGTATGTAAATCCTTGTGGAGATTATGCCTCAAACAGATATAGAAATGCAAAGTACACGTGTAATGATGGCAGTAAAGGCGTGTTGGGAGGTAACACGAGTTGTAAGACTAGTGATCAATGGTCAGCTAGCGCAAATGAAATATGTATTAAGAGAACTGGTGCTTGCATGCCTACACCTACTCCTACGCCTTTTTTGATAATTACTCCTACTTCTGAGCCACTAAGTCCAACCCCAACCATCACGGTAACTCCAACGGATCAGCCTCCAACTCCAACTCCAACGATTGGGGTTCCAACGCCTACGGCAACAAACTAAATTTTAGTTTGTAATTTCGTATCCAATTTAGCTATACTAAATTATATGTGGAAACTGCCCGCTTACCTTGCAAGATTTTGGTATTTAGAAGCTCCTTTTAGACTCCTAAAATTTTTTAATAATTTAAATAAATCTTTTTTTAATGCTTTTTCGCTTCCATTGATGCTTAAAACTTTTTTTAAACCATGGAAAAATGAATATCGCCAGGGATTAGTAAGATTTTCTATTTTTATGGGCATAGCAATAAAAAGCTTATTTATTTTGGCAGATATTTTTATTTTTTCTTTTTTACTTTTAGTTGAAATTTTAATTTTCGTTCTGTTTTTAACTTGGCCATTTTTAATGTTTTATTTGCCATTTATTAAAATATGAAAGATTTTGCAAATTTTTATTTTCATTATAATAGCCCTAGTTTTAGGATAATTAGAATTTTTATTTTTCTTTTTTTACTAATTCCAGCTCTTTTTGGATTAATTTTACGTATTTACCCCAATTTTTTTATTATTCCTGTTTCTATCTTTGCAATGTTTGAAATTTTTTTCACTCAAAAAATAGTAAAGTTAATGCCCTTAAAAGAAGTGAATCAAAATTCTGAAAACCCCATTGATAGCTTTAGTCTAAATGCATTATCCATTTTAATGGCAAAGAAAAATTCAGTAAGTTTAGTTAAGGAGCTTCTTAAGCAAGGTCAAATAATATTTATGGTTTATAAAATGGATATTGATCCAAAAGACTTGCAAATAATAGAAGTTAATAGAGAAGAATTAATTAAAAAAGCTTTTGAAATTGCCAAAAGAGTAAATGGAAAATATGTAACTACAATAGATTTATTTGCTGCATATTTAATTCTTTCAGAAACTACAACTGAATTTTTATTCTCAATTAAATTAAAAGAAGTAGATTTGATTAATATTTTACTTTGGACCTCAAATGCTTATCCTGATGAGGAGTTATCAAAAAACAAAGAATTTATTTTCGCGGGTGAAGGAATTGCAGAAGATTGGGTTTATGGTTGGACCTTGGAAACACAAAAATACATGATCGATTTAACTAGAGATTTTCTGAAAATAAAAAAAGAACCCGTACTTAGGCACAGTGAATATCAACAAATTGTTGAAGGTTTGCATAAAAATAGTAGTGTTTTGCTTGTTGGAGATACGGGAAGCGGAAAGGAAGCGATTGTTGGAAAATTAGCAATTGAAAGCTACATGGGATATCTAAAAGGAAATTTGTATCATCAAAGAATATTTGAATTAATGGTGGATGAATTGATGGCGGGAGCAAATACTCAAGGTGAACTTGAGGAAAGACTAAGCGCAACTTTAGAAGAGCTTTCCCATAGTGGTAATGTAATTGTTTATATTCCTGAATTTCAAAATATCTTAGGAAGTAGAGTATTTAATTTAGATATATCTGGAGTTTTAATACCCTATCTTTCTTCAGGAAGAGTGAAAATAATTGCTTCAGTTAATAAGGATGAATTTAAAAAATCCGTCGAGCCAATGAAGAGCCTCATGGACTCCTTTGCCGTTGTAGATTTTAATGAGCCAACTAGGGATGAAGTTTTGCTTATGCTTTTTGATAAATCTTTTGAGATTGAAAATAAATATAATATCTTTTTATCCTATAAAGCAGTTTTAACAGCTGCAAATTATGGTCAAAATTACGCAAAAGACAAAGTTTTGCCTGGATCTAGCGTTGCTCTTTTAGAAGATAGCGCTAATTCAGCGAATTTATCTGGAAAAACAATTTTAGAAGAGCAAGATGTTTTAGAACAAATTAAAAAAGTAGTTAGAGTAGATGTGGGAGAGCCTAAGAAAGTTGAGAAAGATTTACTATTAAACCTAGAGTCTGAGCTCCATAAAAAAGTAATTGGTCAAAATTACGCAATTGTAGCTATTTCTGAAGCTATTAGAAGAATTAGAGCAGGACTAAATAACGGACAAAAACCAATCTCATTTCTTTTTTTAGGACCAACGGGAGTTGGTAAAACTCAGACAGCAAAAGCCCTAGCGGATATTTATTTTGGTAACAGCTCTCGTTTAATAAGATTTGATATGAGTGAATTTGTTGGCGAAGATGGAATCAAGAAGTTAATCGGCTCAACTGATGCTCAAGATAAAGGCTTATTGACTGAAGCTGTATTTGATAATCCATATTCATTAATTTTACTTGATGAATTTGAAAAAGCTGATAAAAAAATTCTTGATTTGTTCTTGCAGGTATTTGATGAGGGAAGACTTACTGATGCAAGGGGTAAAACAGTATCTTTTGTAAATTGCTTAATTATTGCAACTTCGAATGCCGGATCTGAATATATCCGTGAGAGCGTTGAAGCGGGGAAAGCTGAAAATAAGAAGTTTAAGCAAGCCTTACTTGAATATTTACAAACAAATTCACTATTTAAACCAGAACTTTTGAATAGATTTGATGATATTGTAGTCTTTACTCCTCTTGTGTTAAGTGAAGTTGAACAAATCGTTAAACTCATGCTTACTGATTTTTCTAAAACGTTAGCAGAAAAAGACATTCGTATTTCCTATTCTCAAGATCTAATAACCAAAATTGTTAAGGAAGGTTATGATAAAGAATTTGGCGCTAGACCTTTAAGAAGATTTATCCAAGACAATATTGAAGATTTAATTGCTAGAAAGTTGCTTAGTGGAGAAATAAATAGGGGTAGTTCATTGGTTTTGCATCTAAATTCTAGTGGGGAGATAGAAATTTAAACTTAGCTTCTTGAAGCGAGCCTCATAAAATGATATACTTGTCTCCATTATGCCAGCAATACAAAGAAGTGAATTTGCATTAGCTTTAAACCAGGTTTCGAACGAAAGAGGCCTGGATCCTGTTGTTGTTTTAGAAACAGTTCAAAATGCAATCTTAGCTGCTTACAGAAAAGATCATCCAGAAGCAGAATTAGAAGAATTTAGGGCAGAATTAAATTCTAATACAGGTGAAGCTAAGATTTTTCATAATGATGTTGATGTAACACCTCCGGGTTTTGGAAGAATTGCAGCCCAAACAGCAAAGCAAGTTATTTTGCAAAAAATTAGAGAAAAAGAAAAAGAGGCTGTTATTTCTGACTTTAGACTTAAAATTGGAACAGTAGTAAACGGAATGGTCTTAAGATTTGCTGGTCCAAATGTAATCGTTGATATTGGTAAAACTGAGGCTATAATGCCACCAGTAGAACAAATTTCTAACGAAAAATATCATTTAAATCAAAGATTAACTTTTTATGTTGTTGAAATTAAAGAGGGTTTAAGGGGAGAGGAAGTTGTTGTTTCTAGAGCTCATAAAGGTTTACTTGAAGGACTCTTTAAGAGAGAAGTTCCAGAAGTTGCCCAAGGCGCAGTTGAAATTAAAGCTATTGAAAGAGAAGCTGGAAATAGAAGTAAAATTGCAGTTTACTCAAACCAATCTGGAATTGATCCAGTTGGAAGCTGTGTTGGTCAAAAAGGAGTTAGGGTTCAAGCAATTATTGCTGAATTTAATGGATTAGAGAAAATTGATATTATCCAATGGCAAGAAAATTCCCAAAGCTATATTGCTCAAGCGTTATCTCCTGCAAAAGAGTTAAGAGTAGAAGTAAATGAAGATGAGAAATTGGCTAAGGTATATGTAGCTCCTCAAGAACTTTCCTTAGCAATTGGCAAAGATGGTCAAAATGTAAGACTTGCTTCAAAATTAACAGGATATAGGATTGAAATCGAAGAAGATCCAAATGCTCCGAAAATTGAAGTAAAAGATGAGCCAAAAGAAGAAATTAAAGAAGAAAAAACAGCTGAAGTAGCAAGTGAAGTTGCAGCGCCAGTTCAAGAGGCAGAAGTAAAATCTGAAGCTGAGGCAGCGCCAGAAGAAACAGAAGTAGTTGTAGAATCAGCAGTTGAAGCAGAAAATTTAGAGCAAACCCAGGTAGAAACAGTTCAGGTAGAGGAATCCGACAAGATCGATGAGCAAAAGTAATATGAAAAATTATTTTTTACATACTAACTTGTCGAAAATGGGAAAATTAATATGGACACTAAATCAAATGACATTAACAGTGACAAGACTTTCTATCCGCCAGTAGTTGCGGTTTTGGGTCATGTTGACCATGGTAAGACTTCCCTTTTAGATGCTATTAGAAATACTACGGTTGCTGCAAGAGAACACGGTGGAATTACGCAAAAAATTGGTGCTTCTTCTGTAGAAGTTGAATATAACGGCAAAAAAGAAAACATTACTTTTATCGATACCCCTGGTCATGAAGCTTTTTTTCAAATGCGTGGTAGAGGCGTTCAAGCTGCAGATGTTGCGCTTTTAGTTGTATCAAGTGTTGATGGGGTAATGCCGCAAACAAAAGAAAGTATTGCCCTATTAAAAAATTCTAAGATTCCTTTTATTGTTGTATTTACTAAATCAGATGATCCACAGAAGCTAGTTGATAAAGCTATTCAGCAGCTATTAAGAGAGGAAGTAATGCTTGAAAATTACGGTGGAGATGTTCCATTTATCGAAGTGTCCGCTAAGGCTAATACTAACATTAAAGAGCTTTTAGATTTAATACTTTTAGTTTATGAAATGAAGAAAGAAGCAAATTTTTATCCTTTTACCGCAAATGGTAAATTTATGGGAATTGTTATTGAATCAAAATTAGATAAAAATTCAGGCCCAAGAGCGACTTTGATTGTTAAAAATGGAATCTTAAATGTAAAAGATGAGATTTTTGCCGATTCAGGTGCAAAAGGCAAAGTTAGAAGTATGTTAGATTACTTAGGTAAACCAGTTATGCAAGCAAGTGTCGGGCAAGGAGTGGAAGTGTTAGGTTTTGAATCAGTACCAACAGTTGGTAGTGTAATCACTCACACCAAAGGCGAAGAGCAAAAATTGGAGTACAAAGAAGAAGTTTCAAAAAATCCAGTAAATCCTTTCGACAATATTGATGAAAATGTTCTTGCAGTTGTACTATGCGCAGATTCAGAGGGATCACTTGAGGCAATTACAAATTCGATTCCAGAAAAAGTAAAATTTGTCTTAAAAAGAACGGGTGACGTTGAGGTTTCTGATATTTTATTTGCTAAATCAATAGGTGCAATTGTTTTAGGGTTTAATGTTAAATTAAAGCCAGAAATAGTTAAGTTAGCAAAAACTGAAAAGGTACTTTTAAAGAATTACACTATAATTTATGAAATGATCGATGAAATTTCTGAATTTGTTCAAGGAAAACTTGATGCACTTAGGGAGGAAATTTTCGGTGTTTCTAAAATCTTAGCTAAGTTTCCATTCGATAAGACATTTGTTTGTGGAATAAGAGTAATGGAGGGAAGAGTAGCCAAGGGAGATAAAGTAAGGCTAATGAGAGGAGAAGATGCAATTGGCGAGAGTCATGTTGTTTCAGTAAGACAAGGTAAAGATCAAACTTCTAAGGTCGAAGAAGGGGGAGAATGCGGTATAGTTTTGTCTCCTTTCCTTGACTTTACTATAGGAGATATGTTAATATCCCATAGCTAATAAGTATGGATAATTTAACATTTTCCAAAATTCAAGAAGCCTTAGGCAAATATAAAAATATTGCTATTGTTGTACCTGTAAATCCATCAATTGATGAGATGGGCGCAGCTTTAGGATTATATCTTTCTATGGCTAATTTGGGCAAAAATCTCACAATTGCTACTCCAAATGCACCTCTAGTTGAAGTCTCAAGTTTAGTGGGAATTGATAAAGTTACTACAAGCCTTGGCGGTGAAGGTGGAGATTTAATTGTTTCTTTTCCATATAAAGAAGGAGAAATTGAAAAAGTTTCTTATACAAGAGATGATAATTTCTTAAACATTGTTGTAAAAGCTGGAGAATTAGGTTTAAATTTCCAAGAGCAAGATGTTAAGTTTACACGAGGCGGAGCAGGCCCTGAACTCTTATTTGTTGTTGGAGCTGCAAGAATTTCTGATTTAGGAAATTTATATAATCCAGCTCAGCTTAAAGACACAGTTGTTATTAATATTGATAACAAAGCAGACAATCAAGGTTTTGGAGATATCTTAATGGTTTCTCCAAGATTTTCATCAATTTCAGAGGCAATGGCCAATTTAATCTTAGGTCTTAATTTAAAATTAGATGTTGATGTAGCCCAAAATTTAATGAATGGTATTGCAAGTGCAACTGATAATTTTCAATCAGAATTAGCTAGTTCTTTAGCTTTTGAAATGGCAGGAATTTTAATGAGAACTGGTGCGGTTAGGCCAAATTCATCATTTGCTCCCGCTCCAAGAGCTCAAGTGCAAAGACCAGTTGATAATTTTATTAAACAACAGGAAGAATTAGTAAGAAGCCAGGCAGAGAAACCTTTGGCTGAGGAAAAGCCAATTGATACTGTTGAGAGGAAAGAAGGCGCACCTCAACCAATTCAGCCAGTTAATCCTCCAGAAGATTGGTTAGAGCCAAAAATCTACAAAGGATCAACAAATTTCTAAAATTTAAGATCATTGTAAATTAAGAAAGAACCTGATATAATATATAGGATTAAGGATTGAGAATTTATTTATGCCACTCAGTACTTCAGTAAAACAAGATATAATTAAAGAGTTTCAAACAGTTAAGGGCGATACCGGAAGTCCCGAAGTTCAGGTTGCGCTTTTAACACATAGAATCGAAAGATTAACAGAGCATTTGAAAGGTCATATGCATGATAATCATTCAAGACGTGGACTTTTGTCCATGATTGCAAAAAGAAGAAGGCTTATAAACTTTTTAGAAAAAGTGGATAAAAAGAGATCCTCTGAAATCGTAAAAAGAGTAGGATTAAAAGATTAAGGATTTATATATTAAATGAATAAAAAAACCTCGGTAGAATTAGATTTAGCAGGTAAAACATTAACGCTAACTACAGGAGAGCTTGCTGTACAAGCAACATCTTCAGTATTGGCTCGTCTTGGAGATACAGTAGTTTTAGTTACTGTTGTTGAAGGCGGACCAACAAGCTTAGATTATTTCCCATTATCAGTTGATTATGTTGAGAGACTTTATGCTGGCGGAAAAATTAAAGGTAGTAGATGGGTTAAAAGAGAAGGAAGACCAAGTGACGAGGCAATTTTAGCGGGAAGACTTATCGATAGATCTATAAGACCATTATTCCCCAAAGCTTTCAAAAATGAAGTACAAGTTATTGCAACCGTATTATCTGTTGATGGAGAAAATGAAGCAGATATAGTTGCTTTAAATGCCGTTTCAGCAGCTTTGGCTATTTCTAGAATTCCATGGAATGGACCAATAGGAGCAGTAAGAGTTGGTTGCGTTAAAGAAGAGGGCGAAGGCGGAGCAGCATGTATCATTAACCCAGGATTAGCACAGGAATATTCAGAATTAGATTTAGTTGTTTCTCAGTCAAATGATAAAACAGTCATGATTGAGGCAGGAGCAAGTCAAATTTCTGAAGATCTTTTAGTTGATGCAATTGAAAAAGCTCATATTGAAACCAAAAAAGTAATTGCAGGAATTGAAGAATTAGTTAAAAAAGTTGGACAGAAAAAACTAGAAGTTGCAGAAGAGGCTGATCTTAATGATGCCATTGCTTTAGTTAAAAAATCTTATATAGAAGACATTCAAGCTTTAATTGAATCCAGAGTAAGTAAAGAAAGCGGTGGAGATGAAATGGGTTTGTTAATTGAAAAAATATTAACAGATGCAAAAGTAAAAGATGAGGAATCGACTTTGGATAAGAAAATTGTTGCAAAAGCTGTTGAATATGTAATGTTTAAGACAATTAGATCTAATGTTTTAGAAAAGGGTAAAAGAGCAGATGGAAGAGCTTTTGATGAAATCAGGAATATTTTTGCAGAAGTAGGAATTTTACCTAGAACTCATGGAAGCGCACTTTTTCAAAGAGGAATTACACAAGCCTTATCAGTTGTAACGCTAGGATCTCCAAGAATGGAACAGTTAATAGAGTCAGCAGAAGGCGAAGAGTCTAAAAAATATATTCATCACTATAGTGGACTTCCATACTCATTTGGACAAACAGGTAGAGTTGGAACTCCATCAAGACGTGAAATTGGACATGGAGCATTGGCAGAAAGAGCATTAGAAGCTGTTATTCCTTCTCAAGCAGATTTCCCTTATACAATTAGAGTTGTATCTGAGGTTTTATCGCAAAATGGATCAAGTTCAATGGCATCTACTTGTGGATCAACCCTAGCATTAATGGATGCTGGTGTACCAATTAAAAAACCCGTAGCTGGAATTTCAATTGGAATGATGTCAGATGAAAATAAATATCAATTATTAACAGATATTATTGGTTTAGAAGATTTCTCAGGAGATATGGATTTTAAAGTTGCAGGTACGGATTCAGGAGTAACTGCAATCCAATTGGATGTAAAGATCCCTGGTCTTACAGTTGCTCAGATTAAAGATATTTTTGTAGCTGCTAAAAAAGCTAGACTTACTATTTTGGAAAAAATGCTTGCAACAATCTCTGCACCAAAATCAGCATTATCAATTTATGCACCAAAGATTGAAATGGTTAAAATTCCAGTTGAAAAAATTGGAGAACTTATTGGTCCTGGTGGAAAAGTAATTAAAAATATTATTGCTCAAACTGGTGCTCAAGTAGACGTTGAAGATGATGGAAGCGTAACAGTATCTGGAGTTGATCAAGATGCAGTTACTAAAGCTTTGGATTGGGTAAAGAGTTTAGTAAGACAGGTAGAAGTTGGAGAAATATTTGATGGAGAAGTAAAAAGAATTTTACCTTTTGGAGCATTTGTTGAATTCTTACCTGGAAAAGAAGGTATGGTTCATGTCTCAAAAATGTCTACTGAATATGTAAATAATCCTTCAGAAGTTGTAGAGATTGGTCAAAAAGTTAAGGTAAGAGTTGTTGAGATTGATGATCAAGGTAGAGTAAATCTTTCAATGCTTTTCGGTGAAGATGCAGAAGCAAAAGAAAAAGAAAGAGTAGAGAGACCAAGGCAAGAAAGATCATTTGAAAAAAGACCATATAGCGGTGGATCAAGGGGTTATACGCCAAGAAGTGGTCAAAGAGATTTTAATAGAAGAGATAATGATAATAGATCAGGTTCTGATCATCCACTTTCTCAACAATTTAGAAGAGAAAGAAGAGGAGAATGGGGAAATAAACCTAGATTCGGTAAAAAACCTACTTACTAAATAGATTTTCATACTTCGATTTTAAGTATCTGCTATTATTAATATATGGACTCTTCAGCGAGTGTTAATGCTCAATTGCAAAAATTGCAAGAAAAAGTACAGGCTGCAAATTTGCCTTCTGATTTATTAGAAAAAATAACTTCGATGTTAGCCATCTTAGATTCTTCTTTAAAAAGCGGAAATGGAAATTTTGTTAATTTTGAAAACATAGCAAATTATATAAAGTGGATATCAACTCTTCCTTTTAATTTAGAAACAAAAGATACATTAGATATTAATATGGCAAAGCAAATTTTAGATAAAAACCATCATGGTTTAGATACAGTTAAAAATTCAATTTTAGAATATTTATCTGCAATTATTTTAAGTAAACAAAAAAGTGAGGTAGTTAGAGCCCCAATACTTTTTTTAGTGGGATTAGTAGGAACTGGAAAAACCACTCTAGCATCATCAATCGCAGAGTCTTTAGGTAGAAAATTTGAAAGGATTCCCTTAGGAGGAATGGGAGACTCCTTGGCTTTAAGAGGACAGTCAAGAAGTTTTGCAGATGCTGAACCAGGACTGATTATTAAAAAACTTGTTCATGCGCAAAGCAAAAACCCGGTAATTTTACTTGATGAGTTAGATAGAGTATCTAATGATGCAAGAGCGGATATCATGGGAGTTTTAGTTGAGCTTTTGGATAGTGAGCAGAATAAAACGTTTACTGATCATTATATTGATTATCCTTTTGATTTATCTAATGTTTTATTCGTTGCCACAGCAAATAATACAACTAATATTTCAACAGCAGTACTAGACAGAATGGAAGTTTTACAAATGCCATCGTATACTGATTCTGAAAAAGTTATAATAGGAAAAGATTATTTACTGGCAAAAATTATTAAACAAAATGGATTAGTCGATAATCAGGTTATAATCGATGAAGCTTTATGGCCACAAATCATTAGGCCATTGGGCTATGATAGTGGTATAAGAAGTTTAGAGCACACACTGCAAGGTATTGTTAGAAAGGTAGCTCTATTAATTGTTCAAGGAAAAGTAGCAAATAATGCTCAGGTAAAAATTGATGCAACAAATGTTAAGCAGTTTATAGGTATTTAATATGGATGAAAAAGTTTCAATAATCCCCCTAGGAGGAGTTTCGGATGTAACCCGAAATATGTATGTTTACGAGTATAAAAATGAAATACTCCTTATTGACTGTGGTTTAGGTTTTGCAAATGAAGCAATGGTGGGCGTAGACTTAACGCTTCCCGATATTTCATATTTAAAAACCACAAATAAAAAAATAGTTGGCATGGCGATTACTCATGGGCATGAGGATCATTTAGGAGCTTTGCCATATGTCTTACCTGAGCTTCCAGATTTTCCTGTTTACGCAACCCCCTTAACTGCTGAATTTTCAAATGAAAAGCTAAAAGAATATGGTGTTAATAGGAGAGTTCAAAAAGTTGAGTTTGATGGGGGAGAGCTGAAATTAGGAAGTTTTACAATCTCTTTTGTTAGAATTACCCACAGTGTACCAGATACATCTAATATATTTATTAAAACTCCTGTTGGAAATTTTTATCATGGTTCTGATTTTAAGTTTGATTTAACTCCATATGATAATAAAAAAACTGAATTTCATAAAATTGCTCAATTTGCTAATCAAGGAATTTTATGTCTTTTGTCTGATAGTTTGGGTTCAGAAAAACCTGGTAAAACTCCAACTGAACAAAAAATTACCAAAGCTTTTGAGGAAGAGATGGAAAATACTCAAGGTAAATTTATTGTCACAACTTATTCATCCAATATCTCAAGACTTAATCAGGTAATTCGTTGCGCGCAAAAGTTTAATAAAAAGATCTGTTTTATTGGAAGATCTGTTATTAAGGTAAAAGATATTGCTCAAAGAATGGGATATTTAAGCGTTCCTAAAGGCATGGAAGTTTCAATAGATAATTTAAGACACATTAAGGATAGAGATTTGGTATTAGTCGTTGCAGGAAGTCAGGGTCAAGAAAACTCTGCTTTAACAAGAATTGTTACTGGAGAGTTTAGAGAAATAAAATTAAGTCCACAGGATACAATAATTTTTTCCTCAGATCCAATTCCAGGAAATGAAATTTCAATTAATTCACTTTTGGATTTAATTTCTAAAAAAGGTGCTAGAGTTATATATTCATCTATCTCTTCAGATTTTCACGTTTCAGGACACGGTTACTCAGAGGATTTAATGCTTATGATGAGTTTAACTAAGCCCAAAAATGTTATGCCAATTGGTGGAAATTATAGGCATATGGTTGCGTATAGATCGCTTGCAAGAAGACAAGGTTTTAAGGATGAAAATATTTTACTGGCTGATAACGGACAGGAAGTTGTTTTTACTAAAGAACGAAGTTTTTTTGGTAAAAAATTACAGCTTAAGAATGTTTATGTTGATCAAATTTCCGGAGAAGAAGTTGAAAGCTTTGTTTTAATGGATAGGCAAAAAATTGCAAAAGAAGGGATAGTTGTCGTTATAGCAGAAGTAGATGGTCAAAGTGGAAGATTGGCAGAAAAACCCAATATTGTCGTCAGAGGTCTAACACCTGCTGAAGCAAGTGATCTTAGCGTGTCTTTGGTAAAAGAGCTAACTAGATCTCTAAGCGGTAAAGGACAACCAATTACAAATTGGATTCATTTTAGAAAAACAATTGGACAAATTTCTGAAAAATATATTTATAAAAACCTGCGTAAGCACCCCTTGGTTTTGCCTATCGTTATTGAGGTTTGATTTGACTTGTAGTTAGCCTCTAAAATATCTATAATAGTTTGTATGGCAAAGAGTAGAAGACATTATCACAAAAGTAAGTTTAAGGTTAAGCTTAAGAAAAATACTGTTTATTCTATTTTTGCTTTTGGTATTGTTTTAACTGGAGTATTGCTCGGTTTCTCTTTTACAAAATCTGGCCCCTCACTTGTTGTAATCAATGATTATATGCGTGCTTATTTTGGAGTTCTTGCATTTTTACTTCCTATCTTTTTAATTATTTTAGGCTTTTTCTTTTTAAGACTTAAGATGTTTATTTCTCAACCGAATGTTTCAATTGGGTTTTTTATTTTATACCTTTCTCTTTTAGGTATTGGAAAAACTGGTGGAATTGGTGAATACTTAAATCAGCTAATTGCAGAAGTTTTAGGAAATTTTGGTGCTTTTGCAGTTTATTTAGTCGGAGTATTTATCGGTCTTATTGTTTTATTTGATACATCTATGGATGAGTTGGCTGAAATATTTGGAGCTATTTTAAATTTTTTACCAAAGCTTTTTCCATCAAGTGTCTTAGGTTTTTTCCAGAAAAAACCTATTAATAAATTAGGCGAGAGTCAAATGATTATTAAGGGAATGGATAAGGATATGCCTAAAGATATTAAGATTAATTCCAATACCCCAATTAAGAAAGAAGAGACATTAATTTCTGACAAATTAGTAGTTAATAATCCTGGTAAAGCAGGTGTTTGGAAGCTTCCTCCATTAGATTTACTTTCTTCTGATTCATCTCAAAAAGCAGATAGGGGAGATGTTAAAAAGATTGCTGCAAAAATTGAAGAAACATTGGGAAGCTTTAGAATTGGTGCAAAAGTTGTTGAAGTTAATCTTGGTCCTGCAGTTACACAGTATGCATTGCAAGTTCCACTTGGTACCAAGGTTTCCAAGATTACTAACTTGGCAAACGATATTGCTTTGAATACCGAAGCCCCAACTGGCCAGATTAGGATTGAGGCTCCAATTCCTGGAAGAAACTTGGTAGGTATTGAAATACCAAATAAGTCATTAGAGGTAGTAACTTTAAGAACTATGCTTTCATCTGAGCCAATGCGTAAAAACAAATCTAAATTAGCAGTTTCAATGGGATTAGATGTTTCTGGTAATCCTTTGGTTGCTGATATTGGTAAAATGCCTCATGTTTTAATTGCTGGTACGACTGGTTCTGGAAAATCAGTTATGATGAATAGTTTTATTTCCTCACTTTTATTTAGGGCGACTCCTGATGAAGTCAGGCTTATTATGATCGATCCTAAAAGAGTTGAATTAACAAGTTATAATGGAATTCCTCATTTAATGACACCGGTTATAGTAGAAGTAGATAAGATTTTAGCATCTCTTAAATGGGCAATGGGGGAGATGGATAGAAGATATAAGACTTTTGCAGAGCACGGTGTTAGAAATATAGATTCATATAATGAACTTGCTGGGTTCCAAACTCTTCCTTATATTGTCCTTTTTATTGATGAGTTAGCTGATTTAATGGCTTATGCTCCAGTTGAGGTGGAAGACGCAATTGCAAGGCTTGCTCAAATGGCAAGGGCAACTGGAATCCATTTAGTTGTTGCTACACAGAGGCCATCTGTTGATGTTATCACTGGTCTTATTAAAGCTAATATTCCAGCTAGAATTGCTTTTAATGTTTCATCTATGATTGATTCTCGTGTTATCTTGGACACTCCAGGGGCTGAAAAACTACTTGGAAGAGGAGATATGTTATATATTCCTCCAGATCAAGCAAAAGCATCTAGAATTCAGGGTGCATTTGTTTCTGAAAAAGAAGTAAGAAACTTGGTAGATTTTTTGAAGAAAGAAAATCCTCCAGTTCAATATACAGAAGAAGTCTTGTCTCAGCCATTGGTATCTGCTAAAAAAGGTATGGCAAGTACAGGTGGAGATGGCAAAGATGCGCTTTTTGACGAGTCCATCAGAATTATTTGTCAGCATGATAAGGCATCAGCATCTCTTTTACAAAGAAGACTTTCGATTGGTTATTCAAGAGCAGCTAGAATATTGGATCAATTAGAGGCAGTTGGTGCGGTTGGTAGAGCTGAAGGAAGTAAGCCAAGAGATGTATTAGTTACAAACGCAGAGGAATTTATTGCTAATTTAAATCAAAGCAATGAATAAAACCGCCTATGTTAAAAGCTGGATTAAGACTCAAAGAAGCTAGGTTAGAACAGGGCATTAGCCTAGATGAGGTTGCTAAGAATACGAAAATAAAAGTAATTTTTTTGGAGTATATTGAAAAAGGAGAATATTCCAAGCTTCCTTCTGTTTCCTATGCTCAAGGATTTGTTAAAAATTATGCTAAATTTCTCGGCATTCCCGATAAAGAAATAATGCCAATATTTAAAAGAGAATATGATAGCGAGAAAGCTTACAGAGTTTTGCCTAAAGGTTTTGAAACCAAAGATAATTTTCCTGCTCGTGGATTTAGGATTAGGCAAACCTTACTTATCGGTGCCGTAATATTTGTTTTTTTCATTTTTTACATTATTTATCAATATCGCTATGCTTTTATTAACCCACCACTTCAACTTTATTTACCTAAAGAAAGCGTTGTTAAGACAACAGAGATAATTGTTTCTGGTAGTACTGATCCAAATTCTGCTATTTATGTAAATAAAGAAGCAGTCACAGTTAGTGATAATGGTAGATTTATTAAATCATTAAATGTATTTCCGGGAGATTTTACGATCAATATAAAGGCAATAAATAAATTTGGTAGAATTTCTGAAATTAAAAAATCAATTATTGTAAAACCTGCCTATTGACCTTTTTGCCATTTTAAGTTAACTTATATTCATGACTGATCCTGCCCAAACAGCTCTATTTTTAGTAATAATTATCCTCACAGTTCTCCTTGTGGTATTAGGAATTCAAGTTTTTTTTATCTTAAGAGAGCTTAGAAAAACTGTTGAAAAGGCAAATAAAGTCTTAGAAGATGCAGGAAATATTTCTGAAAGTATTTCTAAGCCAATTTCTTCTTTGTCCACAATTGCAATGGGGCTAAAAACCGGGGCGACTATTGCGAAGATATTCCAAACAGGAACAAAACACGAGAAAAAACATGAATAATCAACATCACAACAACCATTTCTTCGATGGTTTTATGCTGGGTTTAGCAATCGGTGCGGCTGCAGTATTCTTGCTCGGTACTAAATCTGGTAAAAATCTTCTAAAAATTATTTCTGAACAGGGTATTGAAGGGATTTCTAATATGATGGATGAGTATAATATTGGCGGAAAAGAGGAAGAAGATTCAGAAATAAAAGAAGATTTAAAAGCTGCAAAAAATGAAGTTAAAAAAGAAGTAGAGACAGTTGCGGAAAAAGTTGAGTCAGTAACTCCAAAGAAGAAGTTCTTCAGAAGATTTAAAAAGTAAATTACTCTTGATATTTCTTAATATTAGCCTCATGTCCATCTAAGGTTTTAGCGAAATGCAAATGTCCTTTTACATCAGAATAGAAATATAAATAATCTGTTTCAGGTGGAGTTAAAGCAGCTTTTAAAGCTGAAATTCCAGGATTAGAAATAGCTGATGGTGGCAATCCAGCAAACTTACGAGTATTGTAGGGAGAATTAATTGCAAGATCATCAACAGTTAGATCTTTTTTCCACCAGCTTTTTGATTCTGAATCATAACCAACCGCATATTGAACTGTTGGATCAACTCCTAAAGCCATGCCTAAGCCTATTCTATTCATGAGTACCGAAGCAACCATTGGTCTGTCTTCTGCAAAAATAGCCTCTCTTTCAATAATTGATGCAATAATTACGGTTTGTTCTTCGGAGAGATTAGTAGTTTTGGTTGCAGCAATAGACTCATATTTATTTTGAAAATTTGTACGCATGATAGTAATTATTTGATCTACAGATGCTCCTCTTGGGAAAAGATAGGTGTCTGGGAAAAGATAGCCTTCATTTTTGTTTAATTCTTGATTCCAGCTAGGATCATATGAAGGCATATGTTTTTGTAAAATATTAGCAATTTCTTCTGCTCTGAGTCCTTCTGGAATGGTTACCCAAATATCTAAAGTTCCATGAGTTAAGCTTTCAGCAATTTGTCCAGCATTCATATATGAAAAAAGTCTAAAATCTCCGGCTTGAATTAATTTATCCAAACCTTTTTCCTTGGTAGTTAAAAAGAAAACAATTGGATCTTTAATAAGTCCTTGAGCTTTTAAGTTATTAGCAATTTCTCTGACTCCTTCACCTTTTTTAACAATAAATATTTTAGGGGATTTGTCGGATGGATTAGCGGGTAAGCTACCATTAATCCACCAAAGGGATCCGATAATAATAAGTACTAGTCCTAATATTAATGTAATAATTATTTTTTTCATTCGTAACTTATTATTGGAAAGTTTTCTATTGATTCCTTTCCTTCCTTAAGATTATACACATTTTCTGAAAAAAGTGTATATAAGACATCGCCAATCTTAATGCTTTCTCCTATTTTTTTATTTAAATACACACCCGCACCTTTCATCTTAGGAGCGCCTAAGATCTTGGCGATACTTGCAATATTTTTAATATTTAAACTATCAACTACGCCATTACGGTGAGCTTTTTGTTGAAAATAATGCTTTGCTGGTTTAAGGTCTTCAGATTTTACTTGCGAATTTCCACCTTGAGCCTTAATAATTTCCTTGAATTTTTCCAAAGCTGTTTTATTCTGCAGAATTGAAAGTGCCCAGTTATAGGTATTATCATAGTGTTTTTTTACAAATTCTTGGGTTTTCTTGTCTGCATCTTCAAGGCAAATTTCAAGTAAATTACTTGCAAGATTTAAGCTTCTTACTTCCAGGTCAATTGGTCTATCTGCTTTTTGTTCTAAGACCATTAAAGAATCTTTAATTTCTAATATTGGTCCTATGCCTCTGCCGGCGGGTTCGTTAGTTTTGTAAATAAGAACTCTTATTTTTATTTTAAATTTATCAGCTAAGAAATTAAATTTTCCACTTAATTCTTGAGCTTCTTTTAGTGAGTGTACTTTGGCATTTTCTCCATACGGTAAATCAATAACAATGTGGTTAGAGCCAAAAGCAATTTTTTTAGCCATTATTGAAACTACTATTTTATCATAGCTTTCAAAAGATAAAGGTTTTTCAACGTTGATAATTACATCGTCAGCTGGTGCAAGATGAAAACTTCCTCCCCATACAATGCAGGCATTAGTTTTTTTAATTGTTGAATAAATTTTTTCTTTGCTTAAATTAACTGGAGCCAGTACTTCCATATCGTCAGCAGTACCGTCGGGGCTTGTAATTGCTCGAGAAGAGCTTTTAGGAATCTTAAACCCTGCAGCAGCTACTATACTTACAACTATGGGAGTTGTTCTGGTTGCTGGGATTCCGCCAATAGAGTGTTTGTCGGCTACTATTCCTTCAAATTCAAGCCTTTCACCAGTTTCAACCATGGCTTTAGTAAGGTAATAAAGTTCAGTATTTGTGAAGCCTTTTGAATATCCAGATGCAGCAAAATAGGTAGTTAAAATTTCTCCAAATCTATTTTTTGATATCTCATCCATTATGGCGTAGATTTCATCATAAGTAAGCCTTTTGCCTAAAAGTTTTTTTCTAACTGCGTTAATAGCAATATGTTTTTCGTCCATATTATTTAATTTGACTTAAAATTCCTTTAATTAAGTTCCTAATAAGCATAAAAAGATAATAAAATATTGTATTAATAAATCTATAGATGTTTGGCCAAATATTTTTTAAAAATCTTAGTAAACTTGAATCTTGCATATTAATTCTTAGATAATCTTGCCTTAATTATTAATCTTTTCCAAATTGTCCCAGGAGGAGTACAGGTAATTAAAGTTAAGTAGCTATCATCAAAACTTTGCTCCAAAACTGATGTATTAGTTGGTTCAACAACTGAAATATTTTCTATAATGTACGTATAGCTTTTATTATTAACCTTAGCTATGATTTGGTCGCCTTCTGTAAGTTTATATAAATAAGTAAAGATAGTTTTGTAATTTTTAGGGTTATAAAGCTGAGGAAGTGTTGAGTGTCCAAAAATTACGGCATTGCCCTTTTCAGGAGCAATAGCAGTTCCACCATAATTTACTAAATGATTTGCAAGATCGTTGTCTAAGGTTGAAACAATCGCGTCATTTAATTCAATTTTAGGGATTGTTAGAGTATATTTAAGAGTTTTGGGTTTATTTTGATTAGAGTATTTATAACTAGGAAACCAATTGTCAGCATTAGTGTAGTCAATTCCGGAAAGAGCTTGGGATGCCTCGCTAATGAGTGAGCCGATCGTGTCTTTGGAAACTATCGTACTTTTAGGAATAGGAGCATTGATCTGTTGGCTAGCAAAAACAGGCGCAAAATAGACTTGCCAAGATAGAACTGGAAAAAATACATATAAAGCGAGTAGTGTTCCACATAAAACAATTGACAAGCTAATGATTCTTAAAATTAATTTTTTATTAAATTTTTTACCGGTTTGCTTATGATATCTAATCATCAATTAGAAACTATATTTATCTTTATATTATTTGGATTTTTGGGAAGTTTAGAAGCGATAAAAGGAAGGTTAGGGTGAACGTTAATTTCAACATTTTGTACATTTGTTTGGTTACCCAAAGTGTTTTTTGCTTTTAGAACATCAACTCCTGCAATTTCTTTAGTCAGGCTAGTTACGTCAATTATTGGGAAAAGCTTAGCGTTAATTGTTAAATCAGCGCTAATGTCTTTTGTTTTAAGTACCTTAATATCTTTAGCACTTGTTGTTAAATTACTTTTTTGAATATTGAAATTAGAATCGTTGAAAAGTTTAGCTGCAAGATCAGATAAATCAGAATCTTTAAATGAAAGATAATTAAAAGATACCGTTGCATTAAGTGTTAGATTAGAAGCCTCTTCTTCAACTTTTTTACTGAATTTTTCTGATGTTAAGTCTGTGCTAACAAAATCTGGTAAAACTGTTTCGCCTTTATTTACTTTCGATTGAATATCGCTTTTGGCTTTATTGGCTAATTCTTTAGGTAGATTTTCTTCAGCCTTTGCGATGTCGTTTTTAGAAACAACTGTTACTGATTTTTTAGTTCCACCAGAAAATGCATTGTCGTTTTTAGCTGCAACTGTTTTACTGCTGCCAACAGTAAATTTAGTATCTGATGGTAAGTTTGATTCCGTTCCAATGCTTTCTGCGGTAACATTAACATCAGCTGTTCCTGGTTTTGTTCCAGAGAACAGATCTCCACTTGCTGAGCCAACTTTTACCTGAGAATCTAAATCAAATTTTAAGCCATTGCTACTAGTTATAGTTGTTCCCGCAGGGAGAGTGACGCTTCCATCCGTATCGTTATTAAAAATAGTTACTTTACCTTTAGCTTTATTGCCAACATCTTTTTTGCCTGTTGTGGATATGGTTACAGAGCCTGTTTCGTCGATTGGAATTATAGTTGCGGCAATTGTATTATCTGTTAAATTGGTTGTTCCTTCTGGTTCAAAAGTTACTGATAGTGTTTTTGATTCCTGTTTAGGATTAACAGAAATCGTAACTTCAGCTTTAGTTTGAAAGATAAATAAGAAGTATATAGCTAAAGCTGCAATTACTATACTGCCAATTATTAAGAAAATCTTTTTGTCTTTTGCGCCATTCACTTTTAGCATAGCCATAATAGGTGAAATTAATTTAGGTAAGTTTAGTGAAAATTTTTTAGCTTTTTCGGCTGTCATTACACCTAGAGCAGGTACTCCATCTTTTTTCTCTTCTTCAAATTTTACTTCATCGGGAATTTCTTCAGTTTCTTTAATTAAAACTTCGCTGGGAATATTTTCTGCTGCTTTGCTAATTATAGGCGGTTGAGTTTTAGCAATGTCAGTCGTGCTAAAACCAAAATAATCTAAAGAATTATCTTGATCTATTTGTTCTAAGTTTTCTTTATTTTCTAGTTCCTTAGGTTTTTCGATTTCTCCTGCTGCCTCTTCATGTTTTGCTTCTTCCTCGTTAGGCCTGAGAACTGTTTCTTTTTCAACCTCTTCAAAATTGTCATTAGTAATTATTGGTTTAGTATGGTCAAAAATTAAATTTGCTCCCATTTGAGTAGCAGCTCCAAGTAGGACAGCTTTTATATCAGAGTCTTTTGGTAAGCTAAGTGTTTGAGGAAGGTGTAAGAAAGGTAAGCTCTTGCTCCATTTATGTCCAATGAATTCTTGAGATAAATCTTTTGCTCCTCCATTAAATACAATAATTCTTGAGGGCATAACCTCTGGAGTTTGAAGATGTTTTAAAATAGTATCTACTGTAAAAGCAACCGATTCATGAATTTCAGAAGATCTTACTTCTAAGATTCTCCCAGCTTTTACTAATGAGACGGTTACTAGTTTTTCTCCGACTTCAGTAAGAATCGCAGTAACAGGTGCACCTTCCTCTTTTTGTAGGAGATTAACGATGCTTTCTGAAAAAACTAAAAAACCTATTGGATCAAGAGCTAATTCTTCACCAGCTTTTTTTAATTTTTCTAAATAGTCTTTTTTGATTTTATTATCTTCTACCCAAGAATCTTTTAATCCATATAGGGTTTTATGCGCTTCAACATTTTGAGGCAAAACTGATTCAGCAGAGGTTATAGCTTTGTCTAATGCGTTTAAGAATTCTTCCATCGAAGCATCTTCGATTGTGGTTGCAAAGTGTGCTTGACCTTGATTTAGGTATTTGAGTGTGGATTCAGATTTTTGAAAAATTACAGCTTTTACGGCTTCATTTCTTAAAATTAACGCTAGAAAATAATCTACGTTTTCTTTCTTTTGTAAATTAGGCAGTATCGAAAATTTCATAGTTATTATCCAACGACAGCGTAAATTCTTTTCTGTCCTTTGCCAAGATTCTCTTGCTTAATTATTTTAAATCTTTTTATCTTCCCAGTAAAGTCAACATGAGGTCCGCCACAAAATTCTTTAGAATAATCTCCTATAAAATAGACTTTTACATCTTGTGCATACTTATCATCAAATAGGCCTATTGCTCCGATTTCCTTAGCCTTAGCAAGAGGAAGCATCTCGAAATGTACTGGTAAATTTGCCGCAATTTTACTACTTACTATTTCTTCAATTTTTTTTATTTCTTCCTCAGAAAGTAAAGTATCTTTATTGAAATCAAACCTGAGTCGCTCCGTGGTAATGTTAGAGCCTGTTTGGTGTAGATCAGTGCCAAATAAATCTCTTAATGCTTGGTGGAGTAAATGAGTGGCTGTATGACCCATGATAGTCTTCTCGCTGTGATCTGCAAGTCCTCCCTTAAACATTCCCGCTGATGCAGTTCTAGATAGATTCTTATGTGATTCCATAAGGTTTGCGAAATCTTGTTCAATAAAGGCGTAGCCTAAACTTTTAATTTGTGTAGGAGATAATCCATATGAAGTATAAAGATTGAATGCGTCTTCAGCCGATATTTCAACGGTTTGACCCATAATTTCATCTCCAGTTCTTTTATATTTTCTTTCCACAAATTTCTTAGCTTCAGATACTGCCTTAGCATATTTTGTGTATTCTTCTAAAATTGCATTTTTTATTGTTTCGTAATTTTCATTTAAAATCTCATCAGTTTTAGAGCATTCGTCAGTAATTACTGTAATTATTTCTTCTAGTTTGGTTAGTTCAAAATCTTTCAAGTGGTCAGCGGCTCTTCTAATAAGTCTTCTTAAAATATATCCGCGTTCCTTATTTGATGGTATTACTCCAGCATTAATTAAATAAATAGCTGCTCTTAGATGATCGGTAATTATGCGAAGTTCCTTAGCGTGCTCATTGTACTTTTTACCTGTTTTTTCCTCTAGAGCCTTAATGATTGGGAAAAATAGGGAAGTTTGGAAAATATCTGATTTGTTTTCAGTAGCAGCTAGTAGCCTTTCTAATCCTCCGCCAAAATCTACATTTTGTTTTGGTAAATTTTCAAAGCCATTTTCAGTTTTTAAATATTGCATGAAAACGCTATTGGCAATTTCTAGATATACTCCGCATTCACACTCAACCGGATTATCTTTGCAGCTAAAATCATGTTCTAGATCATCGAACTTATAATATACTTCAGTATCTGGTCCGCCTGGTTCGCCTACGGGCATATTATTAGGTACTCCGCTTCTTGACCACCAGTTTTTGTCTACGCCTGCAAAAAAGATCCTATCTTCGGGCACTAAGTTTTTCCAGATTTCAAAAGATTCAGAATCTTTTTCAACTTTGTCGTCTCCAGCAAAAACAGTAATATACAATTTTTCTTTAGGAAGTTTTAGGGTTACTGTTAAAAATTCCCAGAGCCAAGGTATTTCTTCTTTTTTGAAATAATCTCCTAGGCTCCAGTTGCCTAACATTCTAAAAAAGGTTGTGTGTCTGTTATCGCCAATTTCTTCTATATCTTGAGCTCTAAAGCTATTTTGAACATTAACTAGTCTTGATCCTGAGGGGTGTGCTTCTCCAAGAAGATAGGGAACTAATGGCTGCATTCCGCTTGAGGTAAAAAGCGTAGTTGGATCATTATCTGGGATTAATGGAGAGTTTGCTATCCTTACGTGTTTTCTTTCTTCAAAAAAAGAAATATATGCATCAATTATTTGCTTTGCGTTCATAAGCTGATTATATCAAAAAATATCAAAGCTAAACTTAACTAAATATTGTGCTTCATAAGAGTTAGTGCTATATATTTCTTATATGCTTGAAAGGTATATTAATAAGCATTTAGGTGTTCATTCCCGAGTTGGTCAAGTTGTGGGATGGTATGGGGAAAGAGTTGTTAGAGCTGCATTCGAAACTGCATTTATGGGGAAGCCAAACTTAAGAGCATTTGCTGAAAAACCTAAGGTTGGAGGACTGACTGAGTCGCAGGCATTAGAAAGATTAAAAGTTTTTAAAAAAAGCCCTGGGCTACAGAGCGAACTACAAGATTTATTAGCACATACTATTAAAGGTCAATAATTATGAGAAAGCGTGTAGTAGTAAATGACAAGATGCAAAAAGATTACTATTATTTTCTCACAGAACCCATGGGCAAAAACTTTGATCCTCTTTTTAAACCAGAATTGACTCCCAAACAAATGCTTGAAATGGGTGTATTTGGGGGAAGATATATGACTGATTGCGTTAATGAATTTCCTAAGGATTGGTTTGAAAAAGCCAAGCTAGATCCCAATGGTCCAGATAAGAACTTAAATTATTTCAAAATTAATGCTAGTCAACCTTTATCAGTTTGGTTTAAAAAGGGCTGGATTTGGAAAGATGATCCTAGAGGTTGGTTTCAATGGTATTGTAGATATTTTTTAGGAAGAAGATCAAGTGATGATGAAAGACAGATAAAAAGATGGTTAGCTATAAAAAGGCATATTGCCCAAGTAAGGAAAAATTGCAGCAAAGGTGATTTAGTTTGTAGACCTCGTCAACGTCAAGCAATTTTACATTGGGCATATGATAGTCGAAAAATATAATTTGACATTAATAAAAAAAGCAATATAATTCCCTCATGGCAAGAGTAGAAGCTCCCAAAAATCCGGTTTTAAGAAGAGCATTAGAGCAAAAAGGCGCACGTGCTAGTATTGATGCCCATCAACAAGCAGCTGAAAGAATAATTGGCTTTCTTGATCCTGTTTTGTCAGCCTTATCAGTTCCAGAGTCATCAACGGTTAGACTAGAAGGACAACCTTCAGGTGTTCCATATACTCGTAGGATCCTATCTTATCCTCCATTATTGGAAAGAGTAGGCAGAGGAGAGAATAGACAAGATTATTATGTATCTGTTGCTGATGGTAAGCTTGCGAATGGAGTTAAAATGCCTTTAACACTAACAACAGGTGATAAGTGGGAGGATATTCCCATGGGTTCAGTTGTTGATAATGAAGGTTATTTAAATGTAAGAAATGCGTTGGGAAATGTTGCTAATTTAGCTGAGGTCGAAGATTTAGTGAATTTAGCAAGATGGATTTCTTCAGAAGCTCCGAGACAGGCTGTATATGATGGGAATATAAGTCCAAGCTGGATGAATAGGTATATGTTAAATGAGCTCCATGGAGGCTATCCATTTTACGAAGGTTTGCCCAGGGAGAATGGATTAGGAAGAAATGGATTATATGAAGTAATCAGAGCAAGTGGAGGGAGAGCGGTTTGTCGTCTATATAAAGATAATCAGTATGGAGCGTTTTGGGTAAATGATGTAACTGGCACAATCTTTACTGAACAAGTTGGTGCCATTGCTTGGAGAGATGTTACAAGTGATAAGCCTGGTTATTATCTAGAAGCAAAGCATCCAGATTTGCATAAGAAAAGTTAATATTACCTCTTGACAGCTTGTAGTTCTCATGGTATAAATTTAACACTCTATAGGGAACAAATGGAAAAGGTGAAAGACCTTTGCCATTTTTTTGCGTTACTGTGCAGTCCTATAAGATTTATTAAACTTGAATGGCAAAAAAGGGCAATAATACTGATAATAAGGATAACATTAAGAGCAGGATCAATTGGGGCAAGGACTTTGAACTCCTTCCACAACTTGATCTTCTTACCATTCAAAAACAATCCTATAAGTGGTTTTTAGAAGAAGGTATTAAAGAAGTTCTCCAAGAAATCTCCCCAATCGACGACTTCACAGAAAAGAATTGGAACCTAGAATTAAAAGACTACAGAATCGGAAAAAATGCAAATACACCAGAGCTCGCACTTAAAAAAGGCGTTACTTTTGATGCGCCGCTTTATGTAAATGCCGTATTAACTAATAAAAAAACCGGCGCAACCTATGATCAAGAAGTTTTCTTAGGAGACATTCCTCAAATGACAGAAAGAGGAACCTTTGTTATTAACGGTATTGAAAGAGCAGTTGTAAACCAATTAGTTAGAAGTCCTGGAGTTTTCTTTACAGCAACCGCAGATAATGTAACAGGAAAAACTATCTATAGTGCAGAAATTAGACCAGTTCATGGATCATGGCTTGAATTTACCACTACAAGACATGAAACTATTATGGTCAAGATTGATAGAAGAAGAAAGTTCTTAGCTTCAACCTTCCTAAGAGCCCTCGGAATCTCCTCAAACGAAGAAATTAAAAGAAGATTTAGCCAAGTAGAAGCAGACGGAAAAACCCAATATATTGAAAACACTTTACTTAAAGATGAAACTCAAGATTCAAACGAAGCAAACATTGAAATCTTTAGAAAAATGCATCCTGGAGAACCAGTTGTTTTAGATAAGGTTAAGGAAAATTTCCTAGGTACATTCTTTAACAATAGAAGATATGATCTTGGAACAGTTGGTAGATACAAAATTAATAAAAAATTAACCGGAACAGAAGGATTTGAAGCTCCAACAGAGGAAACAAAGATTTTAACCACAGAAGATATCATTGGCACTATTGCTTATCTTATTAAATTAGCAAAATCTCAAGGACAAGTTGATGATATCGATAATTTAGCAAATAGAAGAGTTAGATGTGTTGGAGAATTAGTACAAACAACTGCTTTTAGAATTGGTGCTTTAAGACTTGAAAGAAGTGTTAAAGAAAGAATGAGCTTAATTCAAGCAGACCAACCAATTTCAATTGGAGCACTTATTAATGCAAGGCCAATTATGGCTTCTATTAACGAATTCTTTAGAACATCTCAGCTTTCAACAATTTTAGATCAAACAAATCCACTTTCAGAAATCGATAACTTAAATCGTTTAACAGTTATGGGAACTGGAGGTATTTCAAGAGAAAGAGCAGCCTTCTCTATTCGTGATATTAACTCTTCACAATATTCTAGAATTTGTCCAATCAGGTCCCCCGAAGGTCCAAATATCGGTTTAGTTACTTATCTTGCTTTATACACAAGAGTTAATAAGTATGGGTTCTTAGAAGCACCTTATAGAAGAGTTGTTAATGAAAAAGGCGTTGTCAAAGCAACCAATGAAATTGTTTATTTATCAGCTGATGATGAACAAAAAGCTTATGTTACTCATGCAGCAGCTTTAGATGAAAACGATAAAATCAAAGATGAAAGAGTTCCAGCAAGATACAGAGGAGACTTTATTGAAACCGATAGAGCAAATATTCAATATGTTGATGTTGTTCCAAGACAAGTTGTAGGATCAGCAGCCTCTCTTATTCCTTTTGTTTCTCATGATGAAGCCAACAGAGCTTTAATGGGTACCCACATGCAGTGTCAAGCAGTACCTTTACTTAAACCACAAAGTCCAATGGTTGGAACTGGTATGGAATCTAAGATTTCGCAAATGATGGGAAGAGTCTTCTATGCACCATTTGATGGTATTATCGAATATGCAGATGCAGATAAAGTTACAATTAAAGGTAAAGGACCAAAAGAAGAAGTAACTTACTTTGTAAATAGTTTCCAAAGAACATCTCAAGCAACAGCATATACTCAAAGAACAGTTGTTAATACCGGGGACAGAGTTTTAAAGGGTGCTTTATTGGTTGACGGTCCTTCATCTGAAAATGGTGAACTCGCTTTAGGACAAAATCTTTTAATTGCCTATACATCTTTTGACGGATTAGGTTATGAGGACGGTATTGTAATCTCAGATAGATTAGTTAAAGAAGACGCACTTTCTTCTATTCATATTGAAAAATATGAAGCTGCAGTTGTTGAAACGAAATTAGGACCAGAAGAAACAACCAGAGACATCCCGAATGTATCTGAAGAAGATTTAGCAAACTTAGATGAAGACGGTATTGTAGTAGTTGGGAGTACAGTTGAGCCAGGAGATATCTTGGTAGGTAAGATTGCTCCAAAAGGTGAAACAGAACTTTCAGCAGAAGAAAGACTTTTAAGAGCAATTTTCGGTGAACAAGCAAGAGAAGTTAGAGATACATCTTTAAGAATGCCACATGGAGAAAGAGGAACAGTTATTTCAGTTCAAATCTTAGATAGGAAAAAAGGCGATGAGCTAGAACCAGGAACATTAAGAAAAATTCAGGTTGAAGTAGCCCAACTTAGACACGTTGTTATTGGAGATAAGCTTGCTGGAAGACATGGAAATAAAGGTGTTATTTCTAAGATCTTACCTGAAGTTGATATGCCACATTTGGCAGATGGCACTCCAGTTGATATAATCATATCTCCAATCTCAGTACTTGCTCGTATGAATTTGGGTCAGCTTCTTGAGGCACATTTAGGATGGGCAGCAAGTCAGCTTGATGAAAAGATTGCAATGCCAGTTTTCGAAGAGGTAGATGAGCAAAATATTTCTAAAGAATTAGTTAAAGCAGGACTTCCAGTTTCAGGAAAAGCAATTCTTTATGACGGTAGAACAGGTGAAGCTTATGAGAACCCAGTAGTTGTTGGAATTGAATACATGATGAAACTTATTCACATGGTTGAAGATAAGACTCATGCAAGATCAACTGGACCATACTCTTTAGTTACACAGCAACCATTAGGCGGAAAAGCTCAAATGGGAGGACAAAGACTAGGAGAAATGGAAGTTTGGGCACTTGAGGCACACAGGGCGAGATACACATTACAAGAAATGTTAACAATTAAATCAGACGATGTTGTTGGAAGAGCAAAAGCTTTCGAAGCTATTGTTAAAGGAACAGATATTCCAACACCAAAAGTTCCAGAGTCATTCAAGGTTTTAATTAAAGAATTAAACGCTTTAGGACTATCAGTAGTTCCAGTTGGAGCAGCAGTAGTAACTGAACCAATAGTTGATGAAGCAAGTACAGGTTCAGTCTTAGGGACAGCTCCAGTAAATCAGCCGGCTGATGCAGCAGAAGAGCAGATTGAAGGAGAGGCAAAGGAGTTGGCTCAAGAATTAGGATCAGAAGTTGTCGAAGAAACAGGTTTAGGAGTAGAAGTTGCAGACGCAGAACCAGAAGTAGTAGAAACGGAGGCAGTAAATGAATAATATTAACGATAAGAAAAATAAAGATATAACAATTTTAGACTTTAAATCATTAAAGCTTCTTTTAGCTAGTAAAGAAGATATTATGGGTTGGTCTTTTGGTGAAGTTACAAAACCAGAAACCATTAACTATAGAACATTAAGACCAGAAAAAGATGGTTTATTTGATGAAAGAATTTTTGGACCTACGAAAGATTGGGAATGTTATTGTGGAAAATACAAAAGAATTAGAAATAGAGGCATTATCTGCGATAAATGTGGAGTAGAAGTTACCCTTTCTAGAGTTAGAAGAGAAAGAATGGGCCACATTACTCTTGCATGTCCAGTTTCTCATGTTTGGTTCTTTAAGGGATCAAGTTCTGCACTTTCCTTGATCTTAGATATGAGCCAAAAAGCTTTGGAATCAGTTATTTACTATGCTTCATATTTAGTAACCGATATCGATGAAGAACAGAAAAAAGAATCTCTAGAAACTCTTTCTAAAACCATTACAAAAAGAAAAGAAGATCTTAAGAAAGAAATCGCTGAAGAAGAGAAAAATTTAGAAAAAGATGTAGCTACAAGACTTAAAGAAGCAGCTTCATCTAAAGCAAAAGGCGAACAAAAAGGCCTTATTGAACAAGAAATTGAGCTTTCTAAGAGACAAAAAATGGCTAGACTTCAAGAAAGATCTGAAGCAGAAGCTAGAAAGCTTGATGAAATCCAAGAAGCATTATCTAAGCTTCTTAAAAGCCTTAAAATCGGATCAGTACTTTCTGAAGATGAATACTTCAAGATTTTAGAATATGATATACCAGTTTTCTTCACTATTAAAACTGGTGCAGAAGGACTTAGTGAACTTATTGAAAAAATTGGTATTTCTAAATTAATTGTTGACTTAAGAGAAGAAACAGCAAAGTCTAAAGGACAAAGATACTTCAAGCTCATTAAAAGATTAAGGCTCTTAGAGGCTATGAGAAAAGCTGGAGTAGAACCAAAGTCTATGGTTTTGTCAGTCTTACCAGTTATCCCACCAGACTTAAGACCAATGGTACAGCTTGCTGGAGGAAGATTTGCGACTTCAGATCTTAACGATTTATATAGAAGAGTTATTAATAGAAACAATAGGCTAAAGCATTTAATGGCTCTAGGTGCACCTGAAATTATCTTAAGAAACGAAAAAAGAATGCTACAAGAATCTGTTGATTCTTTAATCGATGCAAGTCAGCGAACAAACCAAGTTGTAAGTTCACCTTTGAGATCTCTTTCAGACATGTTAAGAGGAAAACAAGGAAGATTTAGACAGAATCTCTTAGGTAAAAGAGTTGATTATTCTGGAAGATCAGTTATCGTTGTTGGACCTGAACTTAAATTATCTGAGTGCGGACTTCCAAAAGAAATGGCACTCGAAATGTTTAAGCCTTTTGTATTAAGAGAAGTTATTGTTAGAGGATTTGCTCCAAACATTAAATCTGCAAAAAGATTTATAGAAAAGAGAAGCCCAGAAGTCTTTGATATCTTGGAAGAGATTACTAAGGGTCATCCAGTTCTCTTAAACCGTGCTCCTACGTTACATAAATTAGGTATACAGGCTTTCTATCCAGTCCTTATTGAAGGAGCCGCAATTGCACTTCATCCTTGTGTCTGTTCTGGTTATAATGCAGACTTCGATGGAGATCAGATGGCTGTTCATATTCCATTGTCCGCAAAAGCTCAAGAGGAAGCTAAAGAGCTCATGATGCCAAGGCACAATCTTTTAAAGCCAGCAGATGGTAGCCCAATTACCCTACCTAATAAGGAAATGGCTGTTGGTATTTTTTACTTAACATCCATTGATGAATCTTTAAGAGCAGAAGAACTAAAAAACTATACAGATTTAAATGAAGCAATGCTTGCACACTCAATGGGCTTTTTGAAATTAAGAGAGCCAATTAGAGTAAAACTTGATGGTAAAGTAGTTGAAACAACAGTAGGAAGACTTATGTTAAACGAAAGGCTTCCTAAGTTTTTCGGATTCCTAAATGAGTCTATTAAAGCTTCAGGTATTAAAAAGATTATCACTACAGCAATTAAAGCATTAAATGCAGAAGAAGTTGAAGCTTTAATTGACAATGTTAAAGCATTAGGATTCTATGGTTCAACAGTTTCAGGAATTTCAGTATCAGTATTCGATAATGAAATGGTCGAAGAGAAAAATGTTTTAATAAGTGACGCCGAGAAAAGAGTTGCTCAAATTGAAGAAGAATATCAATCAGGTCTTATTACTAACGATGAAAAGAAAAGACTTTCTAACGAAATCTGGCTTGAAACAACCAATATTATCGCAGACAAGACCTGGAATAATCTAAAAACAGGAAACGTTATTAGAACAATTATCGATTCTGAGGGTGCAAGAGCAGGAAAAGAACAGCTAAAACAGTTATCCGCTATGAGAGGTCTTATCTTAGATCCATTAGGTAGGATTGTTGAGCTTCCAATTAAAGGTAACTTTAGAGAAGGTTTGTCAATCTTTGAATACGTTGCTTCAGCTAGAGGATCTAGAAAAGGTTTGACCGACTCAGCATTAAAGACCGCAAATGCAGGATACTTAACTAGAAGATTAGTTGACGTATCTCATGATGTAATTGTTAGATCTAATGATTGTGGAACACAATCAGGAATTATGATTAGAGCTAATGAGCCAGGTAGAACAGCAGCTTTTGAAGATAGAATTTTGGGTAGATTTACAGCTGATAAAGTTGTATCTAAAACAACCAAGAAAGAAATAATGAAAGCTAACGAAGAAATTACAGAAGAAAAACTTAAAGAAATTGTAGCCGGAGAAGTAATCGAGATCGTTGTTAGAAGTGCAATTACTTGTGAGCTTCAATATGGAATTTGTGCAATGTGTTACGGTTGGGACTTCTCAACTAAGAGAATTGTAGATTCTGGAGTACCAGTCGGAGTTGTCGCAGCTCAATCTATTGGAGAACCAGGAACTCAGCTTACTATGAAGGTTAGACATTTCGGAGGTATCGTTATGAGTGACGTTACTCAAGGTTTACCAAGAGTAGAAGAGCTTTTCGAAATGAGAACGCCAAAGACATTGTCACCAATTGCAGAAATCTCTGGAAGAGTAACAATTGAAGCTGGAGAAGATGGTTATATTATTAGAATTAAAAGTTCTAGAAAGCCAGTAGAAGAAAAAGAATATTTCGTACCATTAACCTCTACCTTAACAGTAGAAAACAATACTGATATTTTGTCCGGTGCACAACTTGCTGTTGGATACTTAGATCCAAAAGAGGTTATTAAGATCAAAGGTTTGGTAGATGGACAAAGATATATCATTACAGAAGCTCAAAAAGTTTATGAATCACAGGGAATTGGAATTAATGATAAACATTTTGAAGTAATTTTGAGAAAAATGTCTGATAAGGTAATTGTTGAAACAGTTGGAGATACATCACTTATCCCTGGAGACTTTATAACTAAGACTAGATTTGAACAAATCAATGCAGAAGTATTATCTCAGGGTGGAGAGCCAGCAACTGCAAGGCAAACAATCTTAGGTATTACAAAATCATCCTTGTTCTCAGACTCATGGTTGTCAGCATCATCCTTCCAAGAGACAACTAAAGTCTTAACTGACGCAGCGCTTGAGGGGTCTGAAGATAAATTAGTAGGTCTTAAAGAAAATGTTATTATCGGAAGACTTATCCCAGTTGAGGGTAATACTCCAGATACTGTATAATACTTTACTTAATATGCCAACACTTAGTCAGTTAACAAAAAAAGGAAGAAATAAAAAAGCAAAAAAAGTTAAAGCAACCGCTTTAAGAAGAATTTTTAATGCTAGAGAAAGAACTTATAGCAATATTGAAGGTCCTCAAAAGCGTGGTGTAGTTACTTTGGTTAAAACAATGACTCCAAAGAAACCAAATTCAGCTTTGAGAAAAGTTGCAAGAGTTAAGCTTTCTAATAGAATGGAAGTAACAGCCTATATTCAAGGAGTAGGACATTCTTTATCTGAGCACGGAATAGTTTTGGTTAGAGGTGGAAGAGTAAAGGACTTACCGGGTGTTAAGTATCACATAGTTAGAGGTAAATTTGATTTAGCAGGCGTTGAGGGTAGAAAATCTTCAAGATCAAAATATGGAGCCAAGAGATCAGCTGGACCAGCTAAGGTAGCAGGAGGAGCAGCATAAAATGAGACACAAAAAAGCAGAAAAAAGAGAAATTAATGTAGATGCAGTATATGGCAACTTATTAGTGGCTAAATTTATTAACCGTATTATGAAAGACGGAAAAAGAAAAGCAGCTGAAAAAGCCTTCTATGGCGCAATGGATGTTTTAGCTAAAAACGGAAATGCAATTGAGATTTTTGAGTCAGCAATAAGTAATGTTGGTCCAAAAGTTGAAGTTAAAGCAAGAAGAGTTGGAGGCGCAAACTATCAAGTTCCACTCGAAGTAAGAGGAGATAGAAAAAATGCTTTAGCAATTAGATGGATTGTTGAAGCAGCTAGAGCAAGATCAAATTCAGAATTCCACACATTTGCAGAAAAATTAGCAGCAGAAATTGTAGAAGCCGCTAAAGGTGAAGGCGCAGCAATTAAAAAAAGAGATAATGTTCTTAAAATGGCAGAAGCAAATAGAGCTTTCGGTCACTTCAGGTTCTAAAGTTTCTCAAAATAGTATAGAATTAATTTAAAGGATTATTATGGCAGATCAACCAACAAAAAGAGATCAGGCACTAGATAAGGTAAGAAACATTGGTATTATCGCCCACATTGATGCAGGTAAAACTACAACAACAGAGCGTATTCTTTTCTATACTGGAAAAACCTATAAAATTGGAGATATTGATGAAGGAAATACCCAGATGGACTGGATGGAACAGGAAAGAGAAAGAGGTATTACCATCGTTTCCGCTGCAACCACTGCTTTTTGGAAAGACTATAGAGTAAATATTATCGATACTCCTGGCCACGTTGATTTTACAGCCGAAGTAGAAAGGTCTTTAAGAGTTTTAGATGGTGGTATTACCGTACTTGATGCAGAAGAAGGAGTACAATCTCAGTCTGAAACAGTTTGGAGACAAGCAGATAAATATAAGGTACCAAGAATTTGTTTTGTTAATAAAATGGATAAGCTTGGAGCAGATTTCTTACATACAGTTAAAACCATTGAAGATAGACTTGGTGCAAATCCATTAATTATGGTACTTCCAATTGGAGCAGAGAGCACATTTACAGGTATTGTTCATTTAATGGAAATGAAGGCCTATGTCTGGGAAAATGATAATTTAGGTGCAAAATTTGAAGTTACTGACATTCCTGAAGACATGAAGGTACAAGCAGAAGAGTTTAGAATGAAGCTTGTTGAAAAAATTGCTGAAACTGATGATGCATTACTTGAAAAATACCTAAATGGAGATACAATTTCTGACGAAGAATTGAAGGCAGCTTTGCGACGCGCAGTTATTGCCTATAAGTTAGTCCCAATTTTCGCAGGAAGTTCATTGAGAAACAAAGGCGTACAACCACTTTTAGATGCAGTTATTGATTATTTACCATCTCCACTTGATTTAGGTGAGGTAAAAGGTACAAATCCAAAAACAGGAGAAGCAGAAACTAGAAAATTGGTTATGGAAGAGCCAATGTCAGGACTAGCTTTCAAAATTCAAATTGATCCACATGTTGGAAAATTAACCTACTTTAGAGTTTATAGTGGAAAAGTAGCTGCAGGTTCATATATTTACAACAGTACTAAAAACAGTCAAGAAAGAGTTGGTCGTATCCTTTTGATGCACGCAAATCACAGGGAAGAAATAAAAGAAGCATTCGCTGGAGAAATAGTTGCTTTAGTAGGCCTTAAGGATACAATTACAGGAGATACTCTTTGTGATGACAAGGCTCCAATTGTATTAGAAAAAATTTCTTTCCCAGAACCAGTTATTTCTTTAGCAATTGAACCAAAAACTAAAGCTGATCAGGAAAAATTAGGCTTAGCTCTAAAAAGACTTTCAGAAGAAGATCCAACTTTCTCTATTAAAACTAATCATGAAACTAATCAAACCATTATCTCAGGAATGGGAGAGCTTCAATTAGAAGTTATGGTAGATAGAATGAAGAGAGAATTTGGTGTTTTAGCAAACGTTGGAGCACCTCAAGTAGCTTACAAAGAAACATTCAAGATGGAAGCAGAGGGAGAGGGAAAATATATCAGGCAATCAGGAGGAAGAGGACAATATGGTCACTGTTGGCTTAGAGTTAAACCAAAGCCAAGAGGAGAAGGTTTTGAGTTTATTGATGCCATTAAGGGTGGAGCTATTCCAGCAGAGTTTATTAAAGCTATTGAAAAAGGTGTTAATGAAACATTAACTAATGGAATCCTACTTGGGTATCCAGTAGTTGATCTTGAGGTCACTGTATATGATGGATCATATCATGACGTTGATTCTTCAGAAGTTGCCTTTAAGATTGCTGCTTCTCAAGCATTACAAGCAGCTTCTAAAAAAGCTGAAATGATTCTTTTAGAGCCTATTATGAAGGTTGAAGTTACAACTCCTGGAGAATTCTTAGGAGATGTTATTGGTGATTTATCCGCTAAAAGAGCTCAGATTATGGGAACTGAAGAAAGAAGTAAAGCAACAGTAATCTTAGCTATGGTTCCACTCGCAGAGCTTTCAGGTTATGCAACTACAATTAGATCCATGTCTCAAGGAAGAGCAAGTTATTATATGGAAAAATCTCATTATGAAGAAGTTCCTCAAAATATTGTCCAACAAATGTTGGCTAAATCCACTTTTACTGGCAGAATTGAATAAATCCACTTTAAGTTAAGTATGGAAAGATTATCTAATTTGAGAAAAAAATCTGCTTTTAATGCTTATAATTTAGCAGCTATCCATTTACCACCTGAAGCTTTTGTTAATAGGGAGGTTATGTTGCGTAAATTATTGGATCCCAGACCGGATGATTTAGATTATTTTAAGGGCGCTAGGAAATATATTGGTAGACTTGCAGTTGACCCAGGAATTTGGAATGGACCTTATTTAATTGATTATGGTGGGGAATTTCAATTAGTTCCAGATAGACCAGTTTTGGAAATTCATCTTCCTCCGGTTAGGTCAAGTACACCCTTTTTAGATATAAAGGATTCGTTTGCTGGGGTTGCTGATTTTATGATCAGAATAAATTTTAAACCAGATTTTGTCTTCGGCTTTACTTACGAGAGGTTGGCTAGAGCTGCAAGAATTGCTGGGTTTAGGCAATCAGATATACCTGTTCCACATGATAAATCGAAGACAATAGCTGAAATGTATGAAGTTTATAAAAATAAAGGTTTGGTTAAAGGAGAAATGGGTGAGGTTCGAGCAATATATCAGTCGTATATAGATTTTATGAATAGATTTGGTTTTACAAATAACACTTAATTTATTGACACAAAAATAAAATTCTGATTTACTAGATTTATGGCAAGAAAATCTATTAAAAAAACAGCTCCTAAAAGAACATATAAAACTAAGAAATCCTTTGTTGATAAGCTTTTTTCAATTAAAAAAATTTTTACCTATTCCCTAATTATTACGGTTGCCATTTTTGGTCTTTTATATACTACGGGAACAAAAGAAGTTGCTGGAGTAAGCACAAAAGACTCATATCAAGTATTTACTAATAATGAGTTAGTAAGTTTAGCTAATACCAGCCCAGATAGTATAAGGACCTCAAAATATGTGGGAATTATGCTTTGGAGAGATAAGAATGCAAACGCTAAGGATGATAGTAGTGAGTCTTGTCTTGGAAAGAAGTTTACCTTTAAAGTTAACGGTGTATCTAAAACAGTTATTCAGGACAGTAGTTGTATGTGGCCAGCTTTGGTTAAAGTAAAGGATAATTGCAATACGGTTGAATTTGTAAAAACAAATACATCAAATAAATATGTATTCACAGGTTTGCAGTATACAGATTCAAAACATGACGAGACAAGTTCTAAGTCTAAAAAAATAACAGTTTGTGGTTTCCCATTAGTTAATGGAAGTGATAATGGAGTGGGATATGTATATAATCTAGTAGAATTTGGTGTAAAGGCAGATTAATTCCTCTTTTTAATGTCCCTGATTAGCAACAAAAATAATATCTTGCGATATTATTTTTGTTAGGCAGGTATGTGTCTAATTTCTATTTTTTGCCCATTTTCATGTACCAGTCCCAGAGAAGCCAAAGTCCTGCTACTCCAACTAATACATAAACTAAATTCGCGAGTACTGGCATGCTTCCTAAAAGCATTTCGACTAAATTCCAGCTTGGGTAGCCCATAAGACCACTAAGGCCGACTAGTCCCCAGTTTAAAGCTCCAACTACGACCAAGAGAGTGCCTACTAAACTTAAGTATTTCATTTTGTATTCACCTCCTTTTTGCTTAATTAAAGCTAATTTAATAATTAAATAATTGAAAATTTTTGTCAAGTTTTGAAGCTAAGTTTACTGTATAATAGCAATATGGCACAAAAGAAAAATATTTCACCATTTGGTTATTATTTCAATTATCTAGATAAAGTTGATAAAGACGTAAAAGATACTCAGGAATTTGGTTCTATGTTGATCTTAGGCATGGTTGAGGAATTGGGTGAGATGAGTAGGGCATACTTAGCCAAGCATGGTCGAAAGCCTCGAAATTTAGCCGCTCAAAATGATGAGGAATATGAAAGAGAATTAGGAGATTTATTAGTTTCTGTATTAAGACTGGCTAGGATTAAAAAGATTAATCTACATGAGGCATTGATGTATTCACTCAGAAAAATTGAAAAAAGAAAATTAAACCCGAAGAAATAATTACCAACTTCCTCTTTGTTGTCCCATTGCTTCTCTAGATGTTCTTACTGCTCTTAGAGCTTGAGCAACAGCAATATTTCCAAATCCTGCTTCTAGTAGTCTAAACGTACTAAATCCAGCAAGTTCAGTATGGGGAGCGTTTAAAGCAGCGCGTCTATCTAAATGTGCATCTGGATAGCCACTGATATGAGTATCTAAGATTCCCGCAACTGCTACAGCAGCTTGTAATCTTGTGTCAAATTGTCCCATTTCCTCTTTTCTTCTGGCTCTTAAATCCATTCTTTGTACTTGGTTTTCAGTAATTCCCAAGAGCCTTGCTGTTTTAGCATCAGTCGTAAAAAGACTTTGTTTTACAAATCTCACTCTTGCTCTTTTGCTTGGAGTTGCTCCTAGTTCAGGATGATCTATTAATACTTGTGTATATGCTTCAGAAGCTTCTTCCGCAAGTCTTGGGCTACTGTCTTCTTCCTGAATAGCTAAGGGTAGAGCAATACTAACTGTATCTTTTAAGTTTCTTGGTAAAAGAGTAAAGCGGCCTTGGTGGATATCTCTTGTTTCAGTTATAACTGCCATTTTTAGATTATAGGATATATTTTCTTACAATACAAGGGTTGACTTATAGTATTTTATATATTATACTTAATTTATAAATATGAACTCAAATGTTTTTAAAATTATTGATTATATTTTAATTATTGCGATCGCAAGCTTAGTTTTTATCTTGGCTAATACTTATATTAGAAATCAAGCTATTGATGGTTGTGCGAGATCGTATATTTTTACCCAGTCAGTATCTGAGCAAAATGCTACAGTTTCTTATCCTATGACACAAGAATATAATAAATGTCTTCAAGAAAAGGGAATTAAATAAGTTTAATTTTACTCTGCAGTATTTTCTGGCCTAAATCTTCTCAATATCCCACCAACTAATCCTGTGTTTCCAGTTGGTTGTTGTGCAGTTTCTTCGTTTACTGCGGGTTGTTCAGGTTCAGCAGCTACAGCATCATCTTGTGTTGTAAATAAAGGTGGTTCAGGTGCGTCTGGAAGTGGTGTTAAGATTTCTTCTGGTTGATCAATTCTAGGCTGAGCGGGTTCATCTTCTTGAGGAACCGGCTGTGTTTGTTCTGCGGCTTCTTGATCTTGAGTTGCAAATAAAGGTCTATCTGCAGTTTGGTTTTGATCTTGTATTGCTTGTTTCAATTTTATTTCAGCCTCTTCATCGCTCTCTAATAGAGTTTTTAGTATAGATTCTGGAAGTACTCTTCCGTCGACGCCTCTAAATGTTCCATCTTTTATACTTTGTATTTCTGCTTGAACACGAGCTAATTCTTGCTCGGGTGTTATTATTGGTCTTATGGTTCTTTCCTCTGAAATATGACTAATATCACTTAATACTTCTCTTTCAGTCCTGACTCTTGAGGGAGGAGCAATCGCTGGTTCAGGAGCATCTTCTGGTTCTGGTGTGGCTGCAGGTTCAGGAGTTGCGGTTGGAACTGGTTGCTCTGATCCTAGATCCGCTGGTTGTTCTACTGGGATTGGTTGGGGAGCAATCGGCTCCCTAGGTGTTGGAGTACTCTCAGTATTTTTAAAGGCTGCAATATATAGTTTCTGTTCAGCGTCCTCATATTCATCCAGATATGGTTCTATTGTTGGAAGTCTTGTTAATAGATCATCTGAATCTTCCACTTCTGAAATATTAACACCACTTTCTTTTATTTTTGCATAGAAAGTGTGTATTTTTTTAAGAGACTCACTGACTGTTCCTCGATTTCCAACTGTTTCATCGAGTTCACCAATCAAGCGTAAGCGTTCTGTCTCATCTTCTTGTGAAAGAGTATCTTTTTCTAATAATGTAACATAGGATCCTAAGAGTTGTTCAACTTTTTTACCTGTTTCTGATTCCATTGCTTCTTCTAGTTCGTCATCGGCAATAGGAGCTAAGGTTGTCTCAGGTGGCGTAGGTGCAGGTACTGCATCCCATGGAGCTTGAGTTGTAGGCGCAGGCGTTGGCCAAGGTGCTGGTGGTAAAGGCGGTGGGGTTGCTGGTTGTGCTGTAGCGCTTGGTCGTGTAGCAGCGGTATCTCTTGTATGTACTGGTTCACCGAGAAGTTTACTTAGCAATTCTTCTTCTTCTTTGTAGAAGTCGTCAATTCTACTCGTAGCTGGATCTTTTAGTAAAACATTAATGGTGTTTGTTTTGTTATTAGTTAGTTCTGCTTCTAGTTTAATTAGTTCTGCAACGGCTTTGGCTGTTTCTATTCCGAAAAATCTTGAGGCAAGCCATTGAATATCTTCTAGTTCTGCTTGTAATTTAGCTACATCTACTTTTCCATCAGCACCTTTTAGTCTTCCAATCGTGGCGGTAACATATTGTCCAGTATTTGATTCGTTGTCTCGGCAAAAAGTTTCATATAAAATACGTGAATCCTCTTCCGTAAAAGTAGCAGCTTCTTTACCGGCTAATCCCGAAATGGTATTTTTTCTACCTTCTTTTGTAGTATGAGTAGCATAATTCGTAAAACCCCTTACCCATTCAGTTAAGGCTGCATCTAAATCTGTTGTTCCATCCCATGCGGCGGTTCTTTCTGTGGTAGAGAGTCTTTGAGTTATTTTAGAAATATCTCTGTTAGCATCAGGTCCTTCAAGTTTAGTAGTTAAGGAGGGTACTAAAGTTGTTTTAATATCTTCTGCTGGGTTAAGAATTAAATGAAGATTACTTGCTTCAGCTGCGCTTGCAACTAAGAGTCTTCCCGCAATACCATAAGACTTTGGAGTCAATATTTCCATACCATGTTGTCTGGTATCAATTTCCGGTGAGGAAGTTGCCTCTAATCTTGCAGTCATAACTTAATTCTAGCAAAAATGGGGAATTATTAAAAATACCCCAAAATACCTATTGACGAATTATATTTTCTAGTGTATCATTACTTCAAACCTATCAAAAGGGTTTTTATTTTTGACTAAATTATAAAAATATGGCAGATACATTTCAAAGAACAAAACCACATGTAAATATCGGAACAATCGGTCACGTTGATCATGGTAAGACCACGACAACAGCCGCTATTGCTACTGTGCTTTCCAAAAAAGGAATGGCAAAAGCAATGAATTATGCTGATATCGATAATGCTCCTGAAGAAAAAGCAAGAGGAGTCACGATTAATATTTCCCACATCGAATACGAAACAGAAAAAAGACACTATGCACACATTGATGCTCCAGGACACGCAGATTACATCAAGAACATGATCACTGGTGCAGCTCAAATGGACGGAGCTATCTTAGTTGTTTCCGCTCCAGATGGCCCTATGCCACAAACAAGAGAACACATTCTTTTAGCAAGACAGGTTGGAGTTCCAGCAATCGTAGTATGGCTTAACAAATGCGATATGGTACAAGATCCAGAACTTTTGGACTTAGTTGAAATGGAAGTTAGAGAACTTCTTACTAAATACCAATATCCTGGAAATGAAGTGCCAATTATTAGAGGATCAGCAGCAAAAGCATTAGAAGGCGACCCAGAAGCAGAAAAGCAAGTATTAGCTTTAATGGATGCTGTTGATAGTTATATCCCAACACCAACAAGAGACTTAGAAAAACCATTCTTAATGCCAGTAGAGGACGTTTTCTCTATCAAAGGTAGAGGAACAGTTGTAACTGGAAGAATTGAAAGAGGAAGAGTAAAAGTTAACGAAGCTGTTGAAATCGTTGGAATCAATCCTACAAAACAATCTGTTGTAACCGGAGTTGAAATGTTTAGAAAACAATTAGATGAAGGTCAAGCTGGAGATAACGTTGGACTTTTACTTAGAGGAGTAGAAAAAGATGATGTTGAAAGAGGCCAAGTTATCGCAAAACCAGGCTCGATTACTCCACACAAGAAATTTGAAGGTGAAATCTATATTCTTACTAAAGAAGAGGGTGGAAGACATACACCATTCTTTACAGGATACAGACCACAATTCTTTATCAGAACAACTGATGTAACAGGTCAAGCAGAGCTTCCAGCAGGAGTAGAAATGGTTATGCCTGGAGACAATACTAAGATAACAGCAGAACTTATTACTCCAGTAGCCATGGAAGAAGGATTAAGATTTGCTATTAGAGAAGGTGGAAAAACAGTTGGAGCAGGTGTTATTTCCAAAATAATCGCCTAACCACGAATATCTGCCTCTTTAGCTCTTTGATTTATTTATAAACATATGCCAAAAGGAAGAATTAGAGTAAAACTCAAAAGTTACGACGCAAGAGTCATAGACTCAGCATGTCAGCAGATTTTAGATACGGCAATAAGAACCGGAGCTAAAATTGTGGGTCCAATTCCACTTCCTTCCCAGAGAAGCGTATATGCAGTAAATAAATCAACCTTCATTGATAAAAACGCCAGAGACCACTTTGAATTAAAAGTTCACAAAAGACTTATAGATATTGTTTCTCCTACAGAAAAAACCATGGATTCCTTAGGTCATTTAGATCTCCCAGCAGGTGTAAATATCGAAATTAGGATGTAATCCTAACCTCCTTAATTAATTAAATTTCATTAACTTGACAAGCTCAGTTAATTTATTCAGAATAAATTACGTGGCTAAAATATTAAGCTTTGGCAGTGGTCAATTTGTAAAATATCCTTTTTTAAATAGATTAAGGGATTGGTGGAGTGATCAAGAAAAATTCTTCAAATTAACTTTAGTTACAATTCTTCTTTTAATAATTTCAACGCCTGTAATAGTTAGTACTTATCTTACAATTAGGCAAGAGGCAGGAAATGGAAACAGAAAAGTATTTTTAGGCTTAGTAGATGCATATGGAGTCGGTGGATTAACTGGTGGGCATGAGTATGATTTAACCTATGTTAGGGCTGTATTGGAAAATATAAAAAAACAAACAGGAGTTTATCCAGCGACATATTCTGTGTTTATTACTCTTGAAAATCCAGCGCCAAGTTTAGAATTTTTGCAATTTTTAGATTCTAAGGGAGTTACACCTGTTGTTAATATTGGACCAGTTGGTGACCCCATGTTAAGGCGAGATGGAAGATATAAATTATCTTTAGATACTACTGATCCAGGAGAAAGCTTAGAAAAGGAATTGGTAAAATTCAATAGTTCAAAGCCTGCGGAAATTACTAAAATGTGGGTAAGTAAAACATATTTTGATACTCCAGCTAAAAAGGTAGTTGGTTCTCCAGTAAAACTATTTGAAACCTGGGTTCCTGGCGCAAGTTTCTCATTGGTTGGCTCAAAGGAGAATGAAACCGCAGATTATGAAAATAAGAACAAATTTGATTTTAAGGTAGTTAATAAAACTGAGAAGGTAAATTATTGGGAGATTGAACTAAGAGTTGAGAAAACAGGCGAATTAACCGGTGTTTTTGGGGACAATAAGCCAGTCTTTTTAACTATGGCAGATACATTTGGAAAAGATTGGGGAAACCAAAGAATATCAGAAGGTAGTTTAGATAGTAAATTTAAGGAATTCGGAGGGGTTGCAAAGCAATTTGGGAGACCGATTATTTTTCGTTATGCATTTGAAATGAATGAAGATTGGTTCCCTTGGTCAGATGGGAAAAGAAAGGAAGAAATAGGTCCTTATAAAACACTGCAATATTTTGATGTTGGTAATACTCCAGCTAATTATATTAGCGCCTGGAAGCATGTTTATGATGTCATCAAAGGTGATCCAAAAGGCATAAATGCACGAAATGTTTATTTTTTCTGGTGTCCCATAACTTCTAATTCTTCAGAAGATATACTAAGGTCATTTTTTCCTGGTAACGATTATGTAGATTATGTTGGTTATGATATTTATAGCGGAACCAAGCAGCAGGCTCATGAGTCAGTTGAATCAATCGTTGGAGGAGTAAATGGTCCAATGAGGCGTTTAATGAAAGTTACTGATAATAAGAAAAGCAACAAAAAAATTCTTATTGGAGAAATGGGAATTAACGCAAGTAATAACAATATACCTTATGATGAATTCCCAACTTATAGAAAAAGATGGCTTTTAGAAGGATATACATATTTATACGAAACCTTCCCAGATCTAAGAGGCATAATGTATTTTAATTTAGATGTTAGAGATCTTGAATCGAGTGTAAATAAAAAAGGTGAAACCGCTGAAAATAATTGGTTAATTTCTAACAGTTTTTCTCATAAACCAAATCCAGATCCAATCCCTGATATTTTATCTTCATACAAAACTCTTTTAGCTGATCCTAGATTCCAAGGTAAGTTTAACCCTCCAGGTAGGGACGATCCCCCAGATGAGTCAATAACCCCCACTCCTGCTGACATTTCTGATCCAATTGGTAATCATGATTCATCTAGCTGTTCTGTTATTACGGGTTGGGCTTGTGATAAGAATAATTATTCAGAGGCCTTAACTGTTGAGTTTTATGCAGATAATCCTAAGGATGCAGGTGGTATTTTCTTAGGAAATACTATTGCTAATATTCCTAGGGAGAGTGTCGTTGCGCAGATGTGTGGAGGAAGAAGAGCCCATGGATTTAGCTTTACTACTCCTGCTTCATTAGCAAATGGAAGACCTCATAAAATATACGCTTATGCAAATAATATTGGACTTGGATCAACTGTTTTAATTAACGATAGTCCTAAGGCTACATATTGTGGGGTCGGATCACAATCAGAATTTTCAACAACCCTTTTCCCTCTAGATGATACATATACTGATGCTGCAAAGCCTAAACAAAATTACGGTAGAAGTATTTACTTAAAAGCAGATGGTAATCCGTTAAATATAATTTATCTTAAATTTAATACCAAACCATATTTAGGTAAGACAATTAAAAGTGCAATCTTGGAGCTAACTGTCTCTAGTGGGCAAAATGCAAAAGAAGCCAAGTCAGCTTTAGCTAAAGGATTAAATGTTAGAGAGATTTATGGCTCATGGGAGGATGCAAAAATAACACATGATAATCATCCTCTTTACGGCACAATTGTTGAGTCGCATAAGGGAGCTGTTGTTAATGGAGATGTCGTGCGTTTAGATTTAACGGATTTTGTCAAAACACATTTAAGCGTTAATTCTTCCTTTATTCTTGTTAATAGAGATTCAGATGGAGTAATTTTTAACTCATCTCAGGCTTCAAAAGGTAAACCTCAGTTAACAATAACTTATCAAAATTAATGTTTTAAAAGCAAAAGATAATTGCTATAATCTCCCTCAATGAAATATAAAAAAGTAATTTTAGCCGGAGATCCGCGTTTAAAAACCAAAAATCTGCAAATTCAAGATATTAAATCATCTAAAACTCAAAAATTAATTAAAGATTTAATTCTGAGTATGAAGCAAACCGATTTAGTTGGTATTGCAGCTAATCAAATTGGTGAAAATTATCAGGTTTTTGTAACTTTTCCCAGATCTACTAAAGCCAGAAGTATTGGTAAAAAGGATAAAGTAAGGGTATATATAAATCCTAAAGTTATTAGTACTTCTAAAGAAGAATCTTTAATTTATGAGGGTTGTGGTAGTGTTGGAGATATCTTTGGACCAGTTTTAAGGCCAAAAGAAGTAGAAATAGAGGCATTTGACGAAAATGGTGTTAAATTTAGGTTAAAAACTAATGGTTTACTTGCTAGAATTATCTTTCACGAGATGGATCACTTACGAGGAATTGAATTTATCCAAAAAGTTTCGGATTATTCCCAGATTTTAACCAAAGAGCATTATAAAAAATTAATTAGAAATTCTTCTTTGCAGTTAAAAAACTCTAAAATTACAAAAATTGACTACTTAGTTATTAAATAATTTTTGGATTTTTTTCTCACTAAAATATTTTTCAGCTCCCCTTGCAATTAGGCTCAAGCTTAGGTATAATTGTGATTACAAATGATCAAACAAATGGAGGTGATCAAAGCTACATAGAAGCACGCAAACTACGTTTGTAGATGTAAAGCGACACTATGTGGTCGCTTTTTTTGTTTGTAAGACAATATGGAATTAGTATCGCTTTTAGGTAAAAAAACATATCAAAAATCAGGTTTTTTACAGGATGGAACTAGGGTTCCAGTAACTGGAGTGGTTGTCTCAGGAAATTTTGTCTCACAAATAAAAACAACAGAAAAAGAAGGCTATAATGCAATTCAACTTGGAATTGGAATTAATAAGAAAGCCAAAAAAAGAACAGTAAATCACAGTAAGAAAGCGGGGTTAACACAAACACCCCGTTTTTTAAAGGAAATTAAGGTAGAAAGTCTAGAAGGTTTTACTCTTGGTTCAGAGATTAATGTAGCTGAAATATTTGAAGCAGGAGACGTAGTTGATGTAACTGGCAAATCTAAGGGTAAGGGTTGGGCCGGTGGAGTAAAACGATACGGATTTAGAGGGGGACCAAGAACTCACGGTCAAGGAGATAGAGAAAGAGCACCTGGATCTGTTGGTCAAACAACTACTCCCGGAAGGGTTTATAAAGGTAAAAAAATGGCTGGTAGAATGGGTTCAGACATGGTTACTCTTAAGAATTTAGAAGTTATTGAAGTAACCAGTGATGGCATGCTTTTAATTAAGGGTTTAGTTCCAGGAATTTTAGGTAGCTTTGTAGTTGTTAAAAAAGTTGGGAAAAACAAGAAAGCTGTTCCGCTTTATAAAGAAGTAGTAGAAGAGCCAGTAGTTGAGGAAACAGTTGAAGCGCCAGTTGTAGAAGAAGTAGCTGTAGAAGCTGAAGAGCCTGTAGCTGTAGAAACTTTAGCCGAAGAGACACCAGTTACAGAAGTTACTACCAGTGAAGAAGCGCCAGCTGTAGAAGAAGTTAAAGAAGAAGTAAAAGAAGGAGAAGAAAATGCCAACAGTTAAAACAAAACCAGTTAAGAAAGTAGAAGTTAAAAAAGCAGCTCCTAAAAAAGTAGCTGCTAAGCCTGTTGTTAAGAAGGTAGTTGAGGCTAAAGAATTACCAAAGGAAACTGGATTAAAACTTAGCGTTTATGATTTAACAGGAAAAGTAGTTGAGAGTTTTTCTTTGCCTAAAGAAATCTTTGGGGTAGAAGTCAACAAGAGCTTAATTACTCAAGCTGTTAGAGTATTTCTTTTCAATCAAAGAAGAGGAACAGTAAAAACTAAATCTAGAGGCGAAGTTAATATTTCAACTAGAAAAATTTATAGACAAAAAGGAACAGGTAGGGCAAGACATGGTGCCGCATCTGCTCCAATTTTTGTAGGTGGAGGAATTGCTTTTGGTCCTAAGCCAAGAGATTATTCCCTAAGACTAAATCAAAAACAAAAGAAAAGTGCTTTAGCTAGCGCTTTGTCTTCTAAATTAAAAGACGGAGAGATAATAGTAGTTAAAGGTTTAGTAAAGGTTGAATCAAAAACTAAAAATATTGCCAATCTTTTAAATGTATTGGGTTTAAATAAAAAGAAAAATACGGTTTTACTAGTTACACCAAAGGCAAGTAGAGAATTTGACAATGTTACTAAGGCAGCTAGAAATATCACCGGCGTTGAAGTAAGAGGTGCAAATGTCTTGAATACTTATGAAGTCTTAAAAGCTAAAAATATCTTGTTTATGAAAGAAGCAGTAGAGGCTTTAGGAGGAAAAAATGAATAATTTAATAAACGCATTAATTTCAGAAAAATCCATGAAAGATGCATCTTTGGGTAGATTTACTTTTAAAGTAACTATGGATGCAAATAAAAATACAATTAAAGCTGAAATTGAAAAAAGATTTAAGGTGAATGTTGTTAAGGTTTCAACAGTTATTACAAAAGGTAGGAGTATGAGAGCAGGGGTTAGAAGAAATGAATTAAATTTGCAGCCTTTTAAAAAAGCAATTGTTACTTTGCAAAAAGGACAAACGATTGGGCTTTTTGATGCAGGAACACAGAAATAATATGAAAAAATTGAAATTTATTAAAAAGAAGAATTCAGGAAGAGATGCAAGCGGACAAGTTTCCGTTAGGCATCAAGGTGGACAACAAAAAAGATTTGTTAGGGTTATTGATTTTAAGAGAGATAAAAGAAATGTTGTTGGTAAAGTTGTAGCTATAGAGTATGATCCTAATAGAACTGTAGACATTGCTTTAGTACAATATAGTGATGGAGAAAAAAGATATATTTTAGCTCCTAACGGTTTGAAGGTAAAAGATGTTATAATGTCAGGCGAAAAAGCAGATATTAAAACTGGACACGCATTACCTTTAAGACTTATTCCAGTTGGAACATTTATTCATAACATTGAAATAAATCCAGGTAGGGGTGGGCAAATCGCAAGAGGCGCAGGTGTAGGAGCAGTAGTCGCAGCTAAAGAGGGTAAGATTGCGCATGTAAAAATGCCATCAGGAGAAGTTAGAAAATTCTTAGCAGAAGGCTATGCTACAGTTGGTACATTAGGAAATTTGGATTGGAAAAACAGAGTATTCAAAAAAGCAGGTACTAAGATCCATATGGGTATTAGGCCAACTGTGAGAGGAGTAGCTCAGAATCCAAGATCACATCCTCATGGTGGAGGAGAAGGAAGATCTGGTATTGGTATGAATACACCAAAAACCTATGCGGGAAGAAAAGCAGTAGGTAAAACCAGAAGACCAAAGAAATATTCTAATAAGTATATTTTACAAAGGAGAAATAAAAAATAATGGCAAGAAGTACTAAAAAGGGTCCATACGTAGATCCAAGAATTGTTAAAAAAGTTAATGCACAAAAAGCATCTGGTGACAGATCTGTAATTAAGGTGTGGAATAGAGCATGTCAAATTCCACCAGAATTTGTTGGTCATACTTTTGGCGTTTACAATGGAAAAGTATTTATTAATGTTTTTATTGCTGAGGGTATGGTTGGGCATAGATTGGGAGAGTTTTCTCCAACTAGAACCTTTAGAACACATGGAAGAGTCGTTGCAAGAGAAATAAGTAAGACATAAAACTATGGAAGTACAAGCAATATCAAGATCAGTTAGAGTGGCGCCAAGAAAAGTAAGACTAGTAGCAGATGCTGTTAGAGCAATGTCTGTTATGTCTGCCTTAGAGGCATTAGAAGCTTCAAATAAAAGAGGAGCAGTATCATTATTTAAGACTTTACAAAGTGCAGTTGCAAATGCCAAGAACAATAATAAAGTTGAGGCGAACGATTTACTTATTAAAGAGATTTTAGTTGATGAGGCGCCTTCATATAAAAGATTTCATCCGTCAACTAGGGGTAGGGTTCATCCCTACAAAAGAAGAGGAAGTCATATTAGAATTGTATTAAAAACAAAGGAGGAAATTAAATAATGGGACAAAAAGTTAATCCAAAAGTATTAAGATTAGGACCAAATTTAGCTTGGACAAGTACTTGGTTTGCTGAAAAAGATTATAAAAAGACTCTTTTAGAAGATCATAAGCTTAGAAAGACCCTGATGGAAAGATTAAGACCAGCAGGTATTTCTACTATTGAAATCGAAAGAAGTATTAATAATCTTAAGATTACAGCTTATGTTTCCAAACCAGGTATGGTAATTGGTAGGGGTGGAACTGGGCTTGAAGAATTAAAAGTTTATTTAGTTAAACTTTTAAATAGAGTTGGTAAAAATCAACTTAAAATTGATATTAGAGTCGAGCCAATCAAAAATCCTAATTTAGATGCTTATTTAGTTGCTAGAAACATCGCTGATCAATTGATTAGAAGGCTTCCAGCAAAAAGAGTTATGAAATCAACTGTAGAAAAAGTAATGACCAGTGGCGCTAAGGGAGTAAGAATTGTTTTGTCAGGAAGAATTGGCGGAGCAGAAATTGGCAGAAGAGAAAAGATGCAGCAAGGTACAGTTCCATTATCAACTATTAGAGAAAATATTGATTATGCATCATCTCCCGCTTTAACCAAGAAAGGTTATATCGGAGTAAAAGTTTGGATTAATAAAGGAGAAGAAAAATAAACTATGTTAGCGCCAAAAAGACAAAAATTTAGAAAACAAATGAGAAACAGAATGAAGGGAAACGCCTATAGAGGTACGACAATTTCTTTCGGAGATTTTGGCTTAGTCGCACAAGGAACAGCTTGGGTAACATCAAGACAAATCGAATCAGCAAGACGTGCAATTACTCATTATACCCAAAGGGGTGGACGTATTTGGATTAGAATTTTTCCAGATAAACCAATTACTAAAAAACCTGCAGAAGTTAGAATGGGTTCAGGTAAAGGTGACGTTTATGAATTCGTAGCACCTGTTGCTCCTGGCAGAGTTTTATTTGAAATGGGTGGAGTATCAAGGGAAGTTGCTCAGTCTGCATTAAGACTCGCTGGACATAAATTAAATGTAAAAACCAGATTTGTAAGTAAGGTTAACTAATATGAAAAGTAAAGATAGAAAAGATTATTTTACAAAAAGTGAGACAGAGTTAAGAAAGCTCTTAGCTGAGGCAAGAGAAGCGCTTTTTAATTTGAAAATGGATTTATCACAAAATAAATTAAAAAATACAAGATCAATATTTTGGAAAAGAAAAGAAATTTCTTTAATATTAACATCTTTAAAAGAAAAGGAGTTGTCAAATGCAAAAAATTCTTAATGGCGTAGTTGTTTCAAATAAAATGACCAACACTGTTGTAGTTGAAGTAACTAGAAGAGTTGCTCATCCTTTGTATAAAAAACTTATTAAAAAAAGTAAAAAATACAAAGCAGAATCAGCAGGTATGGAAATAAACGTTGGAGATAGAGTAAAAATTGGTTCAATCAAGCCAGTATCGAAAGATAAGTTTTTTAAAGTTTTGGAGGTAATTAAATAATATGATTCAACATAGAACAATGTTAAAAGTAGCAGATAATACTGGAGCTAAGGTTTTACAGGTTATCCATGTTTTTGGAGGACACAAGAGAAAGTTTGGTTATCTTGGAGATGTATTAAATTGTGTTGTTAAGCAAGCTTTGCCAACAGGTCAGGTTAAAGCTGGAGAAATCGTAAAAGTAGTATTAGTAAGATCTCACAAGGAGCATCAAAGAAAAGATGGATCATATGTTAGATTTTCTGAAAATGCAGGAGTTTTAATTGATACCGCAGAAGATAAGAATCCAAGAGGTACTAGAATCTTTGGACCAATTGCTAGAGAAGTTAGAGATGCGGGATTTACAAAAATTGCTAGTATGGCAGTGGAGGTAGTTTAATATGAAATTAAAAAAAGGCGACAGCGTTAAAATTATAAAAGGCAAAGATAAAGGTAAAACCGGAAAGATTGAACAAGTTTTACCAAAAGAAAATAAAGTGTTAATCGCAGAAGTTAATCAATTTAAAAGACATTTGAAGGCAAGATCACAAACTCAGCCTTCAGAGATAGTTACTTTAACTAAGCCATTAGCTGAAGCAAGCGTTGCTTTTGTTTGTCCAAAATGTAAACAAACATCAAGGATTGGATATAAAATCGAAAAAAGTGTAAAATATAGAGTTTGTAGAAGCTGTAACTCTGAAATTTAATTATGACAAACACATTACAGGAAAAATTTAATAAAGAAATTATTAAGACTTTAAAAGAAAAGTTTGGTATTAAAAATGTTCATGATATACCAAGACTTTCTAAAATAGTTATTAATATGGGTGTAAAAGACGCAGTAGTAGATAAGAAAAATATTGAAAAATCAGCAGAGGTTTTAATACAGATTACTGGTCAAAAACCAAGAGTAAATAAAGCCAAAAAATCTATTGCATCTTTTAAGGTTAGAGAGGGAGATCAGGTTGGATTAACAGTTACATTAAGAGGAAAAAGAATGTATGATTTTTATCAGAAGTTAACATCAATTGTTTTTCCAAGACTTAGAGATTTCCATGGGGTAAAAACAACCAGTTTTGATGGTAGAGGAAATTATACATTGGGATTTGCTGAAGCATCTGTTTTTCCAGAAATAGATCCAAGTAAAATTGATAGACCACAAGGTTTAGAAATTTCAGTTATTACAACAGCGAAAACAAACGAACAAGGATTGGAGCTCTTAAGGGCACTGGGAATGCCTTTTGTAAAATAATATGGCAAAGAAATCAAACGTAGTAAAATTTAATAAAAAACAAAAATTCTCTTCAAGAGAAAAGAATATTTGTGGAATCTGTGGAAGATCAAGAGCATATATGAGAAGATTTGGTATTTGTAGAATTTGTTTTAGAGAACTTGCACAGAAAGGAGAATTACCAGGAGTAGTAAAATCTACTTGGTAAAAATATATGAATCATTTAGTTTCAGATTTTATTATAAGAGTTAAAAATAGCGCAATTGCAAAAAGAAAAGAAGTAGTTCTTCCTTATTCAAAAATTAATAAGGAAATAGGAAGAGTTTTGGTTAAAGAAGGATTCCTAGAAAATATTAAAGAGGAAGAAGTTGAGGGCAAGAAGCAATTAAGAGCTGCTATTAAATATCAAAACAGAATTCCTGTTTTAACAGATGTTATGGTTATTTCTAAGCCATCATTAAGAGTGTACGCATCAGTTGCCAAGATTATGGAGATAAGAAAAAGAGGCAAAAGAACAGTTATTGTTTCAACAAGTCAAGGCGTTATGAGTTCATATGAGGCAAATAAGAAAGGAGTCGGCGGAGAGGTTCTCTTCGCGATTTGGTAAACATGAGTAAAATTGGTAAAATGCCTATTGTTATTAAGCCAGGAGTTAATATAACCATTGAAAATGGCATAATTAACGTTAATGGACCAAAGGGAACAATGTCCTTTAAGATTCCAGCAGGAATTAAAGTAGAACAAATTGAAGGCAAGTTGGTTGTTGGTCAAGTTAAAGAAAATGATAAGCTTACAAGTGCACTTTTTGGCTTAACCAGAGCAACAATTGCTAACTTTGTTAAAGGTGTAACTGATGGTTTTGAAACAAAACTTGAATTAACTGGAGTTGGTTATAGAGCATCTGGATCAGGAGACACATTAAATTTATCTTTAGGTTTTTCTCATCCAGTTGTTATCAAGGGTAAGCCTGGAATTACTTTTAAAGTTGAAGAAAGCGTAATTACCGTTATGGGTATGGACAAGGTTGTCGTTGGAGATACAGCAGCTAGAATTAGAGCAATTAGACCACCTGAACCATATAAAGGAAAAGGAATAAAATATGTAGGTGAAAGAATTAGAAGAAAAGTTGGAAAGGCAGCTAAGGCCGTAGCTGGTGCAGGAGCTAAATAATATGAAAACAGTACAAACAGTTTCAAGACAAAATAGAGTTAGGGCAAAAGTCAGAGCTAATATTGAAAGACCCAGGCTTTCAGTTTTTAGATCTAATCAATTTATTTATGCTCAAATTATTGATGATAATAAAGCGCATACAGTTGTTAGCGTATCTGAGTCGGAGATAACTGTTAAGACAAATAAGACAGAAAAAGCTAAAGAATTGGGTAAAGTTTTAGCTAAAAAAGCATTAGCAAAAAAAATCTCTGAAGTAGTTTTTGATAGAGGTTCGTATAAATATCATGGTAGAGTAAAAGCATTAGCAGAAGGCGCAAGAGAAGGAGGACTTAAGTTCTAATATGGATAGAAATTTTAAAAAATTTGAAATGCAACCATCAGCAGATGGATTTGAAGAAAAAATTGTTCAAGTAAACAGAGTTTCTAAGAAAACCAAGGGTGGAAATAAAATTGGCTTTTCAGTTCTAATGGTTGTAGGAGATAAAAACGGAAAAGTTGGAGTTGGTCTTGGTAAAGCTGGAGACGTATCTCTGGCTATGAAAAAAGGCGTAAGTCTTGCTAAAAAACATGCAATAGCAGTCCCAATTATTAATGGAACAATTCCATTTGAAGTATATGTTAAGTTGGGTGCAGCAAAGATTTTATTAAAACCAGCACCAGTAGGTAGTGGTGTTATCGCCGGAGGAGCAGTTAGGAGTGTTGTTTCCTTAGCTGGAATCCAGAATATTTCATCAAAAGTGCTTGGTACAAATAACAAATCAAGTAACGTTTATGGTACTATGGAAGCTCTTAAAAGACTTGCTGCAAGATACAAAAGAGAAGAGGTTTTAAGAAAGGGTAAAAAATAATGAAATTACATAGTTTAAGTAAAACAATTAAGAATAAAAAAAGAAGACTTGGACAAGGTCATGGTTCTGGTAGGGTAAAGACTTCTGGAAGAGGAACTAAGGGCCAAAATGCTAGAAGTAGTAGAGCTTTATCTTTTGAAGGTGGAGCATTACCTCTTATCAAAAGACTTCCGTTTAGAAGAGGAAAAGATAAAAACAATTCATATAGAAAATCTCCAGTAATCGTTAATCTTAAATTTCTTGAAGTATTAAAAGAAGGAGCAGTAGTTGATGTAAATGCTTTAGTAGCAGCTAAGATTGTTAAGGAATCTGATGCTAAAGAGTATGGAGTAAAAATTTTGGGTGATGGAAAAATCACAAAATCATATATAATTAAATTACCTATTTCCAAAAAAGCTGCACAAAAGATCGAAAAAGCTGGCGGAAAAATAGAGTAAAAGAATGGAAAGAATTTTATCTGTATTTCGAAATAGCATCAAATCATCAGATGTTAGGAAAAAAATCCTGTTTACACTTTTTATTTTTGTAGTTGCTAGAGTATTTGCCCATATCCCCGTTGCAGGTGTTAATGTAGCCCAACTTCAATCATTATTTGCATCTAATCAATTTTTAGCCTTGCTTGATGTTTTTTCAGGAGGAACTTTAGCTAATTTTTCTGTCATGGCATTAGGTCTTAATCCGTACATCAACGCTTCGATTATTTTACAGCTCTTGTCAATGATCTTCCCTAAATTAGAAGCATTGCAAAAAGAGGGAGAAGCAGGTAGGCAAAAGATAAATCAATATACCAGGATGATTACAGTGCCTTTAGCAGCTCTTCAGGCAATCGGAATGTACGCTTTGCTTAGAAACCAAGGGATAATTTCTAATTTATCTATTTTTAGTTTAATTTCTTTAATTATTACTATGGTTGCTGGAACAATGCTTTTGGTATGGATGGGAGAGTTAATAACCGAAAGAGGAGTTGGTAATGGAATTTCCTTGTTAATCTTTGCAGGAATTGTTTCTAGGCTTCCCGTTGTTTTCTCGCAAACTGCGTCAACTGTAAATTCGCAAAACTTTTTCAATGTCATTGTTTTCTTAGTAATTGGAATTGGGGTTATTGCCTCTATTGTCTTAATTAATGAGGCAACGCGCCAAATTACTGTATATTACGCAAAAAGAGTTAGAGGAAATAAGATGTACGGAGGTCAGTCAACCCATTTACCTTTGAGACTTAATCAGGCTGGAGTTATACCAATTATTTTTGCAGTTTCCTTAGTACTCCTTCCAACTTTAGTTGCCAATTATCTAACAGTATCAAAGAATGATATATTACATGCAATTGGTACTAGTGTTACTGTTTGGTTTAGTCCAACGAGTTTTTTATATAACTTTGTTTATTTTATATTAGTTGTTGGCTTTACTTATTTTTATACAGCAGTTGTGTTTAATCCTAAAAAAATTGCTGATGAAATTCAAAAATATGGCGGTTTTATTCCTGGAATACGACCTGGTACCCCTACTGCAAATTATTTAAATTATATTTTAACCAGGATTACTTTAGCAGGAGCATTATTTTTAGGTATTATCGCTATTTTTCCTGAAATTGCAAGATTATTTACTAATATTCAAAATCTTGCCTTAGGTGGAACTGGAATTTTAATCGTTGTTTCAGTAGTTTTGGAAACCATTAAATCAATAGAAGCTCAGCTTGTTATGCGTAATTACGAAGGATACTCGAAATGAAATTAATATTAATTGGAATTCAAGGCGCAGGAAAATCTACTCAAGGTAATCTTCTTTCAGAAAAATTAAAACTTCCTTATCTTTCCACAGGTCATATTTTCCGAGATATGGCAAAAGAGCATACCCCTGAAGGTAGATACATTAAGGAAACAGTTAATGCGGGATATTTGATTCCAGATGGAAGAACTTTAAAAATTGTTGAAGAGTATTTAGCTAAACCAGCATATGCGAGTGGATATATTTTAGATGGTTTTCCTCGTACGGTTCATCAGGCTGAAGAATTTAAGGATCAGATTGATAGAGTTGTCTATTTACGAGTTTCTGATAAAGAAGCCTTATGGAGGCTTTCAGGAAGAGAAGAGGAAAGAGATGATGAAACTTTAAAAGCAATTAGAAAAAGAATTGACCTTTTTCATAATGTTACTGAGCCGGTTTTAGATTATTACAAGAAAAAAGGTTTACTTATTGAAGTTGATGGCGAGAGAGAAATTGACAAAATAAATAATGAAATCTTAGGCAGCCTCTTATAAATTAATGAATAAGGGATATTTAATAGCTCTAGATGGTCCACCAGCGGCGGGTAAAGGAACAATTTCTACAGCACTTGCAAATAAATTAAATGGAATCTTTTTAAGCTCAGGTAATTTGTTTCGCTGTCTTGCTTTAATCTGTTTAGAGAAGAGATTAGATATACATAATGAAGATGAGGTGGAAAAGGGATTGCAAGAAATGAATATAGATTATAGAGGTGAAGATCTTTATCTAAACGGTAAAGATGTTAGTAAAAGAATAAAAATGCCAGATGTTTCTCATGGAGCTTCAGTCGTAGCTGTTTATGCGAGGGTAAGGGAGGATTTGGCCAAGATGCAAGAAGATTTAATTTTGAAATTTATAAATGAAGGTAAAATTGTCATTTTAGATGGACAAGATATAGCTATTTTGTTTCCTTGGGCAAAGATAAAAATATTTTTAACCGCTGATTTAGTTACTCGTTCAAAACGAAGGCAACAGCAATATGCAAAACAGGGTATAATAAAGTCGCTAAATGAGGTTGTAGACGAGTTGAAAGCTAGAGACCAGAGAGATTGGTCAAGAAAGATTCGTCCATTATCATCAGATCCAGTTAAGGATGGATATTTTGTGGTTGATAATAGTAATTTAAGCGAGCAAGAGACTATAGATTTAATTTTCAAAGAATTAGCAAAATATGATTAACTTAAAAACAAAAGATGAAATAAAGATAATGCAAAAAGGCGGAAAGATTCTGTCTGAGGTAATGTGGGAATTAGTAAAGCATGTAAAACCAGGGGTTTCCGAAATTGAATTAGATAGATTAGCAGAGAAGTTAATTGTTGAAAAAGGTGGAGAACCAGGGTTTAAACGAGTTGATGGATATAAATATACAATTTGTGTTTCTACTAATGATGCGGTTGTGCATGGAATACCCTCTGAGTATAAATTAAAAGAAGGAGATATTATTGGGATTGATTGCGGAGTCTTCCTAGGAGGTTTCCATACTGATATGTCAGAAACTGTAATAGTAGGAAAAGTAGATGTAGAAACTGATAAGTTTTTAAAAATTGGAAAACTGGCTTTAAATGAAGCAATTAAGCAAGCCGTTGTTGGCAACAGGGTTGGAAATATTTCGGTAACAATTGAAGGAATTGTTGAAAGTAATGGATACTCGGTCGTTGAAAGTTTGGTTGGTCATGGAGTAGGCAAAGAGCTTCATGAAGAACCTGAGATTCCAGGTTATTTATATTCTAAAATTGAAAAAACACCTCTTCTTAAAGAGGGGATGGTAATTGCAGTAGAGGTAATTTATAACATGGGTAAACCAGATCTTGTGATGGATAGTGATGGTTGGACCTTAAGAACAAAAGATGGTAGTCTTGGTGGCTTATACGAGAGAACACTAGCTCTTACAAAAAACGGTCCTTTAATTTTAACTCCTTAATCTTATTGACAAGTCTTTTAAGCTTAGATTATATTATCTTTTGGCATGCCAGTTGAAACAAGACCATATAAAGAAACTCCTCTTACATCTAGCCAGGTCGCTAGTGGTTCAAGAGATATTATTTCTAGTTTTGCCAGGTTTTATGGAATTGAGGCTGGGAGGTTGTATTTGCAAAAATATGATCCTGAAAGTGGTAGCTTAGTTGAAACAGTTGAGCTAAGAAAAGTTGTGGGTGAGCCTGATTTACTGAGTATTGTAAGGGTTGGTAGTTTTACCGCTTTAGCTAGAGCACACGATGGTAAGCCTGGTGAAATTAGTTATTTTCCTGCGGGTGGGATAAATTTTCATGATTCGCATGAGGCAAGAAAAGTTGTTTCAGGGTTAGTTTTCAACAGGACAAGACCTCAAATACGTTAAAACCTGTATTAGTTGCTCTTTTCAAGTGCATTTGTTATAATTAAGCTCAAGAATTCTAAATTCTCTAAATAAGGATTTAGGATTTATATTTTATGGCTCATCAAGGATCAATAGAAGTTGAGGGAATAGTAAGAGAATCTTTACCTAATACTTTGTTTAGAGTTGAACTTGAGAATGGACAAGTAATACTTTGTCATCTATCTGGAAAAATGCGAATGCATTTTATTAAGATTCTACCAGGCGACAGAGTTAGAGTTGAAATGACGCCATATGACAGAGAAAAAGGTAGAATTACCTTTAGATTATAAAAATGAAAGTACAAGCAAGTGTTAAACCAAGATGTGCAAAATGTAAAATTATAAAGAGGAGAGGAGTCCTTAGAATTGTTTGTGATAATCCAAGACACAAACAAAGACAAGGATAATTTATGCGTATTTCAGGAATTAACTTACCAGATGAAAAAAGAGTAGATATAGGACTTTCCTATCTTTATGGAATTGGTAGAAGAAATGTTGTTGGTATTTTAAAAAAAGCAGAAGTAGATGCTTCAACGAGAATTAAGGCATTGACTGATGATGAACAAAAAAGAATCGCAAAGGTATTAGAGAGTTATAAAATTGAAGGAGATTTAAGAGTAGAAATTTCTGGAAATATTAAAAGACTTAGAGAAATTGGAGCATATAGAGGAGTAAGACATGCTAGAAATTTACCGGTAAGAGGACAAAGAACAAAATCTAATGCTAGAACCAAGAGGGGAAAGAGAGTAACTATTGGTGCAATTAAAAAGGAAGATGCAGCTAAAGCAGTAGCAGCAAAGTAATATGGCACAAAAACAAACAAACAAAAAAGTAGCAGCAAAGGTAAAAAAAAGTAATTTAGTAATTTCTGAAAAAGGAAAAGCTTTTGTAATGGCAACATTCAATAATACTTTAGTTACCATTACAAACGATAAAGGTGAGGTTATCTCCTGGTCAAGTGCAGGAGCATCTGGATTTAAGGGTACAAGAAAATCTACTCCATTTGCAGCAACAACCGCTATGGAAGCCGCAGCTAAGAAGGCTTTAGCAAAAGGTTTGAAATCAGTTGAAGTATTTGTTAAAGGTCCTGGAAGCGGAAGAGACGCAGCTTTAAGGGCTATTAAGGCCGCAGGGCTTTCAATTTCTATGATTGCTGATGTTACGCCTATTCCACACAATGGACCTAGGGCAGAGAAAAAGAGGAGAATATAATGGCAAGATATACTGGACCAAAACACAGATTACTTAGAAAAGAAGGAGTTAATCTTTTAGATAAAACTTCTAATAGTTTAATGAGGAGACTTAATACTCCTCCTGGTATTCATGGTAAAAAGAGAAAAAAGAGACTTTCTGAATATGGACTTCAGTTAAGAGAAAAACAAAAAGCTAAGACAACTTATGGTCTTTTGGAAAAACAATTTAAAAAGCTTGTGCAATCAGTAAGAAGACAAAAGGGAGATACTAAAGATTTAATTATCTCAGCTCTAGAAACAAGACTTGATAATGTTGTTTATAGATTGGGTTTTGCGAAGACAAGATACATGGCAAGACAATTTGTTGGACATGGTCATGTTTTAGTTAATGGTAAGACCTTAAGTGTCCCATCATATAGTGTTAAAATTGACGATGTAATTAGTCTTTCACCAAAGATGCAAGGCAATGCAAAAGTTAGGGAGCTCTTAAATGACGAAGCAGTTGTAGCACCTTTTTTAAATAAGAAAGGTTCAGTTGGGAAGCTAGTTAGGCTCCCAAAGAGTGAAGATTTGCAGGTTCCTTTTGATTTGCAATTAATTATTGAATATTACTCAAGATAATGGTAAAATAGTAAACTATGGTCGAGTCAACATTTAAAATTAAAGAAATAAACGTTACACCGGAATACGGAGAATTCGTTATTGAGCCTTTAGAGCCAGGTTATGGCCATACATTAGGTCAAGCTCTTAGAAGAGTATTAATGGTTTCTATTTCTGGTGCAGCTGTTACATCAGTAAAAATTAATGGGGCTAAGCATAAATTCTCTACAATTCCTGGGCTTAAGGAAAATATCGTAGACCTTCTTTTAAATATCAAGGGTCTTAATTTAAGACTTTTAAATTCTAAAGAGCAAAGTGTAGTTAAGCTTTCTGTAAAAGGAGAAAAAGAAATTACCGCAGCTGATTTAGAACTCCCAGAAGATGTAGAAGTAGTAAATAAAGATCATTATATTGGTTTTCTTTCAGATAAAAAGGGTAAGTTTGAAATGGAATTAACTGTAGAAAAAGGAATGGGCTATACATTAGCAGAAGATAGGAAAATTTCTACATTAGGCGTTATGCCAGTAGATGCAATCTTTACTCCAATTAGAAGAGTAACACCAGAAGTTTCAGCAACTCGTGTTGGAAGACAAACTAATTTAGATAAATTAACCTTAAAGATTTGGACAAATGGAGTAGTACACCCAAGGGAAGCATTGGACGAAGCAGCAAGAATTTTAGCAGCATCTTTTACGCAAATTTATGAACCAAAGGCCGTAACAGCAACCGAAACAGCAGCAGCTCATCCTGGAATTGCAGAAGAAGTATTAAAATTAACAATTGATGAATTAGATCTTCCCACAAGAATTTATAATAGCCTAAGAAATGGTGGAATTGAAACAATTGGGCAATTACTAGATACACCAAGAAAAGAATTAATTTCCATGAGAAACATGGGTGGAAAATCTATTAACGCTATTGAAGATAAGTTAAAAGAAAAAGGTATTAGCTTACAAAGCTAATTTAGTATTCTAGGATCTCAAATCTTAAGTCTCAAAAATTATTTCAGAGTTTGAGATTTAAGATTTTTTTATTTATATGAGAAAACAAGTTTACGGAAGAAAATTTGGGAGAAGTAAAAATGAAAGAAAAGCTCTTTTTAGAAGCTTAATTTCGTCACTTATTTTAAAGGAAAGAATTGTTTTATCTGAAGCAAAAGCTAAAGCAATCAAGCCTGAGGCTGAGAAATTGGTTACAAAGGCTTTAAAGGGTGGAAATATTGCTATGAGAATAGTTTCTCAAAGTATTTATCCAAATGCTTTTGAAAAATTCATTACCGATGTTGCGCCAAGATTTAAGGATAGAAAAGGTGGATATACAAGAATTGTTAGAATGGGAACAAGGCTTGGAGATCAATCGCAAGAAGTAATGTTGGAGTGGGTAGAAATGGCAAAAGCTGTTGCTGTTGTAGAACCAGTTAAAAATAAAGAGAAGAAAGAAGAAAAAGCAGTAAAGCCAGCTAAAAAGGTAGTAGCTAAGAAACCAGTTAAAAAAGAAGTTAAAAAGAAAGAGACAAAAAAGAAATAATGAATACATATACAAAATCAACTAAAGCAAAAGAAATTCAAAGAGCATGGCATTTAATTGATGCAAATAATAAAATCTTAGGAAGGCTTGCATCTGAGGTAGCATTGCTTTTAATGGGAAAAGCAAAGTCAAATTTTGTTAGAAACTTAGATTTGGGAGACAATGTTGTTATTATTAACGCAGCAACAGTTAAGGTTACTGGTAAAAAAGAAACAACTAAAAAATATTACAGACATTCAGGTTTTCCAGGTGGATTTAAAGAAGAAACCTTGCTTGAATTAAGACAAAGAAAGCCACAAGATGTTATAATTCATGCTGTCTCTGGAATGTTGCCTGACAATAGGCTCAAAAAGGATATGTTAGGCAGACTTCATGTTTTTGCAAATGCAGAGCATAGATTTTCTGATAAATTTACAAAATAATTATGGCAAACGATATTAAGAAAAATTATATATTCGCAAAAGGTACACGAAAAGAATCAGTCGCTCGACTTAGGCTTTATAAGGAAGTTATTAATTTACCTGAATTAAAAGTTAAAAAAGGTGAATTAATTGTAAATGGAAAAAATGCACTTGAGTATTTCAACGGTGCAGTTTTAAATGCTAAATTATTGGAGCCATTAAAAATTACAAATAATTTAGAAAAATATGCCTTCACGATAAAGGTAGCAGGTGGAGGACAAAAAGGACAATTAGAAGCAGTAGTTCATGCTTTAGCTAGAGCATTATCTAATGTTGATGAAAAAAATAAAGCGATTCTTAAAAAAGCAGGATTTTTAACTAGAGACGCAAGAGTTAGAGAAAGAAGAAAAGTTGGAATGGGTGGAAAATCCAGAAGAAAGAGACAATCTCCAAAGAGGTAATTCTTCATAGTGTTAATTTTTAAGTAAAGATTTGAATATTTTTATGGTGGCTTAAAGTAGGTCTTGCTTTAGTGCGGCAATAACCCAAGGGGCTAGATTTCCATAAATTCTAGATTTCTTGTTTTTTAGCTCTTCCTTTTTAATAAGCGAATATCCATAGGCAAAATCAAAATTTGTAACTGGTAATTTTTTGACCTCTGAAACCAAAATTTCACAATATTCATGTTCTGTAAAAATACTTTTACTGTCTTTAGCTTTATAGTAAATTGCGCCTAAGTTTTTTGGGGTATATTTTAAATCTTTTTTTTCTAAATTCCATTCTCTTTTTAAGCAGTCATATGTTGCTTCAAGGGTAGTTTGTAATTTGCCTTCAATAAATAACTGATGGGAAGAGGAGGTAATATCAAATACTCCATCAAAGGCAACGTGTTTTCTGTGTTGAATAATTAAGTGATCTTTATAAATAAGTGCAATCGTTAAGGCTTTGTGTAGGATGCCCTTTTTATGCGCTTCCCATTTTTCAATTTTACCAATAACGTTACCTTTTTTATCAACCCTAGCTATTATTTGTTTTTGTTTATAATAAGAATTAACTTGCATAGTTTACTTGAAAATATTGTCTTACTGCTTCGATATCCGCTTTTGGAGCAGTAAAAATAGAATCTTTTTCTCTACCTGTTAAAAAAGTTAAGCGTGATCCTTGGTCTTGAAAATACACTAGAGTTTGTGCTGAGTACTCATCAAGAACTGATGCTCCTGCTGTAAACCCAACTTTAGTAATCCCTTGGAAAACCTTTGGATCTATGTCACTTACTTGGTCAATTTGAGTAACCCGTCTTTCTCCCAATTTAAGTTTACCTATTTGAGTTAACTCAGCGGTGTTGTGACTCGTAGGTGATCCCTGGACGAGTAAATATTCAATTGCTAGTCTTGGGTCAAGTAATTCAAATAATGCATCTTGCCTAAAGTCTGTTGCTCCACAGATACCAATTAAATCCGCAATAGAAGCGTCGGGATTTAATATTCTTAACCTATCAACCGTTTCTCGGGTTCCTCTTGCGGAAACTGTTGTTTGGCTTATTACTCTGACTTGTCTATCTGTTGGTAGTTTTATATCTTGTGGTTTTTGTTGCGTATCCATAAATACTACTCTGTCTTGTGGTAGGTCGTAAGTTACTGCTTTTGGTTCAGGATGATTACTAACGCCAACGTATAGCACTGTGTCTCCTTGGCTTACTGCTTTTTCCGCTGCTCTTCGATCTCTTGCTACTAATTGGCATTCTGTATTTACTACTAAGACGCCATTTTGACGAAGACCTTCTACTTCGGACGGAGGTGTTCCATGTGCAGATAAAATTACCACATCGCCTGGTTTATAAGCTGTTAAATCAGGTTGGATGATTAGCCCTGCTGCTTCAAATTCTCTAGTAATAACATTGTTGTGAACCGGTTGTCTGTTAGCATAAACCGGTTGTCTTTCGTTTACAATTCCTAAAATAGCTTGAGTTGTTTCAATAGCTTGCCTAACCCCTCCACAGGGTCCCAGATCCCCAGCAATAACTACATCTTTTACCGTAAAAGATGATTCAATAATTCGAGGAGCAGATCGCTTGACAAATCTTTCTTTAAGTTGGCTCATAGAAGAATGATTATAGCATTTAAGCTAGAAAATTTTAATTTTTTCTATTGGCAATTAAAGCTATTAATTCTAAGAATTCATTTTTAATTTCAGGAGATAGACTTGAGTCAGTAATGAGTTTTTTTGCAGAGTTAAGATTATCATTAATTATTTTTTCTCCGAAGGTAATCGCTTTGCTCTCTTTAAAAACATTTCTTAATTTATCTTTGTCTTCATGAGAAATTTTCTTTCCTAATAAATCTGATAATATTTGCTTTTGTTCATTTGAGCCATTTGTAAAAACATAGTTTGTGAAAAAAGACTGCTGACCTTGTTCAATGTCATTAAAAGAAGTTTTGTGAATAGTTTCATCATCGGACTGAATATCTAGTAGGTCGTCTTGTGTTTGAAATGCAATGCCGATAAATCTACCTAACTTTTCATAAAAATCTTGATTAGTTTCATCTCCTGCTAAAATAGCTCCAATTTGCATTGGTCTAACAAAGGAATAGTAAGCTGTTTTTAAAATAGTCTTGTCTTCTATTAAGTCCTTGCTTACGTTATTTTCCAAAGTTATATTTAGATCAATCATTTGTCCTAATATAACTTCATCAATCATCTTTAAAAACATAACTTTTGCTGTTTGTAATATTTCTATGTCGAAATCCTTGTTGTTGATTAATATTTCAAATGACCAAGAAAGTAGTAGATCACCTAAGAGGATTGCTTGCGATTCGCCAAAGTGCTTAGAATCAATCAGCTGTGTCTTATCTACTTGATCTTTAATATACTCATGTGCTGTTTGTAGAGTCCTTCTGGTCTTGGCATTATCCATAATATCGTCATGTATTAAAGCAAAAGCATGAAACAATTCTAAGAAGACTAAGAGTTGTATTGCTTGATCATTCTTTGTGCCTTTACCTGCTTTGTAGGCAAGGTAGGCTAGATAGGGTCTTACTCTTTTTCCTTCCGCAAGAAATGTTTTAATGTAGCTTAGATAATCATCAACTCTTTTATCTTTATGTTCGGGAAAACTTGTGAGTTTATTTTCAAGAAATTCTTGAATAAGAGGATCAAAATCTTTTTTAAACTGTTGTATTTGCATGAACTAATCTTCCCCCAAATCTTCTTTCTCTTTTAGAAAAATCAATAACAGCATCGATAAAATCTTTTGTTCCTGAATCTGGTAAAAGTTTTTCAATAGAATAGAACTCTGCGTTTTGAGCAAGCCATCCTAAGTCAGATGTCCTTTTTTCTCCAGAGGTTCTAATAATTAAGTCTGCTGGGGTAATTTCACCATTAGCATCTCTTAAATTTACTAAGAGTTCTGCATTTACGTCAGTTGTTTTGGGAAGCTGTTGAATTTTTTTCATAATCCTTATTTCTTGATCAACTCCACCAAAATCTATAGCGACTGCAAATTTTTTCCCAGTAAATTGTTTAGTCATTTCCTCTGTCTCTTCTAGTATTTGTCTTAATGAATTGGGAATGCGGTCTTTTCTTCCTAAATGGTAAAATCTCATTTTCTTTTCTACTAAGTCTTTTTGCATTTCTTTAACAGAAGATTCGAAGAGCTTCATTAATCCTTCTGTTTCTGATTTTGATCTCTTCCAGTTGTCAGCAGAGAATCCCCAAACGCTAATGGTTTGAATTGGGAGGCAATCAAGAGTTCGAAGAATTTTTTTAAGTACTTCAGCTCCTTTTCGATGTCCATAGATTGGGATTTTATGAAACTTATATGCCCATCTTCCATTGCCATCGGGAATTATGTGTACATGTTGGGGGAATTTTTCTGCAGGAATATTTTTAAGTTCAGGAAATTCCTCAAAGATCTTATTATCGCTGGTCATAATTGTAATATTATACCTAAAATAGCCTGATTAAGCAATTAAGCTTAGCCTGTCGGGGAGCCGAGAATTGAACTCGGACCACACGCACCCCATGCGCGCATTCTACCGGTAAACTACTCCCCGTTAATTAATTAAATTTGACTCTAGGACTCGTATATTTTCTAGATTATATTGCAAAATATTATCTCTAAGATATATTTTGATCTCTTGTATTTTAACATAAAATTGTTAGAATGGCGGTATGGCAAGGTCATCAAATCAAGCAAAAACAATGGGCGATGCAAGTGCGGATGCAGCTGGAAAATTAGAAGCAGTTAAGCTTGCAATGGAACAAATAGAAAAACAATATGGTAGAGGATCTATTATGCGCTTTGGAGAAGTAGGTGCAAAACTAGATATCTCAGTAATCTCTACAGGTTGTTTACCTTTAGATTTAGCACTCGGGGTAGGTGGAGTGCCAAGGGGTAGAATCATTGAAATTTATGGTCCAGAAGCTTCAGGAAAAACTACAGTTTGTCTTTCAATTATTGCTCAAGCGCAAAAGCATGGAGGTGTTGCCGCCTTCATTGATGCTGAGCATGCATTAGATCCTCTTTGGGCTGAAAGAATTGGTGTTAAATTAGACGATTTATTAATATCTCAACCCGACACCGGAGAGCAAGCATTAGAAATTGCCGAAAGTTTAATTAGAAGTGGTGGAGTTGATGTATTAGTAATCGATTCAGTTGCAGCTCTGGTGCCAAGGGCAGAAATTGAGGGCGAAATGGGTGATTCAGTCATGGGGCTTCAGGCAAGATTAATGTCTCAGGCCTTAAGAAAATTAACAGCAGTAATTTCTAAGTCTAAAACAGTTGTTATCTTTACAAACCAATTAAGACAAAAGATTGGTGTTATGTTTGGAAATCCAGAAACAACAACTGGAGGCCTGGCTCTGAAGTTTTATGCCTCAGTTAGAATTGATATTCGTAAAATTGAGACATTAAAGGAAGCAGATAAAGTAATTGGTAGCAGACATAGAGCGAAAATCGTAAAAAATAAGGTTTCCAGCCCATTTAGAATCGCTGAGTTTGACGTTATGGGAGATACAGGGATTTCTAGAGAGGGTGGAATTATGGATGTTGGAGTAGAGATGGGAATATTATCAAAATCTGGTGCATTTTTTAGATATGGTGAAACGATGCTTGGTCAAGGAAAACAAGCAGCTATTAGTTTCTTAAGAGAAAAACCAGACATGGCTAAGAAGATTGCAGATGAAATTATATCTAAAAGTAAAAGCACCCCTCAAAGAGTAGAGCTCGGAACAGAAGAAGAGAGTCAAGAAGAATAACTTATTAATGGAAGGTTTTAACGAACTTCTAAAAAAAACATATAACTTTTTATCTATTCGTATCCGCTCAGAAAAAGAGATTAGAGATTATTTACAAAAAAAGATATCTGATCCTAAAAATAAAATTCAATTAAATCCTAGTTTGATTGACTTAATCATTGATAAATTAAAAGAACAAAAATTTTTAGATGATAGAGAGTTTGTGAGAGCTTGGATTGAAAATAGAAATAAAATTAAACCCAAATCATTAAAGCTTTTAAAATTAGAACTTGTTAGAAAGGGTGTAGATAAACAGTTAATAGAGGATGTTTTACAAAATCCAGATTTTGAAATAATAACTGATTTAGAAAAAGCTTTGATGTTGGGAAAGAAAAGAATGGCAAGGTATAAAAACGAAGATCCTAAAAAAGCTTTAGAAAAATTAACGCGCTTTTTGGCATCTAAAGGTTTTGATTGGGACACTATTAAAAAAGTTATTGACCGAATCTTTACTAAAGGATATAATATATAAAGACAATAGCAAGTATTGCGAAATGTTTATGAAAAGTACAGAATTTATCTTTTCAAACGCCGCTAATTAAAACTTTAAAAAAGTTTCTTCTATTGTTATTGAAATATGGCACAACAAGATTTAATTGGTTTAGAAAAAAAATTATTAGAAAGACAAGAAAAACTAGAGCAAGAAAAAGAAAGATTAGATAAAGAAAAGCTTTCTTTGGAAGAAAAACTAGAAAAAGTCTCATCCTTAACTAAGGAAGAAGCAAAGCAAATGCTTTTAGATTTAGTTGAGCAGAGAGAGTCCGCTGCTATTGCTAAAATAATTAAGCAAAAAGAAGAAGAAGCAAAAGCAACCGCTGATAAAAAAGCCCAACAAATTTTAGTAGATAGCATGAAGCATGGTGCATTGAATTATATTGCTGAATATACTGTTTCTGCAGTAAAAATTGCTGATGAAGAAGTAAAGGGAAGAATAATTGGTAAGGAAGGTAGAAACATTAGAGCTTTTGAACAGGCAACAGGAGTAGATGTTGACTTAGACGAAGAGGGCGTAATTAGACTTTCATCGTTTGATCAGGTTAGGAGAGAAGTAGCAAAAAGAGCCTTGGAAAAATTAATTGTAGACACAAGAATTCAACCATTTAGGATTGAAGAAATAGTTAATCAAACAAAAGAAGAAGTAGAAAAAATAATGTTTGAAGAAGGGGAAAAGTTAGCTCATGAAGTTGGAGTATATAATCTGCAAAAAGAATTATTATCAGTTTTAGGAAGATTTAAATTTAGAACCTCATTTGGTCAAAATCTAGTTGTTCATACAATGGAAGAGACTAAGATTGGTATCCATATTGCTCAAGAAATTGGAGCGGATGCAGACATTGTAAGACTCGGATGTTTATTTCATGATATTGGAAAAGTTGTTGAAGGAGAGGGAAGCCACGTTAAGCTTGGTGTAGATTTGCTTAAGAAATTCAATATTCCTCAACCAATTATTGATTGTGTTGCTCAGCATCATGAAGACGAACCGTTTACTTCAATTGAATCAGTAATTGTTAATATATCTGATCAAATTTCTGGTGCAAGGCCAGGCGCAAGATATGAAGACATCGAAGAATATGGTAAGAGATTAACGCAAATGGAAGATATTGCTAAAAAATTTGATGGAGTAGAGGATGCTTATGCATTTGAAGCAGGAAGAGAATTGAGAGTTATTATTAATCCAGGAGTATTAGATGATTCGCAAACAACAGCAGTTGCTGCAAAGATTAGAGATGAAGTTTCAAAAGCGTTAGCTGTTCCAGGTGAAATTAAAGTAACAGCGATTCGTGAATTTAGAGCAGTCTCCACAGAATTCTCCAATTAACCCATTTTGTTATATTGACAAGTTATCTAATTACGCTGTATTGTAGACCTAAATTAAAAAATAAAGGAGGTGATTATTTTGACAAAAAAAGATTTAGTAGAATTAGTTGCTAAAAAAGGAAATTTAACCAATAAAGCTGCAAGAGATTCTGTACAAGCATTCTTAAATGGAATTAGAGATTCTTTAAAAAGAGGAGAGAAAGTTGTAATTACAGGATTTGGAACTTTTTCAGTTAGGAAAAGAGCTACCAGACCAGGTAGAAATCCTAAGACTGGAGAAAGGATTACAATTGAGGCTAGAAAAGCACCTGGTTTTACTCCAGGTAAAACTCTAAAGAAAGCTGTAAGATAAAAACGTTCTGATATAATAGCTTTATGCCATTAAGGTTAAAATTTATCTTTTTCCTAGTAATTGGAATTTTATTTATTTGGTTTCTGTACATAGAAAGAGAAATCCTTACTCCTTTTATTTATGCCGCTATCTTTGCTTATATTTTTAATCCTATTGTAAATTTTCTTCATCAAAAAGCAAAAATTCCCAGGACAATATCTGTAATCGTTATTTATATGGCAATTATCTCTATGTTAATAGGTGGAGGTATTTTATTTTCTCAGAGAGCAGTTGATGAATCTTCTCAATTTTCAGATCAGGTATATACGATTACTAAAAATGCTAGAAGTCAGATTAATGCACTGCCCGAATGGATAAGGCCAACTTTAAATGATACCTTAAGTACGGTTGAAAAGTCACATAATCTGTCGTATCCATCCATCTATTCGTTTTTCCCACAAGTTTTCTCAAGACTCATTGGTTTTGTAATATTTTTGTTTGCTGCATTTTATTTTCTTAAAGAAGGAGGAAATATGTTTGATAAGTTGATAAATTTAGTTCCAAATAAATATAAAATTGAGGTGGATATTTTACTTAAAAAAATAAATTCAATTTTAGGAAGTTATCTAAGAGGTCAAATATTTTTAGTTATTTTAGTTTCATTTGTTTTGTTTATTTGTTTATCAATTATTGGAGTTAAGTTCGCATTAATTCTAGCTATTTTTTCTGGATTTGCAGAAATTGTTCCAATTATTGGTCCTATTTTTGCTACAGCTGTAGCAGCAATTGTTGCCTTTATGGGCGGAACGTCAAATTTTGGATTAGATCCAGTTAGGACAGCTTTATTAGTGATAGTCGTTTATTTTGTAGTTAGGCAAATTCAGGATTATTTAATTAATCCATATATTATGGGAAAGATAACACGACTTCATCCCTTAATAATTTTATTTGCAGTACTTGCTGGAGAGCATACTGCAGGAATATTGGGACTGTTGATTGCTGTTCCGCTTGCTGGAGTAATAAAAATAATCTTTGAATATTCTTTGGATTTCATTGCTGATAAAGAAATAGAGGAAAAGTATTCTTAAATTTGTTCTTTGGAAGTTAGTAAGCCAGATTCTGTTTTTAAGTTACAATCTATCTCAATACGATATTTCTTCATATTGTCCTATTGTTTTAAGGATGCCCTTACTTCGATACAAATAGTAAAGCACTGTATCATTCGAAGGTTGCAGCAGGTAGGATTGCCCGTTTCACTCTCGCTCGTCTCTGTTGCTCTCAGATTATGTTAATTCACAATCTGTTCTAAAACCATATGCGAGTAAAGTTTTAGACACTAGCTATTTCTAGTCGGAATTTACATTCCATCCCCGGCTTTACACCTGTCTGGACTTTCCTGTCTTGCTAATACAAAACTAGTAACTCTACTTCCAAAGAACCCTACTATTTTATCAAATTCGAGGTTTAAATGCTAATTTCCATTGCAGAGCATTCTATATTCACAATTTTGACAAATTATATTTTTACTACATTTAAAATCACTTTTTTCTATATCATTTATTTGATTAATAATTTCATCCTCAAGTTTTTCTAATTCATCTTTTGTAAATGTTACGCTTTTTTTCGTGTTGGCTTCAAGAAAATGTAAAGTTAAAGTAATATTTTTAGGATCAACATTTAAAATTGAATCTTTTATTTTTGTAATTGCCAGTGCGTAGATTCCTAATTGCAAGTTGTGCGCTGCTTCTGCTTTGGGATTATCGGCTCCAGTTTTATAATCAATAATTTCAATTCCATTTTCAGTTTGATCTATTCTATCTATTTTCCCAAATACTTTAATTCCATTTTTTAGCATGAAATTAAAGGGTTCTTCAATTTTTAATGGTTTTACTGTTGGACTACACTCTGTGTCATAAAATTTTTCTAAAATTTCTTTTGCTTGAGTCAATCTTTCTTCTTCATGTCTTTTATTTTCATATCCATCATTTTCCCAGTCGTCTTTTAATAAAGATTTTAATTTTTCTAGGTCAGGTTTTTGATCTTCCATTACTAATTTATAAAAATCATATAAAGTTTTATGTAAGGAAATTCCAAAACTTAAAACAGCTGATGGAGGAGTTGGTAGGCTGAAGATTACCTTGGCTTTGTAGTGCAAAGGACAAATGTCAAAAGCTTGCAAATTAGAATATGTTATATAGCTTACTTTGGTTATAGTTTGCTTAAGATTTATTATTTCTTCTTGTTGCTGGTAAGGGGCAAAGATTTCAGGTAATGAAAGCTGCTCAGTTTTCTGTTTAATGGAGGTTGTAATTTTTAATTCAGGAAGTGCTTCGAAAATAAACTGAGAGATTTTTTTTGCTCTTTTTCCAGTTCCGTAATAATCTGCTGCGGTTAAAAACAGTTTTTCTTTTGCCCTTGTCATTCCCACGTAAAAAAGTCTTCGCTCTTCTTCTAAATGAAAATCTGTCTCCTGCGATAACTTTTCTTTTATAATTTTTTCTGGCAATGGAATTTTATCTACTCTTTCTCGTGTAGGAAATCTATCAGAGACTAAGTTGACTAGGAAGACAACTGGGAATTCCAAACCTTTAGACGAGTGAACAGTTAAGATATTTACAGAGTCGCTATTTCTTTGGTCAATATCAGCCGCAAGAGGACTGTCACCCATTTGCATCATCAGATTTAACCATTCTCTTAATGTAAATATGTTTGCATCAGTTCTCTCTGCTTCGAAAGTTTTTATTCTGTCAAAAAATTTTGCAATATTCTGAACTCTTTTTTCTTCTTTTAAAGAGTTAGATTCCATAAAGGTATCAAAAAGCTTTGAATCTACTAAAAAATCATACAAAATTTGTCCTGCTTGTTCATATTTAATTTTAGTTAAATGATTATTTATCATGTTAGAAATATTAATTAATTTTTCTTGTGTCTCTTCACTTAGAAATGTTAAATTGCCTGAATTTATGGCTTCAAATAAGGATAGGTTTTTTCGTTTAGTAAAATTTAGTAAATAATTTAATTGAACATAGGAAATATTAAATATGTCCATCGATAAAACCCGATAAAGCGAAATAGAGTCAGAAAGGTTAGTGAGAAAGTTTACATAAGCTATTAAATCTTTTATTTCTTCTTGTTGAAAAAGATATCCAGGTCCTAAAAATTGATAAGGAATTCTAAGTCTTGTTAGAGCAGCGGTAATTGCTTGAGCATGATTATTTGCTCTTACTAAAATCGCTATGTCTCTATACTCATAATTTTTCTTAGTTAATTTTTTTATTGTTTTGGCAATCTCATCTGCTTCATCTTCTGATCTTGCAGTGTGAATAAATTCAATATCATCGCTTAATTTTGAATGACTAATTAATTTCTTATTTATTTTCTCAACTATCTCAAGTCGATTAGGATTATTGTGTTGAATTAGTTGATAAGATGAATTTAAGATTTTTTGAGTAGAACGATAGTTGTTAACTAGGGTAATAATTTGAGTATTTGGAAAATTTTTTCTAAACTGTAAAACATTTGAAACAGCTGCTCCTCTAAATCGATAGATCGATTGATCGTCATCCGCAACTACGTTAATATTGTTTTCTTTCCCGGTTAAAAGTATAGCTAATTCATTTTGAGCAAAATTTGTATCTTGAAACTCATCAACTAAAATATATTTAAATTGATTTTGATATTTTTTTAAAATGTTAGATCTAGTTCTAAATAGTAGTAGGGTATTAGAGATTAAATCAGCAAAATCCATATAACTATTTTTCATTTTTAAATCTTCGTATTTTTGATATGCAGTTGCTAATTCTAAAAACTGATTTTTTTCATCTGTATCTTCTATTTTTTCTACAAAATTTAAATAATCTTTTGGAGTAATATCTTCATCTTTTAATCTTGAAAAATGAACTAGTAATGCATCTAGAAATTTATTTGGATTTCCTAATGGTTTAAACATCTTTAGGCCTAATTCAAAAATATTTTGTTTTAGTAGTAGTATTCCTTCAGCTTCTGAAATTAATTTATAATTTGGATCTAATCCAATAGCGTGAGCCTCATCTCTTAAGATTCTATCGCAAAATGAATGAAAAGTATGGATCCAAATATTTGTATAGCCATAAGGAAGTAGTACGTCAACTCTTTCTTGCATTTCATATGCCGCTTTTTCTGTGAAAGTTAATGCAAGGATTTGTTGGGGTTGAATATCTTTTTCAACTATTAAATGTTTAATTCTTTGAGTAATTACAGTGGTTTTGCCAGTTCCTGCGCCTGCGATGATAAGTAGAGGTCCCTCTGTAAAATTTATTGCTTTCTTTTGATTATCATCTAGTTTAACGGTTGAATTCACTAGGGTATTGTATCAGAAATACAATACTCCCTAAAGTCTTATTCAACTATAACTTTTCCAGTTTGAGTTGGGTTAAAATGATTATGATAAGTGTAATTACCGACTTTATCAAAAACAACAGAAACGCTCTCCCCGTTTTTAAATGTACCTAGGTTTAGAAAAGGCCAAAGCAGGTGAGCTGGGTGATTATCTGAGTTAACGGTTACACTGTTTCCACTTTCATTGGTCCAAATGACTAATGTACCCTTTTTAATTTTTAATTCTGATGGTTTAAATCCTTGAGAAGTTACGCTTACTGTTGTTGAAGTAGGAATACTCTCTTTAGGAGTATTTTTTATTTCATTTTTAGTAGCTGTAATTGGTTTACTCTTGTTTTGTGTAGACAAAAAGCCAATTCCAGCAACAATTATTAAAACGATAATAGCTGTAATGATTAAAATTTTAGAATTCATACTTCACCTCCTTTTTGTTCTAGATCATTTTTGTCATATTGCATACTTTTTGTTAATTGTATTTTATTTCCTAAATTTGTGAACCCTGCTGATAAATTAGAATATTGATTATAGGAATTATTAATATGCTTTCCTAATATTTGCATATTTTCATCTACTTTTCCATATTCTATCCCAATGCTTCTGATGAGAGCAAATAATTCTTTAGATTTGCTCTCGATTTTTTTGCCTTCAAAAGAGAGTAGGATTGTTTGTAAATGCGCGTAAAGCGTAGAGGGAGAAACCATATATACTCTTAGTTTTCGAGCATAATCTAATACCTCAGGCAGATTTACTACTTCATAATAGACCGATTCGCTAGGTATATACATTAAAGCAAAGTCCATCGTTCCTTCTGATGGGAGAATATATTTTTGAGATATCGCATCGATATGCTTTTTTACATCCCTAATGAATTCTCTTTCAAATGTTTTTTTATTTTCTTCATCAATCGCCTTAGTCATCTTTTGAAAATTTTCCATGGGAAACTTTGAGTCGATTGAAAGAATTCCAGCATCTGTTTTGATGGCAGCATCAACCTTCTCTCCAGATTTAAAAGCATATTGCAAATAAAAGCTACTTTTAGGAAACATTTGTCCAATCAAATCTTTAAGAACCTGTTCTCCTATGTTACCTCTTAATTTTGGACTTTTTAAAAAATCTTGTAACTCTCTCATATTTCTCCCAATTTCACTCATTTCGCCAACCTCTTTTTCCACATCGCGAATAACTTTTGCTGCTGTGTCTAATCTTTCATTTAATTGCTTAGAGTTTTCTTGTAAGACTTTGACAGTGGCCATAGATGAAGAGTTAATTGATGACTGCATTGTTTTTAGCCATTCCATTAGAGCAACGTCGGTTTTACTTGTATTAAGTTGGGAAATTTTTCTATTTAAAAAGAAAACGGCCAGCCCAAAAGAGGTTAGGATTACAAATATTAAAATGAGCAGTTCTATTTGCATTGTTATATTTTACCATTTATTGGCAAATTATTAGTCAAAGTATAATTCAGGGTTAGCGTCTACTTCTTGCCAAGCTAGTGGAGTATTATTGTAATACGCTGCTGCACCAATCATTGCTGCGTTGTCCGTGCAAAGCTTGGCTGGAGGAATTGAAAGCGCAATATTTAAGTTAGCTTCTTCAATTGCCTTTTTGAATCTTGTTCCAAGTGTTCGATTTGCAGCAACACCCCCTCCTAAAAGGAATGTTTTTGCATTGTAATCTTTACATGCTTTTAGAGATTTTTTAATTAACACGTCAAAGATTGCTTCCTGAACAGAAAAAGAAATATTTTGCAAATCGAGTTCAGAAAGCTCATTATTGTTTTTGATTTCCTGTATTTTTCTTGCTGCAGCAGCTTTTAATCCGGAAAAAGAAAAATCAAAATTGTTTTCATTTATGATTGGTCTAGGAAAATTATATAAATCTTTAGTAATTGTTTTTGCTAGTTCTTCCATTTTTGGTCCTGCCGGATAGGGGAGGTTTAGAACTCTGCCAATTTTGTCATATGCTTCGCCTGCGGCGTCATCTCTGGTTCCTCCGAGCCAAATAATATCTCCATGTTTTTTTAGTAAAACTAAATCAGTATGGCCTCCTGAAACAATAAGGGAAATTGCTGGAAATTCAATTTCTACATCTTCTTCTGCTTCAATCCAATTGGCGTAAATATGTCCAAATAAATGATTGACGGGAATAATGGGCTTTTTCCATAAATAAGCAAGGGTTTTTGCTGTTTCTACTCCCACAAGTAAAGAGCCAATGAGTCCTGGCCCGATAGTAACAGCAATTGCGTCTATATCATTGGTGTTAATTTTTTTGATTGCTTCGGTAATTGTTGGAATAATATATCTCACTTGTTCTCTAGCAGCTACTTCTGGAATTATTCCGCCGGTTTTTGCATGTAATGCAAGAGAGGTAGCGGTTACATTGCTAAGTAGTTTCACTTTGGGTTGGGTTTTTATGGCTTCAATCACTGCTGCTGATGTTTCATCGCAACTCGTTTCGATACTTAAAATTTTCATATTAATTTTTTATCTTAACATTATCACCTAATTTAAATTTATATTTATCCGAAATTCCGGCTTTTAACTCCAATACTCCATTTGCGATTTTTTCGGGCTTATATATTTTTAATTTTTCATTCGCTGTCTTGGGATTTGGTACATTTTTAAATATAGCAACAATTTTTCCATTATCAAGATAGAGAATATCGATTGGAAACTTCATGTCTTTCATCCAAAAACTGTAATAGCCCTTTTTAGAGAAAGGGAAATACATGGCAAAATCCTCTTCTATGTTTGTGTATTTTGCAAGGCCAATTGCTTTTTGATTTTCAGTATCTGCTATTTCTAAATTAAAATGCTTGTCGTTAATTGTGGCGGTAGAATTATTATTTAAATTTACTTTTTTTAAGCCTAAAAAACTTAAAACAATGATTATTAAGATCAATAGTATGAGTAGTATATTTTTCATTAAAAATTTTCAGCAATTAATTGAGCTAATTTTGTTGAGGATTTATTGTCTATGCGTGCAATGACTTCAATGATTTTTGCATTAATTTTTTCTACTTGCCTTTTGTTATGAATTATTTGTGGATCTTTTTTGGTTACTGCAATTATGTCTGGATTTAAATTATAGATTAGTTTATCCCAATCCTGGTTATCTAAAATGCCTTCCAAAGGAATAACGTAATCTACATATTCTATTGCCGCTAGAATTTCTGCTCTATCTAGTAATCGATTTATTGGTCTATTGCTGCCTTTTAATTTTTGAACTGATTCATCGCTTTCAAGTAAAATTATTAATACATTACCTTGTTTTTTTGCCTGCTTTAAAAATTTAATATGGCCTAGATGGAGGATGTCAAAGCAGCCGCCTGCAACTGTAATTGATTTATTGTTAGCATGAAAACTTTTACAAAGCTTAACCGCTTTTTTTATAGAAATTATTTTGCTCATTGTGTTTTTGTTCCACGTAGGAATACCGCTTGCCACGGTTGATAACGGGAGGTAAATTTCTCAGAAATAATAACTTTATTATTTTTTGTTACTGTTCTGGTGAAGTATACATTTGCTCCCCAAGCTTCAAAATCTACTTGTTGAATTTGTCCTACTGGGAGATTTGGATCATCTTGATATAGAGCGGGTGGTGGCGGTGTTTGACTTGTGATTACAGGCTCTGAAATTGTAGTTACTCTGCCGTCTTTGGTACCATAAAAATAAAAATCCAATGTTAAATTTTCTAAATCAATTACGCTCTGAGCTAAAATATAATGACCGGTATCATTTTTAAATTTTAGATCAACACTGGGTACGAAAATGGTAGCATCAATTCCAGGTCCTGAATCTTCTTCGTAGTAACTAACCCTATATGCATGTGCGTGTCTTTCGACAATGGGCAATCCGGCATTTAGAATGGCTCTAAAAAAGGTAGTTGAAACTTGACATACTCCTCCTCCATCTCCTAAAACAGTACGGCCATTTTGAATTACATAGGCTTGTTTGTACCCTGTAAAAGCAGAAACATCACCGAGTGCCTTATCAAACGAAAATACTTCGTTGGGTGCAATTAAAACGCCATTTATTCTTGAGGCGGCTAGGTTTACATTATAGATTCTACTGGGAATTGAGTGGGCAAATTTAGAATGACCTTCGCCTATTAATTCCTTAATGCCTAAATTGTTTGCTTTTTCAGTTGATATTTCTGGAGGAATTATTTTAATTGGCAACGTAACGCTTAGGTTTTGTGGTTTTTCAGAAGTAACGATCGCAAAAGTTTTATCTTGAATTAACTGATGTAACTTATCCATATCAACAGCTTGTCCATCGCTTGATGTTAAAAAAGTTGTTACTCTACCATTTTTAAATTCAAATTTTGCATCGATAGGATCTCTATTTATTTTTTGTTTTAAGGGTTGAATTGCGTTATCTATAGTTTCCTTAGAATAAGAATATGCTGATTCAAGTCTTATTCCCGATAAGTATGCCTGAACAATAAGGCTAATATTAGAGAAAATATTATCTGATCTTCCAAGGCTATATGCCTGAACGGATAGAAGTTCGCTATTGTAGCCAAAATTCATTTCTTTTGCGGATATTGTGGCTATTCCATAATCACTAGTAATTGTTAAAGTTGATTGTCCGATATTTGCATTCTTGTTGTCAAAATAGTTTTTTACTTCTTCTTTTGTTTTTCCGCCAAAATTAATATTACCAACATATATGCCAGGATAAATTCTATTTTCGTTAGTTTTTTGATAGAAAAAGTAAACAATACCTATTAAGAAGAAAAGCGATAGGAAAGCGCCAGTAAAAAACCAGAATAAATTCTTTGACGCTCTCTTGATGTGAGATGAATAACGGAAACGAAATTTAGTTTTAAGTTTGTTTAGATCGACTTTCATTGAGTAGGTACGGTATATTGTATTATACTATAAAAAGCTATGGAAACAGACCAAGCAGTATTTAATAATCAATCAGTTAGTAATCCACCCGTAACGCCTGTTCCTGGGGTGCCAAATAATCCTGTTTCACCGCCCCTAAGTACGCCTTCTAATATTCCACCGCAACAAGCTTACCAGCCTCAACCAAATTTGGGAAAACCGGTACCGCCAGGATCTGGATCTGTAAAGCCACCTAGATTAAGGCTTTCAAAGCACGCTTTTATATTTAGAATTTTAATAGGATTAGTAGTTTCATTAATTTTGTTTTTCGTAGGGTCAGCAGTAGTTATAAGGTTAGCAGGTAACAGCAGTAATCAGACACCTACGAATGTTACTTTAAAATTTTGGGGACTTTGGGAGGATAGTAGGATAATGGCACCTATAATTGCTGATTTTGAAAGACAAAATCCTACTATTAAAATTGAATATACAAAGCAAGATTTAAAACAGTATAGGGAAACATTGTCTACACGAATTGATAATGGTAATGGGCCAGATATTTTTCTATTTCATAACACCTGGTATCCAATGTTTGCTCCCAATTTATTACCTGTACCTAGTGATATTTTGAGTCAGGATGAATTTATTAAGTCTTATTATCCTGTTTCTCAAAACGATTTATTAAAAAATGGAGCAATTTTTGGAATACCGTATTCGATGGATACTTTGGCGTTATATATAAATAAGGATATTTTTGCTTCTGTTGGTATAAATCCACCTACTAATTGGAATGATTTTATTGCTGCAGCAAGAACTTTGACCGTTAAGGATGAGGGGGGAAAAATCAAAACAGCAGGAGCAGCAATGGGAACATACGGAAATGTTACGCATGCTCCCGATATAGTCTCATTACTTTTTCTACAAAATAGTGTAGATTTAGCAAATATCGATTCTTCTAAAGACAGAATCCAAAGTGCGTTAAATTTTTATACGTCATTTTCGGTTGATTCTAATAATGTTTGGGATAATAGCCTAGATCCTTCTTTAATTGCTTTTTCAAAAGGTAATTTAGCCATGTATTTTGGGTATTCTTGGGATTACTTTATGATCAAGCAAACAAATCCGAGCTTAAATTTTGAAATCACTAAAGTTCCTCAGCTTTCTAGTCAGCCGCAAAATATGGCAAGTTATTGGGCGGTTGGTGTATCCGCTAGGACTCAAGCTCAAAAACAAGCCTTTCTGTTTTTGAAATATTTAACGCAAAAATCAACTGCTCAAGCGCTATATTTAGAAGAATCAAAGACTCGTGCTTTTGGAGAAATCTACGGTAGGTCTGATCTGGGTGTAACCTTAGAAGAAAATCCATTATTGCTGCCATTTGTAGGTCAGGCAAAAACTGCAAATTCTGCATATTTTGTTGATAGTACATATGATGCAGGAATTAACCAAGAAATGAATACGTATTTAGAAAATGCCATTAATTCAATTAATAACGGAGCATCAGTTGAGAGCGCTTATGATCCTTTTGCTCAGGGAATAAATCAGGTACTACAAAAGTATGGTCAATAGAAGGCATGTTTTAAAAACACTGCTCTATTTTGATATTTTTAATTATCCTCTTAAGAAAGATGAGATTTGGGAATTTTTGGAAGTAAAATTAAAAAAAAATATATTTCTCAAAGATTTAGATAAATATAAAATTGCAAGTTATAAATCTTTTTATTATTTAAAAGATAAAGCAAGTGTTAATCAGAGATTATTAAGACAAAAAATAAATGAGCAAAAACTTAAGATAGCATTTAAGATAATCCACAAATTAAGTTTTATCCCATCTGTAAAATTTATTGGAATTAGTGGAAGTTTGGCCATGGGGAATTCAAAGAAAGATGATGATATAGACTTATTTGTTGTTACTGCTGCTAATCTTGTTTGGTTTACTCGCATAATTTGCGTGTTGATATTAATTTATTTTGGTGTTTATAGAAACAGTAAGGATCAGAAGGTAAGTAATAAAATATGTTTAAATTATTTAATTTCTGAAAATGCTCTTGGGTTTAAGAAATCAAGTCATAACCTATATTTAGCACATGAAATTGGGCAAATGCTTCCTGTTTTAAATGTTGATAATACTTATGAAAAATTTATTAACAAAAATAAATGGATTTACATATTTCTTCCTAATATCTCACATAGAATTAATAATTATGAAATAAGATATAAAAAGAATACGGGTGTATTGTGGGAAAAAGTAATTCAAATTTTATTAATAATTAAGATTGAAAAGTTGTTGCAATTGATACAATGGCAATATATGAAAGGAAAAATTACTCGAGAAACAGTCTCTGATAATGTTTTAGCATTTCATCCGGTAGATTATAAAATTAAAATATTAGAGAAATATTTAAAAGAAATAAAGGGATTAAAATAATGTCCTCTATATATTAACTAGAGGTCATTGACAAAGATTTTAAGATTGTTTATTATTCTTTTTGACAATTTAATTGAATTTATTTTCTTTATTCCCTCGGATTTTTTCTGGAGGGATTTTATTTTAAAAATATGGACGCAAAAAAGATTTATTTAACAAAAGAAGGTTTAGCAGAGCTCAAAAAAGAGTATGATCAGCTTAATTCTGTTAGAAGACCAGAGCTTTTAGAGAGAGTTTCTCAAGCAAGAAGCATGGGAGACTTATCTGAAAATGCTGAATATTCAGCAGCCAGAGATGAGCTTACCTTTGTTGACGGAAGATTGGATGAATTAGAGGAAATTATTAGTCAAGCTTCAATTATTCAAGAAGATCATGGTAAGGGATCTCACTCAGCTGTTAAATTGGGATCTATTGTAATTTTAAATGTAAAAGGTAAAAAAGAAGAATTTACTTTAGTTGGTGAATGGGAGGCAGATCCAAAAGAGAAAAAGATTTCTCATGAATCACCTTTAGGCAAGGCCTTAATTGGCAAAAAAGTAGGGGAAAATATTGAGGTTGAGGCTCCAGCGGGTAAAATTTCCTATAAAATAGAGTCAATAAATTAATTTATGTCAGATACAATGCTTTCCGTATTGAAGGATAAAGCTTCTCCTGGTGTTACTCTTTCACAAATTCCAATTCCAAAACCCCAAAAAAATGAATTACTAGTTAAAGTTAAAGCAGCCTCTATTTGTGGAACAGATATTTCTTTGTATGACTGGACGCCTTGGGCAGAAGGTCATATTAAAGATTTTCCAGTTACCTTAGGTCATGAACTAGCTGGAGAGGTAATTGAGATAAATTCTGATGAAGAAACAGATATTAAAATTGGCGATTTGGTTTCTTCAGAAACTCATATTTTTTGTAATAAATGTTATCAATGTAGAATTAATAATAGGCATATCTGTGAAAATATGCAGTTATTTGGAATAGGCGGAAGGTATGGTGGGTTTGCTGAATATGCAGTAATTCCAATTAGAACAAGCTGGAAAAATAGTGGAAAAATACCTGCAGATGTAATTACAGCTCAAGAGCCTCTTGGGAATGCTGTTCATGTTATTGATAAAGCACAGGTAACCGGGAAAACAGTCGCAATATTTGGCTTAGGACCCGTGGGTTTATGCGCAGTAGCTGTTGCTAAGGCCTATGGCGCTAAAAAAATAATTGGTTTTAATAGAGGAGAATATAGACGAGATTTAGCTTTGAAAATGGGGGCAGATGAAGTTTATGATTATCTTCCTGAAAAATATAAAGATAGTTGTGAGGTTGTAATCGAAACAAGTGGTAATGCGGAAATTATGAACACCATATTAGAAGCAGTCAGAATTGGTGGTAAAGTTGTATTCTTTGGGGTTCCTAAAAAAGAAGCTAGTATTGAGATTGGTAAGTATTTTATTAATAAAGAATTAAGTGCAATTAGTGTTTTCGGTAGGAGGCTTTGGGAAACTTGGTATCAGACATCTGATCTTTTGGACGCTGGTAAGGTTGACTTAACTAAAATTATTACCCATAAATTTAAATTATCAGAGTTTGAAAAAGCTATGGAGGTAATGAAATCTGGTAAGTGTGGTAAAGTTGTATTAATTCCATGAATATAGATGATTTTTATAAAAAATTAGAGGAAGTCGTTGCGGTTGGTATTACTCCTAAAACTATTCAATCTGGTCAAGGGGCTTATTTGACAATTGATGGTATAAAAAAACTCAATCTTTGCTCTAGTCATTATTTAGGTTTCTCAGAGGATTTGAGAATAAGAAAAGCTACAATCAAAGCAATCGAAGATTTTGGTATTGGAACAGGATATAGAACCTTAGCTGGAACTCAAGTTTTGCATTTAGAGTTAGAAGAAGCAATTGCAAAATTTAAAGGAACAGAAGCTGCTGTAACTTTTTCTAGTGCATATTTAGCAAATGCTGCTGCAGTACAAACAATTATTGGTAAAGAGGATATTGTAATTTCAGATGAATTAAATCACGCATCAATTATTGATGCAGTGAGGCTTTCTGGAGTTAAAAATAAATTCATATATAAACATGCGGATGTATCTGATTTAGAGTTAAGATTACAAGAAGCAACAGCACTTGCTCAATCATCTAAGTCAGATGGAGAAAAGCCATTAATATTAGTGGTTACTGATGGAGTTTTTTCAATGGATGGTGACTTGGCTCCGCTTCCGCAAATAGTTGAATTAGCGAAGAAGTACAATGCATTAACTATGGTTGACGATGCTCATGGGGAGGGCGTTTTGGGAAAAGGCGGAAGGGGTATTGTTGATCATTTTGGACTATTAGGACAAGTTGATATTGAAGTTGGAAGCTTATCTAAGGCGTTTTCATCAACTGGAGGTTTTATAGCGGGAAATAAAATCTTAATTGGTTATTATAAGCTAAAAGCACGTCAAAGATTATTTTCAATTTCTCTTTCAATGCCTGATACTGCAGCAGCTCTTGAGGCAATTAAAATTCTATTGGAATCTGATGCTCCTGTAAAGAAGCTTTGGGAAAACGTTGAGTATATTAAGGAGGGATTTGCACGACTTGGTTTCGATACGGGTAATTCTGCAACTCCAATTATTCCTGTTATGTTAGGCGATGAAGAAACAGCGAAGCAGTTTAGTGCAAAATTATATGCAGAAGATATTTTTGCAACTCCAATTGTTTTTCCCATGGTTGCAAAAGGTAAAGCTAGAATTAGAGTGATTCCTTCAGCAGCACATTCCCGAGAAGATTTAAATAAGGCATTAGCTGGTTTTGAAAAGATCGGTAAAGAGCTTGGTGTGATTAGCTAGCTTTACATAGTTAAGATTAGATGTTAAAATAATTTCAAATATGAGACTAAATTGTATTTCTAAGACAACTAAGATGAACCTTTCCTAGGGGGGTTTCTTGTTGTAAAAATACCCCTCAATGGAGGGGTTTTTTTATGGGAAAGAGGTGATTTAAATATGAGAATTGAAGAAGGCGTAGGTCAACCATCAATAGAATTACCAGGACTTGAGAGTCGAGTTCTACCAGGCGGCACTGAAATTCACGCTAAGCCTGGAGAATTAGAATTTGTGGCTAGAATTGTTGGGATGGGAATCCCTCTGTGTCCTGATGGGTCTATTAATCCAGTACAAGAAAGTAGTAATGATCCTAGGGCTAATTTTTGATAGAATAGCAGTATGTTTTGGGCAGATAAAATAGCAGAAGAAATTATTCAAAGCGGTAAACATGTTCCTTATTGGGTTGACGATATGAAAACCCCATCGGGTTTTTCTCATGTGGGATCATTAATGGGACCGGTAATTCATAGTATGATTTACAAAAGTCTTAAAGACGCTGGTAAAGATGTTGAGTTTACTTTTGTAATTAATGATTTTGATCCTGCAGATGATTTACTTCCCGAAATTAGAGGAACCCATGAGTCAGAGCTTGGCAAACCATTAAAACTGGCTAAATCTCCAGATCCAAAATTTGAAAGTATGGCTGATTTATTTGGAACTGATTTTATCAACTCTATAAATAGTTTAGGAGTTAATCCTAAAATTTTATCTTCTTGGGCACTTTATCATGAGGGAAAATTTGATGAGGTCATAAAATTGGCTTTAGATAATGCAGAAAAAATTCAAGATATTTATCAAAGAATTTCAGGTAGTCAAAAAAAAGAAGCAGGTTGGCTTCCCTTTCAAGTTATTTGCGAGCAATGTGGAAAATTAGGTACTACAAAGGTTTTTGCTTGGGATGGTGAGAAAGTTGCATATAAATGTGAACATAATTTAGTTAAATGGGCGCAAGGTTGTGGGTACGAAGGAAAAATTTCTCCCTTTGGTGGTACTGGAAAACTGCCTTGGAAAGTTGATTGGGCGGCGCATTGGAAAGTTATTGGTATAACTATTGAAGGTGCTGGAAAAGACCATGCTTCAAAGGGTGGATCATATGATATTGCGATGACAATTTGCAAAGAAGTGTTTGATTACAATCCTCCTTTTAAAATGCCCTATGAGTTTGTATTAATTGGTGGTAAAAAAATGTCCTCCTCTAAAGGTTTAGGTTTAAAAGCCCATGATTTAGTAAAAATTTTACCTCCCGAAGTAGCTAGATTTTTATTTGCAAGAAATGGAATAAAATCGCAATCAAATTTTGATCCAGAAGATCAAAATGCGATTCCTGCTTTGTTTGATGACTACAAAGATGCAGCCAATGCATATTTTAATAGTGGAGATAAAGATTTAGCTAGAGCTTTTGAAATGTCTCAAGTTGGAGATATTAAAACTCCGCCAAATATTAAATTTTCACTTTTAGTTCAATATGTTCAGGCCCCAAATATGGCTTCAGAAATTGAAAGATTAGAGGCGACTGAGTGGGCAAAATATGCAAGAATTTGGGTTGAGAAATTTGCTTCAGAAGAAAATAGATTTATTGTTTCTGAAAGTGTACCTGAGGAGTCTAAAAATTTATCTAGTGAGCAAAAAGATTATTTAAGAAAAATTACTGAAATGCTAGATCAGGAGTGGGATAAAGATGAGTTTCAGCAAAGAATTTATACTCTCGCAAAAGAAATAAATTTACCTTCTCAAAAAGCTTTCCAAGCGATTTATTTATCACTTTTTGGTAAAAAACATGGACCAAAAGCAGGATATATAATATTAGAAAATAAAGATTTAGTTAAAAAAAGATTTACTGAAGTTTAAAATGAACAAAATATATTTTGCAACTGGAAATAAGGGAAAAATATTGGAAGCACAGGCCATATTAGATATTCCATTAGAGATAGCAGCTTTAGATTTAGATGAAGTACAGAGCATGGATATTGAATACGTTGCTAGAAAAAAAGCAGAAGCTGCATTTGCGCAACTCGGTAAACCAGTAATTATAGATGATGTTGGTGTATATATTGAAGCTTGGGACGGTTTACCCGGACCATTTGCGAAATATTTTTTAGATTCATGGGGAAATAAAAAAATTCTTGAACTATTAAAAGATGAGGCTAATAGAACAGTTATTGTTAAAAGTGCTTTAGGTTATCACGATGGAAAAGATGTTCATGTGTTCGTTGGAGAAGTAAAGGGAACCTTGGCATTGGAAGAAAGAGGGATAGAGGGTTTTGGATTTGATCCCATTGTTATTCCTGATGGCTATGACCAAACTTACGCAGAGATGGGTCTTAAAGGCAAAAATGAATTGTCTCACAGAAAAAAAGCCTTAGATTTATTTAGGAATTTTCTTGATAGTCAAAAAAAATAAAAAGATATATAATTTGCTCATGTTAGATATTAAATTTATTAGAGAAAATAAAGCAAAAGTAGAAAAAGCCGCAAAAGATAAAGGGATAACTGTTGATTTTGAACATCTATTAGAAATAGATGCAAAATATAGAGATCTTTTTCAAAAGGTACAAAAACTAAGAGAAGAAAGAAATGCTAACTCCGCTTCCATAAAAGGGAAACCTACTGATGAACAAATTGAAGCTGGTAAGAAATTAAAAGTGAGTTTAGAAAAAGAAGAGGCTGCTTTAGTTGCTTTAGAAGAAGAATTAAATCAATGGTTATTTAAAATCCCAAATCCATCAAAAGACGATGTTAAAGTAGGTAAAGATGATAAGGAAAATGATGTAGTTAGAAAATTTCTAGAACCAACTAAATTTAACTTCACACCACTTGATCATTTAGATTTAGGTGAGAAATTAGGAATTATTGATGTAAAAAACGCTTCAAAAGTTTCCGGTGCAAGATTTGCATATTTAAAGGGCGATGCAGTTTTATTAGAATTTGCGCTTGTTCAGTTCGGTTTAGAGACTTTAATTAAAGAAGGATTTACTCCAGTTGTTCCCCCTGTACTATTGTCTTCAGCAACAATGAAAGGCCTTGGATACATGGAAAATGGTGGAGAGGAAGATATGTATCATCTAGAAAAAGACGATATGTATTTAGTTGGTACAGCAGAGCATGCGCTGGTTCCAATGCATAAAGATGAAGTATTAAATGCAAAAGAATTGCCCAAAAGATATGTAGGTTTTTCAACAGCATTCAGAAGAGAGGCAGGAAGCTACGGAAAAGATACAAAAGGAATTTTAAGAGTTCATCAGTTTGATAAGTTAGAGATGGTTTCATTTGTTCCAGAGGGTGAAGATGACAAAGAACATGAGTACCTGCTTTCTCTAGAGGAAAAATTCTTTCAAGCTCTTGAGATTCCATATCAAGTAGTTAAGATGTGTACAGGTGATCTTGGTTTCCCTGCAGCAAGAAAATACGATATAGAGGCTTGGATGCCAGGACAGGATATATACAGAGAAGTTACAAGCGTATCAACTGTTACTGATTTTCAATCTAGAAGATTAAATATAAAGTATCAAGATGGAAATGAGAAAAAGTATGTATATATTCTTAATGGTACAGGTTTTGCAATTGGTAGAACAATTATTACTATCTTAGAAAACTATCAAAATAGCGATGGTTCTATTAGAGTTCCTAAGGTTTTACAGAAATATATCGGCAAAGAGGTACTTAAGTAGTATTTAGAAATAATTTATCTCTCCAATTCAATCTAATTCTATTATTTTGAGGCAAGCAACAACCCTTGACAGTACATAGTAAAAGGTAGATTATAAGATTAATTGAGTTTATATAACTCACAAGGGAGGTGAATTGATCATGGCAAAGAAAAAGAAGAAGAAGAAATAGTTGGTAAGCAATTTGGAGCATTACCAATTATTACCAATTGATCAATTGGTTCCCTCACTTGTATAAGTGAGGGATTTTTTTTGAGGCTGTTTTGTGTTAAGATTAACTAATGCTAAAGATCTTCGGAAAGCTATTTGACTCCAACGATAAAGAAATCACCAAGCTTCTGCCTGTTATTGAAAAAATTAATGGCTTAGAGAAGAAATACGAAAAGTTAAAGGATACTGATTTTCCTAAAAAAACTAAAGAATTCAAAGAAAGAATTGAAGATAGTGAACCTCTGGATTCAATCCTACCCGAAGCATTCGCCCTAGTTAGGGAAGCTGCTAGAAGAACCATAGGTCTTAGACATTTCGACGTTCAGTTAATGGCAGCTGCAGTGCTTGCAAGCGGAAAGATTTCTGAATCTAAAACTGGTGAGGGAAAAACTTTATCAGCAACTCCAGCGTTATATCTACATGCTTTGACAGGGAAAGGCGTGCATTTAGTTACGGTTAATGATTATTTGGCAAGAAGAGATGCAGGATGGATGGCTCCTGTTTTTGATTATTTAGGTTTAACAGTTTCTTCACTTATTTCTGAACAATCATTTATTTATGACTCTAAATATAAAAGCACTGAGTCTACTGACCCAAGACTTATGCATTTAAAACCAGTAGATCGAAAAGAAGCATATCTTGCAGATGTTGTCTACGGAATTAATTCTGAATTTGGTTTTGATTATTTAAGAGATAATATGGCACAGGACAAGGCAAGCTTAGTTCAGCGTGGGTTTTATTTTGCAATCGTTGATGAAGTTGATTCGGTTTTAATTGATGAAGCAAGAACTCCTCATATTATTTCTATGCCCGATGAAGAGCCAACTCAAAAATATTATGAATATGCAAAGTTAGTCGAAAAACTTACGTCAGAAACAGATTTTAAAATAGATGAGAAATTAAGAACAGCTCATTTAACAGAGCATGGTTTAGCAAAAGTAGAAAAAATGTTTGGTATCAAAGATATTTATGAAAAAGATTTTGATACTGTTTATCATCTTGAAGCGGCTCTTAAGGCTAAAACTCTTTTCCATAGAGAGAAAGATTATATCGTTAAAGATGGAGAGGTAATCCTTGTCGATGAGTTTACGGGAAGACTTATGGTTGGCAGAAGACTTTCTGAAGGCCTACATCAAGCGATTGAAGCAAAAGAAAATGTGCCAATTCAAAGAGAGTCAAAGACTCTTGCAACAGTTTCTCTCCAAAATTATTTTAGGATGTATGAAATTTTAGCTGGTATGACAGGAACTGCTGTAACCGAAGCTGAAGAATTTAATAAAATTTATAAATTAGAAGTTGTTACTATCCCCACTCATAGACCCATGGTAAGAGAGGATTTATCAGATGCTATATATAAAACAAACAGAGCTAAAATAAGTGCAATTGCAGCTCAAATTGAAAAAATTCATGCCACAGGTCAGCCTGTTTTAGTGGGTACAACTTCAATTGATAAAAATGAAATTATTTCAGAACTTTTAAGAAGAAAAGGAATTAAACATGAAGTTTTAAACGCTAAAAATCATGAAAGAGAAGCAGAAATTATTGCCAAAGCCGGGGAAAAGGGTGCTGTAACCGTTGCAACGAATATGGCCGGAAGAGGTGTTGATATTATTTTAGGAGGAGAACCTCCTCGAAATGCTGACGGAACAGATAAGAAAGGAAAAGAATTTGAAGTTTGGCAAAAGCACCATGATGAAGTAGTAAAACTAGGAGGATTATATGTTATTGGTACTGAAAGACATGAATCGAGAAGAATAGATAATCAGCTAAGAGGAAGGTCAGGAAGACAGGGCGATCCTGGTACGTCTCAATTTTTTGTAGCCTTAGATGATGAAATAATGCGACTTTTCGGTGGGGATACGATTTCTGGTTTAATGACTCGTTTTAATATGCCAGAAGACGTACCGCTGTCTCATCCTTTGGTATCAAGGGCAATTGAACAAGCCCAAGTCAAAGTAGAAGGACATTTTTTTGATGCTAGAAAACATGAGGTTGAATATGATGATGTTTTAAATAAACAAAGAGAAATTATTTACAAACGTAGAAGATCAGTTCTTGAAATAGATGAGAAATCTGATGAATTAAAAACAGAAATGTTGGAGAAGATTCATGATGCTATTGTTGGTATTGTGAATATTCAATCAAATTCATTGGATGAGAATCAATCAGTGTCAGAAAGAATCGCTCAAGAATTTGCAACAATTATCCTTTTTGATCAGGAATCAGTAAAGCAGATTGCAATGCAACTTGAGCAGCACAGGGCTGATGAAGAACGGATTAATTTCCTAATTAATTTAGCTGATGAGCTTTATGAAAAAAGAGAAAAAGAAATGGGAAACGACACAATGAGGCAAATCGAGAGATATGTTAATTTATCAGTAATTGATAATTTATGGACAGATCATTTAGATGCAATTATGAACTTTAGACAAGGAGTAGGTCTTAGGGCTTATGGACAAAAAGATCCTCTAGTTGAGTATAAAAACGAAGCATTTCTAATGTTTGAAAAATTGATTGGTTCCATTGATGATGAAATAGTTCACAGAGTTTATAAAATGCATGTTCATAAAGAGCCTTTAGTTGAGAATCCTCTAAATAATGCAAATGTAAAAGAGGTTGCAGCAGGAGATAACTTTAATAAAGAAGTTTCAGATGATCAAAAGGCAAAAGTAAAGAAAAAATTAGGCAGAAACGATCCTTGCTGGTGTGGTAGTGGCAAGAAATATAAAAAATGTCATTGGCCAAATTAATTAATTGACACAAAGCTTAATAAATGTATAATTAAATTATGAATAGTCGAGTAGATGTAAACAACAATTTTTCACCATCCTGCAGTAGTAATAACTGCGGGAGGTAATTTTGTTGTAAACGAAAAGAAAGAGTCCTCCCGAAAAGGGAGGTTTTTTTATGGAAAAAACTAACTATTTTATTATTGATTTTGATAGTACATTCATTAAATGTGAAGCCATGGATTTATTGGCAGAAATTGTTTTGAAAAATAGTAAAAACAGATCACAAATAATAAATAAAATTAAAGATATTACTAAGCAAGGAATGGAAGGAAAAATTGGATTCACGAAATCTTTAGAGGAAAGATTAAGACTTTTAGATATTAACAAAAAACAAATAGATAAGTTAATCAAAATTTTAAAACGAAATACCTCTAGTTCTTTTTTAGAGAATAAGAAATTTATTTTAGAAAATAAGGAAAATATTTATATTATTTCCGGAGGATTTAGAGAATATATAATTCCAGTCATTAAGGAGTTTGGAATTTTAGAACAAAATGTATTTGCAAACAAATTTATTTATAAAAAAAATAGAGTTATAGATTTTGATAGGAATAATTTATTAGTTAAGCCTTTAGGAAAGGCAAAAACAATTGAGGCCTTAAAGTTAAAAGGCAATCTTTATATCTTAGGAGATGGTTATACAGATTATGAGATAAAAATTAATAATAAAAATGCAAAATTCATTTTGTTTACTGAAAATATTAGTAGAGAAGTTTTAGCTAATAAAGCTGATTACATTGCTAATTCTTTAACCGAATTTCTTTTTAATTATAAATTAAAAAAATTAAATGTAATGCTTTTAGAAAATGTTCACAAAAGTGTATTAAATAAATTTGACAAAGATATTTTTAATGTTGAATTTATCAAAGACGCATTATCTGAAGAAGACTTAATTAAAAAAATTAAAGATGTTAACATTTTAGGTATTAGATCAAAAACACGGATTACTAAAAAAATATTAAAAAATGTTCATGATTTAAAAATTATCGCGGCTTTTTGTATAGGAACTGATCAAATTGATATTGAAGAATGTAGAAAAAGAAAAATCCAGATAATAAATGCTCCCTTTAGTAATTCGCGAAGCGTAGTTGAATTGGTTATTGCAGAGATAATTATTCTTAGTAGAAAAATATTTGAAAAAAATAATAAACTGCATCAAGGAGTCTGGGATAAATCAGCAACTAATTCGAATGAAATTATTGGTAAGAATTTGGGAATAGTCGGTTATGGAAATATCGGTTCAAGTGTCGGAATACTTGCAGAAGCTTTAGGTATGCATGTATATTATTTTGATATTAATGATAAATTGTCATTTGGCAATGCGATTAAATGTAGATCCTTAGATGAATTATTGAAAATTTCAGATATTATTACTGTCCATGTTGATGGAAGAAAAGAAAATATTAATCTAATTTCTGGTAAAGAATTTAGATTAATGAAAAACAACTCGATATTTCTTAATTTAAGTAGAGGCTTCGTTGTTGATTTAAAAGAATTAGTAAAATATATTGAGAACGGTAAAATTAAAGGAGCTGCGATTGACGTATTTAATAATGAACCAAATAATGGAGAATTATTTCATTCAAATTTACAAAATTTAAATAATGTTATTCTGACACCACATATCGGTGGAAGCACAGAGGAGGCTCAGTTAAGGATCGCCGATTATGTTGGAGATAAAATATTAAGTTATTGTTCAGTTAGTGGTATAATTCAGCAGTAAATTATGAAAAACCTTTATTTCACAGTTGGTCCATCTAAGTTGTATCCCAAAGTTGAGGAATACATAAGAATGGCAATTAAAGAGCAAGTCCCTTCTTTAAATCATAGGGGGGAGAAATTTCATGTTCTTTTTACGGAAACCGTCAGTCTTTTAAAAACTCTTTTAAATATTCCTCAAGATTATCAAATATTTTTTATCACCTCAGGAACAGAAGCCATGGAGTTAATGATTAAAAATACAGTTATTCAAAAAAGTACGCATTTGATTACTGGATCATTTGGAGAGAGATTTTATGAAATAGCAAAAGAATTGGGAAAAAAACCTAAGAAGATGTATTGGGAATCAATTAAAAAAGAAAACTTACAATCCTCAGAGCTTTTGTGTGTAACGCAAAATGACACGAGTACGGGAGAAGGTATATCAATGGAAGAAATTTATAAATTAAAAAGAAAATATAAAAATTTACTCATTGCTGTAGATTGTGTGTCTTCGCTTCCATATGAGGATTTAAATTATAAATATTTAGATGGGGTATTTGTTTCTGTCCAAAAAGGTTTTGGTTTACCAGCGGGACTAGGTTTATTAATTTTAAGTCCAAAAGCTATTAAAAAATCCCAAACTTTATTAAAAAATAAAAAAAGCATTGGAACTTATCATAATTTTCCAACTCTATTAAGTTACTCTTTAAAAAGAGAAACACCTGAAACCCCAAATGTTTTAGGTATTTATTTATTAAATAAAGTGCTTAATGACATGCTTAAAAAAGGAATAAGAAAAATAAGAGAAGAAACAGAAGAAAAAGCAAATCTTATTTATAATTATTTTGAAAAAAATAATAATTATTCAATCCCAGTTAATGATAAAAATTTAAGATCTACAACTACATTAGTAATTAATGTTAAGAAAGGTTCTAAAAAACTTTTAGATTTTTGTAAATCAAAAGGAATTATTATTGGAAGTGGTTATGGGGTAAATAAAGATAAGCAAATTAGAATAGGTAATTTCCCAGCGCATAGTTTACAGGACTTTAAGAATTTAGTAAAAATAATTAATGAATTTAATAAATCTAATTAAAAGATTTTTTAATCTTTATTCCTTGGCATTTCTCATCTTTGTATTTTCCGCAATTTATATTACCTATCCTTTAATTTTAAATTTATCAAACGGGGTTACTAGTTATGGAGATCAACTTTTGCATGGTTATGTATTTAGTTGGGTGATTAATTCTTTGTTTACAAGTCCACAAAATTTGTTTGTTGGTACATTTTATTATCCTTATTTAAATCCAATCGCATATTCAGATGTGTTTATCACTTCCGCGTTAATCTCTTTCCCATTAATAAAAATATTCAATTCACCAATAGCTTTAGTTAATTTCACTTTAATATCTTCAATTTTCATGGTGGGATTTTTTACATTTTTATTATCTTTTTACTTAACAAAAAATTTCTTACCCTCTCTTATTTCAGGATTAATATTAATCTTCTCTCCAGCCTTTTTAGATAAAGAAGTTCATATTCAGATTTTATCGATTCAATGGATTCCTTTGTCAATTTTAATGTTTTTAATATTTGTTAAAACTCTTAAAACTCGATACTTATTTTTTGCATTATTGTTTTTCGATCTTCAAATGTATAACAGTTTTTTACCAGGATATTTTTTATTTTTGTTTTATAGTATTTTGTTAATTTTTATATTTTTATTTAATAAAAATAAATTTCAAAAACTTTTTAATAAAACTAATTTATTTTTAATCATCATTTGTTTAATTTCCTTAATTCCGTTGGTAAAACCATATTTTGAAGTTTACAGTGAATATTCTGCTGCAAGAAATATTAGGGATACAATTCATTTTGCTCTTCAACCAGAGGATTTAATTTATCCTAACCAGCAAACTAGATTGCAAAACATACTACTTAGTATTTCAAATCTGAAAAAATATCCAAGATATGATGAGGTGAAATATGGATATATTGGTTTAGTATTTTCTTTGTTAGTTATCTTATTAATTTATAAATATGTTAAGCGCTTTAATCTAAGGGATTATATTTACAACAGTTTTATTGTTACTGGAATTTTTAGTTTAATTTTGAGCTTTGGCCCTCTTTTGCACTATAACAGAGAAACAATTCATTCCCCCTTTCCTATAGTTTTACCCTATGCGTTTTTTTATTATCTTATTCCCGGGTTTAAGGGTTTTAGGAATAGTGAGCGCTGGGAAGTAATGTTTATATTTTGTCTTGCTGTAGCGATAGGTATCTTACTTAGTAAGTTTATAAAACCCAAAAAAATAGTATTTTTATTTTTAATTTTAGGCATTGTTTTGGAATATAATTTTCCAATGAAAGTTTACCCACTCAAGGAAGCAAAAGATTTCCCTAAAATATATGCTTGGTTAAATTCTATTCCGAAAGAATCTGTATATATTCAAATGCCGATTTATAATTGGAATGTACCCAATTCAGCTATAGAGCTTGAGAGAGAATACTATTCAACAATAGCGTTTAGGAAAACTGTAAATGGTTATAGCGGCTTTTCTCCAGCTAAATGGCAAGAAGATGCCTTGTATCTTTTTTATAATTTTCCCAATAAAGAATCAATTAATAAAATAAAAATAATGAACGTAGACTATGTCATCATTAATAAATTAGAGTATGATGCCTTACATAAGCAAAAGGTTCTGACAATTACAGGCGATGAAATTTTATCAAAGGTAAAAGAAGACAAAAATTTGTTATTTTTGAAGCAAATGGATAATGATTATATTTTCAAATTCAAAAAATAATTATATTTGCTATTATTAATGTATGCCTGCCAGCAGTAATCAATATAAACATTTAGTAGATAAATGGACAGCTAAGCATAGAGATGTACAAAAAGATATTTTTAGAAAACATGGAAATGTTTTCGATTGGTTAACAACAAATTCTCAGCAGTTAGCTATAGGTTCAGTTGCCGGTTTATTTCTATTATCTTCTCCGATTGTTCCTCAGATAAAAACAAGTTTTTATGCATCTGATTCTGCAACTGAACAAAATATTGATAAGAAGGTATTTCTGGTTTATGACCTCAAAAACATTTTACCAAATGAAGTTAGGGCTTTAACTGGTGATGAGGAGCAAAAAGTAAGCGAGATATTATCTAGAAATTTTAACATAAAAGTGGCGCCTGAATTATCGGGAATAAGATTAAATACATCATATGGATATATAGGTCAAGAGCAACATTTAGCAAGATATCCTGGAGATACTATGTTTAGTCATTTTGAGACTACAGAAGATGCAAATAATTATTGGGATTATGGTATGGCTCCTGGTCTTGGCGCCTGGAGATATTTTGCAGATTCAAAGGAGTCAATGACAAAGGAGGATATTGAAAGAGAAAAGTATTACATTGCAGTTCAAACTTTTTTGGCGCCTGGATTTTCAGAACATGTAAAGGAATATGTTGAGTTTTTTAAATATCGTAAAATGTTAGTTGTTAATCCCCAAAATGGAAAAGCAATTGTTGCTGATATTGCAGATGCGGGTCCAGCGAGATGGACTAAGAAGCAATTGGGTGGATCGCCAGAGGTAATGCGCTATTTAGAAAGAGTGGATGGCGCTCAGAAAGGACCAGTGTTGTATTATTTTATCGATGATCCTAATAACGAAGTGCCTTTAGGACCAATTAATTTATAATTAAAATATGAAACATAAGCATTTTTATTCACATATAATTGAAACCTCAAATTTAACATTAGAAATTGCAGAGTTAAGTGTTGATAGTAAAGAAAGAGTTCATCTTCTTTCTTTGGCTGAAGCAAATATTCATAGTACAATTGTTTCAAGTGTCTTAGATAATTTACCGGAAGAAGATAAAAAAACATTTCTTAAAAATGTAGCTGTAGATAATCATGATCAAACTTGGCAACATTTGAATTCAAAAATTAAAGATGTTGAGAATTTGGTTAAAAAAACTGCAAGTAAAGCTATTGCGGAATTGTTAAATGATATTAAAGAAGTTAAGAGCTAAAGTTATATTCAAACTCTTTTAAATCAATCGTGTCACTTGTGAATTTAATTCCTTCTTTTTCCAGTATTTCTTTTTGCTTATTCATTCCGCCAAAAGCATACCCTTTAGATAATTTGCCCTTAGAATTTACAACTCTATGACAAGGGATTTGTTCTGGGTTTTTATTGGCATGCAATGCAAACCCGACTATTCTTGGATCTGTTTGGGATAGTCTGGCGATTTGTTGATATGTAGAAATTTTTCCCAGGGGTATTTTTACAATAAATGAATATATTTTCTCAAATGTAGTCATTTATTTAATTAAAAGAAGCCAAAAAATAATTGCAGTTATTATTCTATAAATACCAAATGAGATAAATGAATGTTTTTGAATATATCTTAGAAACAGTTTAATGATAATAAGAGCGGTTATAAAAGATCCTAAAAATCCAGTGATAAGACCTGTCCACTCAGAACTTGAATAACTAAAATTTGCTTTTGCTAAGTCAAGTGTTGTTGCTGCAAGCATTGTTGGTACCGCAAGTAAAAACGAAAATTCAGCAGCGGCTTTTCTTTTAGTTCCTAAAAATAAAGCAGCAATTATCGTTGCTGCAGATCTTGATACTCCCGGTATTACTGCAAGAGCCTGTGCTAAGCCAATAATAAAAGCGTTTTTAAAACTTATTTCCTCAATTTTAGCAGTGTGATGATCTTTTTCTTTGTGGATTAGTTCTAAAATAATTAATAATATTCCACCGATAAAAAGAGATATTAGAGTGATATATAAATTGCCTAATAAGTAGTTTTTAATAAATTTAAATAAAATAAATCCTATGATGGCCGTAGGTAAAAACGCAGCTAATACTTTTTGCCAAATTATCTTACTTTGTATAAAAGATTTAAAATATAGAACGACCACAGCAAGTATTGCTCCCAATTGAATAAATATTTCAAAATCTTTTACAAAATTAGATTGGGAAATTTTTAATATTTCAGATGCAATGATCAAATGTCCAGTTGATGAAATAGGTAGAAACTCAGAGATGCCCTCAACAATAGAGAGAATAATAACTTGCAGAATGTCCACAAGTTGATTATAGCATTTGTTTAATTTGCAAATGTAAGCTAACTTGGTACAATTGCTGTATGCCGCAAAACAAAAAAGAAAAAAAACCAGAGATAGATTGGGATAAGAAAAAAATTTTATTATTTACCATCGGTTTAGTTTTGCTATTTATTGTTTCAATAAATCTTAAATCTAGAATATTGGGCGAGTCGCATGCTCCAGCTCCCAAAACGAAAATAGATCTTCCGCAAGTAAAGGGAATTTCAACTCAAGATATTTCAAATAATGTTAAGCAAGCAATCGATAATCTAAAAACTGAGGCAAACAATTTAGATGTTGCAGAGGTAGCTTCTTCATCTCCTCAAGTGCAAAAAATATTAAATGATTTAAAATCTTTGCAAGATTTGCCTAAAAATGAAATTAAAAATGTTTGCGATAATATTTGCAATAAACTTTAATGCAAAAGTTTAAGAAATTCTTGAAATTACTTGGCCCCGGATTTATAACTGGAGCAGCTGATGATGATCCATCAGGGATTGCTACTTATTCTCAAACGGGTTCTTTATTTGGTTACTCTCAAGCCTGGACAGCCCTTTTTTCATTTCCATTTATGAGCGTAGTTCAAGAAATTTGTGGAAGAATCGGTTTGGTTACAGGAATGGGTTTGGCTAGAGTTATTAAGGCTCATTATTCTAAATGGATTTTATATCTTGCTGTTTTTATTTTGTTTTTTGCAAATACTATTAATATCGGAGCTGATTTGGGGGCAATGGCCGCAAGCGCAAAATTATTAGTTGATCTGCCGTTTATTTTTTGGATTATAATAATTACCGCTACCACTCTTTTGTTGGAAATATTTGTGCCGTATCCAACTTATGCAAAAATATTAAAGTATTTAACTTTCTCCCTTTTTTCCTACATCATTACTGTTTTTATAGTTAAACAAGATTGGTTTAAGATTATAAAATCTATTATTATTCCTAACTTTTCTTTTTCAAAAGAATATGTTCTAAATATTGTTGCGATATTGGGAACGACAATTTCTCCCTATCTTTTTTTCTGGCAAGCGGATGAAGAGGTGGAAGAAGAAATTCAAAATCATAAAATCGCTAGTATGGGAAGGGGTAAACCTCATATTAATAAAGGGGATATAAAAAAACTTAGATTAGACACAGTAATTGGTATGTTTTTTTCAAATTTAGTTATGTTAGCTATTATTATTACTACTGCTTCAACTTTAAATGCTCATGGGATTAAGAATATTACTACTGCTGATCAAGCTGCTGCGGCTCTGAGGCCTCTGGCAGGTGATTTTGCATTTTTACTTTTTGCGGCTGGTATTATTGGGACTGGTCTTTTGGCAATTCCAATTTTAGCTGGAAGTGCGTCTTATGCAATCTCTGAAGCATTTGGTTGGAAAGAAGGATTGGGAAAAAGGTTTTCACAAGCAAAAGCATTTTATTTAGTAATCGCGTTAGCTACTATTTTTGGATTAATGGTTGGTTTTTTGCCCATTAAACCCTTCGAAATGTTGTATTGGTCAGCAGTCTTAAACGGGCTATGTGCGCCAATTTTGCTTATTTTGATTATGCGAATTTCAAATAATAAACAAATAATGGGAGAGAGGGTGAATAGTAGGTTTTCAAATGTGCTTGGTTGGGGAATAACTTTAATTATGGGCTTGTGCGGAATATTTCTTCTGCTATCATATGTTCTCTAGGATATGGAAAATTTAATTGATCGAGCAAACAAAATTTTAGAAAAAATTGACGTTGAGGCTAAAAGACATCAGCAAAGCGAAATTGAAGCAGAGTCAATGCAGCCAACTTTTTGGCATGATAATCAAAAAGCTTCAGAAAAGATGAAAGAGCTTGCGAACTTACAAAAAGAGATTGCTGATTTTGAATTATTAGCAGAACTTATAAAACAAGGAGAATCAAAAGAATTAGCAGAACTTGTAGGTAATTTAGAAAATTATCTCTTTTTTTCAGGCGAATATGATAAAGCAGGTGCAATTTTGTCTATTCATTCAGGTCAGGGTGGAGTTGAGGCGATGGATTGGGCAGGAATGCTTTTGAGGATGTATTCTAGATTATGTGAAAAAAAAGGTTGGACATTTTCCATAGTTGAGGAAAATCCTGGCGAAGAGGCAGGTTTGAAAAGTGTAACTCTGGAAATTCCAGCAGAATTTGCTTATGGTTTTTTAAAACATGAAGCTGGAACTCATCGATTAGTTAGGCAATCTCCGTTTAATGCAGATAATTTACGTCAAACATCGTTTGCTTTAGTTGAGGTCTTGCCAGATATCGAGGAGGATGCTGCTATTGATATTAAGGATGAAGAATTAGAGTGGGATTTTTTTAGAAGTGGTGGTCATGGAGGTCAGAATGTAAATAAGGTTTCTACTGCTGTAAGGTTAAAACATATACCAAGTGGAATAATAGTTACAGCACAGGGAGAGAGGTATCAGGGTAAAAATAGAGAGTATGCCTTAAAGATGCTTAAGGCTAAATTATGGTTACAAAAAGAAGAAGAAAGAAAAAAACAGGAAGCTTCTTTAAAGGGTGGCTACAAGACTCCAGGATGGGGAAATCAAATTAGGTCCTACGTATTACATCCATATAAGATGGTTAAAGATTTACGTACTAATTTTGAAACTTCAGATGCAGAAGGCGTATTGGATGGCGATTTGGATGGTTTTTTGGAAGCTGAGATCCGAAGCTTATGAAGGTTGATAAAAACTCAAAAATATGGTTTACTAGATGAGGAGGTGAATTGTTTCAATGGAAAAAGAATCCACAGTGGATAATGCTCAGCCATTAGTTAAAAATTTTGAAAAAAATAATATGAAAAGTTTGTATACTCCTAAAATTATTGCGGTTTTAATTGTAGTTGTAGTATTCGGTATTGGTACTGGATATGTGCTTTCGGGAAGCTCTAGGGGTTCAGGAGGTATTTCTAGTATTACTGGGTCAATTACATCGGGAGCGCAAAAGGGTACGATTGTTGGTTCTGATGATACGAAAACATATAACAATATTACCGAGGGAGTTCTAAAAGAGGGTGGAATTGAGGGAGAAGGTACTCATCACTTGGAAAGACCAGGTGGAGATAGTCAAAATGTTTACATAACATCGTCTAATATTGATTTTTCTCAATATATTGGTAGAAAAGTGAAGGTTTGGGGTCAGACACATGATGCTCAACATGCTGGTTGGTTAATGGATGTTGGCAGGCTGCAAGTTTTGTAAATGATCAAATTAGATAAGGTATCGAAAAAATTTGGAACAGGTGTTTTTGGTTTATCAGAAGTTACTCTTGAAGTTGAAAAGGGAGAATTTGTTTTTTTGGTTGGAACCACTGGATCAGGTAAAACTACTTTATTAAGACTCATTATTCGTGATACTTTGCCCACTTCAGGAAGCGTGTCAGTGCAAAATATAGATCTAGCTAAGGTAAATGGTGGTAAATTATCTAATTTACGTAAAATGATTGGTGTTATTTTTCAAGACCTTAAACTTCTTCCCGATAGAACGATTTTTGAAAATGTAATACTACCACTTGAGATTTCAGGTGGTAAATCCAATGATTCAAAGATAAAAGTTGAAGATGTATTAAGGCAAGTTGGTCTTATTGAGCACAAAGATAAGTTTCCAATTCAATTATCCGGAGGAGAATTGCAAAGAGCGGCGATTGCTAGGGCGTTAATCTTATCTCCTGAAATTCTTTTAGCAGATGAGCCCACCGGAAATTTAGACACTGCAACTTCATGGGAAATTGTAAAAATTTTATCAGACATAAATAGTAAGGGTACGACAATTATTATGGCTACACATAACGCAGATATTATTAAAACCCTACATAAAAGAGTTGTTCAGTTAGAAAAAGGTAAAATAATTAAAGACGAAAAGAAGCATACTGGCTCTCATCATAAGGAAGAGAAGAATGAAGATGAAAAAGCTGAAGAGGAGATAATTAAATCAGAAAAAATAGAAAAGGAAGAAAAAGCTGAAGAGGAGAAAGATAAATGAAATTTGCAAAAACCGCATGGAAAAATATTAGAAGATCGCCTTATCAGGCGTTAGCTGCGATTCTTATTATGTCATTAACCTTTTTGGTAATTTCCTTTTTTGCATTTATGCTAGTAGGTTCTTCTAAGATAGTTACTTTCTTTGAATCTAAGCCTCAGGTAACAGCTTTCTTTAAGAATGAAGCTTCTCAAGAGCAGATAAATGAATTAGAGAATAATCTATCTCGTTCAGGTAAGGTTGCCTCGATTAAATACGTTAGTAAAGAAGATGCTTTGAAAATTTATAAAGAGCAAAATAAAAATGATCCGTTACTTTTAGACTTGGTAACAGCGGATGTTTTGCCTTCTTCGTTTGAAATTTCAGCAATTGACCTAAGTCAGCTAGAGGAAATATCAAAAGATTTGGAAAAATCCAGCATTGTTTCTCAAGTTATTTATCAAAAAGATGTAGTTTCAGCATTAACTTCTTGGACAAATGCTATTAGAAAAATAGGCATTGCTTTAGTAATTTTACTTTCAGCTGTGTCTGTTTTTATTATGGTTACCATAATTGGAATAAAGATTTCTCACAAAAAAGAAGATATTGAAATAATGCGTCTTATTGGAGCAGGTAGATGGTATATTAGATGGCCATTTGTTCTTGAGGGAATATTTTATGGTGTATTTGGTGCGCTTGTTGGCTGGATGACTGCAGCTGGAGTGCTTATCTATGCAACGCCATTTTTGGAGTCCTTTCTAAAAGGGATTCCTGTATTGCCAGTTTCATATATTGATTTATTGGCGCTTTTAGGAATAGAAGTTTTAATTGCAATTATTTTGGGAATATTTTCAAGTTTTCTTGCAGTACTTAGATATCTTAAATAAAATATGCCATATGAAATTGTTGAGAAGAGCTCAAATTATATTTTTTCTTTTAGTTTGTTTATTAATATCTAGCTCCGTTGTCTGGGGTCAGTCTACTAATAACTCGCAGCAGGTTACTGATTTGCAAAATAAAATAAATGATTTGCAAAATAAAATAAATGATTTGCAAGGTCAAGAAAGAACCTTATCATCTCAAATCAGCGTGATGGATAATCAAATAAAATTAACTGAATATCAAATTCAGTCCGTTGAGCAGCAGATTTCAGATTTAACCTTAGATATAGATACTGCATCAAAGAAAATAGACAAACTACAGGTGACTTTAAATGATTCAATACAGGTTCTTTTAAATAGAATAGTCGCAACTTATGAGGTAGGTACTATTCAACCGCTTCATGTTTTGCTTACATCTACTAATGCTTCTAATTTTTTATCAAGACTAAATTATTTAAAAAGAGCTCAAGCACATGATAAGCAGTTAGTTTACGAGACGCAGCAAGCAAAAGTAGATTATTCAAATCAAAAAAATATTTATCAAGACAAGAAAAAACAAGTTGAGGGATTAAAAACTCAATTAGTTGCATACACAGATCAGTTAGATATTGAGAAACAGGCAAAACAAGATTTACTTACTCAAACAAAGGGTAGTGAGGCAAATTATCAAAGCTTACTTGCTCAAGCAAAAGCGCAGCTTGCTGGTTTCTCAGGGTTTGCTCAGAGTCAAGGTGGAGCAACGCTTTTATCTGGACAAACCACTTGTGATGATTGGGGTTGTTATTATAATCAAAGAGATTCGCAATGGGGTGGGAGCGCTTTGAATGGAACTCAGTACTCTTTGGCATCTGATGGATGCTTGGTAACATCTATGGCAATGGTATATACCCATTATGGGCATAGAGGTGTTACTCCACAAAGTATTAACTCGGATTCATGGAATTTTGCATCATATTATCCAGCATATTTAAATTTTACAATTAGAGCAGATGGGATAACTACAACTAGGTCGCAAATCGGCACTTATATTTCGGCAGCAGATGGTGAATTGCAGAGTGGTCGACCAGTTGTTGTGGGAATAAAGTATGCAAATGGAGACACTCATTTTGTTGTGCTCACAGATTATAATAACGGAAATTATTTGATGAATGATCCGTTTACAGCAAGTGGGCATAAGATTCCTTTTACCGATAAATATTCAACGAATAGCGTATACGTGGTATATAAAATTAACGGGTTTTAAAAATTTGTGAAAGCAATAATTTTTATAATTGCTTTTGTAGTATTTATCTTTTTTAAATCTGCAGCTCATGCGGTAAGCATTAGTATCGTTAATTATCCTACCTCAATTTCTACAGACAGTTTTAGTATTACATTTAGCGTTACTGGAGCATCAGATGGTCAAAACTATTTTAGAGCTGATCTTTTTAAAGATGGTACGTCTAATTATTTTGGTGAAACATTTAATAGTTTGAATTGGTATTCAGGCTCCGAGGGAAAGCAATATTTCCCAGTGAGCATTATTAATTCTTCTGCTAGTGCAATAATTCAGGCGAGATTAGGTGCCCCAGGAGCAAGTGATTATCTAGGTTCTGGGCCGTATAAGCTAAGGATTAGAAGATATACTGCTTCAGGTAATCCTAGTTCATCAGATATTCAAACCCCAGTTGATATTGTTATTAATTATTCATCTCCAACATTAACGCCTATGCCAACAAATACAACCACTCCTATTCCAACATCTACTTTAACTCCCACCATTACAACTGTTCCATCTTCTATTTCCGTATTGTCTCCTACTAAAAAAATTACAAATACTTTAACTCCTACATCTAAGCCTGAAGAAACTATTACACATGAGGTCTTAGGCTCTTCGAATAACCCTGTGAATTCTAAGGCGTCTATTCCTAATCAAGAGACAAAATCTATTAATTCATTTAATCCTGCAAATTGGATTGGATTTATTTTTGTATTTATCGGGGTTATTTTCTTAAGTCTATGTGGTATATTATTCTTTTGGCCGACAATAAAGTTAAAATTTTTAAAACATGAGTAAATTAAGATTGACAAGTTTACAGGAAACACAAGGATTTGCAGAAGAATTTGCTAGAACATTAAAGCCAAGAGATGTTTTATGTTTATATGGAGAGTTAGGTAGTGGTAAGACAACTTTTGTCCAAGGTTTAGCTAAGGGATTAGGAATTAAAAACAGAATCATCTCTCCAACATTTATAATTGCTAGGCATTACGAACTAAAGGATTTTGTTTTTTATCATATAGATTTATACAGAACGGAGACTAAACATGATTTTTTAAGTATTGGTTTAGATGAAATTTTAGAAGATAATTCAAATATTATTGCTATAGAATGGGCAGAAAAATTACAAGAAATGTTGCCTAAAAAAAGAATTGATATTAAGTTTAAATTAATAAATTATAACGAAAGAGAAATAACGATTGACAAGTATGAATGATCAAATTAAAAAAGCAGCAGAAATTATAAACAACGGGGGGATAATTATTTTTCCAACTGATACGGCATTTGGTATAGGATGTAGGATGGATGACGAAAGGGCAATAAAAAAGTTATTTGAAATTAGAAAAAGACCTCTAACTCAGGCGACTCCTGTTTTGGTTTCCGGTAAAGAAATGGCAAAAAAATACCTAAAACCATTTTCTTCAAGAGTAGAGACTGAATTAATGGATAAATATTGGCCTGGAGCATTAACTATTGTTTTGGAATCTCATACTGATTTGGTTCCAGATTTGGTAAGAGGAGGTAGTGCTAATTTAGGGGTTAGAATGCCTAATAATAGCCTGCTACTTGAGCTAATTGATTTAGTTGGTATTCCCGTTTTAGGGCCATCAGCAAATTTTCATGGTGAACAAACTCCTTACTCATTAAAAGATTTGAATAAAAATCTTATTCAAATGGTTGATTTTGTCTTAGAGGGCGAATGTTTGTATAAATCTGCATCTACAGTTATTGATTGCACTAATTCTCCCTGGAAAATTTTAAGACAAGGGTATATAAATATAAATGTATGATCATTTTAAACATAGATACTTCAGATAGTAAGATTGCAAAAATGGAATTAACTGTTAATGATAATAAACATTTAATTACTTCTGACTCAAGAAGAATTAGCTCGCAAACATGTCTTGTGTTAGTTGATAAGCTTATTGCTCAAGCAGGTATAAGATTAGAAGATTTGACAGAAATTAAAGTTAATGTTGGTCCAGGTTCTTTTACAGGACTTAGGGTTGGTGTGTCAATTGCAAATACTTTAGCATATTTTTTGAAAATTCCAGTAAACGGAGAAAAAATTGGAGATTTAGTTTTACCAGTATATAATTAATTTATGAAGAAATTTCTGCGCCATTTTTTTACTCCTCACTTAACTAACAATTATCGACCAAAATTATTACATCCTCAAATATTAGTCTTGTTAATTCTATTTTTCTTTTCTCTGGGCATACTTACTTCATTTACTAGGCAAAGTTACCCATCAGTATTGGGAATAACTTCACAAATATCAATTGATCAGCTACTTATTTTAACTAACCAGCAAAGACAAAATAATAATTTGCCACCTTTGTCACTGAATGGGTCTTTGAGTAGCGCAGCTTTAGCAAAAGGAAATTATATGTTTGAAAAAAATTTTTGGTCTCATATTGCTCCAGACGGAACAACTCCTTGGTATTTTATTAGATCAGCGGGATATAACTATCTTTATGCAGGAGAGAATTTAGCAAGGGGATATGATTCGGCATCGGGAGTTGTGGATGCATGGATGGCAAGTCCGAGTCATAGGGAAAACGTTTTATCTCCAAATTATAAAGAGGTTGGCTTTGCAGTCCTAGATGGTAATTTGACCGGCGAGAATACCATTTTAGTAGTGGAGATGTTTGGTGCTAGAGGAGAATCAGAATCTGCGTCTGTGCCTTCTCAGCAAGTAGAATCGTCAACTCCTCAAGTTGCTTCATCTCCTGCTGATCAAAAAGAGACTAAGCCAGAGACTGAAGAGATTAAGAAGGTAGAGCCAGTTCAGCCGACTCCGGCTGCTCCGCTTATCAACGCTCAAACTTTTTCATCTAATTTGGCTATGACTACAGTCGTAATATTTATGTTTGTTTTAATATTGGATATGATTATTATTGAAAGAAAGAAGATTATTCGATTTGTTGGACATAATCTTGACCATGTTTTACTTTTTGCATTAATAGGAATTTTATTATTAGTTGTATTGAAAGGATATGTTCTTTAAATGATTAAAAAAATTATTAAACATCTTAATTATTATTTATCGCTTTTAGCAATATTTGCTGTTGGATTATTATTGTCCGTGGTAGTTTATCCAAATATTTTTTTACAAATTATAATAATTATTTTGACTATAATTTTCTATGTAGTTTGGGGAATATGGCATCACAAAAAAGAACATAATTTAACAAATAAAATTGTCGTTGAGTATTTATTAATTGGATTACTTGGTATATCAATTGTATTCTTCGTGTTTATGGGAAGGATAGGTGTTTAGGTGTTAATCTCCATAGTCACTTTAAATTATAAAAAAAGCCACTTAACTATTGCTTGCTTAGAATCATTAAATAAATTCTATAAAAATGAATTTGAAGAAGGACAGATGGAAGTTATTGTGGTTGATAATGCTTCAGGTGATGATTCAGTTAAAAATATAAAAGAAATAATAGAAGAAAAAAAATTTAAGAACAATATTTTGATTGAAAATGATGAAAATAGTGGTTTTAGTAAGGGTTGTAATCTAGGAGCAAAAAAAGCTAAAGGAAAATATTTATTGTTTTTAAATAATGATACTGTAGTTTGTGATAATGCATTCATAAAAATGGCTAGATACTTAGACGAAAGCCCAAACGTTGCTATTTTGGGTGGTCAGTTAAAAAACGAGGATGGTAGTCTACAGCCCTCTACGGGAAAGTTTTATACATTAACGCGAGCGATTATGCTCCTTTTGGGGTTTCAGAAATTTGGATTATTAGATAAAAGTCCCAAAGAAATCGAAAGGGTTGATTGGGTAAAAGGAGGTCTGCTTATGATTGTAAAAGATGTCTTTGATAAATTAGGTGGATTTGATGAGAAGATTTTTATGTACACGGAAGATATGGAGCTTTGCTATAGAGCTTTATTAAATGGATATAAAACCTATTTTTATCCTTATATTTCAGTATTACATGCAGAATATGGTAGTACCAATAGAACTTTTGCGATTGTGAATATTTATAAAAATCTTTTATATTTTTATAAAAAACATAGGACTAAATTTGAATATATTCTTATAAAAATCGCCTTGTTAACAAAGGCTTATGCTTTGCAGATCATTGGTATTCTAACTAAAAATTCATACTTAAAAGATACTTATTCTCAAGCAATTAAAGCAATAAATTAAAATGAAGGTAGATTTATCAATAATTATCTTAACATACAACACTAAAGAGATTACTGCTCAGGCGGTGAAATCGATTGAAGAAAATTACCTAGAAGAAGTTAAAGCGGGAAAGTACGAAGTGATCGTAGCAGATAATGCATCAACTGATGGGTCATTAGAATATTTTAGAAAATATAAAGAGACAAGTAAGATAAAAAATTTTCATATAGTTGATAACGGTGGAAATATTGGGTTTTCAGCAGGAAATAATAAAGGCGTTGCTTTATCTAATGGTAGATATGTACTATTTTTAAACCCGGATACAATTGTCTATAAAAATGTATTAGAGTATTTGATTAATTTTTTGGATAATCATAAAGAGGTCGGAGCGGTGTCTTGTAAGTTAATTAACCAAGACGGGGAAATAGATTTTAATTGTCATAGGGGTTTTCCTACCCCTTGGAATGCGTTTTGCTATTTCAGTGGCATTTCAAGACTTTTTCCCAAAAACAGATTTTTTTCAGGTTACACGCAAGGATGGAAAAACATGAACACCACTCATGAGGTAGATGCAGTCGAAGGAGCTTTTATGATGGTGCCAAGGGAGGTTGGAGAAAAAGTTGGCTGGTGGGATGAGGATTATTTTTTCTACGGAGAAGATTTGCAATTTTGCTATAACATTCAAAAACTAGGTAGAAAAATCTATTATATTGGTGAGAAAAATATAATGCATATTGGAGGAGCTTCAAGTGGAATAAAAAAGAAAACTGCTAACATTACAAAAGAAAATATTGAATCAAAAAAAAGACTACAAAAGGCTAGATTTAATGCGATGCGAATTTTCTATAAAAAAAATTATAGAACCAAATATCCTTTTATAATATATTGGTTAATTCAAAATGGAATAAATATTTTAGAGAAAAAAACATTAGCCTCTTTAAAACCAGCTAATTAGTCTTGTAGCCAAGGAAAATTGGAGAAATCTATTTGCCCTTCATATTTTTCTTTAAGAGTTGGATAGCTTAAGTCTTTTTCAGAAACAATTGGATTTTCTACTGGCCAGCCGCCAAACTGTTTAGTAATAATTGGATCTTTAAATGAGATTGCAGGTGTTGGTTTGCCTTCAAAATAGCCTGTAATCATATACATATATTCAACATCTTCATCTCCAATTGCGCAAAAAGAATTTCCCATGCCTTGGGGTAGATAGAGAGTTTTTCTATTATTTTCTCCAATTTCAATTTTAACTGCTTTGCCAAAAGTTGGGGAATCAAGTCTTAAATCAACAATTACAGCAATTGCATTTCCTTTTGCTACATAAGTAATTTTCTCCCAAGGTTCACTATGAATTCCTCTAATTACATTTGGGTGAGATTTTGAATGATTCCATTGGGTTATAGATATTTTTTTGCCTAAAACTTTCTCAAAATCTCTAAGCTCTACTGCTTCGTGGAAGAAGCCCCTATCGTCAGCAAAAACTTCACGTTGTGAAACTAAAAGACCTGGTATTTCAGTAGTCTGTATAAATTGTGGCCATTCTGGATCTGTTGGATTTAGAGCTAATTTATATGGATTGTCCATACCGTTTAATATAGCATACCAAGGTTGTGTTGACAAACAATAAATGGTAATATAAAAAAGTTATTTATGAAGTTACTTGTTACAGGTGGAGCAGGTTTTATTGGTTCACACTTCATTTTATACTGGATGAAAAATCATTCAGATGATGACGTTATAAACGTTGATAAATTAACTTATGCTGCAAATTTAGTTAATTTAGATCAGGTAAAAGATAATCCTCATTATTCATTTAAAAATTACGATATTTGCGATAAAGAAAAGATGGATGAGGTAATGAGGGGTGTTGATATCGTTGTTCATTTTGCCGCAGAAACACATGTAGATAGATCTATTATGGATCCTTATCCATTTATTCACTCTAATTTTGTGGGAACATATTCACTTTTAGAAGCTGCTAAGAAAAATAATGTAAAAAGATTTCATCATATTTCAACTGATGAGGTTTTCGGAAGTATTGAATTAGATAATCCTGCTCAATTTACGGAAACAACACCTTATTTTCCATCTAGTCCTTATTCTGCAACTAAAGCTGGTGCTGACCATTTGGTAAGAGCTTACTATCATACTTATGGTTTACCCATAACAATTAGTAATTGTTCTAACAATTATGGTCCAGCAATGTATCCTGAAAAATTAATACCAATTGCAATTACTAATCTTTTACAGGACAAGAAAATTCCACTACATGGAGACGGAAGAAATATTCGAGATTGGTTATATGTTGAGGATCATGTCAGAGCAATAGAGCTTATTTTGGAAAAAGGAAAAATTGGTGAAACATATTTAATCGGAGGTATGAATAAAGGAATTTCTAACCATGAAGTTGTAAATAGAATTTTAAAGATAATGGGTAAGGATGAAAGTTATATTAAATTTGTGAATGACAGACAAGGAAATGATAGAAAGTATGATGTAAATTGGACAAAAATTAATCAAGAATTAGGTTGGGAGCCACTTCATGATTTTGATGTTTGGCTAGAAAAAACAATTCAATGGTATAAGGATCATAGGGATTGGTGGGAGGAAATTATTGCAAAGGATTATCAAGAAATTTTACACAATAATTTAGCAGGTCACGTTGAAGATTTATGAAGATTTTAGGCACAGGCCTCAATGGACTTTTTGGTTCTCGAATTGTTGAATTACTTTCAGAACAGTTTGAATTCGAGAATGTAAGTAGGTCAACCGGAGTAGATATCACAAATTTTGATCAGGTTTATCAAGTGATAAAAGCTTCCTCAGCAGAATTTGTACTTCATTTAGCAGCGTATACAGACGTAAGAACTGCAGAAGTGCAAAAAAACTTAGGAAAAGATAGTGAAGTCTGGAAGATCAATGTTATTGGCACACAAAATGTAGCTAAAGCTTGTGAGGCAACAAATAAAAAAATGATTCATTTTTCTACAGATTTAGTAGTAGGTGGAGATGAAATGCCGGAAGGTGGTTTTACGGAAGAAGCAAGTTATAATCCATTTAATTTTTATGCCGAAACGAAAGTTGAGGGTGAAAAGATAGTGAAAGGTTTAAGTTCACCATGGATAATTTTAAGGCCTGCGTATCCTTATAGAAACGACTTCTCAAAACCAGATTTTGTAAGATTTTTTAGAAAAACTTTGACAGATCAAAAGCCGATATCAGTATTAACAGATAGAGTTATTTCTCCAACATATGTTGACGACGTAGCAGTTGCTATTAATACATTATTAAAACATGGAGCAACTGGTTTATATAATTCTGTTGGCGGTCAAATATTAAGTATTCATGATGCGGTTAATTTAATTGCTAAAGTTTTTGGTCTAGATAGTAGTTTAATTGGTAAGACTACGAGAGCTGAGTTTCTAGTTTCGAGGCCAATGGAGCCCTTTTATTCAGCACTTAACAATGCTAAAATAAGAAAGTTAAGCGTTAACATGCATTCCTTTGAAGAAGGATTGCATTTACTAAAAAACTCATGACAATTACTTTTTTAGGACACGGATATGTGGGACTTGTTACAGCAGCAGTGTTCGCCGATTTAGGGAATACTGTTTGGGTAATTGGTCATACTCCAGAAAAAATTGAAAATCTCAAAAAAGGTATTATTCCTATTTATGAACCTGGTCTTGCAGAAATTGTTCAAAGAAATGTTAAGGCAGGAAGATTATTATTTACTCTAGATTACGACCAGGCAATTCCAGCGTCTAAAGTTGTTTTTATTGCCGTTGGTACTCCTCCAAGACCAACAGGGGAAGCAGATTTGACAGTAGTTTTTGATGTTGCCGAAAAAATCGCAAAGCATTTAGATGGGTATACAGTTGTAGTTACTAAGAGCACGGTTCCTGTTGGTACTAACAAAAAAGTTAGGGAGATTATTGAGCAAAATAAGCCAGAAAAAGCAGAATTTGAATTAGGATCTGTACCTGAATTTTTAAGAGAAGGACAAGCAATTTCTGATACGTTGCATCCAGATAGAATTGTTATTGGTACAGTTTCAGATAAGGCTAAAGATATTTTGGTTGAGCTTCATGAGCCAATTGATGGTAATTATGTATTAACTAACATTGAGACAGCTGAAATGATTAAATACGCAGCAAATGCATTTTTAGCTACTAAGATTTCATTTGCAGGGGCAATTGCAAGGCTTTCTGAATTAAGTGGGGCAGATGGCATTAAGGTCTTAGAGGGTATAGGTTACGACAAGAGAATTGGTAATCAATTCTTATCTCCAGGAGCAGGATATGGTGGTAGTTGTTTTCCTAAGGATGTTAAGGCCTTAATTTCTATTGCCGGGGATTATGGATATGATTTTAAATTGCTTAAAGCAGTTGAGGAAATCAATGAAGAAGCAATGTTAGATATTGTTAAGAAAGCTAAGAAAATATTAGGCGAAAAGATTAAGAATTCTACGATTGGAGTATTAGGACTTTCCTTTAAGCCAAATACCGACGATATGCGAGACGCTCCTTCAATCGTAATTATTAATGAGCTTAAGAAAACTGGTGCAAAAATTAGAGCCTATGATCCTATTGCAGTTTCAAATGCTATAAGGTTAATTGATGGAATAGAATTTGTAGATGATTCGTATGAAGCTGCTAGGGAAGCGGATATATTAATCGTGGTTACAGAATGGAATGAATTTAAGCAGCTAAATTTAGAAAAAATAAAGTCATTAATGAAGAATCCAAATCTTTTAGATGGTAGAAATATTTATAACCCTCTTGAGGTAAAAAGACTCGGTTTTAATTATCTTGGTGTTGGTAGATAATCTATGAAGAAAATCTTAATAACCGGTGCCTCAGGTTTTGTAGGCAGCTATTTAGTTAAGGAATTAATAAAGAATCCTGATGTAGAAATTTTTGGGACATATCTTTCTGATAAAAGCCTAACTTCTCTTACAGAGCTTACTTCTAAAATTAAACTTGCAAAGGTTGATTTAATGAATGCTAAAAATGTATTTGAAATTATTGAACAAATTCAACCCGATGAAGTTTATCATTTAGCAGCATTAACTTCAGCAAGGGTTAGTTTTGATAATCCTCAGGATGTTATGACAAATAACATTGTTGGTGAGTTAAATATTTTTGAAGCAGTAAGAAAATTAAATTTGCAGACTAGAATTATGATTATCTCATCAGCCGAGGTTTACGGAATTGTTTCAGAGGAAGATTTACCTATAGATGAAGAAACAAAATTAAATCCTGCTAATCCATATGCTGTTTCAAAAATTGCCCAGGACTTTATGGCCTTGCAGTATTTTAATTCATATAAATTAAATGTACTCAGGGTAAGGCCTTTTAATCATATAGGGCCAGGTCAAGGTGATCAATTTGCTACTTCTGCTTTTGCTAAGAAAATTGCTGAAATTGAAAAAGGAATTAGGCCGCCTGTGCTAACAGTGGGAAATTTAGATTCAAAAAGAGACTTCACGGATGTAAAAGATGTAGTACGAGCATATATTTTACTCATGGAAAAGGGGCAAATAGGAGATGTATACAATATTGGTTCAGGTAAATCATATAAGATGTCAGAAGTCTTGGACATGCTGTTGGCTTTTTCTCATACAGAAATAAAAATCGAGGTTGATCCAAGTTTATTAAGACCTACTGACAATCCTAATTTAATTTGCGATAATACAAAAATTAGCGGTTTAACTGGATGGGAGCCAGAAATACCACTTGAGAAAACACTCCAAGATATTCTAGAATATTGGAGAGGATTTATTAAACAATGAAAAGCGCATTAATTACTGGTATTACAGGACAGGATGGACCATATCTAGCAGAGTTTTTGCTTTCTAAGGGTTATGATGTTTGGGGAACAGTTAGGAGACTCTCTACTCCAAACATGGAGAATATTAAAGATATAGTTGATAATATTCATTTAGTATCTGCAGATTTATTAGATCAGGGATCTTTAACAGATGCAATCCATAAGGCAAAGCCAGATGAGGTATACAATCTTGCTGCGCAATCATTTGTAAAAGCATCCTGGGATCAACCAGTTTTAACAGGAGAATTTACAGGATTAGGTGTTACTAGGGTTTTAGAGGCAATTAGAACTACAAATCCAAAGATTAAGTTTTATCAGGCATCAAGCTCCGAAATGTTTGGAAAAGTAACTGAGACTCCACAAAAAGAAACAACGAGATTTCATCCAAGGAGTCCTTATGGAGTAGCGAAAGTTTATGGTCATTACATTACTCAGAATTATAGAGAGAGCTATGGAATTTTTGCATGTTCAGGAATTCTCTTTAACCATGAGTCTCCAAGAAGAGGAATAGAATTTGTTACTAGAAAAATTGCCAACGGTGTTGCTAGGATTAAGCTTGGTAAGCAAAGTAAAATTATTTTAGGAAACTTAGAATCAAAGAGAGATTGGGGTTACTCTGGAGATTATGTAAAAGCTATGTGGATGATGCTTCAGCAACCAGAACCTGACGATTATGTAATCGCTACCGGTGAGACCCACAGTGTTAGAGAGTTTGTTGAATTAGCGTTTAAAAACGCAGGAATTGAGGATTGGGAACACTATGTTGTTCAAGACCATCCAGAACATACAAGACCAGCAGAGGTAGATTATCTAATCGGAGATTATACAAAAGCCAAAGAAAAATTAGGCTGGGAGCCAGAGGTGTCATTTGAGGATTTGGTAAAGATGATGGTTGAAGCTGAGTTAGAAAGGGAAAAATAGATATGCAAACTGCTTTGGTTGCTGGCGGAGCAGGTTTTATCGGATCACACCTCTGTAAAGATCTTCTCGAAAAAGGTTACAAAGTTATAGCTGTAGATAATTATATTACTGGCGATGCGAAAAACGTTGAAGCGTTAAAGGCAAATCCCAATTTTAGTTTAATTGAAAAAAATATAATTGAAAATATTGATCCAAATGAATTTGGAAAAATAGATTTCATATTTCATTTGGCATCCCCTGCGTCTCCAAATAAAAAAAGTAAAAGAAGTTATATTAATTTTCCCTTAGAAACTTTATTAGTTAACTCTCAAGGCACCCATAATTTACTTGAGTTAGCCAAGGTTAATAATGCAAGGTTTTTATATGCTTCGACATCGGAAGTTTATGGAGATCCAGCAATTTCCCCTCAAACTGAAGATTATTTTGGCAATGTGAATCCTAATGGAATTAGGTCTCCTTATGACGAATCGAAAAGATTTGGTGAAGCGCTGGTTATGACCTACTATCGTAAGTTTGGATTAGATATAAAAATTATTAGAATTTTTAATACCTATGGTCCAAATATGCAGCCCGATGACGGAAGGGTTGTTTCTGATTTTATTAACAAGGCAATAAAAAATGAAGATATAGTAGTCTTTGGTAAAGGTGATCAGACAAGAAGCTTTTGTTTTATTAGTGACTTAATCAATGGGTTAACAATGGCGATGTTTTCAGATATGACAAATGGTGAAGTTTTGAACTTAGGTAATCCAGACGAGAGAACAATTCTAGAGTTAGCAAAATTGGTTTTAAAACTGACAAATTCAGATTCTAAAATCATATTCGAACCTTTACCTGAAGATGATCCCAAAAAAAGAAAACCAGATATTTCTAAAGCACAAAGGCTTTTTGGTTGGGCACCTAAGATCGATGTAGAGACTGGACTTACTAAGACAATAGAATATTTCAGATCTTTATGATTTAATATAATCATGCATGCAGTAATTATTATTCCTACCTATAATGAAAAAGGAAACATAGAGCTCCTAATTAAAAACCTAGAAGAAGAAATTTTTCCCCAAATTAAAACACATCAAATGAGTATTTTGGTTGCAGATGATAGTTCGCCTGATGGAACCGGAGAGGTTGTTAAGGAGTTGCAGGGTAAATATAAAAACCTAGAGGTATTAGTAGGCGAAAAAGCTGGTTTAGGGGCAGCTTATATAAGAGCAATGACCTATGCGGTTGAAAAAATGAATGCTGATGTAATGTTTGAAATGGATGCGGATTTTTTTCATGATCCTCAGAAAATTCCAGAATTTTTGCAAAAAATCGATGAAGGAAATGATTTTGTTGTGGGCACTCGTTATAGTAAAGGCGGTTCAATACCTGCAGATTGGGGAATTCATAGAAAAATAATGTCTGTGTGGGGAAATGTTTTTATTAGACTTTTATTTGGAAGAAAAGGAATTGATGATTGGACCGGGGGCTACAGAGCAATTAAGAAAGAAGTTTTTCTAAAAGAAAAGGATAAGTTAGGTTCATTTACAGGATATACTTTTCAAGTAGGATTTTTGTGGAATGCAGTAAAAGATGGTTATAAAGTAGCTGAAGTGCCTTTTAATGCAAAAGATAGAACAATGGGAAAATCTAAAATACCTGGGATAGAAACAATAATTAAGACATTAGCTTTTGTCATTAAAGTAAGAGTAAATGAATTACTTCATGGTTCTTTTGGTAAATTTTTAGTAGTTGGAGGAATAGGCTTTTTTCTTCAGGCAATAATTTTAAGAGTTTTAGTAGAAAATTTTCATTTTATTCCAGCTGTTGCAAGTTTAATAGGTGCAGTTGTTGCAGTATTTTCAAATTACAATTTAAATAATTTATGGACATTTAAAAATGAAAGAGTAAAAACTATAGCTCAATATATTTGGAAGATGCTTAATTTCTATGCTACTTCAGCTTTTGGTGTAATTATCATTCAGTCAGGCATTATTTATTTAGGAGATATTATTTTTGGTAGACAATATTACTTTGTCTATTTTATTTTTGGAACAGGAATATTACTTATTTATAATTTTTCGGTCTACAGATTGATAATTTGGCGTAAAAAACCCCAACAATGAACAAGTTAAAATCATTTCTTACAAAAGAGAATATTGCTCTTTTAATCATTTTAGTAATATCTGCTTTTTTTAGGCTATATAAGATAGAAAAGTATTTACGTTTCTTGGGTGACGAAGGAAGAGATGTGTTAGTTGCTTATAATATTTTACATGGGCACTTAACTCTTTTAGGTCCTACCTCATCAGTTGGTGGATTTTTCTTGGGTCCTATTTATTACTATTATATGGCTCCCTTTTTATGGCTATTTAACTTTAATCCTGTGGGTCCTGCGGTGGGAGTTGCTTTAATCGGAATTTTAACAGTTTTGCTTTTGTATATAATTGTTGCTAATTTTTTTAACAAAAAGGTAGCGTTGCTTGCTTCTTTTTTATATGCAATATCACCTTTGGTCGTAACTTATTCTAGGTCAAGTTGGAATCCAAATCCCTTACCTTTTGTTTCTTTACTTACCTTATTTACGGTTTACTTTGCACTTCGTAAAAATTCTCTAAAGCTTTTTGCTTTTTCAGGTTTTCTACTAGGAATTGCCATGCAGCTGCATTATTTAGCGCTATTTTTGGGAGGGGTCATATTTTTATATTTACTGTTTGTTGGATTTTATAAATCAAACTTTAAAAAAGCTGTAATTAGTTTATTTAAAAATTATTTAACTATTTTTGTTGGATTTTTAATTGGTTGGTCTCCGTTTATTGCATTTGAGGTACGTCATGGTTTTCCTGATTTTAAAAATATTACTACTTTTTTATTTAACTCAGGAGACACAGGTCCATCAGTTAATTTATTGGGTACTGTTTACGATGTATTTTTCAGAATTTTTGGAAGATTGGTATTTGCATATCCAGATATAGATCAAAAAGTGCATTTTTCCAAGGAAGTTTTAAATATCTGGTATATATTCGTTCTTGTTTTGGCCGTTTGTTCTTTAGCTCTACTTTTTTATAGACTTTATAATTCATTTAAAAATAAAGATAATGATTTTTATAAATATTCTTTACTCTTTTTTTGGTTAGTATTAGGAATTGTACTTTTTGGATTTTATAAAAAAGCAATTTACGATTATTATTTTACCTTTCTTTTCCCAGCACCATTTATTTTAGTAAGTTTACTTTTAGAATTTATTTTTAACAATAAAAAAATTATAGGTATATTTTCTAAAGTCTTAGTAATTATTATTTTTGTTATTATTTTAATTCAAAATCTCTGGAGTAATCCCTTTGCATATCCAGCTAATCAGCAATTAAATCAAATGCGAAGTATCGCTGAGTTTGTAATGGTGCATACCGATGCAAAGCCTTTTAATTTCGCTTTAGTTACGGGAGGCAATAGTGATCACGCATATCGATATTTCTTTACAATTTGGGGACATCCGCCAACGACAATAAAAGATCCAAACGCTGATCCGAAAAGAGAAACTGTAACCGATCAATTATTTGTAGTTTGTGAAAGTTTGCCTTGTGAGCCATTAGGAAATTCGTTATGGGAAATTGCAGGTTTTGGTAGAGCAGAGATTGATCAGAAATGGAAAGTTTCCGTTGTAGAGATTTATAAATTAGTCCACTATAAAGGTAAATAGGGTATAATATTTTCTTATGAATAAAGTAAAAATTGTATTTTTTGATTGTGATGGCGTTGTAATTTTTGGTAATCCTTGGCTTAGGCTTCATAGGGCGATGAACGTTTCTCCAGAATTAGATAGAGAATGGTACGACGCATACTCAAGAGGCGAAATTAGCTATGATGAGTGGAATCAAAAAGTCGTTGAGCATTATAGGGGTCAAGGTTTAACTAGGGAAAAATATGAGGAAATTCTGGATATTAAAAACTTTGAATTAAACAAAGAAGCCATTGATTTAATTAATTTTATTAAATCTCAAAATATTGAGTTTGCTTTTATATCTAGTGGTATAGAATTTTATATTAGTCAAATTGCGAAGTATTTTGGAACTGATTATTATCATGCAAATGCAGTCTTTCATTTTGCTGAAGATGGAAATTTTCTTAATACCTCTTATACTGATTTGGATCCAAAAGCTAAAGTAATTGCAATTGATGATTTCTGTAAAAAGTTAGATCTAAACCCAGAAGATTCTTTATTTATAGGGGATGCTAACAATGATTTAGACGCTTTTAAGTATACAAAGCGAGGGCTTTTGTATAGAACGAAAAATCCAAACCATTTAAGCGATTCATGGTGGCATAAAGACGATGAGTTGCAGAAAGCGGCTTGGAAGAAAATTGACAATTTAAGAAGTGTAATTGATATTATTAAAGAGATAAATGGAATCTAAAAAATCTTCTTTAAGAACTCAGCCATGTCCTGTTTGCCAAACCCCTATGGGAGATATGCCTGGAAGTAGGGATGCATATTGCCCACAGTGTGGCTACAAAGATCCGTGTTGTGAATAATCTAGATCAAAGAATAAATCAGACCTATTCCCATAATAGCTAGGCTAATGAAAATTTTATAAGAAAATTTTTCTCCCAAGATAAAATATGCCAATATTGTTATAAAAATTGGAGATAGTAGTGCAAAAAGTGAGAGCTGTGACAGAGGTAAGATTTTATAGGTTTTTATTCCTAACCAAAAAGCCACGCCATTAATGAGTCCAATTACAAAAAGAAATAAAATTGTTCGCGAGTCTTTTTGAAGATTAATACTTAATAAATTTTCAAAACAAACGCTCATAATTAAGGAGAAAATAAATAAAGATAACATCGAGAAAGTCATGACTGTGAAAGGTTGAAAATTTAAATTAGCTTTCTTTAGCAACGGACTTAGCAAGGCATAGAGAAATGTTTCGGTTAGTATAATTGTTAACCCAAATAATTTATTCATATTTATTAATAGAAATTAAAAGTGGAGAGAAAAGTAAATGATTCTCAAGTAATTCAATGCCGTTTAGTAGTGTAGAGGTTTTAAGCTTATTTCTTGAGCCACTCCAGGGATCGTTTATTATGACTTCGTTTTCATCTATATTTTCAATTATTACATAATGCATGGCATGGACAATGTCTCCAAGCGCAAAATCATCAATTTGTAGAATATATGGTATTTTTGTTTTAAGTAAAAATTCTAAGTTTATTTCTTGGTAAAAAATTTTAATTCGTTGATTATCTTTATGTTTATTTAAATATTTTGCGTATTCATTAATTCCTACAAATAGAGTTATGTCTTTTGAATATTTTTCTGCAAATGAAGAAAGAATGTTGAGTGCATAAAAATTATCACGTCTTTTTAAGAGGGCATTGTAAATAATCTCTAGTTCATTTTTCTTATTTATATCTTTATCCTCAATAATTAAAAGACAGATGGGAAGGCAGCCTTCAAAAGTGTTTTGCCTATGTGTTTTTAACATCTTGGGTGGAGTATACACCCTTATAATTTATATATATTTATATATATAAATTGGCCTCAAAAATGGGTAAAAATGGGGGTTGACAATTATTAATAAAAATTCACTAAAAAACCCCTTCCAAATGGGTCGGGGTTTTTTATATCTCTTGAAGAATTTCCACATCTGTTTAACAAATGGGCTTATTCCTTCGAAGGATTTTCAAGAGCAAGTTAGGCTGCGCCGATCTTGTACATTCCTGTACCACAGACTGGGCATTTACCTTTCATTGCAGGTTTACCATTTTTCATGGTAACTCTTTCTGCACTTGGGTCTTCTCTCTTTGCTCTGCATTTTACGCAATACATTGATGCCATAATATATTTCACCCCCCTTCAATTAATAAGATAATCCTGGAATCTTAATTAAGTGTAATTTTAAAGTGAAAAAAAGAATTAGTTGCGCTGCAATTATCGTAGCGGATAGGGCAAATGTTTTAGTAAGATCTTGCGCAAGATATGGATATAAATTTTCACTTTTAACTGCTACTGTGGTTACATTTTTATTAGAAGAAGGTTTAGCTTGGAAGCTATTTAAGACTAGTTTGTGTTCAAAATTATGGCGAGAGTCTGATATTTGTTTTTGCTCTCGTGTTTTTCTCTTCTTAGCCATGTATAGAGGCTAGATTACACTATTGACAGCAAGGCTGTCAAGAGGCTAATATAGGTAAATATTATGCCCGCAAATTTCCTAATTTTTTTAATTGCTGTAATTTTTGTTTGGCTTGCTGCTTTGTCGTTTTTCTTCTGGAGAATTATCAATCATTACAACAGATTAACTAATGGTGTAAGTAATAAAACGCTTAAATCTGTACTTGAGGAATTGGTTAAAAATATGGAAGTTTCTAAAAAGGATATTGACTACCTAAAGCACTATTCTGATAGAATAGATAAAGACGGCACTTTTCATATTCAGAAGGTTGGTTTAGTCAGGTTTAATCCATTTAAGGATACTGGCGGAGAACAAAGCTTTATCTTATCTTTAGTAGATAAAAATGATACAGGCGTAATTCTTTCAGGTTTATACTCCAGGGCTGGGACAAGATGGTATGCAAAAAGAGTGGCAAATGGAAAAGGAGTAGAGCTAGAGCTTTCTGAAGAAGAGAAAAAGGCCCTCAAAGAATCTATAGTTGCTAAATGAAAAATAACAATAAATTAATAATTTTACTTTCTGCGTTAGCTTTATACTTTTTATCTACAGGTATTTCTTTTTTTATCTTTTCCCAAGGTTTAACTGGTGTAGTAGCAACGCCTGTAAGCGCCCCTAAGGTCACTTCTAGCGGTAGTGTTGCATTTGATGAAACTTTACCCAAAACTCAAGAGTGTCCTCTAAATGGAGCAATGTACTCAAAGCAACAAGAAGCTTGGTGGCAAAAACATAGGCCATTGGGCGTGATGACAGAAAACCATGAACAGTCGAGACCGCAATCGGGTCTTTCTAAGGCAGACGTCGTTTATGAGATCGTTGCTGAGGGTGGAATAACTAGATTTTTAGCTGTTTATTATTGCCAGGATGGCGGAGAATATATTGGGCCAATTAGATCTGCTAGAACATACTTTATTGATTTTATTTCTGAGTATGGCAATTATCCATTATATGCTCACGTAGGAGGCGCGGCTCAGCCTGGTCCTGCTGATGCATTGGGTCAGTTAGATCAATATGGTTGGCATTTATATAACGATTTAAGCCAGTTTAGTGTTCCATTTCCAATATATAAAAAGATTGATGCAAGACAAGGTCGAGATGTTGCTTCGGAGCATACAATGTATTCTAAAACACAAAGCTTGTGGGATTATGCAGCAAAAAATAGAAAGTTAACTAATGTAGATGAAGATGGTAAAGCTTGGGATACAACATTTGTGCAATATTCATTTAAAGATGATGCTCCTGTTGCTGATAGGGGTGCAAGTCAAGTGGCGCATATAGAGTTCTGGGGAGACAAAGATTATGACGTAGATTGGAAATATGATCCTAAAACTAATCTGTATGCAAGAAACAATGGTGGAGCTCCACATATTGATGTGAATACGAAAAAACAAATTACCGCCAAAACCATTGTAGTCATGTATATGGTAGAGTCACACGCAAATGACGGTTATGAAAACAATGTTCATCTTTTATATAAAAACAAAGGAACAGGTAAGGCCGTTGTGCTTCAAGATGGAGAAGAGGTAAAAGCAACTTGGTCGAAAAAATCTAGAATAGATAGAACAATTATTACCGACGCAAGCGGAAAAGAGATGAAATTTAACAGAGGCTTAATCTGGTTTACGGTTCTTCCGACCGATGGCGTTTTGGACGTAAAATAACGCAATTAATACTTGCAGATTGCTCATCATAGTTGTATATTTATGTTCAGAAATAAAAAGAACAAATTATGTTTTCAGATCTTATTACATCAAAATCTAGGGTAAAACTTCTTAATGTTTTTTTGGCTAATCCAAATGATATGTTCCACGTAAGAGAATTAGTGAGACGCACTAAAGATGAGATAAATGCTGTAAGAAGAGAGCTCTCATTTTTAGAGCAAAAAGGAATTCTCTCTAGAGAGCCAAGAGCAAATAGAGTCTATTATTCTATGTCCAAAAATTACCCATTTTATTTTGATCTCCTTAGAATTGGGTCTAAGAATATTGGTTTGGGTGGAAAAATTTTAGAGAATAAAGTAAAGCTAGGTAAAATAAAATACGCTATGTTTTCTGGTAGATTTTTAAGAGGAATTAAGGAACAGCCAGATGAAGTAGATTTGCTTATTGTCGGTACTGTGGTGTTGCCAGAATTAGCGCTTTTGGTTCGTGAAGAAGAAAAAAGGCTCACAACTGAAATTAACTATACAGTTATGACTGAGGATGAATTTGATTTCAGAAAGAAAAAAAGAGATCCATTCATCACTGCCATTTTGTCAGGATCTAGGGTAATGCTTGTTGGCGATGAAGAAAGCATGTTGTCATGAAAAATCCAAGATATTTATTTTGGACAATTATTGTCCTAACCATTTTATCTTTATTTATTAATCTTCCCTCGTTCAAAGATTTTAAAATTAAACCTCTAAATAAAACCATTAGCTTTGATCCAGGTTTTATTTTTCAAAAGTTTGGAGTAGATAAGAAGTTAGATTTTAGAAAAGGTCTGGATTTAGAAGGCGGAACAAGCTTGGTACTTCAAGCTGATATGTCTAAGATTTCTTCATCTCAGAAAACTGCAGCGCTAGACAGCGCAAAGATTGTTATCGATAAACGCGTTAATTTGTTTGGGGTTTCAGAGCCTTTGGTGCAAACTGCAATTTCGGGTTCGGATTATAGAATTATCGTTGAGCTTCCAGGAATTACAGATATTGAGCAAGTCAAGAGTTTAATCGGAACAACTGCGCAGCTTACTTTTTGGGAACAAGTCGCATCAACATCTGCGAATTTAGATGCTTCGGGTGCCGCTCAGCTTGGATTTAAACAAACAAATTTAACGGGAGCTGATATAAAGCAAACATCAGTAAGTTTTGATCAGAATACGGGTAAGCCTCAAGTTCAGCTACAATTTACTTCTGATGGTGCAAAAAAATTTGCAGACATTACTAAGAGAAACATTAATAAGCCCTTAGCCATTGTGTTAGATAATCAAATAATCGAAAGTCCAGTTGTTAATCAAGCAATTTTAACAGGGGACGCTGTTATTTCGGGTGGTTTTACGACAGCAACAGCTAATCAGTTGAGTACCCAACTAAATGCTGGTGCTCTACCGGTTCCTTTAAAAATTCTTTCCAGCAGTATAATTGCTCCAACTTTAGGAACTTCCTCGCTTGAGAAGAGTTTGTTTGCCGGAATTTTGGGCTTTGTAATTATCGTAATCTTCATGTGTGTTTTGTATGGCAGACTTGGCGTAGTTGCTTCTCTGGCCTTGCTTTTATATGCAATTTTCAATTTAGCAATTTTTAAATTAAGTTCTATTTCTCCTTTTGGAATTACCTTGACACTTTCTGGTATTGCTGGTTTTATTCTTTCAATTGGAATGGCGGTTGATGCAAATATTTTAATTTTTGAGAGAATGAAAGAGGAATTAAGGTCTGGTAAGTCAAAATCTATGGCAATTGAGTTAGGTTTTTCTAGAGCTTGGACTTCAATTAGGGATTCTAATATTTCCACTTTAATTACGAGTTTTGTATTATATAGTTTTGGGACAGGAATTGTTAAGGGATTTGCGTTAGTGCTTGCGATTGGTGTTTTGGTTTCAATGTTTAGTGCAATCGTAGTGACCAGAACGTTTTTAAGAGCAGTATATAAATAAGATGAATATTTTAGGTAAGAAAAAATATATTTACTTTTTAATCTCGGGAATAGTTATTATTCCTGGAATTATTTCTTTAATTTTGTTTGGCCTCAATATGTCAATCGATTTTACCGGAGGAAGTAGATTGACATTTTCCTTCAATCAAACCGTAGAGCAAAATCATATTAAAACTGTAGAGGCAGCATTTCAAAAAGAAAACATTCATATTCAGCAAATAGAGACAACTAAAAATACCATTTTTATTAGAAGTAAGCCTTTAGATCAAAATAAAGATTCACGTATAATAACGAGTCTAAAATCTAAATATTCCGATTTTAGACAAACACAATTTGAAACAGTAGGTCCGGTTATTGGTATAGAAACAACTCTAAATGCGTTAAAGGGTATGCTGGTGGCATCAGGTTTAATTGTTTTATATATTACCTGGTCATTTAGAAAAGTTCCAAAACCAGCCAGTAGTTTTAAATTTGGTATAAGTGCAATTTTGGCTTTAGTTCATGATGTGTTAGTTTTAATAGGGGTTTTTTCAATCTTGGGACACTTTTTTAATGTAGAAATAGACAGTTTGTTTGTTACTGCTGTTTTAACTGTTATTGGCTTTTCGGTTCATGACACAATTGTTGTTTTTGATAGGATCAGAGAGAATTTGAAGAGATTTGGAGGAGAATCATTTGAAAAGATAGTTAATGATTCTATTTTACAAACACTTGATAGATCATTGAATACATCCTTAACAGTTGTTTTAGTTTTACTAGCTCTTCTTCTTTTTGGAGGGGATAGTATTAGATGGTTTGTAGTTGCGCTTTTGATTGGAATAGTTTCAGGTACTTTTTCATCTATTTTTAATGCAGCTCCACTTTTGGTTGTCTGGCAAGAATTTACTAATAAAAGATTAAGAAGTAAGTAATTGTTTTACTAAGTTACTCACCATTCCACCATCTGCTTTTCCTTTTACTTTTGGCATAAGCGCTGCCATAACTTTTCCCATATCTGCCATGGTCTGTGATCCAGTTTCTGAAATAGCTTCCCGAACAAGAGTTTTTACTTCATCCTCTGTCATTTGAGCCGGTAGGAAAACTTGAAGTATCTCTAGTTCTTTAGTCTCTTTTACTACAAGTTCTGGTCGATTAGCCTTCTCATATTCTGTTATAGAATCTTTTCTTTGTTTTGCTTGTGCGCCAATGACATTCATAACATCCTCCTCAGTTGCTTCATATCCCGCTCCACCTTTTTGAATTTCATAATAGTTAATTGCTGATAAAAGCATTCTTAAAACTGAAGTTTTTACCTCGTTCTTGGCAAGCATTGAATTTTTTAATTCTGATTGTAAGTCAACCTTAGTCATAAATGGATTATAGCATAAAATTATTCATCGGCTATGAAACCTTTGATTTGTTTATCCCACATTTTTTTAAATACCCCATTTTTATTTTTTAATAATTCTTCTGGAGCTCCATCTTCTATTATTTTGCCATTTTCGATAATTATTATTCTATCCATGCTCTTTAAGGTAGATAATCTATGAGCAACTGCAATGACTGTTTTATCATGCATCAGCTCTTCTAAAGCATTTTGAATTGCTTGTTCGCTCTCACTGTCTAAGCTGCTGGTTGCTTCATCTAGAATAAGAATAGGTGATTTTTTTAAGAATGCTCTGGCAATAGCAATTCTTTGCCTTTGTCCTCCAGATAATTTAACGCCTCTTTCGCCAACAATTGTGGCATATTTTTCAGGAAGTTGTTGAATAAATTTATCTGCTTGAGCTAGTTTTGCAGCTTCTTTAATATCTTTTTCGTAGGCATCGGGATTACTGTATTTAATATTTTCTAAAATCGTTCTATGAAATAGGGTAGTATCCTGTGGGACAAACGCGATTGCTCTTCTTAAACTTTCTAATTTAATATCTTTAATATTAAAGCCATCAATACTGATTTGGCCCTTTTGTGGATCGAAGTGTCTTAGAAGTAGGGAAACAAAAGTTGTTTTTCCAGCTCCGCTTCTGCCAACGATTCCTACTTTTTGCCCCTGGGGAATATTTAATGAAAAGTTTTCAAAAACTTTTGTATTATCGTATTCAAAATCTATATTTTCAATTTTAATATTACCGTTTAAAATATGAACTTTCTTTGCGACCTTACTATCAACAATTAAGTGTTTATTTAAAATTTCTTCTAACCCTTCCTTCGCTTCACCAAAATATTTTGTAGAATTTTTAATTTCATGCCCAATAAAAAATAGTTGACCAGATAAATCTGCAGTAATTGCTATTACCATTATGACAACACCAATTGAGACAATTGCATGTTGAAACATAAAAACAGATGTGCCAATCATGGCAACCATAAATATGAGTATTAATATGTTATTAGTAAGCAACATCCATTCACTTAGTTGCCATTCTGATAAGCCTTTTTCTCTTTGTTTCTCAATATATTCTTTAATATAGCTTCGTTCTTCTTCCAGGTATGCACTTTCGTGAACTAAAGATATGTTTGATAAAGAGTCAACGATTCTACCTTTGAGAGTTGATAGAGATTTAGCAAACGCATATGATAAAGGTTGAATTTTTCTTGCAAACAAAAAATTACTTGATAGAAAAATAACTGACCAGACAAAAATAATTAGTCCCAAGATTGGATTACTTAAGCTTGTAAAAATGATATACCAAAAGATACCAATAAATAATTGAATGAACTGCCATAAAATATTTTCAAATATACTTTCTGTTCCATCAACCGCATTGCTGATTTTATTTGTTAAGCTTCCAGCAAATCTACTGTTGAAGTAATCTTTACTATGCAGGGTTATATATTTGTATAAAGATTCGTAGGCGGTGAATCTGAAATTCATAAACCAACGCATACCCGTAAATCCACTCATTCTCCAGCAAAGTCCAGCAATAAAATCAACTAAGGGATAGGCAAGAGCCCAAAACCAGATGTCGTTAAATATTATTGGTTGGTGTGATAGTGAATCTGTTAGGTTTTTAAGAATTAAAGCCGTAGATCTACCAACACCTGTTGCAATCACAACGAAAGATAGGGCAAATATCACCCATTTTAAATGTTTTTTTGATCCATAAATACCAAACTTAAACGGATTCTTAGGAATTGAGTTTTCCATAAAATAAATCTTAGTTTTTAGCGAGGTCCTTTATTCGTTTGAGGAGATAGTCTTTGTTATTTTTAGACAAGTCTTCATCCACTTCTTCAAATAATTTTTGCAATATGTCCCCAACTTTGGGACCTTGTTTTAACTGTAACACATTCATTATATCATTTCCATCGATCTTTAAATCATTAATAGAAAAAGGAACGGGACTAAGTTCTTTTTCTATTTTTTCTTTAAAAAGCTTAAGTCTCCAGCTTTCAGCCGTTTGTGTTCCTCCACCGAGTCGGTCTCCAACTCTTAAATCCATCATATCTTTAACATTGCTTACTCCAATTCGTCTAATAAATCTGCGAATTGCGGACTCTGTTAAGTTTTCATTAACTGAAAACATGTGCCATCTAATTAGATTAATAACTTTTTCTCTATCTTTTTTTGAGAGCTTAAGTCTTAAGCAAATATCATTGGCAATTCTAGCGCCTTCCACCTCATGGTTATGGAAAATAACTAGACCATCTTTATCTTTAGACATTACCTTAGGCTTTCCCACATCATGAATTAAGGTTGCAAATTTCACAACAGGATCATTGGATGGGCAAAACTTTAATGATAAAACATTATGAGTAAATACATCTTCCGTATGGTGCCTGCCGGGTCTTTTTTGAGAAACGCCAATTCCGTCTAGAAGCTCTGGTAAGACATGCTTTAAAAGACCGCTTGTATAAAGGAGCATAATACCATCATAGGCGTTTTCTGATTTTAAGATTCTAAAAAGTTCAGCTGTTATTCTTTCAAAAGAAACATTTTCAATAAGAGATGCGTCTTCTATTATTTTTTTCCAAGTGTTGGCCTCAATTTTAAAGCCTAGTTCAGTGGCAATTCTAACTGCTCTAATAAGTCTTAATGCGTCTTCTTTAAATCTTAGATTCGCATCACCTACTGCTTTAATGATTTTTTTCTTTAGATCATTTTCCCCATCGTATGGGTCAACGAGCTCAAAGGAATTATTTTTTTCAGTCAGCTTTAATGCAATAGCATTTATAGTAAAATCTCTTCTTTGCAAATCCTCTTCAATGGATTTTCCCCAAGCAACAACTTCAGGATGTCTTTTATCTGAAAAGCCGTATTCAGTTCTATATGTAGTTATTTCGGCTATTTTTTGATTTCCTTCTAATGCAAATGGAACACCAACTGTGCCAAATTTGTTATCATAAAATCCGTTGGGGAATAGTTTTAATATTTCTTCAGGGGTGGCATTAGTGGTTAAATCCCAATCTTTAATTTCTCTTTTAAGCATTAAATTTCTAACAGAGCCACCAACTAGATAAACTTCAAAATTTGCTGATTCAAGTTTTCTATAAATATCAATAATTTCTTGTGGAATAATATTTACCATCTTGCTATAGTATAGCAAAGAAAAATAAATGAAAAAATGGAACGTAATTCATAAAGGAAAAAAGGATTTAACTAATCAACAAATACTTACAATTCTTTTAGAAAATAGGTCAATAGTAACGAAAAAGGAGCAGGAAGAGTTTTTAAATCCTACATTTGCAAATATCAATTTAAAATCGCTTGATTTAGATGTAAAGGAAATAAAAAAATCTATTCAAAGGATTAAAAAAGCTATACAAAACAAAGAGCAGATAATTGTTTTTGGTGATTATGATGTTGATGGTATTTGTGGTAGTGCCATTTTATGGGAGACCTTAAGTAATCTTGGCGCAAGAGCTTTGCCTTATATTCCAAACAGATTTGACGAGGGTTATGGTTTGTCTGAGGCTGGAATAGATAATGTATTACAAAAAAATCCTGACACAAAATTGATTATAACTGTTGATAATGGAATCGTTGCAGCAGGCGCAGTTGATTATGCAAATAAAAAAGACATAGAAGTTATTATTACAGATCATCATGTTGCTGCAAAATCATTACCAAAAGCATATTCAATAGTTCATACTACTAAGCTTTGTGGGGCAGGGGTTGCTTATGTTTTATCAAAGCAATTAAAAAAAGAAGAAATAGAAAAGGAAGATAGTCACCTAGAGCTAGTCGTTTTAGCTACTATTGCAGATCTAGTGCCTTTGACAAACGCAAATAGAGTTTTTGTTTCTAAAGGAATAAGAAGACTGCAGAAGACAAAAAGAGTTGGGCTTTTAGAGCTCTTTAATGTTGCCGGTATTGAAACCGACAAAATAGATGTATATCAGGTTGGTCATGTAATAGCTCCAAGACTTAATGCCATGGGAAGATTATCCTCTGCTATGGATTCACTTAGGCTTTTATGTACGACAAGTTCTAAAAGGGCGAAAGACTTAGCCAGCTTACTGTCTACAACTAATTTACAAAGACAAGAGATAACTGGAGAAATTTTGTTGAATGCAAAATTAAGGGCTAAGGAAAAAGCTTTAAAAAATTTAATTTTTATAGCAGACAAAAGTTATCAGCAAGGAGTAATTGGTTTAGTTGCTGGAAGATTGGTTGAGGAATTCTATTTGCCTTCAATTGTTATTTCAAAAGGAGAAAAGCTAAGCAAAGCCTCAGCTAGAAGTGTTCAAGGGTTTAATATTATTGAATTTCTAAGAGAAGCTTCGGATTTGATGGTAGATTTGGGTGGTCATCCTATGGCCGCTGGTTTTACTGTTGAAACAGATAAATTAGATCTTTTAGAAAAGAAGCTTTATGAAAAAGCAGAGAAGCTTATTTCTAAAAATCATTTAGAAAGAATACTTAATATTGACTTAGAACTTACGAGTAATAATATTAATTTAGAATTATATACAGATATTTTAAGTTTATATCCTTTTGGTATGGCAAACCCAGAGCCACTTTTTTTAACAAAAGAAATTAAGATTTCGGATCTAAGAATAATAGGAAAAGAAGGTAGGCATATAAAGTTAAGGTTAAAGTCTGCCTCAGGTCAGGTATTTGAGGCAATATATTTTGGTGGTGGACAGGATAACACGCTAAGAATCGGCGATATTATTTCAGTTGCTTACAATTTGAGCTTAAATGAGTGGAATGGAAATAAGAATTTACAATTAATTGTTAGGGATATTTTGTCTTCCTAAGATCAATATTGCTTGTCTTCTTCATATCCAAATGATATGATTTACGAATATGAGAGCAAGAGTTTTATCAATTGCTGCTAAAAATCATGTCGGCGAATCAATTCTAATTAAAGGTTGGGTTAGAATAAGACGTGATCATGGCAAACTTATCTTTTTAGATATTAGAGATAGGAGTGGTGTAATTCAAGTTGTTGTGAACTCACATGTTGCTGAAGGAGCTTACAGCGTAGCGCAAGAATTAAGACCAGAATATGTGGTGGAGATAGTTGGTAAGGTAAACGAAAGACCAGGTAACGCAGTTAATAAAGATTTAGATAGTGGATCTGTAGAGCTTGAGGCTACGGAAATAAAAATAATTGCTAAAGCTGATACTCTCCCTTTTGATATGGGTGGAGAAGATTTGAAATTAGAATTACCTACTCTTTTAGACAATAGGGCTTTAGTCTTAAGACATCCAAAAGTGCAAGCTATATTTAAAATTCAAGAAGTAGTTATAGATCAATTTAGAGAGTATTTAAAAAGCCAAGATTTTTTCGAATTTCAAGCTCCAAGTATCGCCCCTGCAGTAGCTGAAGGAGGGGCAGAAGTGTTTAAGGTTGATTATTTTGATAAGAAAGCCTATTTGTCTCAGAGTCCTCAGCTTTATAAGCAAATTGTAATGTCTGCATTTGAAAGAGTTTTTTCAGTTAATAAGATATTTAGAGCAGAACCATCAGTCACGACTAGACACTTAACAGAGGTTGTTTCTTTGGATGCAGAGATGGCATTTATTGACACATGGGAAGATGTAAAAAATATGGCAGAAGAAGTTGTCAGGAGTATTCTACAAAGACTTAATAAAGAATGTTCTAAAGAGCTTAAGCTTTATAATGTTACTTTGCCAAGTATGATCGATAAGACTCCATATTTGTCCTTGAAAGAGGCGCAGGAGAAAATATTTGAGCATAGCGGCAGAGATGTTAGAGGAGAAAAAGATCTAAATCCTGAAGATGAAAGAGAAATTTGTGAGATTATTAAAGCGGAAACAGGATCTGATTTTGTTTTTATTTATGGATATCCAACTAAGAAAAAACCTTTTTATGTTTATCCAAACCCAGAAGATCCTGAATATAACGAAGGTATGGATCTTTTATGCAAGGGTCTTGAGTGGCTATCGGGAGGAAGAAGAATTAATGATTTCGATCAGTTAATGAAGCATGTTGATGAGTGGAAAATGGATCCCGCAAAGATTAAGCTTTTTCTTGATGCATTTAGATATGGAGTGCCTCCGGAGGGTGGTTTTGCATTTGGCGCAGAAAGAATGACCATGCAAATACTAGGACTTGCCAATATTAGGGAAGCAAGTATGTTTCCTCGAGATATGGAAAGAATTGATGAAAGGCTTTCTGCAAAATAAAGATTTAATTCAGGTATATTTCATACTTCCTTTGTTTCTATTTTTTGTATTTATTTTTGTTTTTGGTGCAAATTTATTCTTAAGATATTGGAACGAAAGTAATAAGTTATTTAATCCACCATTTAAAACAAGCAATAATTTTTATTATCCAATTATTAAGAATAAATTTAACCCTCAAATATCAGCTACAGGGGCAATAATTATGGATGCTGATTCAAAAGTAGTTTTATATTCTAAAAATAAAGATCTCAGGTTTTCCTCTGCTTCCACTACGAAAATTATGACTTCCATCGTAGCGGCAGAACATTTTAAGCCAGAAGAGATACTAGTTGTAAAAACAGGAAGAGTTGAGGGCTCAACGTTAGGACTTTCAATTAATGAGCAGATGACTTTTGAAAATTTAATGTATGCAATGATGTTGCCTTCAGCAAATGATGCTGCATTAGCTGTGGCAGAAAATTTTCCTGGTGGCGAAAAAGCATTTATTAAAAAAATGAATGATAAGGCTAAAGTTTTTAAATTAAAAAATACGCATTATGGTGATTCTATTGGACTCGCAGATAGTGAGGATTATACTACCCCTTTTGATTTAGCTAGTTTAGCTTCTTTTGCAGTTAAGAGTCCTTTAATCGCAGAAGTCGTAAATACTAAATATAAAGTTATTAGTGATACTAGTGGGTTAAATACTTATGAGATTCGCAATCTAAATGAATTGCTTGGGGTTGATGGAGTGAACGGAGTAAAAACTGGTTTTACTGAAGAAGCGGGACAGGTACTGGTAACCTCAAAAAAAGAAAAAGATAAGACAATTATTATAGTAGTAATGGGAAGTCAGGATAGATTTTTAGATACAAGAAGATTGTTGGATTTGCTTAAAGACAATATTACTTACCTATCTCTTCATCCTTAATTGCGCTTATGTATGCATAGAAATTGTTTGACCCTTTAAATACAATTATGGGAGTTAAATATTTTTGTTCTTCTTTACCCGAATCATAATAACCTAGCAGGATATCTGTTATTGAAATATTTTTATCAACTCCATTATAGGAAGCGATATAGGCTTTACCATTTTTTAATTCTTCAATTGCTTTTGCAGTATCTTTAATTGAATAAGTTGTTGAATCTCCCAATTTTCTAGTTATATAGTTTGCATAAATTACTTGAGGCATATCTTGTCCACCCGCAATTAATAAATTTACATTGGCCTCATTTGGGTTTGGAGGAAATACAGTTAAGCCATCTATATCGGTGGGAAAGAGATTTACTTTAATAATCTGAGTATTAGAGATACTTGTTGCTTCTATTAATTGTTGATTATCTATTCTAAGAAGTTGTGTTTTAGCGCCGTCTACGTTTAATGTGTCAGTCCATCCGCCTAAGGAATTCAAAAAGTTGGTAGCGGTTGTAATCGCTTTTTTTTGATCTGGTAAATTCTCGGCTGCGATTACATCAGGGTCATTATAAAAATCACTTGTGACTTGGAAAGTATGGCTAAGAATATTCATCTTAATTGTTTTTACTAAGCTATATTTATCAAGCGTATTCCATTCATAAATATTTCCGTCTATTTGTTTTTTATCGCTGATAAAACCTGCAGATTGGATCGTGTTTTCTGTGTTTTGCAGTCCTAATAAATCCGGTTTATTTTCAGTGAATATATAAACATTTGCAAGATTAGGCAGAGTAGGTATAAAACCTGATATTGTATTAATAGAGTAAGTTAAATCATTATTTTCTCCGTTTAATATAAAATCTGGAGCAGGTAATTTTCCAAAAGCTTTTTCAGCAACAACTGGTGGTGGGGGATAAAGCGTATCTTTGATAATTATGGCAGTTCTAAAAATTCCATAACCTATCAATACTAACACTATTAAGACTATTAACCATTTAATAATTAATTTTGTATCTTTACTAGCATTAGTTAAAGTGAACATATATTGAGTATAAAAAAAGATTCATGTACAATGCAAGCATATGGTTAAAGTTAGGTTTGCTCCAAGTCCAACTGGGATACCTCATATCGGCAATACAAGAACAGCACTTTTTGATTATCTGTTTGCTAAAAAAAACAATGGTCAATTCGTTTTACGTGTTGAGGATACTGACCAGAAGAGATTGGTTGAAGGCGCAAGGGAAGCACTTTTAGAAATATTAGAATGGTTAGGACTTAAGTTTGATGGGGAAATAACCTATCAATCTCAACGATTAGATATATATCACAAATATGCAAAAGAGTTAGTCGAAAAGCAAATTGCTTATGAAAAGGAAGGTGCGATTTGGGTAAAAGTTCCTGATGAAAAAAATTTTGAGTGGGAAGATTTAATTGGTAAAAAGCATATTTCTTTTGCAGGTAAAGACGTAGAAGATTTTGTAATTCTAAAATCTGATGGATTTCCAACTTATCATTTAGCAAATGTTATAGATGATCATTTAATGGAGATAACCCATGTTATAAGAGGAGAAGAGTGGATTTCTTCAACTCCTAAGCATCTATATTTATATGAGAGCTTAGGTTGGGAGCCAGCAAGATTTGCACATTTACCTGTTATTTTGGGACCAGACAAAACAAAACTTTCTAAAAGGCATGGTGCAAAATCTGCTTTGGATTATCGCGCAGAGGGTTATCTTAAAGAATCTCTTTTAAATTACATGGCTTTATTGGGCTGGAATCCTGGTGGAGATAAAGAGCAGATGAGTTTATCTGAAATGGAAAATTTATTTGCACTTGAAGATGTTAATACAGCAAACCCCATTTTTGATCAGACTAAGCTTGAATGGTTAAATGGGGTTTGGATTAGAGAAATTGGCCTTATTGAATTAAAAACAAGGCTTATTGATTTCTATAAGGACGATAATGAAGTTTTAAATATTATGAATTCTCCAAAATCTGATTTACTTATTTCAGCTGCTACAACCAGAATGAAAACTTTGAAAGATTTTAAAAATTTAGTTACTTTTGCAAAAACTCGAGAGAGAACAGCAGATGAAAAAGAGATTGCAAGAAAACTATCAGAATTTTTAATATATAATTTAACTGATAATTGGGAAGATGAAGAACTTCTTTCTGCAATGAAAGAGTTTAGTAAAACTGAAAAAGTTCCTTTTAAAACTATTTTCTTCTTACTAACAGGTAAAGAGCAAGGCATTGGAATATTAGAGCTAAATCAGATTTTTGGAAAAGATTTTCTACTAAGTAATTTAAAATAAATGAAATCTGCCCTAATAGCTAAATTAATTTCCACGGTTATTAATCCTATTGCTTTAATTTCACTTGTTCCTTTTTTGTTAATTCATAAAACTACTAGTAATTTACATTTAGCAATTTATTGGACTGAAATATCTTTTATTTTTATTTTAATTTTTTCCTTGTTTGTTTTACTTGGTGTAAGATTTAGATATTTTTCCAACTTAGATATTTCAAAAAGAACTCAAAGGCCTCTTTTGTATTCATTAGCAATTTCAATGGCATTAATTTATTTAATAACATTGTTTGTTTTACAGGCACCTCTTGTTTTATACATTGCAGCAATTGCGCTTTGCTTATTCTTAGCAATAGGGGAAATTATTAATTCAAAAATTAAACTTAGTTTGCATGTTGGAACCTTGGTAGCTTTTGTAACGACAGTTGTTGAGGTTTATGGATTAATTTTTATACCATTATATTTGTCGGTGCCTTTAGTTGCATGGTCAAGAATAAAAACTAGGAATCATACGTTAAAAGAAATAGTTATTGGGGGAATAGTTGGTTTTATATTAACTGTTGCAGTTTACTTAGTTTTTGAATATATAATAGTAGTATGAATAAGATATTAAAATCTTTTGGCTTTGCTATCGCAGGAGTATTAACTGCCTTTAAATTAAATTTGAATTTAAAAATTCATCTATTCTTAGCGGTAATTGCGATTGTTGCTGGTATCATTTTTAACCTTAGTCATTTAGAACTTATTTTTGTAGTTATATTAATAATGCTGGTTTTTAGTGCCGAAATGATTAATAGTGCGCTTGAGGAGGTTGTAAATTTATTAGTTAACGAGCATAGGCTAGAGGCTAAAATTGCCAAGGATGTAAGTGCAGGGATGGTATTGGTTGTTTCTTTGGGAGCATTAATTTGTGGAATAGTAATTTTTACTCCTCATTTATTTAAATAGCTTTTTAGCTTCTTTTTTAGTAAAATCAATTTATTGCCGAGTCGTCTAATGGTAGGACAACGGATTCTGGATCCGTTTATTGGGGTCCGAATCCCTGCTCGGCAGCACACCTCAATCATACTTTATGAATAATTTTCAGCAAATTATAATCTTAACAATTGGATTTTTGGGATTAATATTTTTTCTTACTTCGTTATTGCAGATAAAAAACCGAAAGAATGTTTATGGATTAACTCCATTTTTATTTTTCCTAGGAGGTTTCGTGTGGGGAGATATGTTTATTTTGGGCCCATTTTGGCTAATAGTATCTTTAATGTCTTTAATATTAAATAATTTTAATCTATTTTTACTTATAGTTTCATTGTTTTGGTTAGTAAGGAGTTTTGGTGAAATCATTTATTGGATTAACGAGCAGTTTGCAGGGAAAAATCGTAATCCGCCTCATACTCTTAAGTTTCATAAAATTTTTCAAGGGGATTCAATTTGGTTTATTTATCAGCTTTTTTGGCAATGTTGCCTTATTTTTTCGATAATATTTTCGCTTTATTTTGGGGTTAAATTATTTGGAAGTATTTAGATTTAATACTGTTATTTACCTTTGAGATGATGTTTTTCACCGTGTTGTTTCATTACAGTTCGAGCAGCAACTTCAGCCGCTCTTTTTCCATATCTTCCACTCTTTTCAGCTGATTCTTTGATATGTTCATATTTTCGTTGTTCTTTTGTACTTACTCCTTTTAGGTGTTTACCTTTTGGCATACTATTAATATAAAGATAAAATTTATAAATGTTTAAATAAATGCGTAAGAATTGAGTAATTAATGTTTTGTTGCCTCTAATACTTGAGCTAGGTCTAAAACCTTTGGGATATTTGGATTATAGGGACTGAATATTGTTAGTCCAGAATCTCTTAAGTAATCTGGAGTAGGTGAGAGAGGATCAGCAACTAAACCTAAATCTGCCATATGTGTTTGCATATATGAAAGACTGAGAAGATAATCTGTTTTTATAGCAGCATCAGATATGGGAAAATCTAGTTGGGGAAGCTTTAGTTGTTTAAAAAGTCTATATTCATCTTCTTCTGAGCTTTGTCTTGCTTGACTCATAACTTCTCTATGTACCTCTTCAATTTTGTGAGGAGGAGCCATGTTTCTGAAAAATTCAACAATTCGTTCAGCCATTTGCTCATAAGAAGCTCCTTGGTTGAAGCGAGAGATAAAAATTCTATAATCTCTTAAAACTCTGTATACGTCTTGAGGATTTACTAAATCTCTTACTTGTTGTCTAACTTCGCCAGCGTCTCTAAGTGATCGCGGATCTGCCACTATTCCAATCGCTAACGTATCTCTTTCGATAGGAGATATGTTCGTGGTTCTTGCCGCTGCTTTTCTTAAAGTAGACACTCCTCTGTCTTGCCTGCTCATTCCTACTAATTCTAGGAATTGAATGGGTCTTTTGCCATCGAGTTTAGATTTTGGTCTAAAAGTTGATTCCATCTCATGCGTTAGCCTATTTGACACAGCGTGATGATCTTTTGGTTTCATCTCTGTGGTACCTGTTTCCTGTCTGTATCTAGCAAGCACAGAATCATAAAATAAATACTGAGGTTTAATACTTGGATCTTGCTGGGTTATAGCAGTCGCAAGTTGTAGTAAAATGGTTGTTTTGTTTGCGCCTGGTTCACCAAACACAACTATTCTTCTGATTGGGAAATCTGCGACTTTTTCCAAAATAGCCGGTGCTGCTTTTTGACCATCTATTAAGAGCGCATTATTTAGAATTGCTGCGCCTTGATCTACTGGTGGTACAATTTGCCTTATCCTGGATGTTGGTTGTTGCTCAAGCATCTTTAATGAATGGTAATTGTACACTAACATTGGTACCTTTGTTAAGCTGGGATGTTACTAAGATTTTGCCCCTGTGTTTATCAATAATTCTTTTAGCAATAAAAAGACCTAAACCCATTCCTGGTTTTGTATTATTTTTGGCTTTATAAAAATCATCAAATATTTTTTTTAAATCTTCTCTAGGAATTCCTTCTCCCTTATCCTGTATTGAAATGGTAATATATTTTTTTCGATCTGATTCAAGTAAAACTGTTACCTTTGAAGTTTCATCAGAATGTTTAATAGCATTATCTAATAAATTAATAAATACGGAGATTAGCTTATTAGAGTCACAAATTATTAATTTGTTTTCAGAAGGAATCTTATTAATAGCTGTAAATCTATTTTTATATTTAATTTTAAAGTTACTAATTACTCTATTAATGACGTCATCAATATTGCAAACCTCTAAATTATATGAGAATTTTCCCATGTTAATCTGATTTATTTCTAATAACTCGTTAATTATTGAAGAAAGCCTCTCAGTTTCATCTTTTAAAGTCGTTACCCACTTAATATCAAAAGGTTTATTTTTTGCATAATTTCTTTCAATTAGCTGAAGATATATGTAGGAAGTGGTTAGAGGAGTTCGTAGTTCATGGGAAGCAATTGATACAAAGAGGTCTCTTGCTTCGATAGTTTTTTGAACATCCAAATATAATTGAGCTTTTCTAATTGCTAGAGTTCCCAAGGGACTAAATAGCTTTAGAGCTCTTATTTGATCTTTAGAGAGCTTATGTTTAGAAAGAATTGTAAAAACTCCAATTGATCTATTATCGTTAACTAGGGGAATAATAATATCGTATTCAATTTGTTGCTCTAATATTTCGGGATGAATTTTAGCAAGTTGAGTTTTTGTTAAGATTTTAATTGTTTTCGTTTTATATGCATTATATGTGTAGCCTCTCGTTCGAGGTTTAATTTGATTTAAAAGAGTACTTGTAGAATAAGCTCTAGTAAAGTGTCCATTTTTTATCAGGATAATTGATCCATGTTGAGCTTTGGAAATCTTTAATGCTTCATTTATAAATACTTTATATGTTTCCTCCAGATTGAGCGGAGTAAGAAATTTGATAGCGGATTTATAAACTAAATCCATTATATTTTCATTTTTAATTTTTACATCAATTGTTTCCATTTGAGCCTAAATTATAACAAAAAATAATCCATAAATGATCTTTCTTACTTATTTCTTACATTAGTCTTCTTTGATTTTTTACATCCTTTATTAAGATGAGCTTATGAATATCATTGTATGGATAGTGTTCGGAGCAATAGTGGGTTGGATTGCAGATTTATTAACTAAGGGTAATCATGGTTTACTTGAGGATATCATTTTAGGAATTCTTGGTGCATTTGTGGGTGGTTTTATTATGAACCTTCTTGGTGAATCAGGAGTGACGGGTTTTAATATTTATAGTTTCGTAGTAGCGATTATTGGAGCAGTAATTTTAATTACCATAGGAAGGATGGTGCATAAATAAAATGGCAACGACAATCGTAAATCCTCCAGCAAACAATGATTCATCAGGAAATGGAATGGGAATGATTTTAGGAATTATTTTGTTATTGGTGGTAGTGGTTATATTAGTAGTATATTTATTCCCAATGTTAGCAAGTTTTTTTAACTCTTATTCCACATCACCAGAGATTAATGTTCCTAAAGATATAAACGTTAATATAGATTCTAAAAAATAAGGAGGTGAGATTATGTTTAGTAATGATAAGAAGAAGGACAATTCAATAAATCCAATAGCGAGTGCCGTAACTGGAGCAGTAGTTGGAGCAGGTGTAGCAATTGCAGCAGCTCAAGCTCTTAAAAATGAAAATGCCAAGAAAAAGGTTAAGGAAGTTGTAACAGCAGCTAAGGATCAGGCTGTTGAATATATAAACTCCCACAAAGACGATGTGAATTTGGAAGAGGGAAAAGATAAATTAAAAAAAGTAATAAAAAATAAATCAAGTAAAAGTAATAAAAAATAAATCCCTAAAAAAATGAGGTTTGTTTAGCGCTTTGAACAAGCCTCTTTTTTTTTACTTTTTTCTTACTCCACTTTCCTCAACTTACAATATTTTTTCACTATTATAAAAATATGAAAAACATAATAAATAACATTCCATTAGTAAACTCTTTTTACATTATTTGGTCATCGCCCCTAGAGGTAAAACATACAGTAAAATTAAAGAAGAGAAAATATTCTTCTAAGTTTGATTACACTCATAAACTTAGTAATAATCCAAATGCAACAACATATTTTACGGAAAAATCTAAAGCAAAGACATCGAAACTATTGACGATTAGTTAGATGATTTAATTGTGTAGCCAAATCCTCTTACTGATTGAATTAGTTTTTTTGGAGAATTACTGTCTATTTTTCTTCTTAAATAGCCAATATATACATCAACCGATCTAGATTCAATATCTGGTGCCATGGACCAAATTTTACTTAAAATCATTTCTCTGGTTAAAACTTTGCCTGGATTTGACATTAAATAATCGAGAAGTTTAAATTCAGTTGCTGTAAGGTCTATGTTTATTCCATTTCTTTTTACCTCGTGGGTTTCTTCATTTAGCTCAAGATCCTCTAGGCTTTTAGTGGGAGTGTTTTTAGTATCATGCCTAAGTCTTGCTTTTATTCTTGCAATTAATTCTTCTAGCTGAAAAGGTTTAGTAATATAATCATCAGCACCTAGATTAAGACCATGAACTATGTCGAGGGTATCATTTTTAGCTGTGAGAATAATAATCTTAAGTCCCGGCCAATTCTTTTTGATTTCACGGCAAACGCTTTCCCCATCCATATTAGGAAGTCCCAGATCTAGAAGAACTAAGTCTGGAAGCGTTCTTTTTAGAAGATTTAATCCTGTGATGCCATCGTTTGCAGTTAAGACAAGAAAATCATTATCAAGTAAGAACTCTTTTAGATAATTCTGTAAATCTTTTTGATCTTCGATTACTAATATTGTTTTATTCATTTTTAAATTTTAACAGTTAACAGAAAACTCGGCAATTTACCTTAAATTATTCATGTTTTCTTTTATCTGATACATAATAATTGTTTGAAGTATAACTTATAAATTTAATTAATTCAGTAATTAAATAACTTATTACAGCGTAAATTAATAAACCAACTAGGGCGGACATATCTAAAACAAAACCTTTTCCTAATACTGGAGAAGGAAAAATATTTTGAAATGGATATAAAAGATTTGCGCTTACTGAGTATATCCAGCTCACAACTGGGGTATTAGGGTTTGCACCTAACATAAGAAGTAAAATTCTAAAACCAATTATTATTTCAATAAGTCCAAATACAAAGTTTACAAAAAAAAGCAAAATTCTGCCTGCGTTAAAATTCATAATTTATTTATAACTCTTATTTTGAAAAACAATATGAAGAAAATGTAATAATTGTGTAAAGATTATAAGAAGGTAATGGGAATTTTAAGGCCTTTTTCTTGTAATTTTTTAATTTGAAATCTTGTAAAAAGAATTAATTTTTTTTGATTTTCATCTAAATATATTTTCTGAGAAGATTTTTTGTTAAATAATGTAATTTTCATAAATTATATTATTTGCGTGATAATCCAAATAATAACCAACACCCCAACTGGGACTCCTAGTATCCAAGCAACTAAATATTTCATGTATTAAATATAAAATTTATTTATTTTAAAACACATATTTATGAGTAAGAGATTAGTAAGACAATTTTTTTAAATAGTAATATTTATATTTATTTTGTTTAGAAATATATTCAAAATTTCTCGATCGTTGGGAAAATGGAAATATTAGTAAAATTAACTCAAGACTTTTTTAAATTTTTATGTTACAATTTGCCATATTAAAAATATGGCGGGAAAAATATTTGTAGTAGTTATACTACTTTTTTGTTTTTTATTGGGGTCTTCATCTATAAATAAAGGATATGCGGTTAGTTGTAAAAATGAAAGACCATTTACACCACCTGTTCTTTTGTCTGCAGAAGCAAAAGATAGAAGTGTAGTTTTGACATGGCAAGAAGCATCGGATCCTGTAACGCATTATTTGGTTGCGTATTCTAGAAATGAATTAGATGTTGAGTTTGGAAATCCAAACGTTGGACCAAAAGGTACCACTACTTATACTGTTAATGAATTAACAAATGGAGTTAAGTATTATTTTAAAGTACGTGGAGAAAACGGTTGTAAGCCTGGAAAATTTTCCAATAAACTTTCAGCTATTGCTGGATATCCAAATGGTATTACAACTTCAAGGCAGCCAAACTTATCGATATATAAAGCTGTTGAGGGCGCAACAGACTCAGGAGAAATAAATAATAGTGATGATGATAAAGCGCCCCCGCCAGCGCCATTAACAACAATTGAAGGTCAATCATTAAGTTGCACAAGTTGCGTTGGTTTAAAAATGCTTGGAATCGAATTACTTTTATTGATTAGTTTTTTTTATTTTTCTAATAGATATGTTAAATTGAAAAAAATTTATTCAGTATTAATACCCTTAATGATATTCATAATTTTTAAAAGGATAAACGGTTCATGTCCAAATGATAATTTTTGGTGTGAATATTTTCCTCAATTAAATGTCATTTTATTTATGGCATTTATCATTATTTATAAAAATAAATATATAAATTTTTCATTTATAGGAAAATTTATAAATAAGAATAAAAATACTGAAGTAAAAAATAGTGTCATGAAAAAAATTAAGAAAGGAAAGAAAAATTAATTATGGAATCGTTTATTTTGAACTTTCAATTATTCATTGGAGATTTATCATTTTATTCGCAACAATATTTAGACAGATATTCATTCTTAGTACCGCTTGGAATAATCGGTATTTGGCGATGGTCTATTTGGATGATGAAAGAAATAGTTGGGCTTCATTATCATCCCAAAACAAAATCTTATAAAGCAAAAGTTTCTATAATTACTCCAGTATATAATGAAAATCCAAAAGTATTTACACAAGCTCTAGAATCTTGGAAAAGAAATAAGCCAGATGAAATAATTGCAGTAATTGATTATACAGATAAAATTTGTATTAAGATTTTCGAGAAGTTTAAGAAAACTTTTCCTGGTGCAAAATTAATTATTACTAAAGTTCCAGGGAAAAGGCAGGCTTTAGTAGATGGAATAAAAGTTGCAAAGAGTGAGATTGTTGCTTTAGTAGATAGTGATACTATTTGGGTAAAAGATACTTTAGAAAATGGACTTCCGCCCTTTAACGATAAAAAAATGGGAGGAGTAGCAACATATCAAAACGTATTAAATCCTAAAACATTTGCACAGAAAATATTTGATATCCAACTTGATTTAAGGTACAAGCATGAGTACCCATTCTTAGCAGCATGTGGAGATGCATTAGTCTGTCTTTCGGGAAGAACCGCATTTTATAAAAGAGAAATAATAACACCAATGCTTGACGATTTAGTAAACGAAAAGTTTTTAGGTAGACCAGTTATCTCAGGTGATGATAAGAGGTTAACATATTTAGTTTTAGCAGCAGGTTATAAGGTTGCTTTTCAAAGTAATTCTCATGTTTATACTCCTGGGATGGAGAGTTTAAGAGCATATCTTAAGCAAAGACTCAGATGGACAAGAAATGGGTTAAGAGCTGATCTTGGAGCCATATTAAATGGTTGGCCATTGAAACATCCTGCATTACTGTTTTTTCAAATTGATAAATTCTTGCAATCATTTGTAGTCATTTTAAGTCCAATATATTTCTTTGTTTCGATTTATCTTGGATCTTATGTTGCTGCAGCAATAATCTTTTGCTGGTGGTTTGTAAGTAGGGCGATTAAGATTCATCCTTATTTATCAAAGAATCCAAAAAATATTTATATCCTACCTGGTTATGTTTTATATTCCTTCTTTACTGGTTTGGTAAAGATATATGCATTTTTCACTTTAAATACACAGGGCTGGATTACAAGATGGGATAAATCGAGGCTTCCACATATGAAATTTATTAATTCACTTCCTCCATATCTAGCAACTTTTACTATAGTTTTGTTTTTAGCATATGGTGTTTATTTATATAAACAATATACATATTTACTACCAAATCAACAAAAAATGCAAATATTGTCCCAAGCTTTGCCTAATGATACAAAAAAAATTGCTTCAGTAAGCGTATTGGGAACGGGTTCAGTACAGAAAGATCTTTTGTCAAAAAGATATGAAGTATTAAATGATGAATCTTTGGATCAAATAGCGAACAAGTTTGGTGTTAACAGTGAGCAACTCTATTATGCAAATATGGCAAAGGCACCAAATAGACAAATTACGAAAGGGCAGATTATTTCTATTCCCGGAAAAGATCTTGAGTTAATTTCCGAATTTAGTTTAGTTAGGCCGTTTAGGGATGATGGAGGAATTGCTGTTACATATGATAGTAAAACAAATACACTTTTAGTAACAGGAAGAGGAAAGGTTGTTACCCTAAAAGATATTATTTCACGTGCAGGAAAAGACTATATTTTAGAACTTGAGCCCTATACATATCTTTCTAAAGCAACAATTTTCCTAGCAGATGGTGTAACTCTTAAGTTAGATAAAAGTGAAGTTAAATGGTTAAAGCTTGAAAGTAATAAAGACGGCTTTGCAATGCTTAGAAGTAGAAATGGCGACATAATTATTAATGGTGTAAAAATTACTTCATGGGATAGTTCGAAAAACGATTACGATAAAGAACTAAAAGATGGCAGAAGTTTTATTATGGTAAAGGATAATGCAAGAATGGATTTATTTGATTCAGAAATTTCTTATCTTGGATATCCAACAGCATCTGATATTGCGGTTTCCCCATATGGAATATCGTGGAAATTATCGAGTTTAAAACTTAAGAATCATCTTTTAACTGGAGAAGTTGTTAATAGTAAATTCCACCATAATTATTTCGGTGCATTTACCTACGGAGCAACTGGAATGATCTGGAGAGGCAATGAGTTTTACGAGAACACAAGATATGGACTAGATCCACATGATGATTCTAACGGTTTTATAGTAGAAAAAAATATAGCTCATGATAATGGAACGCATGGAATTATTTTTTCAAAAAGATGTATGTACAACACCATTAGAGATAATATTTCTTATAACAATAAATTACATGGAATAATGCTCCATGAGACATCTGATTATAATGTCATAGAAAATAATGTTATAAGGGGTAATGTTAGCGGAGTCGCTCTTTGGAGGTCAAGTAATAATATAGTTTCCAATAATACAATTCAAAATAATAGACATGGTGTTAGGGCAAATGTTAGCTCGAATAAGAATCTTATTAAAGATAATGATATTAACGGTAGTCAATTATATGGTATATATTTTTATGATAAAGCAAATAGTAATTTAATTGCCAATAACTCATTTGAAGGAAATAAAGTTGGTGTTTATATAAAATCTGATTTAAACGAAATTAGTAAAAATATTTTATTTAATAATGGAGTTGGAATATATTTCCAAGAAAATGCTTTAAATAATAAGCTTGCTCAAAATCAAATAAAACAAAGTAAGATTTATGGAATTTATACAAAAGTAACCACAGATGTAAGTAATATTTTAGGCACTAATGAATTATATAGAAATAGAAAAGATGTAATGGGAATGATAGATCAAGTAAATTAAAACTGTTCAAATTTACTTAAATTACCTATTGTTTTTTTTAAATAAACAATTTACAATAGTAAAACTTAAATCTTTCTGCCCCGAAAAGATCTACTAAGAATAAAGGTTAAGTTTCAATAAAAAATGAATAATCCTAAAATTTGTATTATTGGTCCAGGAGTAGTCGGTCAAGCAACCGGAAAAGTTTTCGCAGCTAAGGGGTATAAGGTTGCATTCTTAGGTGGAAATATTAAAAAAATAGAGAAACTAAGAGAAGAAGGATTTGACGCATATGAAAGAGGGGAGCTAATGGATGGAGATTATGATTTTGATATCTCCATGCTTACGGTTCCAACTCCTACAAAAATGGGAAAAATTAATCTTGAAGCAATGGAGTCAGCAGCAACCGATTTAGGAAAAAGATTAGCAAAAACAAATAAATATCATTTGGTTGTAGTAAAAAGCACTGTTCCCCCAGGAACTACAGAAAATTTAGTAATTCCATTAATAGAAAAATATTCTGGTAAAAAAGTTGGAGTAGATTTTGGTGCATGTATGAATCCAGAATATTTAAGAGAAGAAACTTCATACGATGACACTTTAAATGCGTGGATAATTTTAATTGGGGAGTATGATAAAAAATCAGGAGATATTTTAGAAGCTGTTTATAAAGATAAGTTTAAATGTCCAATTAACAGATGTAAGTTAATGGAAGCAGAAATGCAAAAATATGTTCATAATTTATTTAATGCAGTAAAAATTAGTTTCTACAATGAAATGAGAGAGATTGCAGGAAAGATTGATGTTGATGCAGATAAAATATTCAAATATACAGCAATCAGTTGTGAAGGAATGTGGAATCCAAAATATGGAATTAGAGATATGGGTCCTTTCCAAGGAAGTTGTCTTCCAAAAGATACTAGAGCATTTTATAATTGGGCAACAGAAAAAGGTTTTGACGCAGCACTTCTTAAAACTGCAATCGATGTAAACGATGTATTTGTTAAAAGACTTGGTTTGAATGAGTTCTCCTACGAAGTAAAAAATATATTATAAAATATATTTTCTGTTGACACTTCTTGTAATCCCAGTTTATACTCTAATAATAAAAATGCGTAGAAAAAAATCTAGGTCTAAAGTTGTAAAAAATGCAAAAAAGAAAAAAATAATAGTTAGTCCTATGCAAATGCCAATGATAAAAATATTTTCCTTAGTAATTATTTTTATACTTTCAATTTCAATTGTTTTTTCATTACTTAGTAAAAATAATGCATCAAAAAATCAAAATGAGGAAAAGGTTGTTGGGAATGAAGAATCGTTATCTCCAGCTCAGGATTTAAATAGTGAAGGAAAAAATCAGCAAAAAGTTGGTATAAATTATTTTGTCGATCCAAATAAAGGAAATGATGAAAACAATGGTTTAAGTAAAGATCTTCCGCTAAAAACAATTCAGAGAGCATTAATACTGGCAAATCCTTCTGATGTTGTAAACCTTTTAGATGGAGTATATTTTCAAGATGTTATTTCAGTTAGGGATGGTTTAAAAGATGCGCCAATAACCTTAAGAGGGGGAAGGCAGGCAATAGTAAAAGGTGCAGGGACCCAACGTGTAATCGAAATAAATCATAGCAATATTAATCTCGAAGGATTTACTGTAGATGGTTTGATAGGCGATCCAAAAGATGAGAAAAGCTATAGAGATAAGCTTATATATGTTTTAGGTAAAAAGGAATATAGCGGTGTCAGTAATTTAAAAATAACAAAGATGTTGATTAAGAATGCTGGCGGAGAATGTGTTAGACTGAGATATTACGCATTAGGTAATGAAATTTCTTATAATACAATTGGTCCCTGTGGAGCTTTTGACTTCAAGTTTAAAAGTGACAATAAAAATGGAGAGGCAATTTATTTAGGTACTGCTGCTGATCAATGGGACGATGGTAAGAATCCTACAAGTGGGCCAGATAAATCAACTAAAAATTATATTCACCACAATACTATTAATACTCAAGGAAATGAATGCGTTGATATAAAAGAGGGATCAAGTGAAAATATTGTTGAATATAATTCATGTACTGGTCAGATGGATCCTGAATCGGGCGGATTAGACGCAAGAGGAGATAAAAATACATTTAGATATAATCTTACATTTGGTAATAAGGGAGCTGGAATAAGGCTTGGGGGGCATACAGTAGGTGGTACTGTATATGGTTTAGATAATAATGTATATAACAATACATTTAAACAAAATCAAGCTGGCGGTTTAAAAATAGAGACAGAACCTCAAGGTAAAATATGTGGAAACAATATGACAGAAAATGGATCAAAAGAAGTTTTTGGATCTAAGGCGAATAATTATTATCCAGCTTCAGTCTGTAATTAATTTTACCTGATTTTCAAAAGGTAAATTTGCAATTATACGGATAAGGTAAATATTTCTGGGGTTTAATATTGATTTATTTTATAGTAAAAATTAGTTAATTCTCAATAAGATTGTGAATAGCTTATTGACAACATAAATTCTCTACAATATAATTTCATGACCACTGCCTGATACTGCCTCCTAATTACATGAATAAAATTTTTCAATCTATTGTTTTTGTTTCAACTATTGTTATTTTGGTATCGATATCAAGCCAAACATTTTCTTTAGCAACAACCACTGGTGATTCAAAAGCTGAAAACGTTGTTGAAACACAAGTTAATATAAATATTAAAAATTGTGATTGTACTCCAACGCCAACTACTAGTCAGGTTACTCCAACGCCAACATCAACAGTTACCGTAACTCCTACTCCTGTTACAGAAGTTAGTCCTACACCAACAGAAAAATTAACACCTACTCCAACAAATCAACCACAGGGCGGAGGAGACTCTGGTAGTGGGAAATCAGATGATAAGTCAAGCTCACCTATTCAAGCTGTTTTGGGATTATCTTCTACGAGCTCAGACATTAACCCAATAGTTCAATTTGGGCAATTAGTCTTAGCGCTAGTTTTAAGTATAGTTGGATTTAAATTTTTCAAAAAAAATGCCTAAGGTAAAAAACAAATCCTCTAACTCCCCTAAGCAGAAACAGGTTAAAAAAACTTTTCTTAATAAATTATTAATTAATAGAGTAATTGGAATTCTTTGTATATTTTTGGCAATGCTAGTTTTAGTTTGGAAATTCCCGGTAGCAAAACCAGCTGGTAATAATCCGATTGTTATTAATTCAAAACTTTTAGATTCAAAAGTTAATCAAAATATTCCAGTTAGGATTCTAATTCCCAACAGCGAGATTGACTTAAAAGTTGTACCTGCGGAAATTGTAAATGGATATTGGGAAACTTCAGATACTAGTGCATCTTATGGCTTGGGAAGTGGCCATCCCCAAAGTAAATCAAATACTGTTATTTTCGCACATGCAAGGAAAGGTTTATTTTATAACTTAAAAGACACAAAGATAGGAGAAGTAATTTATCTTTTTACAAAAGAAAAGTGGTTTAGATATAAAGTTAATAAAATTACTACAGTTTATCCAAATGAAATAGAAGTAATTAAACCAACGAAAGATGAAATATTAACAATCTATACTTGTACGGGATTTTATGACGAAAAAAGACTTATCGTTACCGCAGTTCCTCTATAATTTAAAGTTAACATTTGACAATTATTTTTGATACATGTACAAAGAGAGTATGCAAAAATTTTCAATATTTTTCCTAGAAATTATAAATGATAGCAATGATAATTTATAACTGAAAGGAGGTGAAATAAATGAAAAAATTAATTACATTATTCTCGGCTGTTTTTCTAGCTCTATTAATTTTAGTAACTCCTGTTTACGCTGATTCTATTAATTCAAATTTTGAATCATTTAGTAATGGAACAGTGAATAGTCAAGATGGTTGGTCTAGTTTAGGATCAATCGGTTCAGGATGTGCAGTTTATGATCATGCAGTTGTAGATAATACTTACGGATTTACAACATTTGGAAGTAAATCCTTGAGAATTTCAAATGCAGTAACTAGTGGCTGTTTTGGAGATCAAACTTTTGCAAAATCATTAGTTGATGCCGTCGGAGAGGTTGATTCAACAGATGGTACGTTTTCAAGAGGAACGCTTCAGAGTAGTTTTGAAATGCAATTTGATTTAGCATCTGCAATTCCAGGCTCTCAACAAACAGGATTGGCCATGTCGGTATCTCCGGATAGGGGTGATGGTTCACGTATGAGCTACCTTCGATTCGTTGATGGAACTAGTGGTATTGATGTTTTCTTTGATGATGTTCAAGGGACAACAAGCCCTGCAAATTTTGTTGAAACACAAATTGGGGCTGGATTAGATAGAACAGTTCCTCATACCATTAAGCTTACGATGGACATGTTAGATGGTCCATCAAATGACGTTGTAAAGGTGTGGATAGATGGAGTATTGAAGCACACTGGAACAAGTTGGGAAAATTACTATAGATATGATATAGAGGCGTCTGCAGAGCAAAGTCCTCGTATAGTTAAATCAGTAATTTTTAGATCTTCGGGAACTGCTGTGCCAAGCAATTTAGGAGCAGGTTATTTAGTTGATAACGTTTCCTTAAATTCTGGACCAACAGGACCTGTTTTAGTAGCACCACCAACAACATACGCACAATGTAAGGGTAATGGATGGAAAATATTTAATAATCCATCGTTTACAAGTAAATCAAAGTGCGAGAAGTATGTTAAAGATCATGACCATAAGATTAAAGGCGATGATGTAATATATAAAGCCTACAATCTTAAAAGAGAAGTAGATCTTAATATGAGTGTCGCAGAGGGTGGAGGAAGTTTCGAGTACGATGATGCCAATAAAGGTTGGTACAACGTAAAAGTTACCTCTATCAAGGTCGATGGAAATACAGGATACTTTGCTGGTAAAGTTGTTAAGGCAAGTAATCCTGCTTGGGTAAATCAATGGCTTTTTGGTAAAGTTGTTGATAACGGTAATTCTGGTGATCAGATTTGGGGAAGTTTTACAGATATGACAACAGCACAAAATGGTGTTGAAAGCATGTCAAATCCCGCTGATGGACCTTTTACTGTCACAAAGAAAAACATAACTGTAAATTAATAAGTTATGTTTTGGTTTAAATAGCCCGCTTAAAAAACGGGCTATTTATTTTTCTTGACAAATTTATTAAAAAAGATTATATTTCATTCAAGACCTGCCCGTTGGGTCTTTTTTTTATGGTTAATCAATACTCCACAAAACAAATATCAGAAAAATTAAAACAAGAGGTTTTATCTTCAATAAGAGATGTTAAAGGATGGGGAAGCGTTGAAATTATTATCCAAGATTTTAAAGTAACTCAAATTACAGAAAAAAATATAAAAAAACCAAATTACACCTAATAGATATAGTATGACATCTTGACAGGTTAGGTCGTGGGGTATAAAAATAACTTACAAAATATCGCTGACCGTAAACGGAGGCACCTTGAGTTATAAGGTGCTTTTTTTAATCCTTAATGCTAACGTAGCTAAAATATCAGTTTTAGCATTGAAATATTTAGCTTTGTAAGTAATCTTATGAAAGCTTTTAAATATAATTTAATATTTAATTCTTCAAAGGTTTTTTTAAATAGGAATCAATCTTTAATTTTAAGGATTGATAGCTTTATATGAAAGGAGGTGAATTATATGTTTAAAAAATTAGCAGTTACAGGAGCTACAGCAGCATTACTATTTGGATCTGCTATACCTTCTTTTGCAGCACTTAATGTTGGCGTAGGAAATGGCAACATTATCCAAGCCAATGTAGGAGCCGTTTCGAATCATATCGGAGCCAGCGCGAATTCTGGAAGAAACGTAAATCTCTCTTTTGGGGGAGGTGCTCAGCTTGTTAACACAGGCACAGCAACAGCTGCAAACCAAGTTCAGACGCAACTTAATGTTAATCAGGTAACTTGTGGATGCGCAGCAGCAAACTCAAATTTTGGTTTACTTAATGGCAACATTGCCCAAGTAAATCTAGGACACGTTTCAAATCACATTAACGCTAGAGCAAACTCTGGTGAGAATGTTAACGTTGGAGGTTTAGTTATGGTTCAAGGTACAAAAACTGGAAAAGCGGAAGCTGGATCAGTAGTTAGTACTTTTGTAAATACAAACGTAGTTGGACCAACGGTCTCTGACTAAAATTTCCTTTTGTTCTTGGGGAGAGCGTCGAACTTTAGGGCTCTCCCCTTGGACATTGGATTAATTTGTGAAAGTCAAATTAGAAAGGAAAATATGGCAGGAAAAATAAACAAAATTAAAAAAAATTTATCAATTATTTTAATAGCATTTTTAATGCTAAATAATATCTTAGTACCAAGGATTGCATTTGCTGATGAAATAGAATCCGATGTTCCTCAAGTAGCAACAGAGGCTCCGAATTTAGAGCCAACAATAACAGAGCAGAATAATGCAATATTAGAAACTAATACACAAACGGTTTCCAATACTGGAGAGAATATTATTGATTTAACGCCAACACCTTCTCCTGTTGAAGAAGCAGTAATGAATCCATTAAGTCAAACAAGTGAAATAGTGCAAGATACACCTGTGGATCAACCTTTAGAGACTGATCAGGAAGATGCTGAAAATTCAACGTCTTCATCATTTGAGAGTATTCATAATTCAGAGTCTAGTTCAGTAAGCTTGGTAAATAATGGAGAAATAAATAACAACATTAATTCAGATAGTAATACTGGGCAGAATGTCATTGCATCTGTTGCAGCATCAATGGTTCCTGTTTCTAATGAAAATGATAATTCATGTACAGTAGAAGAGTTTCAGGGAGGAGAGATTCAAAGTGGTAATGCTTTGTCTGAAACAATACTTGATAATTCGGTAAATACAAATTCGGTTAATTCTCAGGTGGTTTATCAGACAGTTAATATATTTATTGATCAATCTGGAGATTTAAACCTTTCTGATCCTTTTGAAGTAGCATCATCAATGATTCAAGATCATCCTGATGATCAAATAATAAATGTTTCTTTTACAAATTTAGAAAATTATGCTTTTGTTTCAAATAATGCAATATCTTATGCAAATACAGGGCAAAATTCTATAAATTCTGGAGAATCTGATCTTAAAGCAATTGTTAATACGGGCGATGCCTATTCAATTGTATCGCTTTTAAATAAAGTTAATTTTACAATCGTAAATTCAGTGGTTCATGTTGTTTCGATAAATGTTTTTGGAAAATTAAATGGCAATATAATTCTTCCAGATATAAAAACCAGTTCTTGTGTTGAATGCGGAATGTCACTAGTAGCAGAAAACAATGCAACAGTTGTTAATAATATAGATTCCTCTGCAAACAGTGGGCAAAATACTATCAAAGGTAATGGGACAATAGATAGTGGTAACGCTGCTTCAATTGTAAATAATTTAAATTTAATTAATGCAAATTATGTAAATACAAGTGTATATGGTTTGTTTATTAATTTAGTCGGGAATTGGCTAGGTGACTTTATCGGATGGAATGGATTTGTAAAGGAATCGGGAGGATCAAATCTTTCATTTTTTTCATCAGGTGGGCTTTTGCCTGAAGATTCAAGTAATTGTACCTCATGCGTTGGAGATTTAACTATCTATAATAGTGCGTACGTAGAGAATAATATTTCCTCTTATGCAAATACAGGGCAAAATTTAGTCAATGGGAAAGGGAGTATTAATACTGGGAATGCATATAGTGCTGTTTCGTTAGTGAATTTTGTGAATGCAAATTTTATAAATTCAGTAGGTTTTTTTGGTTTTTTAAATATCTTTGGTGATTGGGCGGGAGATATTGGTGGAAAAACTGAGTTTGATGCATTAGATAATAAAGCACCTACTGAGCACAATAATCAGACAGAGATCGATAGTGGAAAAAGTGAAGAAAATGCAAAACAAGAAGAGGGAGGATTGCTTAGCGTTGAGCAAACAAATAATGTAGGTCAATATGTTTATCCTGGAGATACAGTAACTTTTTTTGTAAAAGTTAAAAATTCAGGCGCAGGAAAAGTATATGGTACAAAACTAAAACTTTATTTAGTTAAAGATGGTAAATCAATGGGCGGAGGAATATTTGATATTGGAGATATTCCATCGGGGAAGACCGCAAAGCTTTCTACAGGTTTAGTATTGTCTAAAGATGCAGTAGACGGTAAATATTTAGCAGTTGCTTTAGTTGAAGGGAATGTGGGACCAGATAATCATAGTGTTTCAGCAGAGGCAGAAAGTTCATTTAATATTTTAGATGTACCTATAAATACTCTATTAACAAATAATGAACCCCCAAGTGTTTTGGGGGCGATGAATCTTAATAAGACTGTTAGGGTTGCTCGTCAAACAAGAGAAATAACATATTTCATTTTTTTATTATTTGTGATCAGTGTTTATTCACTCCTTAGAATTTATAGAAAAAGAGAGTATGTATCAAAGCTTTTTTTGTCAAAAATTTCACTCAAAGATAGATTAAGAACTTTAAGAATATTTCTTTTCTAAAAAACTTAAAATCTTACAATAATTACAATTAGATCTAAAATCCTATATTAATTTGCATATTGCATTGTTACGATCAAAAAGTGCTAATATAGATATATAAGGAATGAAACCTTTTAAACTTTTTGTGGCAGGTTTTGTAACCTTAGCTTTTATTTTCTTGCTAGGTTTAACTCCTCGTGTGGTATTGGCAGATGACAATTGTAGCTATGAGACTCCAACTGATGCTCCAAATTTGTACCAAATAAATTACAGTAGTACTTCTGCGACATTATATTTTGCTCAACCTAAATCAACTTTTACAGGGTATGTAATTTCTTACGGATTAACTAGCTCAGCTGACGCATATTCAACTGTTGTAAATATGGGTATACTTGATGGAGCAGTTAAGTATGTTGTTCATGATTTATTTCCTAAAACCAATTATTTCTTTAAGGTTAGAGCAGTAAACAACTGCTCTTATGGTCCTTGGTCACAAACGCTAAGCACTAATGTTAAGGGAGCTGGAAGTATTCCTGAAACTGGACCAAATAACCTATTAAGTTTTGGTATCATAGGTGTTGCAATTGCGATTTTAGGAATTGGTTTCATCTTCTTGCTGTAGTTACTTTTAGCCTCTAATGTTATAATTTAAGAATGGATCTATTGTATAAAAAGGTTGAAGAATATTTTGCTGATAAATTTGTACTTGCTCATGATTTCTTACATGCAAAAAAAGTTGCTTATTTTGCTAAATTAATAGCTAAAGAAGAAGGATATGATCAGAAAGAAGCTGAAGTAGCTGGTCTTTTGCATGATGTTGGTAGGGCTGTTGAAGACTCAGAAAGACATGGTCCTTTGGGAGTACCAATTGCCAAAGAAATGCTTGATAAATATACAGATTTTTCAGATGAAGCTAAGCAAAGAATCTTGTATGCAATAGAAGTACATAGTCAAATAGAGACATTCAATAAGCTAGATAATATTTTGCAGGATGCAGATAAGATTGACGGCATGGGAGCAATTGGCGTTGTTAGGGCAGTTTCACATAAGTATAAGTTGCCTGCATATACTGAAGAAAATTTAAAATTAGAACCTTCATCCAATGATAGAAGATCGATTTATCATCAAATAATGTACCAGTCTCGTTGGATTAAAATGTTTTACACAAAAATTGGTTATGAGATGGCCTTAAGAAGACATAAAGTGATGGAAGATTTTTTAAAAGAATTAGATAGGGAGATTGAGGAATCTAAATAATGGAAAGAAAAAGATTTGATGAGATTGATGTATTAAGAGCGTTTGGAATAATTGGGGTAATTATTGTTCATATATTAACTTATAATTTAGGAAATCCATTATCAAAGTTTTTATGGAATAATTTTCAGTTTGTAGTAGTATCTTTTGTCTTCTGTTCAGGTTTTGTTTTGTCCTCAATTTATAGAAATGGATTTACAGATCCATTTAAAACAATTTCTTGGTATAAAAAAAGATTTATAAGGCTTATTATTCCTTTTTGGATTTATTTAATTGCTCATTATTTATTATGGATAATTTTTCCTAATTATTTTCAAGGTCTAGGTTTAAGAATGGACTTGAGTTACATTCTAAAATCAGCAATTTTTGTTGGAGGAACAAATTATAATTGGTTGCCTTTGTTGTTTTTGCAGTTAACATTTTTATTCCCATTTTTTAAAAACTGGATACATAAAAAACAAATCTTATATGTTTATTTAATTGGTGCGGGGTTTATAACATTCTTATTTACATTCTTGCGTTTTCCTTATGATCATTATCGTTTAGTCATGTGGATTCCGTGGTCACTTGTTTTATTATTGGCAATGTATATTTCGCATAAAGCAAATAAAGATGAAAAGGCAAGTGACACGAATAAAAGATACTTTTTAATTGGACTAATATTTTTTGTATTATTTTTAGGTTTATATAATAACAATTTAGATCTAGCTAAGAGTTTGAATTTTTATGACCATAAGTATCCTACTGATTTTTATTATTTAACTTTTGGCATAGCTTTGACTTGCTTTAGTTTGCTCATTGCCAGATTTAGATTTTGGCAGATGCAATTTCTTAAAAATATATATTTCTTTATAAGTAATAATTCTTATCAAATATTTTTCATACACTACATACTGTTGGATTTAGTATTAGTTTTGGCAAAACATAATGTTTTTTTAAAAAACCCGTTTATCCAATTTTCCATTATAAGTAGCATAAGTATAGTTATGGTTATTATTTTAAATAAAATAGTTACTTTTCTTAATTTTGATAAAATAAAATTATGGATACAAAACAAATGACAGATGCAGATTGGAAGAAAAAACTAACCCCCGAGCAATATAAAGTATTGCGAGAAAAGGGTACTGAGCCAGCATTCTCAGGACACCTTTATGATAATCATAAATCTGGTATGTATGAATGCGCAGCCTGTGGCCAAAAGCTTTTTGCATCAAGTACTAAATTTGATTCTGGTACAGGTTGGCCAAGCTTTGATAATCCAGTCAATACAGAAAATATTATTCTACAAGATGATAATTCATATGGAATGCATAGAACAGAAGTTGTATGTAGAAATTGCGGATCTCATTTGGGGCATTTGTTTAGTGATGGGCCCAAGGAAACAACTGGTCTTAGATATTGTATTAACTCTTGTGCGCTTAATTTTAAAGAAGAAAAATAGCTTCAAATATTTTTGATATAAATTTAAAAAACCAAAATTAAAAAGTTAGAAGATTAGGAGCAAAAAGAGAAATCATGTAGATAGTTGATGCCACTGAGATTCCTATTAAAGTAACGATTACAATTATATTTATTAACCTGTTATTTGCATATTGACCTAATAATTTTCTGTCATTTGATAGTAGGTAGATAAAAATAAAGATTGGAATAAGCAGTACTGCATTTACTGCTTGAGTGACGACTAAAATTGTAATTAAAGGTAGGAAAGGAAGTACTACCATAAGTCCTCCAAGGATAAGTAGCATCAAAAAAATTCCATAGAATTCTGGTGCTTGTTTAAATGAATAGTTTAAGCCTGATTCCATCCCAAAAGCTTGAGTAATAACATAAGCGGTAGTAATTGGAACGATGGCCGCTCCAAAGATTGATGCGTTTAAGAATCCGAAAGCAAAGAGTGTCTTAGCAAACTCTCCAGCCAGAGGTTGTAATGCCTGAGCTGCTTGGCTAGCGTCAGTTATATGTATTCCCTTTGCAAAAAGAGTCGTTGCGCAGGCAACAATAATAAAGAAAGAGATAAAGTTTGTGAAGAAACTTCCAAAGAAAACATCCCCTCTTTCAATTTTTAAATCTTCCTTAGTTAATTTTTTATCTACTACATAATCTTGAATGAAAAATTGTCCCCAAGGGGTGATAGTTGTTCCGACCAAAGCCATGATCATTAGAATATATGAAGGAGAGAGCGTGCCGATTTCAGGTGATACTAGGCTATGAATCGCTTCTCCAAAATTTGGACGTGCAAGAATTGCAGAGACAATATATGAAAGATAAAAAGATGAAAGAATTAGAAAAAGTCTTTCCAGTTTCTTAAAATTACCTTTAGTTACGAGTAAAAACACGGTGATTGCTGCGATTGGTACAGATACGAATCTTGGGATATTGAAGATACTCATAGCTGTGGCAATGCCTGCAAATTCTGCAGCAATAGTACCCATATTTGCAATAAATAAACATACCATTATGAATGCTGTCCATCTGAGTCCGAATTTCTCACGAATAAGTGAAGCAAGTCCTTTACCAGTAACAAGTCCCATCCTGGCTCCAATTTCTTGGGTTATTGCCAAGGCGAAAGTAGTAAGTAGTAAAACCCACAGTAAGGATAATCCATAATTTGCTCCCGCCACAGAGTAGGTCGTAATTCCTCCGGCGTCATTATCTGCGTTTCCAGCAATTATCCCTGGGCCTAAGATTGCTAGGATTGGAACTAAAAATATAAATTTGTTTTTTATTCTACTAAATAAATTCATCTTCTTTTATCCTTTCTTCGATTTTTTCTAGTAATCTGTCAATTTTTACAACGCCGATTGGCTTTTTATCTTTATCAACAACGGGAATAAGTCTAAGATTGTATTTTGCAAATAAAAATATCAATTCATTAATTCCAACTGTTGGGTAAACAAATTTTCTTTCACTCACAATGTCTTTTAAGATAGCAAGCGAGTCGCTATCTAGCATGTCTTTAGTATTAATTGTTCCTACTAGTTTTTCATTGCCGTTGGTAACTACAATTACCTCAGGCTTAGGTGATTGTTCAAATAATTCATTATAGGCTTGTTTGACCGTTAGGTTTCCATCAAATTTCCAAAAACTGGTCCGCATCATTCCGCCTGCTGTTTCTGTGCCAAAATCCATTAACTTTTCTATTCTTTGAGCTTTCTCATTGCTTAGGAGTTTTAAGATTTCCTTGATTCTTAAAGGATTTAATTTGGAGAATATTTCAGCTAAGGCAGAGGAATGCATTCCGCTAACAATTTGGCCTAAAGCTGTACCTTTTAATTCTTCAAATATAGCTTCTTGAGTTCTTTCGTCGGTCTCCTCAATTGTCTTGGCAGCATATTTAGCGTCCAAGCTTTGAACAACTGATAGTCTTTCTTTGCTACCCAAGTCCTCTAAAATGTCGGCAAGTTCCCCTGGATGCATTTTGCTTAATTTATTTTGGGTGAGGCTAATTTTGATGTTTCCCGTATGAAAGTCAAAAGCTTCGATCATTTGCCATGGGATAATTTTTGGCTCTATTTTAATTATTTTCCCTAGGCTAAGTCTTCTAAGTATTCCAGCAGTGCCAATATCTATCCCTACTACTTTTAATTCCCCTTCGTTTTCAAGGGCAACATCATTAACTCTAACTAATTTTTTTTCGTCAGTATCGATGACTTGTTTGTCTAATAAGTCCTCATTTAAATAAAAATCCGTATCATCGTACGGAAGGAAAGGAACTTTATTGGAATTAAGAATTCCTCCAAAGCGCTTAATGGTTAGCGCCTTAGGAGTAATAGTAAATTTTTTACTACCTTTCTTAATTACTATTTTTGAAACTGATGGGTTAGGTGAGCTTTCGAGTACTGCAAAATCGACCATTTTTCCGTAGACTTTTCGGTCGAAATAGACGTTTTTACCAAGCAAATCGCTTAGAAATATCATAATAGGTTAATTGTAGTTTCGCATTGCGAGCCGTGTCAACCCTGTAAAAAAGCCAGCAATTAAGTGTTGACAATCTAGCAACTAATATGATAGAGTGCTAATACAAGAAATGAGCGTAAGCAAAATAATACCAATTATACCTATTAGAGATGGAATTATTTTTCCATATACTGACTCGGTCTTGACCTTCGGTAGACCAAAGAGTTTAGCAGCCTTAGAATCTTCATTTAGCCAGGAAAGAATTGTTGGGTTCGTGTTGCAAAAGAATGCAAAATTAAACGAACCGGTTTCTACTGATTTATATTCCATAGGTACACTTTCTCACATTGAGCGAATGATCAAAAGCGATGGAGAAATTAATGCCCAAGTTAAAGGTATTTCAAGAATAAGAATCTTAGAATACGTTCAAGACGCCCCATATCTAATGGCAAGAGTTGAGGAGATAGAAGACCCAATAGAAGATTCAGCTGAAGTTAAGGCTTTAAGTAACCATTTAATAAATGAATTCAGAAGAGCAGTAAATTTGGGTAAATTTGTTGACTTTTTAGTATTTATGAATGTTATGAGCGATAATTCGCCATCTCAGTTGGCTGATTTAGTTGCTTCAGTATTAGATCTTAAGCCGTCAGATAAGCAGGAGTTCTTGGAAGAACTCAATGTTAAAGAAAGATTGGAAAAAGTTATTGAAGTTTTATCTAAGGAAATAAAGGTATTGGAGCTAGAAAAAAAGATTGCTTCTAAAACCCAAGAAAGATTTGAAAAGGGCGCAAGAGAAGTAATGCTTAGAGAAAGACTCAAGACAATAGAAAAAGAACTAGGCGAATCAGACGAAGATAGTGAAATTAGGGATTTGTACAATAAACTAAAAGCAGCAAAAATGCCCGAAGAGATAGAAGAGAAAGCTAAAAAAGAAATTAAAAAGCTTTCGCAAATGAATCAATTCAATCCTGAATCAGGATATATTAGAAACTATTTAGATTGGTTGCTTAGTTTGCCTTGGAATGAAACAAGTAAAAATAATGTAAATATCAAGCAAGCAGAGAAGATTTTAAATAAAGATCACTATGGTTTAGAAAAAGTTAAAGAAAGAATCACAGAATATTTAGCTGTTCATAAGCTCTCAGGTAAGATGAAAGGACCAATACTTTGTTTCGTAGGACCTCCTGGTGTTGGTAAGACATCTATTGGTAAATCAATTGCTAAATCTTTAGGTAGAGAATTTATTAAAGTCTCCCTAGGAGGTATTAGAGATGAGGCAGAAATTAGAGGACATAGAAGAACCTATGTTGGAGCTATGCCGGGAAGAATTATTCAAGGTATTAAAGACGCAAAGACTAAGAATCCAGTCTTTATGCTTGATGAAATAGATAAAGTAGGTGCAGATTTTAGAGGCGATCCATCAAGTGCCTTACTTGAAGCCTTGGATCCAGAACAAAACTTTGCTTTCTCAGATCATTATTTAGAAGTTCCATTTGATTTATCTGATGTTATGTTTGTAACAACAGCCAACGTCTTAGACACCATTCCACCTGCGTTAAGAGATAGATTAGAAATTATCCAATTTGCTGGTTATACACAACTTGAGAAATTCAAAATTGTTAAAGATTTTCTTTTGGAAAAACAAATGGAAGCACATGGACTTAAGGAAACTAACGTAGAAGTAACAGATAAAGCTATTAGATTCGTTATCGATCATTACACAAGAGAAGCTGGTGTTAGAAGCTTAGAAAGACAAATTGCTACACTTCTTAGAAAAATTGCTAAAAAAGTAGCAGAGGGCAAAAAAGACAAGATTATAGTAGATGAAAAAATGGTTCCTAAGCTTTTAGGTCCAATTAAGATAAGCTCTGCTTTAATTGAGAAAAAAGATGAGATTGGTATGTCAACTGGTCTTGCTTGGACAGAAGCAGGTGGAGATATATTATTTATTGAAGTGGCTTTAATGCCAGGTAAGGGCCAGCTTATTTTAACTGGTCAACTTGGAGAGGTTATGAAAGAATCTTGTCAAGCTGCTATGAGCTATATTAGAGCAAGAGCAAGAGCTTTGGGGCTAGATGAAAAATTCTATTCAAAAGTAGACGTACATGTTCACGTTCCAGAAGGCGCAGTACCAAAAGATGGTCCATCAGCAGGTCTTGCAATTGCTACAGCAATTACATCTGCTTTGACCAAAATTCCAGTCAATAGAACTGTGGGTATGACTGGAGAAATTACTTTAAGAGGCAGAGCCTTAGAAATTGGTGGAGTAAAAGAAAAGGTAATAGCTGCTCATAGAGCTGGTCTTAAAACTGTAATTTTGCCTAAAGAAAATAAAAAAGATTTAGAAGATGTACCAAAAGAAGTAATTAAAGACTTAAAGTTTATTTTTGTAACTCATTTAGACGAGGTACTAGATGCTGCGTTTATAAAGCCACTTCCTAGGAAAAATATGCCTGAGTTTACAACTTCACACTTAGAATTACATGCAACACCTAAGCCACTTAAAGCAGATTAAGATAGAGCTTGAATTAACTTCTTTTAAAAAGATAGTAATTTACTATGATAGCCGAAATACCCAGACATATTGATATAAAAGCTCCTCCGCTTGCTGTACTAGAGGGAGCAAGAGCTTCATTGGAAGTTCCAGTTCTGAAGAGAAGAAAACCTGTAAATGGAACAGCAAGACACGAGGCAAAGCATGTAGTTGCTGCTTTAGAGACAGGTACTCAGGTGCAAAGCGTTGATATTATTCCAACAGAAGATCATTTAGGTTTAACAACTTTAATAGCACCCAATGCTATCGCAGCCTTAGCTCCTCATGCTACTGGAGAATCGGGTACAAGCTGGGATGTGCATATTGCAGAAAGAATTGGTGCTCATGGTGCAGAATCAGCTGCAAGATCAATTATTGAAAATAACATGGATCAGGTTGATGCAGTAGCGTGTGCTCTGGAAGATCAACAAAAACTTGATTCATTTGGAATTAAACAAGCTATAAATGAAGCAAAAAAACCCCAGGAAACATTTGGAATATTGAAATTAGAGCTTCCCACTGGTGAAGAGCTAGTTGATACAGTAAAAGTAAGAGATAATGTGATTATGGATGAAGGTGTTTGGTATTCATTAGCAAATAAAGCGCAAAAGCTTAATTAATTGTAAGAATTATGCTATAATCTTCATACTATGGGTATAACTCCAGAATCAAGATTAGGCGCATTGCTTGTTCTTACAGGCCCTACTGCTTCGGGAAAATCTGAAACAAGAGAAAGACTTTTGAGTAAATATCCAAATTTAAGACCACTTGTGACAACTACTTCTAGGCCTCCAAGATTAGAAGCAAAAACAGATGGTAAACCTGAGGTAGATGGAGTTGACTATCATTTTGTCACTCCAGTAACTTTTGAAGGCATGGTTGAAAGAGGAGAGTTTGTTGAGTACGTATCATACCCTGGTGGATTATACGGCACGACTAAACAAGAATTAGAGCAAGTTTTGAATGGCAAATCGTTAGTTTCTACAATGGAAATCTCAGGCGCAGCAACTTTACCTGAGCATCTTAAAAGAGCTTATGACCCAGAAACAGCGCAAAGAATAATTGATCGCACTATGTGTATTTTCTTTACTCCTGAATCTGATGAGACGCAAAGAAAATGGTATGAGGGTAGAAGACACGGAATTGGCGATTTAGAAACAAGAAGAGTTCAAGATAAAATTTTAACTGAACAGTTTGGAGAAAAATTTCCCTTTAAGGTTACAAATCGAGACGGTCAAATTGAGGAAACTATTGCTGAAGTTGAGAGACTAGTTACTGATCGTTTCCATACTCCAATAATGGAGTTATTTGGATAATATTGACATTGGCCTCAGACAAACTATAATACCCCCATGCGAAATATTGTTGAGTCAAAAACCTCGAGAGTTATAGCTACAGGAATAGCAGGTGGGTTATTCGCTGCAGAATTAACTTTAGCAATGGGACTGCCACTCTTAAATTCTTTGTCAGTAAGACCTTATGAGGTTAAGGGAAATCCAGCAATGTTAGATTGCGCTAATGGTTCTGGTTGGGTGGAATTTGCAACAGGTTTAGAAAATGGAGAAACAGTTGGTTTGAGTGGTATTGATTTATTTGTTGCTCCTCTAGATCCTTTAGTAACAGTTCAAGGAGCTGGAGAGGGGAAGCTGAATGTAAGAGTTAGAGATACAGCTCAATTTATCGATGCATCAGTGCTGGATGGGCAAAATATTAAAGGCGTTAATTTCACGAAAAATGGATTTAGTTTCTCAGAGTCTGGGAAAATGTATGATGCCTCATATAATCCTTCAATTCAAGAAGTTGGTCAAACAAGCTTTAGGCTTGTCATGGGGTGTATTACTAGTTAAAATTAACCTGTGAAGTATTTATCTTTTCTGAAAGATTATAAAAAAAGTCTTTTTTTAATCTTATTCTCCTTTGCTATTTTTTCTGCAGCATTGATTTTTATTTATAGTCAAAATCACAATAAAGATTACTCTCTGTCTCTTATGGCAAGTCAATTTGTAAAAGGTCATGTTTCTTATGAATTTAATAAAGAAATGCCATTAGGAGATATCTCTAAATTTAATGGTAAATTCTATTTGTTTTATGCGCCTTTTGCCTCAATCTCGCTTATGCCGTTTGTGGTTTTTTTCGGTAAGAATTTCCCTCAATATGTACTCGGTTTATTTGCATTAATTGGTTCTTTTGGGGGAGTTTATTCAATTGCAAAGTTTTTCAAATTTAAAAAAATTGACGCTTTGTTTATTGCTTTGTTTTTCTGTTTTTCAACTGTGTTATTCGCTGCATCATTAATTAATATTTCTGCATATCAAGTTCAAGCCTTGGGTGTTGTGCTGATAGTTTTTGCATTAAGGGAATATCTAATAAGCAAAAGAATGTTAGCTGTAGGTGTATTACTAGGTCTTTCTTTTTTAACAAGGCCAAATTTAATTTTGGCTTTGGTGTTCTTTATTTTTGAATTTTGGCAAAAAAGACTTACACTTAAAGATTTATTTAAAATATTAATTCCAATTTTTGTTTCTATACTAATTTTCGCAATCTACAATTTTATTCGTTTCCATTCATTTTTTGATACAGGCTATGAACACAGTGTTAGTTTGGCCGCATTTCCACTTTCGCATAATTTAGATTTTGGTTATATGAGTCTGTCTCATATTCCCGCAAATTTATATAGCATGCTTGTTATGGCACCTCAACCCTTAACACACGATCAATTCGGATTTGTTTTAAAATTTCCTTACTTATCAGCCAGTCCATGGGGAATGGCAATTTGGTTTACAACCCCATTACTTTTAAAGCTACTTTTTAATTTTAAAAAGGGGATTTATACGTCCTCTGCGGTAATTGCAGTTATTGCCTTATTAATTCCTATACTTATTTATTATAGTATTGGGTTTTCTCAATATGGATATAGATATGTATTGGATTTTTTACCATTTTTATTACTTATTCTCATCCCTTCGCTTTCACCTAAATTATCCAAAAATGATTTATTATTTATTGCAGTAGGAGTAGTTTTTAATTGTATTTATATAACAAGTTTGTGGAAGATTTATCCTCTATTTAATATTTTTTAGTACTCCTGACGACTCTTATTTTGAACCGCTCTTGGCTCATTTTAACAACTTAATGGAGGCTTATCAAGCCAAAAAGGAGGATGAGTGATGTTTTCCTCTGCTTTATTTGATGAAAGGACTTTTTATAAAATCTTTATTAGAGATCTTCTGAATTGTAAGAACGAGGTTATTGTAGAAAGTCCATATATCACTTCAGAGCGCATGTCCTTCTTAATGCCCATATTCGAAAAATTAATTGAAAAGAAGATAAAAATCTATGTTGTTACACGTGATCCAAGGGAACATTCTGAGTCATTACAAAGCCAATCAGAGCAGGCAATTGTCGAATTTGAAACTATGGGCGTACAAACCTTTATATGTGTTGGAAATCATCACAGAAAGTTGGCAATATTGGATCGAAAAATACTCTGGGAAGGAAGTCTTAATATTTTATCTCAAATAAAAAGTAGAGAAATTATGAGAAGAATAGAAAGTGAGGAATTTACTTTGGAAATGTTTAATTTCCTAAAGCTTGGTAAATTTATTTAGTCTTAGTTATATCTGAAACGTCTAGCCCCAAAGCTTTACTTATTTTTTGTAATTTTTCAAGAGTTGTATTTACTTCTCCACGTTCTATTACAGAATAATAATTTGTATTTATTCCGGCTTTTTTAGCCACTTCTGCTTGAGTGAGTTTAGCTTTTAATCTAGCTGCTTTTATTCTTTCTCCTACTTCTTTTCTGAATTTAGGATTATTCATATATCGATATTATAACATAGGTATTTATTAATTTGGGTTTCCCGATAAAAAAGTTCTTGGGTTAACGGGTATTCCGAAAACATTTACCTGAAAGTGGAGATGTGGACCAGTTGCCCATCCGGTTTCCCCTTCAAGTCCTATTACTTGATCTGTAGTTTTAATTTCTTGATCTTTAGCTACGTAAATTTTATCTAGATGGGCATAAATTGAGGTTACGTTGTTTCCGTGATCTATTATTATATGTTTTCCAAACCCCCAAGATATCTCTCCTGCATAAATGACTTTTCCAGGCATGAGAGCTGTGACTGGATTTCCCACTTTTCCGTTTGGACTGGCTATATCAATTCCAGAATGGAAAAGTTGATAGGGTAGATTTGGCTCTCCAAATTCTAATGTAACTACGCCATTTGTAGGCCAAGAGGTATTAACATTTATAGTGCTAATTATTTTTCCGGTTGCTGGATCATGAATCGTAACTGTCTGAGTTTGTAAGTTTTTTGTTGCAAGCCTGTCGGAAATTATATCAATACCTGAATTAGTCAAAAGAATTACAGCAACGACCGGAATTAAAAGAGTTATTAGGAATGCTGAGGAAACAATTATAAGTTCTTTTTTAAAAGACCAGATAGTAGAAATTAGAAGTGGACTCACTAGATTAAATATATCTCCTTAGGATCTGTCGTAAGCAGTGGATGTTCTTTTTCTGATGCAACAACTTTTAAGGCTACATGATTTTGATCGGCTATAATTAATCCCTCTCCACGATCGCAAGTTAAAAGAAAGTGTTCTTCATATTCACTTAATTTAAATTCTTGTGCGACTTTTTTAATTGTTGTCGTATCTTGGCGCATTAGAATTCTAAGGGAGGATTGGCTTGCAATTGCTCTTCCATATTCTTGGGTGAGAAAATCATTTGCTTGCTGCGTAATAATTGTTACGCCTAGATAATATTTTCTTGCTCGTCTAACTAGGCCTGAAATAAATCTTGCACTTTCTGGATGTTCAAGAAGCATCCATCCTTCATCAATTACTAATATTCTTTTTTGAGGATTTGATTTAACCTGGGAATTTACAAAGTTTGCAATTACCATCATCATAATTTGTCGAAGTGATTCATTCAAATCTTTAATATCAAAAACCACTAGTCTATTATTAATCTCAATATTGGTCTGTTGGTCAAAAACAGATGACAAAGAGCCTTTTACAAAGCGTTCCAGTCTATTGCTAAGATCTTTTTGCTTCATGTCTTTTAACACCTTATAGAAATCTTTTAAAAGTGGAAATTCTTTGTCTTTTTTTGAAATATTCTTGGCATTAAGTGAAAAACCATGCTCTTTGTATGTTTGAATTATTGCCTTGTCTACAATTGCTTTTTCTTCTGTAGTAAGAGAGCCAACAAGAAGGGAAATAATTTCTGTTAGATCTTGAATATGCTCAACGAGATCACCGCCATCATTGTTTGAAGTAAGAGAAAAATCAAATGGGTTGATTTTTTCATGGGATTTTGCAGAAAGTTTTATATAAGTTCCATTAACTGATTCTGCAAGCTGTTTATATTCGCGTTCAGGATCGATAATAATTGCGCGTGTTCCTTGCATAAGTTGACGAAGTATTTCAACTTTTGCAGCATAGCTTTTACCGCTTCCAGATTGAGCAAAAATAATGCTATTTGCATTATTAAGTAAAAATCTGTCAACGATAACTAATGAATTATTTGATTTGTTAATTCCATATAATATTCCTGTTTCTTGAACGAGTTCTGATGAAACAAAAGGGAAGGTTAGAGCAGCTGATGAGGAATCCAAATTTCTTTTTTGATTAAGCTTGTTTTCAGAACGGGGAAGAACAGATTGCAAGCCTTCAAGTTGTTGAAAAGCTGCTGTCTTTATATAAAAAAGATGAGTGGACATTGCTGTTTCGAGAATGGTTGTTAATTTGTTTAGTTGCTCTAGACTGTCGGCGCTTAAACCCATGTAGATTGATATTTGAAAAAGTTTTTCTTGACCTCTTTGAATTTTATCTTTCAAAAGAATTGCCGATTCTAATGGATCTGTTATTTCAGAACCAATTATTTTGCCATTTTTTTGCATGGCTCTTTTTGTAGATTCAAGCTCTGTTATTTTTCTATTTAGTTTAGGTAAAGCAACAAGCGGGTCAACTTGTTCAATATGATAGGAGATATCAATATCATGATTAAAATTAATAAGCATATTTAGCCATCCAGTAGAGGCTATATAGGGAAAGGCGGATATAAATAATGTTCGAACATATTTATCTCCTATTTTAAGATAGGTACCATTTTCTTCAAGACCAGAGTATGAGATTAAATCAACTTGATCCTGTTCACCAAAGTTATACTCAAAAGACTTTCTAAGCAGTTGCGCTTTTTTCGCTTTTCTACCTTTCTTTCCAAAATATGGTATTGAATACTTGGATGGTAGTTTATTAAATTGTTTATTAAGGTTTTGCATATTAATTCTTAAGTAACATTTCTATAGTTTGCTCTTTTAGCTGCTGTGTTTTGATTTGATTTGGGTTATAAAAGCTATAGAATAAATCTAATACTTCAAGGCTGTCTAAGACTCTTGCTTTCATTCCAAGTTTTTCAAGACCTCTTCCAACAAGATCTCTTTGCAGATACATATGCTCTTTTATTATTGAATATTCCTTGTTTTTATCAGTGTGTTCATATGAAATAACAATATAAAAGCGTCTGGATAATATCTTATTACCCGTTACTAGGTTTTTAATAAAAGAACTGTAATTGTCAATTTGCATCTTATATATTTTTTCTTTTTCAATCTCCTTACTTTTTCCTATTTGTTCAAGATAACTCTCAATATCAATTTCTCTTACTCTAACAAGTACCTGAAGCTTTCCCGGAAGGGAATTAAGAAAGTTTTGAAAACTATCAATTAATATATCTTGTTCTTCTTCGCTTTTTAATTCAAAATTTATTGAAGAAGTTTCGATAATTACTCGAAATTCACTCTTTGGTAGTATCAAAATTCCATCTCGCACTTCTTTTATTTGAATTTGCTGTCTTGACGATGTTTTATTTTTGTTCTTGTTCAAAAGCAACATGCATACCTCCTTTTCCGCTATTTTTAATGCTAAATCTATATCTCGGATTACTTATTAAATCATCAAGTCTTACAAGTTCATTAGGACTTATGGTTGGGATTACTTTTTTTGCACTTCGCGTAACTTTTTTTCTAAAAATTGGTCGTGATTTTTTATTTAATGGTAAATCTATATCTCTTAGATAAGCATCATTTTTATTAAATACATAAAACTTTGGCCTGACATTGTAAGAAATAAATATAGTAATCCAATTAAGGATTAATTTGTCTTTGATTCGTATAGCGAGAGTACAGCAAATGAAAATTGAGATAAAAATTATAGGTAGCTTATAAATTGAAAAGGAAAGTATTGGAGGGAGAACGATATATGCTAAAGCCGAAATAAAAGCAGGAAAAACTAAAAGCAAAAGCTGAGTTAAACTAAGATTTCCAGCAATTTTGTCCTCGACTGTAGTAATTTGAGCTGGAATTATTCGAGTTCTCATGCTGCAATAACCTTTCTTGGGGTTTTTACAATTTCTCCGGTAACTGCTTCGGATGCTTTTTGAGTTGAAATCACATTAATAATCTGACTTCCAACTTTTTTTACCATACCTCGTCCTGAGTTATAGAAAACCATCTGCATCATAATTCCAGGAGTTTTAAGAAGAGTAAAAAGTAAGCCAATCCCAACGAGAATTGAAATCAGAGAATTCGTTCCCCTTTGCCCTGGAATGGTAAGAAAAGCAGAGGCTAAAAGAATTATTACAACGTGAACAAAAGTAGAAAAGACAGTGATTATATATGTTTTAATTGTAATTTCAGCAAAATCAGAGAATCTTGGTATTATCCAAAGAAGAAAAATGAGTGGAGAGAGAACAGCTCCAAGCGAAATTAAAATAAGACGAGATATGTAGAAGAGAATAAGCACTACTGCAAGAATTACAAAAATAATCATAAAAATAAGAGTAATTATAGAAGTTGTTCCAGCTATTAGTGATGCCGGATTAAATGCGTTTAAAATCCAAGCGCTTTCAATCCCTCCAAATGAATTTATTAGTGCGTTTACTAATGCGTTCGCAGCTTGAATAACCCAATTTGCTAAAAAGATTGAAGTATTAGCAAGTAAAAATGCAAGTCCAATACGAGGGAGAAGATGTTTAAATTCAATCTCATCAAATCCAAAAGTGGAAGCGCTCATAATATGAAGTCCAAGAAGAGCAATAACTATTGCAAAAAGTGCATCAGTGATGCCTACTATTACAAGCCAAAAATTAAATATTACTGAATTTGAAGTTAAAGAGGGGGTAGTAGTTAAAAAGCTAATTATTCCATCAACAAGAGGCTTAGTTGCGCTTTGTACTATGTTTTGTAAAAATCCTGCAATAGCGTCTAAAAGTACCTGCGTTAATCCGTTTGAAGGAGTAGCAGGCACAATTGGGGAGAGCGCTATTTGAGTCGAAGTAAAATTACCAGTTGGTGTATTAAATGCATTGGTTAAAAGAGAAGTAATTAGAGATGCACCTAAAACTAAGACTAAGCCTATTACAGCATTTCTTATAGTTAGCTTGGCGTGTTCTAAAGCTTCTGGCTTACCAGCAGAAGTGATGTATGAATATCCACCTTTTATTAAGAAGAAAGTTGCTCCAAGAGTGGCAAAGATTATTAATGTATTCAGAGTTTGAGAAGTAAAAGTCGCAAGGTTTCCTCCTGCAGCGAATGCAGGATTGGCAGATATAAAAAATATTGTAGCTAAAAAGCCAGCAATTTTTAATAATTTCATAAGTTCCTTTCTAATTTCTATAGACCAGAACTTGAACCAAAAGCTGTTGTTGCAACCTGTGTGACTATATTACTTAAAACGAACGCTCCTAGAACTATAGCAAGACCAATTGATGAATATAAAATAGTTTTTTTTGCTGAATCTAGTGCTTCAGGATTTCCTGAGCTTGTTATATAGCGAACTCCTCCATATACAAAAAATCCAGTTGCGATAAGTCCAGAAAGAGTTACAAAAATACCAATTATGCTTTGAATGAAATTTTGAATTCTTGTAACGTCTCCTCCAGTGGTTTGAGCGAGCGCAGGAGTAGCGACTATTAATGAAGTAATAAAAACAGATTGAATTATGATTAACTTTTTCATATTCTCACCTCCTTTCAAAACCAAAAAACTGCCCCCAAGCAGTTTCTAGAACAAACAATATTTAATTGGATCAATTTATATCAGAGGTTGATTTATATGTCAATAGTTAAAAGATATAAAAATATTTATTGTTAAGAACTCTTGACTTTCATTTCGTAAATCTTTAATATATCCCTCATAGGGGGATATATGGCATACAGACCAAAAGACACACACGAAAGAATTACTCACCGTCTCAAGATTGCACGAGGACACCTCGATAAAGTCATTAAGATGATGGATGAAGATGCTTATTGCATTGATGTTATTCATCAAATTCAGGCAGTTGAATCAGGACTTAAAGAAACGGGCAACCTACTTCTTGAAAATCACCTTAAGTCTTGCGTTTCGGATGCGATTAAAAAAGGAGAAGCTGATAAATCAATTAATGAAATAATGGAGGTTTTTAAAAAAAGACAATAATGAAAGCACTACAATTTTTTATCGTTTTTTGTGGGTTTCTAGCAGTAACGGTTTCAGTAGTTTTTATTTTTCTGAATAAAAGTAAGCCATCGACAAAAACACTTCGGTCTCAAGATAGAGGAGAAAAGGTTAATAGTCAAAATACAAAAAATCTTGTGGTTGTTCCCCAAAAACCTAAAGATAAGGTAAATGTTGCAAGTGCAATATTACAAAAGAACGGTTTTCTTGTAGTTCGACAAATGAATGATGGTAAGTTGAGTCAAGTTATTGAAATGAGTCGACCATTACAAAAAGGCATGCATAAAAATGTAGAGATTCCACTAGGAAATGCTAAAGTTGCAAATCAAGAGCTGATTGTCATGATTTATGAGGATTATGCAAATGACAGTACATTTAACGATCTTGACATGCCAGCAATTGATGAAAACGGTTTTATGACGGCCCGATACGTAAAATCAGGTAAATCATTACCAACAAGTATTACTGAAGGAGAATCTGCTGGAATGACTCATGCAATGAAAGGCGCAAAAACTATGGCGAAAATTCGTTATACGGATAAAGGATTTGTGCCGGATAAAGTAGATGTTCCAGTTGGTAGTACGGTTGAATTTATAAATGAGAGTAGTACAGATATGTGGGTTGCGTCTATGTCTCATCCACAACACACCATATTACCAACATTTGATCAATTTAGAGCTTACAAAAAAAGTGCAATTTATAGATATGTATTTGACAAAAAGGGTAAATGGGAATTTCATGATCATATAAATCCCGGCTTTGGAGGTGTCGTAAGCGTTGTTGAATCATAGGTGCATAAATATGAATATGGGTATTTAATCTTAATAAGATAAGGGGGTGAGAATATGAAAAACGATAAACTAATGTATGGAATTGGAGGGTTAATTGTTGGAGGGTTAATTGTATGGATTACTACTATGATAATTGTTAATTCAAATAATGCGAATGTGATGGGAATGATGGGTTATAAAAATGGAAATCAGCTAAGCACAGTGCAGGATTCTAATACAATCGACGCACATTTTATAGAACAAATGATTCCACATCACGAAGATGCAATAACGATGGCAGAACTTGCTCAGGAAAAAGCACAGAGGCCTGAAATAAAACAGTTAGCAGAAAATATCATTAGTTCTCAAGGAGCAGAAATTAACCAAATGAAAGATTGGTACATAGCTTGGTTTGGCAAAGATGTTCCTGAAGGAAATAATGTCATGAATCAACACGGAATGAGAATGGGAAACAGTATGCACATGGGAATGATGGGTAACGATACTGACATGACAAGACTTGAAAATACAGAGGACTTTGATAAAGCGTTCATAGAAGATATGATTCCACATCACCAAATGGCTGTGATGATGGCAAGTATGCTTAAAGGAGGGACACAAAGACCTGAAATGAAGAAGTTAGCAGACGACATAATAACTGCTCAGACAGATGAAATTGACCAGATGAGGCAATGGTATGCTGATTGGGGTTATTCTCAGTAATCTTTTTAGGAGAGGTGCAATAAGAAATGCACTTCTTCCAAGGAGATAACTAGTTAAAACTTAAAAATAAATTATATGCAATTATCAAAATACACATATGTAATTATTTCCTTTATCTTTGTTGTGATTGTTCTAGGATTTGCTTTTATTTCGGATCAAATTGCATCCCCAAGCAGCTCGTCCGTAAAACAAAATCAAGCTGCTGAAAAACTATATGTTGCTTTAGAAGAGGGTGGAGCAGTCGCTGTAATTGATACGAGTGATAATTCGCTACTTGGCAATATTGATATTACTGACTCAGGAGGAGATATGAAGAAGAAATACATTGCACACAATGTTCAGGTAGCCCCAGATGGTAAGAGTATATGGGTAACAGCAAACTTCATGGGACTTGAAGAGCATGGAGAGGAAAGCAATAATTCTGAGAAAGAAGTAGAAAAGGCATTTCCAGATCAGATAATTATTATTGATCCTCAAAGAGATGTGATAGTCAAGCGTATTGACATAGGAATAGATCAACATTTAGCTCATGTAGTAATAACTCGTGATGGGAAAAGTATATTTGCAACTGCCCAGGAATCAGGATTGGTCTATAAAATCAATGGAGAGACATATAATATAGAGAGAACGATAGCTTTCGCTAAAGATACACAACCGCATGGTCTTAGGCTTTCAGGAGACGATATGAGAGCATATGTCGCTCTTATAGGTGGTAAAGGAATTGGATTAGTTAACACTAGAACAAATGAAGTAAAAACAATTTCACTTTCTGGTAGTGCAGTACAGACAGCAGTTATTCCTAATACTAACTATGTTGCAGCCTCTGTTTACGACACAAAACAGATAGCTTTTTACGATTCTCTTACAGAGGAGGTCTTCTATGTAGATTTGCCATTTGGAGCTGAAGGCGCAATACAATTATACGCTACGCCAGATGGCCAGTATTTATATGTAGCCGATCAAGGATTTTATTTTGAGAAGCCAACAAGCGATTTTGTATATAAGATTGATGTACAGGCAAGACAAATCGCTTCGACTATTAAAGCTGGAGTTGCACCCCATGGCGTAGTTGTTTCTCCTGATGGAAAAAGAGTATATGTTTCTAATCTTTTGAGCGATGATGTTTCAGTTATTAGTACTGCAACCGATAAAGAAATTACAAAAATAAAAGTAGGTAGAATGCCAAATGGAATTAGTTTATGGTCACATAAGTCTGGAGGGACACCTTAAAAAATGGAAACAAATACGTTTCAGATAAAAGGTATGCATTGCGCAAGTTGTAGTGCAATTATTACAAGAAAGTTAAAAAAGCTCCCAGGTATATCGAGTTGTGAAGTTAATTTTGCAACTGAAAAAGCCTCAGTCGCATATGATCCATCTCAAGTTTCAGTAAATACAATGAATCGCGAAATAAATAAACTTGGGTACTCATTCGTAAATACAGAAAATCACGCAGAGCATAAAACGATGGATCATAGTCAGCAAGCTGGTATGGATCATTCAGAGCATTTAGGAACATCTCAATCAAAAGAAGAGAAGCTTAAAGAGTTGGAAGAAATGCGACAAAAAACCATATTTGTCATGCCGATAGCAATAATCGTATTTATTCTTATGCTCTGGGAAATCCTTTCGCAGCGTGTCGCTTTTTTGCCTACTTTTCCACTTTCTATGGATGCTTTTAACATTGCTTCATTTATTTTAGCAACACCTGTGATGTTTTGGATTGGGAAACCATTTATAGAAGGTGTCACTCGTTTTATCAAATATAGAGTTGCCAATATGGATACATTAGTAGGTATCGGTACTCTTGTTGCATATTTTTACAGTAGCATAATGCTGTTCTTCCCTGAAATAAAGATTTTTTTGAATGCGCCTGAAGGGTTATATTATGATGTTACGATTGTCGTTATCGGATTTATTACGTTGGGAAAGTATCTTGAAGCGAAATCAAAACTAAAAACTGGTGCGGCAATTGAAAAATTGTTAGGTCTTAGTGCAAAAATTGCTGTAGTAATCCGTGACGGAAAAGAGTTAGAGGTCCCAATAGGGCAAGTCGTAGTCGGTGATATTTTAATTGTTAAACCGGGCCAAAAAATTCCAATAGATGGTGAGATTATTTCTGGCAAATCTTCAGTTGATGAATCAATGATTACCGGTGAACCAATTCCTGTAGATAAAGTTGCTGGAGATTCTGTGATTGGTGCAACGATGAATAAATATGGTGCATTTCAGATGAAAGCGACTCAAGTAGGCGAGCAAACGGTGTTATCGCAAATTATCAAAATGGTTGAGTCAGCACAGGGATCAAAGGCTCCTATAGAAAGAATTGCAGATCAAGTATCTGGTGTTTTTGTTCCTATTGTTTTGGTTTTTGCAGTAGTTATGTTTCTTATATGGATTATTATTGGTTCTCAATTTATGCCAATTTCACAGGCATTTTCACTTGGTTTGATTAGTTTTGTTGGTATTCTTGTCATTGCTTGTCCTTGCGCAATGGGACTTGCAACCCCAACAGCGGTAATAGTTGGAGTTGGAAAGGCAGCACAGAATGGAATTTTGATTAAAAATGCAGAAAGTCTTGAGAAATTCCAAAGTATTAACTTTGTTGTAATGGATAAAACAGGAACTATAACCAATGGTAAGCCTGCAGTTACTGATGTTAATGTAACTGCAAAAATAGCGCAGAAAAAGGTGCTGCAGCTTCTTGCATCTCTTGAAAAACAATCAGAACACCCATTGGCTCAAGCTGTTGTAGAAAAGGCAAATGAAGACAAGGTGGACTTATTGTCGGTTTCAAACTTTAAAGCACTAGAAGGGAAAGGACTCGAAGGGACGATTGCTGGGGTGCAATATTTTGCTGGAAATCTTAAGCTAGTAGAAGATTTGGGATTAAAAGTTGATGCTAATCTTATTAAGAAAATGACTTCACAGGGGAAAACACCAGTAATTCTTGCAACTAAAAAAGGAATTCTTGCGTATATTGCTATTGCCGATACGATAAAAGATGATGCACAAGAAGCAGTATCAGCATTACATGACCTTGGTATAAAAGTAGCTATGTTAACTGGAGATAACAGTCGTACTGCAGAGCATATAGCAAAGCAAGTAGGGATTGATCGAGTAATTGCTGAAGTTCTCCCAGCAGATAAAGCAAACGAGGTTAAGAAGTTACAGGATGAAGGATACAAGGTGGCAATGGTTGGGGATGGTATTAACGATGCTCCGGCGCTTGCTACTGCTGATGTTGGAGTTGCGATGGGTACAGGGACAGATGTTGCAATTGAATCAGCGGGAATTACCCTTCTTGGTGGTAATATCTCAAAATTACCCAAAGCTATAAGGCTATCTCGATCAACTATGCGTGTAATAAAACAAAATCTTTTCTGGGCATTTTTCTATAATATTATAGGTATACCAATTGCCGCTGGAATTTTGTATCCATTTACAGGAGTTATGCTTAGTCCTGCTATTGCAGGAGCTGCAATGGCATTTAGCAGCGTTTCAGTTATAACAAATTCTCTTCTTTTAAAGAAATCTAAAATATGAGTAACTTTTTTATTTTACACAGAAGACTTATAAATTCGTTGGTTATTACAACAGGATTTTTCTTAGTTTCTGGATTAATCTATTTTCTACCATATGTTGGCTTTACAATATTGATATTTTTATTATCATTTGTCGTTTGTTTTTTTATGCGAGGTAACATATCATTTTCTATGAAGAATGAGTACAAAATATAATTATGAAAAATAAATATATTATTTATGGTGTAGTTGGAATAACATTACTGTTAGTGATTGGAATTGTTGTAGCAAGTTCCAGAGACAAGAATAAGCAAAGTACAAATAGTCAATCATCCAACACGCTGATATCAGAAAATCAACTTACTCCTGTTGATTCCATATCGCATGCACATGGATTAAGCGTTGATGTAGTGGATGGAAGTAAATTGTATATTGCTACCCATCACGGATTATTGGTCTTGCAAAATGACTCAATACTTTCTCGAATCGGTACCGTTGAGGACGATTTGATGGGTTTTTCAGCACATCCCACTAATCCCAAAGTATATTTTAGCAGTGGACATCCGCAAACAGGTGGAAATTTAGGATTTCAAAAAAGTGAAGACGGTGGGTTAAGTTGGGAGAAAATATCAGATGGAATTAATGGACCTGTTGATTATCATACAATGACTGTCAGTCCCCCAAATCCAAATCTTATTTATGGTACATTTATGGGAGAATTGCAAAGAACTACTGATGAAGGAAAAAACTGGGAGATAGTAAAGAGTGCTACTTTTCCTATTGTAAGTCTAGCAGCTGATCCAAATGATGAGAACATTGTTTATGCAGCAAGTCAGCAGGGGCTAATGGTAAGTACAAATAAAGGTGATGCCTGGAATAAATTATTGGATGATCTCGTAACTGCAATTGCTATACATCCCAAAAATCCTCAGCAGGTACTCATTTATTCCCAAGATCAACAGCTTATGCAAAGTAAAGATGGGGGGAAATCATGGGAAAAAATTGAAGTAAATTTTGCCCAAGAAACGCCGCTTTATATAGCGTTTAACAAAAAACAACCTGAAATGCTTTACCTGCTCACAGATAAAAACAGTATTTATAAAAGTACAGATGAAGGGATTTCATGGAACAAAGTTCGATAATTTATAATGATGAAGTTGCGAAATATTTTATTAGTAATATTGGTAGTGATGATTGCTGGTGGCTTTTTTTATTGGAAAAAGACAAATTTATCAACGGAAGGCTTTAAAACAACCAATAAGAACACTTCATTAGTAAATAGCACCTTACAAGAAGCTACAACTAAAGATGAAAATTCATTTATTGAACAACTGCGTCTACGCAAATTTAACAAAGGAGAAATAACAATTGAGAAAAAACTTCCAAAAAAATCTAATTTTACTCCATATATAATTTCATACACATCTGATAATCTCAAAATTTATGCTGCAATGAATATTCCAGACGGAAATGGGCCCTTTCCCATAATTCTTCTCAATCATGGTTATTATAATATTCGTACATTTAAAACTGGAGATGGGACCAATGGAATGGCAACAATTTTGGCAAATAATGGCTATATAACTCTAGCTTCAGATTATCGCGGGCATGGAGAATCTGAAGGAGAAGGTGGAGGTCATCAACCAGAATACGCAATAGACGTGCTCAATTTAATTGCTTCTGTAGAGAATATAGAGAAAGCAGATCCAACCCGTGTTGGCATGTGGGGCCATAGCATGGGTGGAGAGGTGTCTCTACGAACCGTTGAAGCTACAAACAAAATAAAAGCATTAGTCCTTTGGGCGCCAACGCTCGGTGGTGGTCATACTTCAGATGTTGATCTTATGGATAATCTTAAATATATTTTATTACCAGTTAGTTTGCATCAAGGATTATTAGATGCAGAAGTTGATCCTAAAACAAGCATCACTCTTTTAAACTCTTTAGAAAAAGAAAATAAGCAGATAGAATACTTTGAATATAAAGGGCAAGATCACAACTTTCAAAACTTGGGATGGGATTTGATTTCTGAAAGAACGATCAACTTTTTTGATAAATATTTAAAATAGTGATTTTTTTATCTAACCTGCTACAATATGTAGTATTATGAAATCGACTTCTTTAGGTGAACTTGAGCAACGTATAATGGACATTGTTTGGGAGCGTAAAAGTTGCTCTGTCCGAGATGTACTTATTGAGCTTGAGAAAGACAAGAAGCTAGCTTACACAACTGTAGCAACAATTCTTCAAAGACTCTACGACAAAGGATTACTCATTCGAAAAGAAAATGCCACCGGACATATTTATTCGCCTAAAGTTTCAAAAGAAAAATATACTAAAAATGTTGCCAAATCATTTATAAAGAATTTTATTAATTCATATGGAGATACAGCGGTAGCTTCATTCGCGGAAAGTATAGATGAATTACCTGCCGAAAAAAGAAAATATTTTTTAAAAATTCTTGATGAGTATGATGAGAATAATAAATAGAAATTTAGTTACATTTTTAGGGCTTCTTATTTTATTAGGAATGGTCCTATTTTTGACATTTCAAAAGCTGTTTCCGCTTATAGGTCATGTAACTTACTACTGTCAATCATTATTGGTTGATGCAAAGATGATTCCCATCCCTTTTTATCTAAGCATAATTCCCTTCTTGTTTCTTTCAGTAATTTTAGTAATTTCATTTTTAAAATTTTTCGTTTTGAACATTAAAGTTCATGATCTTAGGATTAAGCTAAAAAAAGATGCAATCTCTGATAAAAATACAAATATCTTCTTATCGAATTTGGGTTTACAAAATAAAGCTGTGTTAATAAAATCAAAAAAAAGATTTGCGTTTTGCTTGGGATTTAGAAAACCTAAAATTTATTTCTCAACAGGTCTTTCTTCTGGCTTGACAATGAGAGAGCTTGAAGCTGTATTAAGGCATGAGCAGTATCATCTTGAAAGAAATGATACCTTTATAATGACCGTTGCCTCAGTTGCATACTCCCTCTTCCCATTTTTTCCAATTGTAGGAGATTTGATAAAAAAATATAGAATTGAAAGAGAGATAGATGCGGATAAGTTTTCTATCGCTAAAGTAGGAGATCAGAATGTCCTTATTTCGGCACTTAGGAAGCTTATCGCTTTTCCAACTGTTGAAATGGTTGTAGTTGCTGCTATTGCAGATCATGATACGTTGGAACCAAGAATTTTTTCATTACTTAATAAACCATATAAAAAAAGAAGGCTTAATTTTAAAAATCTAGTACTTAGCATGATTTCATTTGCAATTTTGACTGCAGTCTTTGTTTTACCTGTTCACGCAAGAGAATTACATCATGAAAATCATGATGTAATAATGCTTTGCGCTGATGGAAATTGTAAAAATTCATGTTCTGATCCAAAGAATTTAGAAAAATTTTATTCGGAAATACCTGAAGTAAATAATAAATCTTTACAATCCGAGCAACTTTTTACCCCAGCGCATTAGATAGAGAATATCTAAATATTATTGCTCTTGACAAAGCAAAATAGTTACTACTACAATACGTAGTAAGAATATGAAAAGACTAATACCTAAATTTAAAACAAATAGTTTAGTTGACGATAAAGATACTAAGAGTTTATCCCCTGCTATAAATAAAACTAACAAAATCCAGTATATTTTAATGATATTGCTTGTGTTAGCAGCTTTTGTAATAGGATCTCTTTGGACAAAGGTAAATTACTTAGAAGATTCAAATGGATCAAGCAATAGTATTCAAGCTGATCCGCAGGCAGTTGGAGATTCTCAAGCAAATCCCCCTGAAGATACTACGCCTAAAAAAGTATCGATAGATGATGATCCAATTCTAGGTAATAAAGATGCTAAGGTTACCATGATAGACTTTACAGATTATGAATGTCCATTCTGTAAGAGATATTTTGATGAAACATTTTCTGAAATTAAGAAAAACTATATAGACACAGGAAAAATAAAATATGTTGTTCGGGATTTGCCATTAAGTTTTCATGCAAATGCCCATAAGGAAGCACAGGCAGCAGAGTGCGCAAGAGAGCAAGGTGGAGATGACGCATACTTCAAGTATCATGACGAGATTTTTAAGAGAACCACGTCTAATGGTGCCGGAATAGCTTTAACAGACCTTTCTGTTATTGCAGATGATATTGGTTTGAGTGGAGCAGCATTGCAAGCATGTTTGGATTCTGAGAAATATAAGAAAGAAGTAGACAAAGATTTAGCTGATGCATCATCTGTTGGAGCAACTGGTACGCCATCGTTTTTTATAGGAAAATCAAGTTCTGACGGAGTCATTACTGGCACACCTATAATAGGAGCCCAGCCTTATAGTGAATTTCAAACTGAAATTGATAAACAATTAAAATAAATTATGAGTTTATTAACAATATTCTTAACAGGACTTTTTGCTGGAGCACTTACGTGTTTGGCAGTACAAGGTGGACTTCTTGCGACTACTATTGCGCAGCGAGAGGAAGAAAAGTTAAAAGATAAAACAAAAAAAACAGGTAATGCTCTTCCTATCCTTGCATTTGTTCTTGCAAAACTCGTCGCATATACATTTTTGGGGTTTTTTCTTGGATGGTTTGGATCTTTTTTCCAAATGTCTCTTACGACAAATGTTCTTCTTCAGATTGCTGTGGCAATTTTTATGATAGGTACAGCACTTGCGTTACTTAATGTACATCCGATATTTAGATATTTTATTATTCAACCTCCTCGTTTTTTAACCCGTTTAGTTAGAAAAGAATCAAAAAGTAAAAGTATATTTGCTCCTGCAATACTTGGAGCATTTACAGTATTTATACCCTGCGGAACTACTCAAGCTATGATGGCGTTGGCAATCGCATCAGGTAATCCGCTTTCAGGAGCAGCCATAATGTTTGCTTTTGTATTAGGTACTTCACCTCTATTTTTTATTTTAGGGTATATGGCAACAAGATTAGGAGAAGCTATGCAGAAAAGATTTATGAAGTTGGCTGCTTATGCTCTTATTCTTCTTGCAGTTTTTAATATGAATAATGCCCTAGCTCTTACTGGAAGCAATTTTACTCTAGAAAATGCGTGGTCTAGTTTTTACTGCACGATAAGTTTTTGTGATAAAGATTTTAATTCCTCAGGATTAAAAGCTGGAAATCCTGTAACTGACGCAACAATTACGATAAACGGTAATGGATATACCCCTGATAATTTAACTGTAAAAGCAGGATCAAAAGTTACGCTTCGTTTGGTAAATAATGGTGGAGGAGGTTGCGCTCAGGCTTTTACGATACCGAAATTTAACATTCAGAAAATCGTAACAACGGGTAATTCAGATACAATCACTTTTACGGCTCCTAATGAACCTGGAACACAACTTGCTTTTATGTGCAGTATGGGAATGTTTCGTGGAACAATAAATGTAATATAATTATGAACAAAATTAAGCTAAATATCTTTGGGATGCATTGTACAAGTTGTGCAATGAATATTGATGGTGAGCTTGAAGATTCGGAAGGAGTTAAAGAATCTAAAACTAACTATGCTAAGCAAGTAACTGAAGTGACTTTTGATCCTGAGGTAACATCAGTTGAAAAACTGGTCACTATTATTAGAGGTATTGATGATAATTATGATGCAGAATTAGCAAGAGAATGAAAATGACAAAATTTTTAGAAAAAAATATATTATATATTGCCTGGATTCAGGCTCTAGTTGCAATGTCAGGCAGCCTTTTCTTTAGTGAAATAATGAAGTTTACTCCATGCGTGTTGTGTTGGTATCAGCGGATATTAATGTATCCGCTAGTTGTAATTATTGCTGTTGGAATTCTCGAAAAAAATAAACGGATTTATAGGTATGTTCTGCCATTAAGCATAACGGGACTCGTAATTTCAGGATATCACAACCTACTTTACTATGGTTTAATTCCTGAAGCTATAAAACCGTGTCAGTTAGGTATCTCATGCACTACGAAGTTTTTTGCATGGTTTGGATTTATTACTATTCCATTCCTATCATTAACAGCTTTTGCTGTAATAACTATTTGTATGCTTATTTATAGAAAGGTCCAAGAAGAATGAACATAAGTGGTGAAGCAAAAGCATTATTGAGCTTAGGATTTATTACGCTAGTAATTCTAGGAGGTGCAATTTTCTTTTTAAGTAAAGATTCTGTGCCATCATCAAAAAGCCCTCAGCTTGCGACCCAAAAAATTGATCCTAAAAAGCTTATTAGAGAAGACAGTCAAAAAATAATAGTTCCGAATGCTAAAGTAACGATCGTAGAGTTTATTGATTATGAATGCGAAGCATGTAAGGCAGTACACCCTGTTTCTAAACAGATTCTTAAAGAATACGAAGGAAAAGTAAATTTTGTTGTAAGAAATTTCCCAAATCATAATAATTCCCTTCTCGCAGTTAATGCGGTAGAGGCTGCAGGAGAACAAGGAAAATATTGGGAATATCATGACAAATTATTTGAGGACCAGCTCGATTGGGGCGAAAAAAAAGAGCCTCAAACAGAATTGTTTATTAAATATGCACAGGAGTTGGATCTGGATATAGAAAAGTTTAAAGCAGTTCTTGAGAGTGGCAAATATAATGAAAAAGCCAATAGAGATAAGCAGGAAGGAATTGAGATAGGTGTTAATGGAACTCCAACATTCTATATCAATGGCATGTTTGCAGGGAATGTAATGAGTTACGAGGAGTTTAAAGGCAAAATAGACGCCGAGCTATGACTAGAAAAAAATTAATAATTTCCATCTCTTCCATCCTTATAGTTTTATCTTTAGTTCAGTTTAAAATTAGAGATGAGTTTGGGGGAACTCCGTTTTGTGGTAATATTGGTTGTCCGGCAGTATTTGGGATTGAATCAAGATTATTCCATGACATGGTTTTATTAGGATTCTTAGTTATATCTTTGTTTATAATTTCAATCGGTTTCTATTTAAACACTAGAAAATCTAAATAATTCAAATCAGGTAATTCACAATGCTGTCCAAATTTAAATTAATAATAATCATTGCTATTAATCTTATATTTTTTAGTGAACTAAATTTTGTTTATGCGCAGTCTATTACCCCTTCTGTTTCTCCTGAGCAAGCTTCAAAAACAAGCGAATTACAAAAGCAGATTAATGAATATCAAAGTAAAATTTCGGAACTTCAGGGACAAGCTAAGACTCTATCATCTCAAATTCAAGTGATGGACAATCAAATAGAACTAACAACTTTAAAGATAGAATCTTCGAAACAACAGATAACGGATATAACTTTAGATATTGATATTGCTGATAACAAAGTAGAAAAATTGGACAACTCATTAAGTGGCATAACAGAAATTCTAATAAATAGAATAAGGGCAACGTATATAGCAGGATCAGCTAATAATTTTCAGACTTTACTTTCATCAAATAATATTTCTGATCTTATGGTCAGAGCAAATTATCTAAAAATAGCTCAGCAGAGTGATAAGAGACTAATTTATGACACAGTTCAAGCAAAAAATGACTATTCTAATCAAAAAAATCTTTTGGAAGGAAAAAAGCTGAAAATACAATCATTACAAAAAGATCTTGAAGGATATACGACTCAACTAGCAAATGAAAAACGAGAAAAAGATACTCTTTTAGAACTGACAAAAAATGATGAAGCTATTTATCAGGATAGGCTTGAAAAAGCACTTGCTGAACAAAGAGCTATCGCTGGCATAACCTCAGGAGGTGGAGATGATATATCACAGGGACCTGTTAACGAAGGTGATACTATTGGAAGTATGATAAGCGGAGCATCAACTTGTTCCTCAGGAACACATTTGCATTTTGAAGTGAAAAATGGCGGAAATAGAGATAACCCAGGAAATTATTTAAGTAATAAATCTGTGACATGGAATAATAGCCCTGACGGACAATTTAGCTTTAGTGGTTCTTGGACTTGGCCTTTGTCAGATCCTGTTTCAATAAATCAAGGATATGGTATAACTGCTTGGTCAAATGTATATTATGGCGGCGGTCCTCACACTGGAATAGATATGTCATCTACATCTACAAGATCAGTAAAAGCTGTAAAAGGTGGCACCCTTTATAAGGGAGGAATTGCATGCGGTGGTGGGCAATTACTTTATTCTAGGATTGAACATAATGATGGAACACAAAGCTACTATCTTCATGTTAATTAATTCCTTATTTTGCCTAAGTGATTTTTATACTTAACTAAATGTTAAGATTAAGCCATGAGCGAAAATCATAATATCCCTGAAAGACTTGATAAGAAACTTAAAATAGGCCTATTCTTAAGTGTTGGATTCACTATTATTGAATTCATTGCAGGAATTCTGTCTGGAAGTCTCGCATTAATTTCAGATGCAGGACATAATTTAACTGATGCTTTAACTTTACTTATTTCTTTTTTAACAAATAGGGTTGCAAAGAGAAAAGCTAATGATGAACATACTTATGGATACGGAAGAGCCACAATTCTTGCAGCATTAATAAACGGCTTGATATTATTCCTCCTCGCTCTTTATATTTTCTATGAAGCTTATCAAAGATTCTTAACGCCGCAATCTGTTGAGGGGGGAATTGTGGCAATAGTGGCGTTTATAGGCCTTTGTGTAAATATTTGTGTTGCATTACTTTTCAGAAGCGAAAAGAAAGATCTGAATATGAGAAGCGCCTACATGAATATGATCTTTGACGCCCTGGCTTCTTTTGGAGCACTTGTAGCGGGTGTTTTGATTATGATTACCGGAATGTCAATCTTTGACTCAATGATTAGTGTCGTTATTGGAATATTTCTCATTAGAGGAAGCTGGAGTGTTGTAAGAGCTTCTGTTCATGTGCTGCTAGAGGGTACTCCTGAAGGATTAGATATAGAAAAGGTAAAGCATTCAATACTTGATACTCCCAATGTAAAGAATGCAGATGATTTACATGCTTGGGCAATTTCTTCTCACGACGCTGCGCTTAGTTGTCATATTACCATTGAAAAATGCACATTGGAAGAAAGCATAGAGGTAGTAAAGGTAATTAAAGAAAAACTTAGAAATGATTTTCAGATTGAGCACGCAACTATAGAAACAGAGCTTGTGGATTGTCCTCCAGGAGATAAGGCTGGGTAAGTTTTATTTGATAACAGCCTAATGTTTATACTTTTATTTTTCTATTTAACTTATCTTTTGCCAGATATTAATATTTTTCTTGGCAAATTGAATATTATTTTTTGTAGTTATGAATAAAGAAATGTCTTCAAAAGTTTTTGACAGTTTTGCATGTCCATAAAATTTAATATGTTTTTTTCGTCTTTCATCTGGAAGAACAAAAAGAATTGATGGAAATGGAGCATTCCCGGTATTTCCTTGCCAATTACCTTCTTCAGAATACGAAATATATTTTCTAATAGCGTATCTTGATTCTCCAGCTGTTTTTCTATATTCGTCAAATAGTTCTAAGAAATATCTATTTATTTCGTCTTTAATGCCAACTTCTATAAAAGCATCAATTTCATCGGGTAAATAATCAAAACCCGCTAAATCTTGTCTTGTACAAAAATTAAGCATGGAATCTTTTTCTTGTTGAGAGCGAAAGAACAAATATATATCTAAAATAAAAAGGCAATGATTCTTAAATTCCTTTGATAAACTTTTTTCTTTATATATTCTATTCAAGAAATCTTCATCATAATTTTTTTCTTTAAAAATTTGTCTTGATCCAGTTGCGAGACAATAGATAAAAGGAACCGTAACGTCTTTCGTATCTACAACCGCAGATATATATTTTTTATCTTTTAAATCATTAAGCCAAGCTTTAATTCTATGTGGGTCTTTATGGTTAAGATATTGTTGCAATTGGGCTACAGTTAAGAAGCGAAATTTATAGAGGAGTAGAAGTATGAGTTTTTGTGTTTTAGTAATTGGTTGAAGTTTCATTTTAAATTAATTAGTAAATTAGAGCAGAGAGCAGAAGAGTTACACAGATATCAGGTTTTTAATCTTTGTTTTAGATTCATTTACATCCCCTTATATTTATATAAGTATAAAGAGTCTGCGCTTTTCACATTTTTAGCTTCAATTTTGTTAATTTTTTGTACCTACACGTAGGTACATTTTTTAAGCAACTCTACTAACAGGAAATCCACCTTTAGTATTAATAATATTTCTGCTATTCATACTCTTTTCTTCGGTGTCTTTAGTTGAAATTTCAACAGTTTGTTGTTTTACTTTTTGATAGACTATCGCATTATTTTTTCTGGAAGCATTAATTAATTCTTCAATCAATTTATAGTCTTTTTTAAGTGGCGTATAGATCGTAACTCCCGAGAATGGTTCCTCCGGAACAAGAGCTGAAATTTTAATATAGAAATTATACTTTGGAAGATTTGATATCTCACCTCTGTCGATGTAAGGAGCAAATTGATTTAACATCAACTCTTCATCAATGTAATTTGCACTTCTAAAAACTACAACAGTTGTTACATTTGCAAGAATTACATTCACAATATTTCGATCATCCTGCTGAGAAGTTGATTGCTCTGCAAGTATTACGCGCAGTTTGTATTTTCTGCCTTCTGATAACATTTTAGTAAAAGAGTGGGTTGCAAAGTTTTGAAACTCATCAACATATAGGTAAAACGGAACTCTTTCGTTTTCTGGAATATTGGCTCTCTTAAGAGCAGCCTGTTGAATCTTGGTCATTATAGTTGTTCCTAAAAGTTTTGAGGTATCCTCACCAAGTTTTCCTTGAGATAAATTACAAATAATTATTTTTTTCTCATCTAGCAACTGGTCAAAATTAATTGTTGAAATTGGCTGTTCTAAAATTCTTTTAGCAGTTGGTGAAAAAAGAAATCTTCCAATCTTCGCTGTAACTCCACCGACCATTTTAACCACTTGATAATCTCCAGCTCTGCCAAATTCAAATTTCCAAAAGTTTTTTAAGTTCTCATCTTTTAGCTTTGAAATAACCTGTTTTTGGAACGGAGGATTATTCAAAAGATCATATACAGTAAAGATAGTCCTATTCTCAACTGTAAAGGCTGTATAAATAGCATTTCGGAGAATATATTCAATTCTATGAGCGTTTACATTCTCTTCTTTTGAGAATACTTTTCGAAATAAAGAAATAACGCCTTCGCAAACGACTTCTTTTTCAAGCTCTGCTTCGTCGGCGTCAAGTCCTTTGGTTAGCTCTAGAATATTTATTCCGATTGGATACTTTAAATCGATTGGATTTATATAAACAAGATCATTCAGCCGCCCTTTCGGAATAATGGATAGAAGATCATCGGAAACATCCCCATGGGGATCTAGAAAAGCCATACCTCTGCCTTGTTCAATGTCCTGTTTTGCCATTGAAAACATCATCGTGGTTTTACCTGACCCGGTTCGGCCAATAATATACATATGTGTTGCCCTTTCCTCTTCAGTTAAGCCAATTTCAGTTATAGAGCCTCCATAATGGTTACTTCCAAAGACAACCTCATATTTATTTAATTGTTTTAAGCTTAGTGGAGCAGGTAAAGTTTTGCTGTGCGTTTTAACTAAATCTTCAGCGCTAACTATGTTCGCAAATGGAAAATGATATATTGAGGAAATTTCTGATATTGAAAGAAAAGACTTGTTTAGTAGGGAAAGTCTTTTTTTGAATGAAAATAACAATACATTTTTCATAAATTTAATGTTTAAGTATTTTCGGGAAGCTATTGATTGATAATTAGAAGCAGAAAAACTAGTAAAAGAAGAGTTTATACCACTTAGTCTTTCAGAAATATTCTTATTACTATCTGAAATTAAGAAGACCCTTAAAGAGGTATTAAAAAGTGGTTGCTTTATTTTTTCTTCAACTGATTCGATTATCTTTTTCTCAGATGACGATTGTCTCTCAATTGTTTTACTCGGAGCTATTGATAAAAGCCTTAGAAGTTTTGTTGAATTAAGGTAATGAAGAGTATCTGCATTTTTAAGTATATATTTTGCAATTTTCTTTGTTTCTTTTAACGCTACGGGAGTAAGTATTATCTGAAGAGATACAAGCTCTTTAGAATTTAGCTTTGTCATCATTCCTGTTATGTACGAAATGGGATCGTGCTTATCTAGTAAGTTTTGTTTCTTAAGTGGATATGCAAAATGATTTGTTAATTTATATTCAACAATTTTATATTCACTAGTATTCAATTCATCATTTTTAGGAAGATAATCATCAACTGTTTTAATAATTATCTGGGGAAGATAGGAAATTAATGTCTTTCTTAAAGTATTTGCTTTTTCGGGTGTTGTCCTAATCAAATATCTAATGCCTTCATTTTTCGTTGAAACAATTTCTAAAGAAAACTGAACTTTTCTTCCAAGTAGCGTATCCATAAATGTTTTTTGTTTTCCTAAAGCGTGGATAAGAGAGAAGAGTTGCTCTGTTGTATATGCTTCTTTTTCGATAAATTGTGGAGGAGTAATTTCTAATATTATTTGTTTTTCGTCTAAAAACATTTTTAGAACAATAAGTTTTCTTAAAACGTATATAGCCAAGCAAATTATTAAGAATACTATGACATATAGAACGAGGGGAAAGCTGATTTTGGCAATAGGATTCCCTAATAGATTGGCGGACAGTAAATGAAGTATGTTACTTGCTTCAAACTGCTGAATGTTATTCATATCCTTCGAGCAGGTAGACAGTAATAGTAGATTTCTTGTGCGTAGTATAACACAAGAAAATCTATAAAACAGATTGTTAATTTAGGCACAAATACTCCTTGACAACTATCTAAATATAGATATATACTATCGATATATCGATAGTATTAGGCTCAAATATGCAAGTTTCAGAACAACAGTTAATAATAAGTAAAGATAAAATTACTACACCGTTAATAAATGTTTTAAATAGCGAAGGCCCTACACGTCCAGGAATAAAACATTCTTCAAGATCAATTAAAGAGTCTTTGGATATTTTATTTCCTGAGCAGCAATATGAAGATAAATCGATCCAGAGAGCAAGGGAAATATTAGGTAAAGTAGCTAATGAATTCTCTAAAGAACAATTAGAAGAGGTTGTTGCTGAAATTCAATATTTGATTGCAAGCTGGCTTGATGATTATGAGCGAAGTATTCTGGGAAATAGAACATTAAATGAATTTTTACATGAAAGAGGTGGGAAATGAAGCCAAGCGGTTATCCCATTGTTTATGAAGCAGGTAAAAAAGCAATTATATACTTGCGTGTGTCATCTGAGGAGCAGGTTGAGAACTTTTCCCTAAGGACGCAGGAAGATATTTGTCGAAAAGAGGCAGTCAAAAGGGGATATGAAATCATTAACATATTTAAAGATGAAGGAAGATCAGCCAAGAATATTTCAGGAAGACCTGCTCTTATTGAATTGTTAGAATATTCTCGAAAAAACAAAAACAGAATTCAGGCACTATTTGTTTATAGGTTAGATAGAATTTCTCGGCAGACTGGAGATTATTTAGCAATTAGAAAGAAACTTGCTGAAAACGGAGTGGTAATTCTTTCTGCCACTGAACCAACAGGTAATAGTCCTACTGAAAAGCTAGTTGAAACTATTCTTGCTGGATTTGCACAGTTGGACAATGATATAAGAAGTGAAAGAACGAAGCATGGAATGCGTGCAAGATTTAAGACAGGCTTAATAAGCTCAAAACCGCCAATTGGATATGTATTTCAATCAGGATATGCCGTAAAAGATCCAAAAACTTTTGATTTGATTAACAATGCTTGGAATCTAATGGCGACAGGAACAAAAAGCTTATCTGAAATGGCAGAGATTATGAATAGCTGGGGTATTAGGACGAAAATAAAAAATAGAGAATATAAGCTAAGGCCACAAACTGTTAATAGAATTTTTAGATTGAAATTTTACATGGGTGTTTTGACTTCTGAGAAATATCCGGAGGAGATAAGGGGCCAACATGTGCCGATGATTACTGAGCAAAAGTTTTATAAAGTTCAGGCTATTCTAGATGGTAGAAATCCTAACAAAATTGCGCTTTCCAGGAGAAACTTTGAAAATCCAGAGTTTCCACTAAGACGAATAATAAAATGCGGTAGATGTAGCGCTGGATTAACAGCAGCTTGGAGCAAGGGAAGAAGTGCAATGTATGCGTACTATCGTTGCAGTAATAATTGTCCTAATTCCTCAATAAAAGTAAAAGATTTGGAAAAAGCACTAATACTATTATTAAAAGAGATAACGCCAACAAAAGAGTGTTTAGATCTATTTATGGAATTTTTGTATAAAACTTATAATGAGAGATTTTCTAGGCTGAAAAAAATTAAAGAAAGTGCTGATGATGAAATTGTCAGATTGAAATCAACTAGAGAATTACTTATTGAAAAAAATCTATCAGGAATTTATTCTGATGAAATATTCAAAGAACAAAATTCAATAATAGAAGATAAGATAATGAGAGCGCAGATAGTTAAAGAAGATTCGGTATTGGATAAATATAATATAGAGGCATTAACAACTTTTATGAAAACATTGCTAGCTGATTTAGGAGAAACTTATAAAAGATCTAATATTAGTCAGATCAGGGTGCTTCTTGGTTCAATCTTCCTCTTTGAAATAGCTTGGGACTATAATGGAACATTGAACCATAGAATTAGCCCGATATATCAATCTATTCGATATATGGACAAGCACCCTATCTCGTTTGGTACCGCCAAGGGGAGTTGAACCCCTGATTTTCGGAATGAGAATCCGACGTCCTAGGCCACTAGACGATGGCGGCATGGTGTATATTTTACCTTAAAATGAAGTTATAGACAAATTATTTGTTTACCCTTCATTTTTCAGCTATAATCTATTCGTGGATACAATTTTATTGTCTGTAGTAATTCCCTCTTATAATGAGATGAGCAACCTGCAAAAAGGTGTTTTAGACAAAGTTGCTCATTATTTATCCAAACAAAAATATGCATATGAAGTAATCGTAGTTGATGATGGATCTAATGATGGAAGCTTTGAATTTGTTGAGAAGTTCGTTAAGGAAGATAAGAATTTTAAATTAATTAGAGGAACACATAGTGGTAAAGCAGGGGCGGTAACGAAAGGAGTTTTGGAATCAAAAGGGCAATGGGTGTTATTCACGGATATGGATCAGGCAACTCCAATTGAGGAAGTAGAGAAATTATTAGAATTTACAAAAAGTTACGATATTGTTATTGGTAGTAGGAGTTCTACTCGAAAAGGCGCACCCTGGACAAGGACATTGATGGCAAAAGGAATGATAATGTTAAGATCTGTGATTGTTGGTCTTGCAGGGCTAAATGATACTCAATGTGGTTTTAAGCTATTTAAAAAGGCAGTAGCTTATGATCTTTTTTCAAAACTAGAAAAATTCCATAATGGATATAAACAAATTTCCGGTTCTTCTGTAAAAGCAGGTTTTGATGTTGAGCTTTTGTTTTTAGCTGCTAAGAGAGGGTATAAGATTAAAGAAGTTGGTGTTAATTGGTTATACGTTGAAACTAGAAGAGTGAGCCCTGTAAAAGATTCGGTCGAAGCATTAGAAGATTTAATAAGAATTCGCGTAAGCGAGCTCTCTGGAAAATACAAGAATTTATGACAAAAATTAAACTGCTTATTTTAAGCTACATAGCAGTAATTATTGCTTTGTTTCTCTATACTTTTACTCAGGTTGATTTAAGCCTAACTTTTTCTCAAAGTTCTATTTTTCAGACAGTACAAAAATTCATGCAGCATATTGGCTTTTTCCAAAGACCTCTTTCAGCGACTATTTTTGGGATTATTGCTACGCTTTTATTTATTTATTATTTATTATTTTTGTTTCTTTCGAAAAAAGGAATTATTAAATCATTCCATTTAAAATTATTAATTCCGTTGGTAGTTATAATTTTAGGATTATCTTATAATGCTTTTTCTTACGATTTATTTAATTATATTTTTGATGCAAAAATAGTTACTTTTTATCAGCAAAATCCCTATTTCCATGCGCCAATAGATTTTGCAGGAGATCCAATGCTTAATTTTATGAGATGGACTCATAGGTTTTATCCCTATGGGCCAAGTTGGCTAGTCTTGACCCTACCGCTTTCTTATATGGCTTTTAATATATTCCTTGTTAATTTCTTTTTGTTTAAAGGATTAATTGTTTTAACATTTTTAGGAAGTTGTTATTTAATATATAAAATTTCTGAGATCATTTTTCCAAAAGAAAAAATTTTTAATACATTGTTTTTTGCTTTAAACCCTTTAGTAATGTTTGAAGGTTTAGTTTCGGTTCATAATGACTTCCCTTTAATATTTTTTGCACTCTTGGGTTTTTATCTTTTTCTTAAGAAAAAAAAGTTTGGTTCATTTTTGTCATTAATTTTTTCAATTGGTATTAAATATGCGTCTGTAATTTTAGTTCCTATTTTTATAGGAGTTATTATATTTGAAAGACTTAAGAAAAATATAAATTATGAATATGTATTTTTAATTTCTACAATAGTTAGTTTATTAGCAATAATTTTTGCAAGTTACAGGACAACATTTCAGCCATGGTATTTAATGTTTCCATTTTCCTTAGCTGCGTTTGTTTCTAGAAAATATTATGTATTTATACCAGTAATTGTCTCTTCGATATTTTGTTCAATTATTTATGTATCTTATGTGTTACTTACTGATTATTCAATTGGTTATCCAGAATTGATTAGTAAAATTGAATTATATGGATTAGTAGCAATAGTAGCGATAACATTCTTATATTTTGTAAAGACACGATTGATCAAGTAGGTAGATTTTACTATAATTTTTTTATGCAGTTAATTTTAAAATACAAAAAAGAAATAGGACTCTTTTTTAGCATTGGTATTATTTATTTTTTATTAAGGCTACTTTTTCTAGATCGTATGCCTCTTTTTACTGACGAGGCGATTTATATTAGATGGTCGCAAATAGCTCTGCAAGATTCTTCCTGGAGATTTATTTCTTTAACTGATGGAAAGCAGCCAATGTATGTTTGGTTTGCGATGATTTTCCTAAAAGTTGTATCTGACCCTTTAATAGCTGGGAGATTAGTTTCTGTTTTTGGGGGATTTGCTACTCTCATAGGCTTATGGCTTCTGACTTTTGAACTTTTTAAGAGTAAGAAAATTGCTTTCTTATCATCAATTCTATACGTATTTTTCCCATTTGCCCAAGTTTTAGACAGAATGGCCTTGTATGATAGTTTAGTTGCTGCATTTTTTACCTGGTCTGTGTATTTTTCAGTACTTTTAGTTAGAAAATTAAGACTTGACCTAGCATATACCTTAGGCCTATTAATCGGAGCAGGAGTGCTTACTAAATCGACTAATTTTTTTAATATTTATCTTTTACCGGTTCTTCTTATTTTAATTAATTATAAAGAAAAAAATTCTATTCAGAAATTAGTTAAAACAATTTTATATTTAGGGTTTTCCGTAATAATTGCTTATGGAATGTACAATCTTTTAAGACTATCGCCTTTATTTCAAATGATACAGGCAAAGAATGCCGTTTTTGTTTATCCTTTTTCAGAATGGTTAATGCATCCATTTACTTTTTTCATTGGTAATTTCAATGGATTAGCTAGTTGGTTTGTTCAGTATTTAAAGCTTCCTTATTTAGTGCTTTTGATAGTAGCTTATTTAACAATCTTTAAATTTTTTAAAGAAAAAATTATCTTAACTGTTTATTTTTTACTTCCTTTTTTAGCACTAGCTCTTTTTGGAAAAGTAATTTTCCCTCGTTTTATATTTTTTATGACAGTTATGCTTTTGCCACTTTGCGCTTATGGTTTAAATTACTTAATAGATTTTATTGAAAAAACAGTAAAGTTTAAAAAAGCTGATGTAATTTTAACTATTTCTTTAGTATTAATATTTGTAATTTATTCAGGATTTGTTTCCTTACAGTTCGCAATTGATCCAGTAAATTCAAGAATAGCTAAGGCAGATAATAATCAATACATTAATAGTTGGGCCGCAGGTTGGGGATTAAAAGAAAGCGTAGATTATTTTAGGAATCAAGCGCTATCTGGTAAAATTTTCGTTGCAACAGAAGGCACTTTTGGTTTAATGCCGGCCGGGCTTGAAATGTACCTCGTGAACAATAAAAACATTGCTATTAAAGGCTATTGGCCTGTAGATAAATTTCCTCAGGAAGTTTTAGATAAAGCAAAAGAAATGCCAACATATTTTGTTTTTTATCAAGATGCAAATCGAGATAACGTTCCTAAATATCCTTTAAAACTGGTTTTTCAGGTTAGGCAAGGGAATACAGATTTTTACTATCAACTCTATAAAGTTATTCCTCAATAAGTTTTATCTTGCGGTTTCCACTATTGCGTAGCTTGTGTCTGTTGTTGGAAAGCTAAGTATTTCCTGTCCTTTAGGGATAACAACGGGCCTTTGTGGTAGCGTAAATGTTTTGATTACCTTGGCATTTCCAGGGACTTTATCTGCGCTAGCAATTAGTAGTGTATTTAGTGAATTTAGATCATTATTCCAGTCGATATTTTTAAAAATAAATTTACCAAAAGATTTAACTTCGCTAAATCCTTCCGAATCATCTCGGGCTCTAATAGAGCTTTCTTGAAAATCTTTAGGTGAGTATTCCAGGTAAAACAGTAGGGATGTATATTTTGGGCCGCTAGGATCAATGATAATCTGATCATAGCTATTAACCAAGGGCTTTAAGTAATTAACTAATTCTTTATCTGAATAACTCCAAGCCTTAGCGTACACAACAGGAAATCTAAAATAGTAAGAACTAAAGTAATAAATTATATTATATGTTGATAAGGTAATAATAATAAAAAGTGCTAAGTACTGCAGTGATTTCTTTTGAGTTTTAAGATAATTAAAAGCTTCAAAGACGCCGAGCGTAATAAATCCAACGCAGGGCAGAATTAGGAAAAAACTTCTAGTAGCATGTGGTACATCTCTGGTTAATGCCGCTGTTAAAATAGTTAATATTGCCCAGGCAATAAGTAAATATCCCCATTCAAGTTTTTTTCTAATAATTGTAACTATTCCATAGATAAGGAAAGGAAGTTGTATTATGTAGAATTCTCCAAAATTTCCTATTCCGTGATTGCCATGTAAAGAGCCTTTTAGGAAAAAGAAATCTACAGAGAAATAGGTTGTAATATTATTCAAATACTGCCAACTTGTTAGGAATAGTTTATTAAAAAGCATTCCAATAAAGGGTACATTTGAATTAACTAAAAAAGATCTAAATTCAAGAAGTGGAGCTTGTACAGCAGCGCTTGAAAAGATTAATGTTCCAGAGGCAGATGATGATCCTCCGTTTTGAAAAAATGTAAGTAAAACAGGAATTAGTAAAACAAAACCAGTTACAGACGTTAGAATAATTTCTGCTTTATTTATTTGGCTTATTTTTTTTCTAAAAAACACTAAAACTAAGATATAGATAAGGGGAGCAAGTAGTCTGGTTAAGTTATATGTGTAAAGACCCAATATAAACGAAATAGTTCCTAGTAAAAATAGACCTTTTGGTTTTTGATCAATAAAAGCTTTATGTAAGAAATAAATTCCTAGAGTAAATAAAAAGAGCGAAATGCTTACTTCAAAGGTTGCGCGGTTGTAGTGTAGGTGCCAAGGTAGTATCGACAAGATAGCCATAGAGACTAGAGCGAAATATTTATTCTTAGTAAATCTAAGCATCAAAAGACCCACTAGAGGCAGGGTTAAGAAGCCGAATAGGGCAGAAGGGAATCTGACAGCAAAAGCATTTAGTCCAAAGATTATAATCGACGGTATAGTTGAATAGATATAAACAGGAAGTTTATAGTCGCCAAAAGATTTAAAGTATAAAGGTAGATTTTTACCATATTCATCTGCCCCAGTTTTAAGTATTGAGTAGGCGTTGTAGCCAATTGCTGTTTCATCTTGATAAAGACCGGGTGGAATTGAATCCAATTTATAAATTCTGAAAAATAATCCTACTGCTAAGATAATTATTGAAGCAATAATAATGATTAAATTAGTCCTTTTTAAAATATTCATTCCTAAAGTAAAGTATACATAAAATAACTAGACCTGCAAATCCTAGTATTGTTAGATAAAACCCATTTCTAAATGAATTTGGATTATAAATCATTTTTACGGTATGCTGTCCTTGGGGAATGGCAACAGATCTAAATGCAAAATTGGTTTTTACGATTTTAGTTTCCTGATTATCAACTGTAGCTTTCCAGCCTGGATAATAGGTATCAGAAATAAATAAGATTTGTTTAGTTTTACTTTGAGTATTGATAATAATTTGGTTTGGTGAATATTCGATCAATTTATATTTTGGATTATTGTCAATTTTATCTAAATAATTTTTAGGATATGAATTGTTTTCAATTAATATATCTTGTTGAACATTAAAGTTTGAGTTGAAGAATTTATTAGCAAACTCTTCTGAATTAGAATAATAATTTAATTTTTTTGCAAAAAAAATTCTTTCTGCTGCTTTTGAATCTTTTAACACTCTCCAGAGAGCTTCTTCGTAGATAATGTTATATTCATCTATTGGGAAATTATCTTGTGTGCTATTTTTTATATCCAGAATATATTTTGTTCCTGTAAGTTGGAGTATTTTACTTCGGAAAGGATTTGTAAAACCAAAATTATGTTGAGAAATTATTGCATCAGATCTTGTTTGATTAGAAAAATCTACATTAACATCTCCCTTATAAGAAGCTTTAATAATCTCTCCATATGATTTAGGATAAAGAGGATCTGTTCCTTCAGCTGAAAAAATTTTATATTGAGTATTAAAATTGGGCTCTAGATTTGCATCTTTATACCCCCAAATCCTATTAATTCCAGAATTCTGTTGGATATAACTGAATATTTTTGTGTCTGGGAAAATAATCTCTTTAGGGACAAATGAGTTAAATTTTTGGAAATAAAAGAAAAGATCAATAACTGTAATTATTGTAAAAATAGTGATTATAATTGTGTGTTTTACTTTATTAAAATTATTTACTATTAAAATTGTTAATATTGCAAATGACAAGAGTAAAGATAATATTAAGTTTTTACTGTTAACTAAATCTTTAAAAATAAAACTATTTATACCCAGAAAGCAAATAATAATTAAAGAGAGAAAGAGCAGTAATTTATTTTTGTTTTTTAAATTTTCAATTCCAAATCCTGCCAAAAGGGAAAGGCAAAAACTTAAAAGGTAAATAGCATTAGTTGGAGAACCTGTTGAGAAAAAAGGTATATTAATTTTGAAAAACATTTCTGATAGTGGATTTCTAAAAAATAGAAGGATAAATAGGCAAGACATAAATATAAAAAATTTAATAAAATTATTTTTTTTAATTAATATTATTGAACTGATCGCAAGAATAACAGTAGCTAAGCCTATATAAATAGAATTTCCAGGATATGAATCAGCTATTCTATAGTTGCCAGTTGCTGGATTTCCAAAAAAATCAGGTGAGAAAAACAATATTGATTGGAAAGGTTGTAGTAATAACTTTTCGATTAAGAATTGGTAATTCTGATTCATTCTTGCAGCTAAGCTAAGTAGTTCTAGCGTGGGTAATAACTGAATAGATGCAATTAGTAAAGAAATAGTAAATGAGATAAAAAGAAGTAGACTGTGCTTAAGCTTATCTTTTGTAGTACTTAATCTAAATAAAGCATAAATAATTGCAAAGAGAATATTAAAGCCCGCAAGTTGAATATGTCCAGCAAAAATTGCATAAACAATTGATAAAGAAAATATTAAAATTCCTATAAATTTATTTTTTAGAAGTATTAATTCAATTCCATATAAAATGAGTGGTAAGATTGCGATTACATGACCCATTGTATTGTACTCAAGGAAAGTCGTCATATATAATGAAAAGGCGTAGGCAATAGAGGAAAAAATCGCAGCTTCTTTTTTTAAGCCAATTTTTCTTCCAAATAGATATGTTCCCATTAAGGCTATGAAGGGCTGTAGGGCAATTGTTAGTCCCCATGCGAAGGGTTGAGAGAGGATTAAATATAAAAGATTCAGAGGTTGAAATACTGCTGACTGAATATCTGCCAGGAATGGATGTCCAGAAAAGTTGTAGGGATTCCAAAGGGGAGTGGTTAAATTTTTAAAAGACTCAATTGTAAAAGTTTTCCAAGGATATAGTTGATGAATTACATCTCCGTATTGAAATTTAGAGGGGAAGGTTCCGGGGTTGTAGCCTAAGAATGAATATTGTTTCCAGGGATTATATTCTGAGATTAAAAGATCAGCAGCTAGAGGTATTTTGCCTAGGATAAAAAATTTAAAAAAGAATAATAAAACAATTATTGTAAAGATAAAAAGTGGAGATTTTATCCAATTACTTCTCATTTTGTCGGATCTTAATTACATTTAATGCAGGTATTCCGTCTGAAGTTCTTATAACATTCAAAATTTCAGCACTACTTGGTAGTGGGCAATCGGGTTTATTAACAAAGTATAGATTGGGGTCTTTCATTTGCGTATCTCCCATGTTCTCTTTTAACGGACAACCATCATTTAGATATGTTAAGTTTTCAAATTGTAAGCCATCATGTTCTTTTGGTGAACCTAATTCTTGAAACCTTTTTGGATCAAATTTTGAGAAGAATAGATAAAATATGAAGTTATTGTAATTTTGAGCTGTCATAATAAATTTGGCTTTAGGATTTTGTTCAGTAATAATTTGAATTGTTACGACCAGTTCTTTGGCCGCATAGCCTCTGTGCCATGGCTCTTCAATTTTCATTCTCCAAAAATAATTGTGGTAAAAAATTAAGAATCCATATGTAAGTAGTAGAGCACAGAAAATAATAACTGGATACTTAATTTTTTTGTTCAACATGTTAATTAATTCATAGAATCCAAATGCAGAAATAATAACCAGTGGGATAATCATAAACATTGATCGTTGTACATTTGGTAAATCTTCCCAGGTAAGCCCTGCTGGGATTGGTGCTAAAAATAACCAAATAATTGGAATTAAATAATTATATTTTTTATTTTTTAATCCTTCATAGATTAAAAATGCTAGGCCTAAGATAAGAAAGGGTGCCTGTACTAGGTAAAGATTTCCGGTTTGCGGTATGAAATATCTGATTGGCAGACCAGTATTAACAAATAAGAAATCTCCGGAAAGATGTTGAGAGTAAAAAGTAATGAAAAATCTTCCGTAATAAAGTAGTTTATTACTATAGAAACGTGTGATCAGTGGATTAGCCGTTCCTTCTTGATCCATTGCGTGTTTTAAAGCTGTAGTTCCACCAGGAATTGAAAGTAAACTTACTTCCGAAACTCTTCCCGTTCCTTTGCCAACGCTAAGGAAAAAGACTAAACCTATAAATACACAGACGGTAATTATTAAGGGTGCAATTGCTTTTTTTCTATTATTTAAAAAAGTTATTAGTGTTATCGAAGGAATAATTAAAATTGTAAAATATCTTGCGGCATGATAAAAGAGAAAACTGGTTAGAACAAAAATGGTGCTGAGCAAAAACAAGATAAAACTCTTCCCTTTCTTTTCAATTCCAAGTAAAAGTAGAATAACGCCTAAGGTTACGAAAAATGCGGCAATTATACTCTCTGAAGTTGCCCTGGAAATATTAATATCCCAGGGAAGTATAGCCAATAAGCCTGCGCTTAAGAGTGCGATTTGTTTTCTTTTAAAAATAAGATTAACCAAGAAGTAAACTAACAGAACATTTAAAGTTCCAAATAGTGCTGCCGGAAGCCTTACTGCTGTTTCATTTACCCCTAGACCAATAAAAGGAGCATCTATATAATGGTATCCAGCTGGTCTAAAATCTCCAAATTGATCAATTGCTAAAGAATTTTTACCATCTTGATCCTTATGAGTTTGATAAATTGAGTATGCGTTATATCCAATACTGGCTTCATCTCCATGCAGTCCAACTGGAAAATCTCCGAGCTGATATGTTCTTAGAAAAAGTGCGGCAATAAAGATTAAGATTAAAACTAAATTAGCTTTAATAAAATTTAATAAATTCATTATTAGCTTAATAGTATATTAAATTAACCCCAAAATAAAGTATCAGACTATTTATTTGAATAAACTTAGTTATTACTGTAAACTATGCTTAAACTTCTGATTTTTAATGATTAAAAAAAATTTTTTTATTATCCTTTTTATTATCTTAAGTAGTATACCCGCAATATTTAATTTACTAAATTCAGGTTTTCCTCTAACCGATGACGGCAATTGGATGATTATTAGGTTTTCAGCTTTTTATAGTGCTCTTAGTGCTGGAGAATTTCCAGTTAGATTTCTAGGTCAACTAAATAATGGTTATGGCTATCCTGTTGCTAATTTTTTATATCCTTTATTTATGTATCTAGGAAGCCCCATTCATTTGATGGGTGTGGGCTTAGTTGAAACGATAAAAATTATTCTTATCTTGAGTATAGTTTTGTCGGGTGTATTTGCATTTTATTGGTTAAAAAAATATTTTGATTCTATTTCTGCTTTGGTGGGATCAATTGTTTATATCTATTTTCCTTACCACATGTATGATGTTTACAAAAGAGGATCAGTTGGGGAAGTTTTAGCATTAGCAGTGTTTCCATTTTTGCTATGGCAAATAAAGAGAAAAAGTATTCTAGGGATTTCAATCGGAGTTAGTTTATTAATTTTAGCTCATAATACATTAGCGATACTATTTCTTCTTGTCATCATTCCTTATACGCTAATTGAAAATATTAGCGTTAAAGATTCTTATAAAGTATTGAGTAAATATATTTTTAGTGCTGTATTGGGACTTGGTCTATCTAGTTTTTTCTGGATACCTGCAGTTTTTGATTTACAATATACTGTTTTTTCTAGCATTAAAATTTCTGATTATGGAAATTATTTTGCAGACATTAATCTAATAGGCATTTTTAGTATTGCAATAATATTTACTGCAATTTTGTTATATGTAAAAAGAAAAATTAAGATTTTAGGAAATAAATCAGTATTATTTTTTATATGTTTATCAATTATTGCAATTTTTATATCCCTGCCGGTTAGTAATCTCCTGTGGAGTTTTCTTCCTGTTTCGTTTATTCAATTTCCCTTTAGGATTTTGTCTATCTTAATTATTTCCATAGCGTTTTTAGCAGCGTTTATCGTAAGCCAGTTTAAGAAAAATATTCAGATTATTTTAGCTATTTTAATTTCTGGAATATTCATTCTTTCGGCAATTCCGTTTATAAACGTAACAACTTATCAAAACTATCCTGATTCGTTTTATTCAACAAATCAAGATACGACAACTGTTAAGAATGAGTATATGCCAATATGGGTAAGAAATTTAGGGAATTATAATCCACAAAAAGTTGAAAATATTTCCACTAAAGAGCAAGTAGAGATATTAAAGAATAAACCCAATCAAATAATTTTTAAAATTATTAACGAGAAAGTAGCAAAAATTAGAGTTAATACAATTTATTTTCCTGGTTGGGAAGCAGTGATAAATGGTAGGAATACAGAAATAAGTTATCTAGATGGTAATGGACTTATAATTTTAAATTTAGATCCTGGGGAAAATTATGTTGTCGTTAGTTTTAAGGAAACAATGCTTAGGATTATTGCAAATTTAATCTCTTTTATAAGCGGAGGTTTATTATTAGTTTATTTATTATTTATAATAAAAAGATATAATTTTATAAAATGAAAATTTTAAATAAAGTTACACCTTTATTATTGATATTACTGTTTTCAATTTTAATACTCCTACCCTTACTAAATACAGGATTTTTTACTATGCATGATGATACTCAACCTACAAGAGTATTTCAAATGACACAGGCATTAAAAGATCAACAGTTTCCAGTTAGATGGACAAAAGATTTGGGTTTCGGTTTTGGGTATCCGATATTTAATTATTATGCTCCGCTTTCTTATTATGTTGGAGCTGGATTTAGTTTATTAGGGTTAGATGCTTTGTTGGCGACTAAATTAATGATGATGTTAGGCGTATCGATATCAGGAGTGTTTATGTATATGTTTGCTAAAGAAGTTTTTGGTAAGTTTCCTGGAATTTTAGCTGCAATACTTTATTTGTATGCACCATATCATGCCGTTGATATTTATGTTAGGGGAGACGTAACGGAGTTTTATGCGTATGCATTTATTCCTTTACTTTTTTATGGTTTATATAAGTTGTATTTGGATAATAAATTCTCTAGTGTATTAATTCCAGCATTAGCATTGGCTGGTGTTACGCTTTCACATAATTTAACTGCACTAATGATTTTTCCTTTTGCGATTTTGTTTTCTTTGTATCTAATTATTATTAAGAAGCAAACGCTTGTAAATTTTATCTTAGCTTTTTCTTTTGGACTCCTAATTTCAGCATTTTATTTTATACCAGCACTAATAGAAATTAATTATACAAACGTAATTTCTCAGGTTGGTGGTGGAGCAGATTATAAGGATCATTTTGTTTGCTTGAGTCAACTTTGGTCAAGTCACTGGGGGTTTGGTGGATCTGTCAAGGGTTGTTACGATGGGATTTCTTATATGGTTGGAAAGCTTCATATTATATTCCCATTATTAAGTATAATTTTACTTTTAGTATTGGGGGTATTAAGAAAGTTGGATGGAATAAGAGATTTTGGGAAAATAAGTATAATTTTACTCTTTAGTTTATTTACTTTAGCCTCCGTGTTTTTTATGTTAGAAATTTCTAGTTCTTTCTGGGCTTTACTAAAGCCTATGGAATACTTTCAATATCCATGGAGATTTTTAATAATTACAACTTTCTTTTTAGCATTTATTTCTTCTTCTTTGTTATGGTTAATTTCAAAATTTTTAAAGAATAATAATTATTATTTAATCTCAATTCTGATTTGTGGTGCGGTAATAATATTAAATTTAAAATTTTTCCAGCCTCAATTCATTAATTATAAAACAGCCTTGGATTACACTGCGATTAAAAATATTGAGTGGGAAATTTCCAAAATATCGAAAGAATATATGCCAAAGAAATTTATACTACCAGCATCCTCTGATCAAATAGCAAACCTTAGGAGCATAAAAAACCTGAGAGCTAATTCTGTTACTAAGAAAACCGGTTATATTAGACTTGAAGTTGTAGTAGATAAAGACGCAAGAGTAACATTTCCGATAGCCTATTTTCCTGCATGGAGAGCGTATGTAGACGGCAAAGAAGTGAGTATTAGTGAATCAAGAAGAGGTATGGACTTAAATTTAGAAAAAGGTAATCATGAGATAGTCTTTAATTTTAAACAAACGCAAATTGAATTAATTTCTAGTATAATGTCTCTATCTGGATTAATACTACTTATTGTTGGTATAATCTATTTTAGGTTTAAAGATGAAAAAATTTGACGAACTGAGTTTATTTTTCCCTTTCTGGAATGAAGAGCAAAATGTTGTAGCTACTGTTGAGAAAGCTATTCCAGTGATTAGTAAGATAGCTGATAAATGGGAGATAATAATGGTTGATGATGGCTCCTCAGATTCCACATTGGAAAAAATGCAACAATTATCAAAAAAAGATAAAAGGTTGGTTTCAGTTTCACATAAGAAAAATAGAGGTTATGGGGCAGCGTTAAAAACCGGATTTGAGACTGCAAAGTATAAATATATCGTTTTCAATGATGGAGATGGTCAGTTTGACTTTGCTGAAATAGATCGCTTTATGGAAAAAATTGATAACTCAGATGTTGTAATTGGGTTTAGAAAAAAGAGATTAGATAATCCTTTTAGGCATATTTTAATGAATATGTTAAAAATTTGGGATCTGATTTTCTTTAATTTCTACTTTAAAGATATTGATTGTGGATTCAAGCTTTTTAAGAAAGAAGCAGTTGAAAAAATTTTACCCCTTAAATCTGAGGGTGCAATGATAACAACAGAGATCCTTGCGAAGCTCAAAAAAAACCATTTAAAAATTAGTCAGGTTGAGGTTAATCACTACCCTAGAATTTTTGGCGACCAAAGTGGCGGTAATATTAGGGTAATACTTAGAGCAGTTAAGGAAAGTTTATATCTCTGGAAAGAACTCAACCTAAAATATGGAAGAAACTGATATAGCTCTGATAACAAAAAAATCCATTCATGGAATTTTTGCGTTAACCTCCAGAACTTTTTTTATTCAATTAGTTAGTTTTTCAGCTAATTTTATCTTAACTATTTTCTTATCGCCTTCTGTCTTTGGAATCTTCTTTGTTGTATCTGCAGCAATTGCGTTTTTGTCATACTTTTCTGATATCGGACTCGCTGCTGCATTAATTCAAAAAAAAGATAAATTAACAGAGGAAGATTTAAAAACTACCTTTACTTTGCAGCAAATATTAGTTTTAAGTATAGTTATTATTGCTTTACTTTTATCAGGTTTTGTAGGTAAGTTTTATAATCTAGGATCAGATGGGGTTTTTCTTTTTCAAGCTTTAGCAATTTCTTTTTTCTTATCTTCATTAAAAACCATCCCATCCATTATCTTAGAAAGAAATTTAAATTTTGATAAGTTAGTAATTCCTCAAATTGTTGAGACTATTTTTTTCAATGTAATTGTTGTAGCTCTGGCTGTCAATGGATTTGGAATTGCGAGCTTTAGTTATGCTGTTTTAGCTAGGGGTGTTTCGGGGCTTATTACAATTTACTTGATTAAGCCTTGGAGAATTAGTTTGGGTTTTTCCAAAAGTTCAGCAAAACAACTTTTGTCGTTTGGAATTCCCTTCCAATTAAATAGTTTTCTAGCCTTAGTAAAGGATGATTTATTCATAGCTTATTTAGGAAAAGCTTTGCCTATTGCGCAAGTAGGCTATATTGGCTTTGCGCAAAAGTGGGCACTCATGCCTCTTAGGCTAATTATGGATAATGTGATAAGAATTACATTTCCATCTTTCTCTCGCTTGCAGGATGAAAAAGATATCTTAGTAAAAGCAATTGAGAAATCGATTTTTGCAGCCTGTTTTTTAATCTTCCCTTCATTAGTAGGTTTAGTGCTTCTAGGGCCATATTTTGTGAATTTAATTCCCAAATATATTAAATGGGAGCCTGCATTACTTTCTTTAGTGTTTTTTGCTATTAGCTCAGCATTGTCTTCAGTATCTACGCCTTTAACGAATGCATTAAATGCGATTGGAAAAATTAAAATAACCTTATATTTAATGGTTTTTTGGACAATTGCTACATGGGTGTTGACTCCTTTTATGATTTTTACATTTGGATTTAACGGCGTTGCGATATCTTCTGCTCTAATTTCATTGTCGGTAGTTTTGGTAGTTTTGATTGTAAAAAGATATCTAAATTTTAGTGTATTAAGTTCAGTTTTGTATCCAACAATCAGCACGGTTGTTATGGGAGTAATTCTTTATGTCTTAGCAGGATTTCTTGGCGGAAGCTTATTTGGGGTTTTCGCGTGTATACTGGTTGGTATATTTGTTTATTTTGGAGTTAGTTTCTTGATTGGCCGTGAGCAAATTAAAGCTGATATTTTACTTATTAAGCAAAGCTTGAGAAAATAAATTATGTACAAAATTTCTGCCGTAATCAGTGCATATAATGAAGAAAGAAATATTGAAAAAACACTAAAGTCTTTAGCTTTTTGCGATGAGATAATAGTAGTCAATAATTCTTCTAATGATAAAACAGAAGAAATAGCTAAAAAATATACAGAGAAAGTATATACTCAAAAAAATAATCCTCAAAATATTGATATCCAAAAAAACTTTGGTTTTGATAAAACAACATGCGACTTTATATTAAGTATTGATGCTGATGAGATGGTTTCAGAAGAGTTAGCGGGGGAAATTAAAAAGATTTTAAGTGCGCCTTCACAAATAGAGTATATTAATGGTTTTTGGATTCCAAGAAAAAATATAATCTTTGGGAAATGGATTGAAAATACTGGCTGGTATCCTGATTATCAATTAAGATTATTTAGAAAAGGTAAAGGAAAATATGGCGCAAAACATGTTCATGAACATCTTCAGATTGAAGGTCAAACAGCAAAGCTAAAAGAACATTTAATACATAATAATTATGAATCAATTTTTCAGTTTACAACTAAAACCTTAAATTATGCACAAAATGAAGCTGAAAATATTGTAGAGAAAGGATATGATTTCAATTATTTTGATGCTATCAAGTTTCCGGTTGCAGAATTTTTAAGTAGATTTTTTGCAAGAAAAGGCTATAAAGATGGATTCCATGGATTAATCTTGTCTCTACTTATGGGATTTTATCATTTTATCATTTTTACTTTAATTTGGGAGAAAAAAGGGTTTAAAGAATACAATAATAATAATTTTCTTGAAGAAACTGAAAAAGAGTTTAAAAAGGCTGGAAAAGATATCGTGTTTTGGATTGCAAAAGAAAAATTAGAACAAGTAAAAAATCCAATTAAAAAAACACTCGTAAAAATAACATCAAAGTTACCCTTATGAAACATGTTTTTATTTCTATTCTAACTTTTAATGATAATCAGTCGACTCAAGACTGTTTAGATAGTATTGAAAAACTTTCAGTAAATAATTTTAAATTATCAGTAGTTGTAGTAGATAATGCTTCCGAGAAAGAATTTGCAACTGAAAATAAATATAATAATTTTGAGTTATTTGTTTTAAGAAACGAAAAAAATCTTGGTTTTTCTGGAGGTCAAAATACTGGGATAGATTTTTCTATTCGTAATGGAGCAGATTTTGTATTAATTTTAAATAATGACACGATACTCGATAAAGATTTGGTAGAGGAGTTGCTTAAGCCGTTTGCAGATGATAAGGTTGGCGCTGTTGTCCCAAAAATATATTTTGCTAAGGGTCATGAGTATCATAAAGATAGATATAAGGAACAAGAGCTAGGAAAGGTTATCTGGTATGCAGGAGGCTTTATGGACTGGGCCAATGTAATTGGCAAGCATATTGGAGTTGATGAAGTTGATAAAGGTCAATTCTCAGAAATAAATGAAACAGAGATACCAACAGGTTGTTGCATGATGCTAAGTAGGGAAGTTTTAGAAAAATCTAGTTTTTTTGATGAAAGATTTTTTCTATATTATGAGGATGCAGATTTAGGAATGAGAATTAAAAAATTGGGATATAAAATAACATTTAACCCAAGAGCTATTTTGTGGCATTTAAATGCAGCAGCGACTGGAGGTTCTGGATCAAGCTTGCAAGATTATTATATTTCCAGAAATAGAATGTTATTTGGTTTTAAATATGTAAATTTAAGAGTTAAGGCAGCGCTTGTTAAAGAAAGTATTTTAATTTTGCTTAAAGGAAGAAAATGGCAAAAGATTGGTATTAGAGATTTTTATTTAAATGTATTCGGTAAAGGTTCTTATCAAAAATAATGAATAAAATTTCCGCAGTTGTTATTGCTAAAAATGAAGAGCAAATGTTAGGGGATTGTCTGGAAAGCCTATCTTTTTGTGATGAAATAATAGTTATCGATAATGCTTCTATCGATAAAACTAAAGATATCGCACAGAAGCAAGGTGCTAAAGTTTTTTCAATTGATACAAATGATTTCTCTGAGTTAAGAAATCTAGGACTACAAAAAGCAAGTCATGAATACCTCCTGTATTTAGATGCAGACGAAAGAATTGATAGTGAATTAAAGAATTCAATTATTAAAGCAGCTAGTGAAGACAATTTTTCTTTTTATTATTTAAAACGTCAAAATTATTATTTGGGTAAAAATCCTTGGCCTCGTATTGAAAAAATGGAAAGGTTATTTAGGAAAAAAGATTTACAGGGGTGGAAGGGGCAGCTGCATGAGACACCAGATGTTAAAGGAGAGGGCAAAATACTAGATGGTTTTATTTTGCATTTTACACATCGGGATTTAGAATCAATGATTAATAAGACATTAAGATGGTCAACTACTGAAGCAATTTTAAGATATAACCAAAATCATCCTAAGATGACTTGGTGGAGGTTTCCGAGAGTAATGATAATGGCATTTTTTGATTCTTATATTAAGCAACAAGGATACAAAGCAAGAACAGCAGGTCTAGTTGAGAGTATGTTTCAAGCATTTAGTATTTTTATTACCTATGCAAAGCTTTGGGAGTTACAGCAAAAAGAAATTAGTAAAAAAAATGTCTAAAATATTAAGTAAAATCTGGCCATATTTATTTATCATTGCAATTTGGTTTATTTTTGCATTACCTGTTTTTTCGGGTAACAAGGTTCCTTTTTCTTCAACTTATTTAACTAATTTTTTTACCCCTTGGAGCGCATATTCTACCTATGTTGGCCCTGTTAAGAACAATGCTATGCCAGACGTTATTTCACAAATAATTCCTTGGAAAATGCATACAATTGAGACATTTAAATCTGGAGAGGTTCCGTTTTGGAATCCATATAGTTTTTCGGGTACAAATCATTTAGCAAATTACCAATCAGCAGTTTTAAGTCCATTTAATTTAATATTTTTCATTTTTCAATTCGTTGATGCTTGGAGTATTCTCGTTTTACTACAACCTCTATTAGCAGGAATATTTATGTTGCTTTTTTTGAGAGTCATAAAGTTGCAAAACGAATCTGCGGTATTAGGAGCGATATCATTTATGTTTTGCGGTTTTTTAACTACGTGGATGGACTACGCAACTCTTGGATACGCAATTTTATTTTTACCCTTAGCCCTTTTTTCAATAGAAAAATTCTATTTATCACAAAAATTTAAATATCTATTTCTTTTAGCATTCACATTTCCGCTTTCATTTTTTAGCGGACATTTTCAAATTAGTGTTTACTTTTTAATTTTTACTTTTATATATCTTTTGTTTAAGTTATGGGAAGAAAAAGAAAAAAGAAAATTTTTGTATACCCTGTTTTATGCTATTTTTGGATTATTTTTAACTCTGCCTCAACTTCTTCCTTCAATAGAAATATATTCTCAATCTCTCCGAAGTACCATTTTTCAAAAAAATGAGGCTATTCCTTTTGGATATTTAGTTACAATATTAGCTCCTGATTTTTTTGGAAATCCAGTAACCCGAAATGATTGGTTTGGACATTATGCCGAATGGAATGGATATGTAGGAACTTCAGTTTTATTATTGGCTTCATTTAGTTTCTTTTATCTTAAATTTAAAAAGATACTTTTTTTTGCTATTGCTGTTTTGGTTTCGCTAGCATTCTGTATTAACACCCCGTTTTTAGATTTAATCGTAGCTTTTAAAATTCCAGTAATCTCTACAAGCGCCTTAAGTAGAATTATTGTTATTACAAGTTTTAGTTTGGCTGTATTGGGAGCGTATGGTTTTGAATTTCTAAATAAGGATTTAAAAAAAATAAGTAAAATTGGAGTATGGTTAAGTGGATTGGTTGGTTTATTTGCTTTAGTTTGGATTAGTATTCTATTAAAGTTTTTAATTCCAGTTGATAAAATTTATATTGCAAAACAAAATTTTATTTTGCCTTCTTTAATCTTTTCGTTATTAATTTTTTGGGTTCTAGTTAAATATTTATTTATTAAATTCAATAAGCCAAGATTTGCGCAGGTTTTATCTTTACTTCTTATTTTGGTGGTTTCATTTGAGATGTTGAGATTTGTGGGTAAGTGGCAAGAATTTGGACCAAAATCATTATTTTACCCCAAAACTCCCATTGTTAAAGAGTATGAAAAGCTTTCTGGAGTAGATAGATTTTTTGGTAATTTAGGTACAGAAGAAACAGTAGTTAATAAATTGCCTTCCATTGAAGGATATGATGCTGTATATCTAAGACGGTATGGTGAATTTATTTCAGCAGCAGAGGAGGGAAATTTACATGAAGCTTTTAGGTCTGTAGTTTTATTTCCTAAAAATGGTAAATTTGCCAAAGAAACGCTTGATTTATTAGGAGTTAAATATATTGTTCATAAAATTGCTGATGGTAGAAACGTATGGGTTTATCCGTTTTGGAAATATCCAGATACTTACAAATTAGTTTATGATGATAATGTATATCAAATATTTGAAAATAAGGATGCAATGCCACGTTTTTTTACAGTAATAAATTACTCAGTAATAAAAGATGTAAAGACAGAGTTAAGGCAAGTTTTTACTGATAAAAATTTAAAAGATACTATTTATCTTGAAGAAGATCCGGCTGTGCGACTTGATGCTATTGAGTCGGAAATTAAGTTGGTTAGGTCAACTGCAAATTCAATGCGTTTTAAATTAAATACCGATGGAGTGTCAATGCTATTTATTTCTAACCCTTATTCACCTGGTTGGAATGCCTATGTTGATGGTGTAAAAACTAAAATATATAGAGCTAATTTTGCATTCCAAGGAATTATTTTGCCTAAGGGAGCACATGATTTGCAATTAATTTTTCAACCTACTTCATTTGCCTGTGGCGTGGGATTAGCATTATTTGGATTTGGAATGATGGTTGTAGTATATATTTTAAGAGGAAAAGTTATTTTGCTTCCCAAAATTTAAGTTCTGATATAGCCATTTTCTTTTTTGCAAAAAAGAAAAGATATGCAATCTCTGCAATTCCAATTGTATTGAGGATTAGTAAAGCGACAAACCAATTTTTCTGTTTTAGATTTGCAGATCTCCATAGTGCAAGCCCTTTCCAAAAAATAGACCAGAGGAATGCTCCAAAGAAAAGTAGTGCTGAAGATTGATTCATATCTAATAAATTCATAAGATTATTATAGTCTTAATTATTTTAATATGCAATGCAGTCTAAAAGTTGCTAAAATAAGAATGTGAAGATTGGAATTTACTCTCCCTATTTAGACACTCTAAGCGGAGGGGAAAAATATATGCTGCTCGCTGCAGCATGTTTGTCGATTTCTTCAGATGTTGAGGTCTTTTGGGATGATGCTTCGATTGTCAAGAGGGCTGAAGCTAAATTAGGAATAGATTTGAGTAAAGTAAGAATTGTAAAAAACATCTTTAATAATAAAACCTCCTTATTTAATAGATTACTTCTAACAAAAAAATATGATTATATTTTTGTCTTAAGTGATGGAAGCTTGCCTTTGGTAAGTTCTAGTTTAATTATACATTTTCAATTTCCTGTTAAAAATAAAAAACTTGAAGTATTAGATAAGATTAAGTTAAAAAGAGTAAATAGAATTATTTGCAATTCTAATTTTACTAAGCAATTTATTGACAAAGAATTTAAAATAAATAGCGATATTATTTACCCTCCTACTTTTTTTTCTAAGGATCAGCGTAAAATAGATTTTAATAAAAAGAAAAATATTATTTTAAATATTGGTAGGTATGAGCGATTCGAAAATAAAACCTCTTTTAAAAAACAAGAATTTTTAATTGATACGTTTAAAAAAATGGTAGATAAAGGTTTTAAAGGTTGGGAATTGCATTTGGTTATAAGCTATTTTCCTAAAGATAAACTTTATATAGAAGAATTAAAAAAAATTATAAAAAATTACCCGATAAAAATATTAGAAAATGTTGACAACCAAGTCTTGCAGGAAGAGTATGCACTAGCAAAAATTTATTGGCATGCATCTGGTTTCGGAGAGGATTTAATTATTAATCCAGAGCGAGCAGAGCACTTTGGTATAACAACAGTTGAATCAATGGCCAACGGTGATGTCCCAATTGTTATTAATGCAGGTGGTCAACCAGAGATTGTAGAGGATGGAGTAAATGGATTCTTGTGGTCAGACGAAGAAGAATTAATGCTAAAGACAATTTTATTGACACAGGATGAAGAAAAATTAAATGAAATATCAAAAGCAGCAATTAAAAGATCTAGTGCTTTTGTTTCAGATATTTTCTGCGATAAGATTAGAGGAATATTTAAATAAATGAAGTTTAAAGTAATTTTATTAGTAATTTATATTGGGATAATTTCAATTTTCTTTAAAGATGTATTTCTGAAAAGCTTATTGCCTATTCCTTCTGATACAATTGTTGGCCTATATCATCCATATAGAGATAGATATGCAAGTGAATATCCAAATGGAATTCCATTTAAGAATTTTTTAACTACTGATCCTGTTAGACAACAGTATCCTTGGAAGAATTTGGTAATCGAAGCAGAAAAGAAATTTGAGTTTCCCCTCTGGAACCCATATTCCTTTTCGGGTAGCCCATTGTTAGCAAATTTCCAGTCAGCAGCTTTTTATCCTTTGAATTTCTTATTTTTTCTAATGCCTTTTGAGCTCGCTTGGAGTCTATTAATTATTTCTCAACCAATTTTAGCTGGTTTATTTATGTTTCTTTTTTTAAAAAATCTAAAATTAGAGCTAAAGGCGGCTATGTTTGGATCACTTGCTTTTGCTTTTTGTGGATTTGCAATTTCCTGGATGGAATGGGGAAATATAGTTAGCGTTTATCTTTGGCTTCCCATGTTGTTTTTGGCGATTGATAAGTTAGTCGATAATTTGAATAAGCGAAAGGAGTTATTTATTTGGTTAGGGTTATATTCGATTGCTTTACTTTTTTCATTTTTCGCAGGGCATTTGCAAATCTTTTTTTATATTCTATTACTAAGTACAGTTTATTTTATTTATAAACTTTTATCTAACAAAAGCTTAGTTAAGGTAGTGCCATATTTTTTTATTGCAAATATTATTTTCGTAGTTATTGCATTGCCTAGTCTTTATCTTGTATTTCAGTTTATCAATTTGTCGGCTAGAAATTCAGATCAAATTGATTGGCTTGCAAAAGGTTGGTTTATTCCTTGGCAAAATGCAGTTCAGTTTATAGCTCCTGATTTTTTTGGAAATCCTACAACACTGAATTATTTTGGAGAGTGGAATTATGGAGAATTTATTGGATATATAGGTGTTATTGCTTTATTTTTTGCAATTTATTCATTGTTTAAGGTTAGCAAGGAAAAAATATTTTTCATTATTTCTTTATTACTATCATTAGTTTTTGCTTTTCCCAATTTAATTTCTAAGCTTCCATTTTATTTACACATACCTTTTATCTCCACTTCTCAGCCAACGCGGCTTTTAGCAGTAATTGATTTCTGTTTAATTGTTTTAGCATCTTATGGTATTCATGAATTTATCATAAAGAAGAAAGATAAAAAAATATTTATTAATCTATTAATTTTTGCATTAATATTTACAAGCCTTTGGTTGTTTGTATTTTTTAATGGTTTGGGAAATATTTCAGCAGAAAATTTATTAGTAACTAAGAGAAATTTAGTATTTCCAACTGTTATTTTCATATCTTTAGCATCTCTACTAGTTGTTAATTATTTTTTTGTTTTGAAAAATAAACAAAAATATATTAAGTATTTAATAATCTTACTTATTGCAATAAATTTATTTGATTTATTTAGAATGGGTTGGAAATACCTTACGTTTTCAAAACAAGAATATCTTTATCCAACCACTAAAGCTCTTTCTTTCTTACAAGAAAATACAGGTCTTGCGAGAATAATGGAAACAAATGGTGAAATTTTTCCACCTAATTTTGCAATTATGTATAAGCTACAAAGCATTGATGGTTATGACCCTCTATATTTACAAAGGTATGGAGAGTTAATGGCTAGCGTTGGCAGAAATAGTCCGGATATTCACTCTCCATTTGGGTTCAATAGGATTATTAAGGTTGAAAATTATAAATCTCCAATAATTGATCTTTTAGGAGTCAAATATATTTTAACAGCAGATAAGCTTGAGGGCTCAAAATATGTAAAAGTTTTGACTGAGGGTAAAACACATATCTACGAAAACAATGGTGCTTTGCCTAGAGCTTTTTTTGTTCAGAGAACAATTAATGCTGTAAGTAAGCAAGATGAAATTAATAAACTCTATGAGAATATTCCCTTAAGTCAAAGAGCAGTGGTTGCATCGAGCGATTCGAAATGGGATAAAATTTGGAATGTTGGAGCAGTAAAAATTGTATCCTATTCTGCAAATAAAGTTGAGATTAATACCGATAATGAAAAAGAAGGATTTTTAATTTTAACAGATAGTTACTATCCGTCTTGGAAAGCGTCAATAGATGGTAATAATGCAAATATATATCTTACAGACTATAATTTTAGAGGTGTTATAATCCCAGCCGGAAAACATAAGCTAGTTTTTTATAATACATTGTTTTAATAATGAATATTAGTGTAATTATTCCAAATTATAATGGTGAAGAACTTTTAAAAAAGAATCTTCCAAAAATTATTTCTGAATTAAAAAAGTACCAAAGAGGGAAGATAGAGATAATTGTTGTTGATGATTTTTCAACCGATAACTCTGTTTTGTACTTACAGACTCTTTCTGAAGTAACTTTGTTTCAAAATCCGCAAAATATGGGTTTTGCAAAAACCGTAAATTTCGGAGTTTCTAAGGCCAATGGGGAAATATTATTGTTACTTAATACAGATGTATATCCAGAAGCAGGTTTTCTTGACCCGCTACTTGCTAATTTTAAAGATGAAGCTGTTTTTGCAGTAGGCTGTATGGATAGAAGTATTGAAAAAGATGGCCATGTTTTAAGAGGTAGAGGGGTAGGTTCTTGGAAAAGGGGATTTTTGGTTCATTCAAGAGGAGAAGTTAATTTAACAGATACGCTTTGGGTGAGCGGTGGGAGTGGGACATTTAGAAGGTCTATTTGGGATAAATTGGGAGGAATGGATCCATTGTTTAGCCCTTTTTATTGGGAAGATATTGATTTATCATACAGAGCGCTGAAATCAGGTTATAAATTAGTTTTTGAACCTAAGAGCACCGTTTTTCATGAACATGAAAAAGGAGTAATTAAAAAACAATTTAAAAAGTCTTATGTTCAATCTATTGTATATCGAAATATGTTTTATTTTGTTTGGACAAATGCAACAGATTTAAATTTAATAATTAAACATTTTATTTGGCTTCCTTACCATTTTCTAAATACCCTATTAAAGGGTGAATACGCATTCTATTTAGGTTTTATTAAGGCTATATTAAATATTCCAAAAGTATTGTATTATCGATATAATAATATTAAGCTGTTTACGAAAACAGATAAGGAAGTTACAGGAATTTATTCAAAATGAAGTTATCAATAGTCATTCCAGTTTTTAATGAAGAAAAGACAATTACTCAGGTTTTAGATAGAGTTATTGATCAGAAAATTAATAACGTAACTAAAGAGATAATTGTGGTTGATGATGGTTCTACAGACTCTACAAAAGAAAAGTTAGAAGGATTCAAAACTAAAGATTTGAAAATATTTTTCCAACCTAAAAACCAAGGTAAAGGAGCAGCTGTTATAAGAGGTATAAAAGAATCGACTGGAGATTATATTATTATTCAAGATGCAGATTTGGAATATGATCCTAAGTTTATTAATAGCTTACTTGAGCCAATAATTGCTAAAAAAGCTGAGGTTGTTTACGGCACAAGGCTTAAAAGGAAGCCAAATCTAAAAAAGGAAGAAAAAACTTTTAGATTTTTATTACACTTCTTAGGTAATAGATTTTTGAGCCTATGCACAAGTATTTTATATGGACAATGGATAACAGACATGGAAACTTGCTATAAACTTTTTCCTGCACACGCACTAGATGGGATTAAATTGAACGCAAGAGGATTTGAATTCGAACCAGAGATAACTGCTAAATTAATGAAGAAGAATTTTAAAATACTAGAAGTTCCTATTGAAGTAACTCCTAGGGGTTATGAAGAAGGCAAGAAATTAAATACTTTTAGAGATGGAGCCAAAGCCATTTGGAACCTTTTCAAATATAGATTCACAAATTAATTTTATGACTACTAATTTCACCCGTGGTTCAGGTTTATTAGAAAAGTTTTTGTCAGAAAAACGAGCTCAAAAGGCAAATGAATTTATTCCAAATTCATTTAGAGATGGAAGCATTTTGGATATTGGTTGTGGTTTTTATCCTCATTTCTTAACATCTACAAAATTTAATAATAAATTTGGTATAGATCCTGCTGTTAACACTCAAATAAAAGGCATTAATCTGCAAAAAGTAGATATTGCAAAACAAAAGCTTCCCTTTAAGGATAATTCTTTTGAAGTAGTTACTATGCTTGCTGTTTTTGAACACATAGAGAAAGAAAAACTAATATCAGCTATAAAAGAAATAAATAGAGTGTTAAAACCAAAGGGAAGATTGATAATAACAACTCCTTCTCCTTGGTCAGATAAGCTTTTGCATCACATGGCACGTCTTGGACTTATTAGTTCAGAAGAAATACACGATCATAAAAGCCATTACACCCAGAACAAGATATTAGATATAATTGAAAGTAGTGGTTTTAGTAGGTCAAAAATGAAAAAGGGTTATTTTGAGGCTTATCTAAATATGTGGTTTCTTGTAGAAAAATGATTAGAAAATATAAAAATATTATTTTACTTCTTTTAATCCTACTTATTGCTACATTTTTAAGATTTAATCAGATTTCAACTAACCCACCTAGTCTTACTTGGGACGAAACAGCCTGGGGATATAATGCATACGCATTAGGTATAGATGCAAAAGATGAGTTCGGTAGGGTACTACCTTTTGATTATCTTGAGTCATTTGGAGATTTTAAACCACCACTTTATGCATATTTAGCAATTATTCCCGTAAAGATTTTTGGATTAACAGAATTTGCTACCAGATTCCCTTCGGCATTTTTCGGAGTATTAACTGTATTAATATCATATTTTTTGGTTAAAAGATTATTTGCAAATTCAGAAAATAAAGAAAAATATGCTTTGTTTACAAGTTTATTTTTAGCAATTTCCCCTTGGCATATTATGCTCTCAAGAGCTGCTTTTGAAGCAAATATTGCCACTTTTTTTATAGTAACTGGTGTTTATGCTTTCCTAGCGGGAATAGGGAATAAAAAATGGTATTTGTTGGTTTCGGCTTTCTTTTTTGCTGCCTCAATGTATGTATTTAATACCGCAAGGATTGTTTCACCGTTTTTAGTAGTAATTTTAAGTTTATTTTATTGGAAAAGATTAATAAAAGTTAAAACCCAGATGATTTTAGCACTGGTTTTAGGTTTGGTAGTTTTTCTACCGCTTTTTCCGTTTCTGCTTTCTCCGCAAGCTGGGCTTAGGTATAAAGAAGTAAATATTTTCTCTGATTCAACAGTAATAACTTCAGCAAACCAACAAGTTGCTAATGACAATAATGCAGATTGGTCTAAGGTAATACATAATCGTAGGGTTTTATATACCTTAGAATTTTTCAAACGTTATTTTGATAATTTATCTCCAAACTTCTTGTTTATTAGGGGAGATGGTAATCCTAAATTTTCTGTTCAGGATGTAGGACAGTTATATATTTGGGATATAGTCTTTTTTGTTGGGGGTGCTTTTTTACTATTTAAAAAAAGAGAAGGAGGGTGGTGGCTTATTCCTGTCTGGCTTTTGTTTGGAATTATACCTGCAGGATTGGCAAGAGAAACACCGCATGCATTAAGGATAGAAACAACGCTGCCGACATTTCAAATTCTTGTTGCTTATGGTTTTGTTAACTTTCTGAATCTATTTAAAAAGCGACAGAATTTAATTATGTCAGTACTTTTAATTCTTTTAATAGGAAACTTTATATATTTCTATCATTCTTTAGGTAAGCATTATGCAATTGATTATTCAGGGGAATGGCAATATGGATATAAAGAGTCTCTGGCGTACGCAAGTTCAGTTGAAGCAAAATATGATAATATCGTCATAACAACTGCATTAGGTAGGCCTTACGCGTATCATTTGTTCTATGATAAAGTGTCCCCTGAATATTTTAGAAATAACTCAGAAATAGAGAGAGATCCTTTTGGTTTCGTAACAGTAAAAAGAGTAGGAAAATATCTTTTTCCTGGCAAATTTGATTATAGTTTGTCTAGTAAGAAAAATGTTTTATATATAAATACTCCTTACACTTTGCCAGAAAATATTGTTATTAAAAAAACCTTTAATTTATTAAATGGTAAAACTGCGTTAGTAGCATATGAATATAAATAAAAAAATTACTTGGTTACTTTTTATTGGCATAATTGTACTGTCAGTTATTTTAAGATTGTGGCAGCTTGGAAACATCCCACCTTCACCTGATTGGGATGAGGTAGCATTGGGTTATGATGCCTATTCGCTTTTGCATACAGGTAGAGACGAGTATGGAAAGCTGTTTCCAGTAGTCCTAAGATCGTTTAATGACTATAAACCTGCAATGTATGCATATTTAGCAATTCCTAGCGTTGCTGTATTTGGTTTGAATACTTTTGCGGTTAGGCTCCCTTCGGCTGTATTTGGAGTAATTGCAACTATTGTCTTGTTTTTCCTAATCAGAGAATTGTTTGAAAAATATAAATATAAAGATCAACTTGCTTTGATTTCATCTTTGCTGTTTGCTATCTCACCGTGGTCCTTACAATTTTCAAGAATTGGTTTTGAATCAAATGTCGGAGATGCATTTAATATTTTAATGGCCCTCTTTTTTGTAAAAGGTTTGAAAAAGCCATTGTTATTGGGGCTTTCTGCAACAATGGGCGCATTTAGTATCTACACATATCAAAGCGACAAAGTTTTTACTCCGTTGCTTGCGTTATTATTAATTTTTGTTTTTAGGAAAGCCCTATTTGCTTTAAAAAAGAAATATCTCATCTTAGCAGTTGTTGTTGGTTTCGTTGTAATTTCGCCAATGATATTTTATATATTAACAGACAAATCAGCGTTATTAAGAGTCAAAGGAACAAGTATTTTTAATTATCAAACTGAAATTCTTAAAAATAATGTTCAAAAATTAGAGCGAGATAAGGCAAACAATGATTATTTAGGTTTAGTTTTAGATAATAGAAGGGTTGTTTATGCTAAGACAATTGTATATGGATATATCTCTCATTTTGATTTGAATTGGCTTTTTACTTCAGGAGATATTTTAAGACATCATGCGCCCAATGTCGGAATTATTTATCTTTTTGAGCTACCATTTATTTTAATAGGTATATATAAATTACTATTTTCTGATTTAGACAAAAAAGCAAAATTGACTATTTTGGGATGGTTTTTACTAGCACCTGTTCCTGCATCAATTACCACCGGAGTACCGCATGCGGTAAGAACGTTAAACTTTTTACCAACTTGGCAAATATTGTCAGCCGTAGGACTTGTAAGTAGTTTATATTTTATTCTCCAGTATAAACGAATAAAATATTTTGCAATTTCAATTTTCCTTTGTCTTGCGATATTCAATTTCACATATTATCTTAATCAATATTTTGTACAGTTAAATTATTATACTAGCCAAGATTGGCAATATGGTTATAAAGAGGCTGTAGCCGAAGTGGTAGCTAAGTATGACAAATATGACAAAATTATTATTTCCGATAGGGAGCCCATGGATAAATCCTACATGTTCTTCCTCTTTTACTTGAAGTATCCACCAGCGGAATATCAAAAGATTGGTGTAAATAGTAGTGGTCAATTTGATTATCATCATCAATTTGATAAATTTGTTTTTAGAAACATAGATTGGGAACAAGATTATAAATTAAGAGACACAATGATTGTCGCAACTTCTCGAGAAATTGCTCCAAAATTTGCAACTAAAGTGATTAAGAATCTGGATGGAAGTCCAGCTATTGTTATAGTTGAAAAATGAAATTAAAAAAAATATTTAAAAATAAGCTTTTATTATTGGTTTTAATAATTTTCCTCTTTGAATTGTTTTTACGTTTTTATCAATTAGACATAAAAAATGGTTTTGGATATGATCAGGTAGATAATGCTTGGGCAGCTAAGGTGATTTTAGTTAATCATGAGTATCCACTTCTAGGAATGGTTGCAAAAGGCAATAGTGGAATATTTATTGGACCTGCATATTATTATTTAGTTGCTGTATTTTATTTCTTAACAAATTTAAATCCCATTGCATCTCCAATTTTGGCTGGAGTAACGAGCATTTTTACTTTTTGGGTAATTTATTTTGTTACAAAAAAACTGTTTTCAGAAAAAGTTGCAATTTTTGCAGTATTTTTGAATACGTTTACAACTGCAGCAATTCAATTTGATCGAGTACAATGGCCAGTTGCTTTTATTCCATCAATCTCTTTGCTCATCTTTTACTTTTTATATAGAGTAATTCAAGGAGAGACTAAAAAAGTAATTCCTTTAGCATTTTTAACAGGAATAGCGTTTAATCTTCATTTTACAGCAATCTTTTTCCCAATTATTATTCTTTTAAGCTTACCTTTTTTTCCTCGGACTAAAGAAATGTTGAAATACATACTAATTTCATTTCCATTCTTTTTTGTTTGGCTAATCCCAAACTTGGTACATCAGTTTGTAGACAAATCTGGTAATGCTTTGGGAAATTATTTAAGTCAGAATTATCATGGTTTTCATTTAAGAAGATTATTGCAACTTGCAAGTGATGCATTGATACAATTTAACCCCTATCTTGTTTGGGATAAGTTAGTTCCTATTAAGTTCTTGCTTATTCCAGTTTTTTATTTTTTACAACTCTATAAATCAAAAACCAGAAATCAGATTGCATTCTGCTATTTAGTAGCTCTGTGGTTTATTATTCCTTGGTTTGTTTTTACCACCTACAGTGGAGAGCTAACTGACTATTATTTTGCAATCAATAGATTTATTGTTTTGTTTATTTTGGCATTTATTTTGTATACTATCTTTAGCCTTAGAAGTCGATTGATAAAGGCTGTAATTATCGTTTCGTTATTTACAATCGCTTATACAAATATAGCTAATTATATTAACTATAAGGAGCTAAACGGATTAAAATTTAAAACTATTGATGCGCAGAAGATCGTTAAAGAAGGAATTATACCCGAATGGAGACAGGGGGTACCTGAAATTTATATCTTTTATTATTTAACCGGTAAAGAAAAATGATTAACAGTTTTTATAATTGGATTTTAATACTTGCTAAAAAAAAGTCTAATATTTTATTTATATTAATAGCATTTACTGTTGTTTTTTTAGCAATATTTCCTCGTTGCGTTGAATTGCTTAATCAAAACCCTTTATTTCTCTTTGATCAAGGAAGGGAAATGCTTGCAGCCAAGAAAATTGTTGTAGATCATAAATTTATCTTAATAGGAACTGAAATTGGAGCGGGGGACGCAGGAATCTCAGGTGTTTTTCATGGGCCATTATATTACTACATGCTGAGTATTGTTTTTATTTTGTTTAATGGAAACCCTCAGGGTGGAATATTTTTAATGTTTGGCTTTGGAATAATTTCTATTCTTTTTGGTTATTATTTAGGATTAAAGATGTTTAACCGGTGGATAGGCTTATTACTCTCGTTACTTATTAGTATTGCGCCAATTTTCACTGCTCAATCAAGGTTTATCTGGAGTCCAAATCCACCAACATTTTTTATACTTCTGACATTTTATTTTACTTATTTGTTTTCGAAGAATAAATCATTATTATTTACATTTTTAGCAGCATTTTTTTCAGGATTTATATATAACTTTGAGCTTGGTATTGCAGTTCCTTTATCTCTTACTTTATTAATTTATTCAATTTTCCTTTTTAAGAAACACATTAAAAACTACATTTTTCTATTTGTAGGTTATGTGTTCGGATATCTCCCAATGTTTTTATTTGAAGTAAGACATGATTTTCTAGGTCTTCGTGGAATTATTACCTATATTTTTAAACATAAAGCTACTAATCATAACGTGAATGAAACAAATTTTTTCATAGATCACTTTAATTCATTTATACATAGTTTTAGTAGTACTTTTCCTTTGCAGTCATTATATCTATTAGTGTTTTTATTTATTGTTATTGTTTCTGTTTATTACATAAGAAAAGAGAAAGTAAAATATCTAAAATATTTCTTTAGCTTTCTATTATTTTTGATCCCAGTTACTTATTTAGTTTTTTCTCCACTTAGGAATACGGTTTACGGAATTTACTTACAGCATTTAAATGTTGCCTATTTACTTCTTTCTTGTTACATAGTTTATAGTTCATTTAAGAACAATACTAAGATTTTTTTAATTGCACTTTTATATATTTTTATAAATTTTCCAATTGGAATATACAGTGCAGTTGCAACAACAATTTATGATTACCCTGATTATGGTGGAATAGCTAAGATAAGAGGTAAAATTGATGTCTTAGATTTTATATACAAAGATGCCAATAAAAAACCGTTTGGTCTCTTGGTATTTAGTCCTCCAGTATATACTTATCCATACGATTATTTATTATGGTGGTATGGAAAAGCAAAATACGATTATATACCTTATAAAGAAAAAAAAGGAACCTTTTATCTATTAATGGAGCCTGATCCTTCAAAACCATGGAGTTATAAAGGATGGTTAGAAACAGTGATTAAAGATGGAAAGGTGGAGTGGACAAAAACTTTACCTAGTGGTTTTGTGGTTCAGAAAAGAGAGTTATGATATCAAAAAAATTATTTAGCGTACTATTTTTAATCTTATTGTTTATTCCTGTAATTTCTTTATTTCATCAAGGATTACCAATTACCCATGATGGTCAAGATCATGTGGCCAGAATTGCTAATTTTTATTCTGCACTTAACGATGGGGTAATAATCCCTAGGTGGGCTGAGAATTTAAATTGGGGCTATGGACACCCAGTTTTACAATTTTTATATCCTTTACCTTCATATATTGCATCAGCTTTTCATTTCGTAGGTTTCTCTTTAGTTGATTCAGTAAAAATAGTTTTGGGAATGGGGATGGTTCTTTCATTTATATTTATGTATCTATGGTTATCTCAATTTTCATCAAGAAATTCTTCTCTTATAGGAGCATTTTTATATACTTATGCGCCTTATCGCTTTGTTGAATTGTATGTTAGGGGGGACATAGGCGAGAATTTGGCATTTGCATTCATTCCACTTACTTTGCTGTTTATTTATAAGCTTTCTAAAAAACAAACAATTAATAATTATATTTTTATTTCTTTGTCTTTAGCACTTTTGATCTTAGCTCATAATGCAATCAGTTTAATAAGTATTCCATTTATATTTTTATATGGATTAATCTTAAGTATTAATTTAAAAAACAAGAAAGAATATTTAATTAAATTTATTGTCGGTTTTTCTCTAGGTTTTATGCTATCTGCTTTCTTTTGGGTGCCAGCCCTTTTAGAAGGAAAATTTACTTTAAGAAACATCGTAACTAAAGGTGGATATATAAATAATTTTGTAAACATACCTAGGTTAATTTATGGACCATGGGATTTCGGTGGATCAGGTGCTTTTACAGTACAGCTTGGAATATTTCAGTGGTTTGTTTTGCTGGGATCATTTATTGCTGGATATGTATTTAGAAAAGATCGAATTAAGTTACTTATGATTGCAACGCTTATTCTCTTTACTCTTCTTTCAATTTTTATAATGTTACCCTATTCAAATTTTATTTGGGATAAAATAATTCTTTTGCAAAATTTTCAGTTCCCTTGGAGATTTATTGCTTTAATTGTTTTTACAACAGCGGTTTTAACTGTCTATGTAGTAGAAGTTTTAGCTAAAAAAATTAATCATAAATTAATTAGCGCAATTGTTATTACGGTAGTACTAGTAGTTAGTATTCCTTATTTTACCCCAAAGGGTTATTTGTATAAGAATGCAGAATTTTATACTGGAATATATAACAGTACAACTGATACAGGAGAAAGTGCTCCTATTTGGTCGGTCAGGTTTATGGAGAAAAGGCCAGCAGCGCATGTAGAAGTTATTGAGGGTGAAGCTAATATTCAAGAGATTAGGCGAACCGCTAATTTACATGAATATAAAATAGATGTTTTGCAAGATGCGCAAATAAAGGAAAATACTTTATTTTTTCCGGGTTGGAAAATTTATGCCAACGGTCAAATTGTAGATGTAGAGTTTCAGAATCCAGAACATAGAGGAATTATGCTTTTTAATCTGTCCAAAGGTGAATATTTAGTTAGGGTTGTTTTTGGAGAAACTAAGTTAAGGCTCCTTGCTGATGCCCTTTCCATATTTGCCTTAGGAGTTGTACTATTAGCTTTTTTTATTAAGCTATTTGTAAAAAGAAAGATTAATTAGTATTATCAATTTATGCGACAAACTTTATCTGTTGTACTTGCTACTTTTAATGAAGAAAAGAATTTACCTTCTTGTTTAGAAAGTTTAAAAGATATTGCTGATGAGATAATTATCGTAGATGGTACGTCTTTTGATAAAACAGTAGATATAGCTAAAAGCTTTGGTGCAAAAGTAAAAGTTACAACAAATAAGCCCAATTTTCATATTAATAAGCAAATGGCGATTGATATGGCTACAAAAGACTGGATTCTGCAAATGGATGCTGATGAGCATGTTAGCTCAGAATTAAAAACTGAAATCAGAGAAATTTTAGAAAAAAATCCTAAGGAATTTAATGGCTATTGGATTCCTAGAAAGAATTGGTTTTTGGGTAGATTCTTGATGAAAGGCGGTCAGTATCCTGATTATACGATTAGATTATATAGAAAAGGAAAAGGTAGGCTTCCACAAAAAGATGTGCATGAGCAAGCGGAAATAGATGGAGAAGTAGGTTATTTAAAGACTGCTCTATTGCATTATCCTTACGCAAGTTTTAAACACTATGTAAAAAAATGGGATTTTTATAATAATTTTTATGCTAATCAAATAAAAGAAGAGCAAGCAAAGAAAAACTTATTTCTGAAATTTTTCTATATGCTTATGTATTTGTTTATCAGACCTACTCATTGGTTACTGACTACTTTTATTAGGCACAAAGGGTTTATTGATGGTTGGCAGGGTTTTACGTTTTCTCTTTTTTCTGCATTAAGGTTTCCAGTTTCTTACATTAAATACGTAGGACCATATAAGTTTTTTGCTGCACTGATTATCATTGTGGGTGCGGTTATTAGGTTGTGGAACTTTCCAAATCGTTGGGGTTTGGTTGGAGATGATGGAAGAGATGCGATGATCGCTTTGGAGGCACTCAGACGTCACGAAATACCTTTGGTTGGTTCTTTTAGTAGCGCAGGTCCATTTGTCTTCGGAGGTTTATTTTATTGTTTTATAATGCTTTCCTATTTAATTCTGCCCTTTTTGGTTAACGCACCTTGGTTAATGCTTGAGCTAATTAGCATCCTAACTCTCGGTCTCTTGCTTTATCTTGGTAATTTAGTTAAAGGACACAAATTTTCCTTAATTGTTGGATTGCTCGCAATGACTTCGCCTCAATTAGTTGTAAGATCGTTGTCATTAGGACAACATACATTTATAACTACTTTCTCAGCTTTAGCTTTAATTAGCTTTGTTTTATTATGGCAAAAAAAGAAAATATTCCATGGTTTATTTGTGGGTTTTTGGGTTGGAATGGCTTTATCTTTTCATTATCAAGCTATTAATTTATTAGTCTTGCTTCCTGCTGTATTGCTTGTGATGGGCTTAGGTTTTAAGAAGAGAATATCTTCTTTTTTACTAGCTGTTTTAGGCTTTTTCATCCCCATGTCGCCTCTATTATATTGGGATTCTTTACAAAGTTTTGCAAATATCAGAAATTTATTAGATTATTTTTTAATTGGACAATATAGAATATTTGTTCCTAATAGTTGGAAATTATTTATTAGTAATTTTGTTCCAATCTTCTGGAGTTTTATTGTGGGTAATTATTTCTGGATAGGAATGATACTGGCAGTATTATCAGTATTAGTATTTTTCTATTTACTTTTAAGAAGAAAAATTCCCAGCGTTTTTGCAGCTTTGGGACTTCTTCTTTTTCTTTTTATTTTTATTAATAGATATTACCATGGGGAAAGATCTGAGGGTTATTTATTGTATCTTGTTCCTTTAGTATTGTTATTAACAGCAAATGTTTTCTCATTTTTCTTAGATTTTAAGAATAAATATATTAAAGGTTTAGCAGTTTTAGCTGTGGTAGTAGTTTTGGGTTGTAATCTAGTATCTGTTTTAAGCACACTTACGTGGACAAGTCAGGTAGCAGCTTTGCAAAAGGCTAAGAACGAGTTATACACTATGTATCCAAATGATAATTTTTCAATTTATGATTATAAGTATAAAAAATATGACACAAGTATGGGTTTTAGCTTATTAATAGCATTCGATGGCAGGCAATCACAGAATGGACTAAAAGTAGGCTTGAATTGCTTGGGAAAAGATTGTTCGCTAGACAAGAATTATATTCAGAATAGTATTTTGCATTTGAATAATTTAAGTAACGTTGATAGTGAAGATTTGAATCCTAAAAATAGGATATGGATTAATGTTAATCAAGTCAACGCGTATGATGATTTAATTGGTTGGTTAAGTCAACATAATTTGAAATCGAATTTTGACTTAAAAAAATATATACTAGAGAAGATATGAAAATACTTGTAACAGGTGGAGCAGGATATATCGGTAGCTTTATGGTTAAAACTCTTTTAGATAGAGGAGATAAGGTTGTGGTAATAGATAGTTTGGAAAAGGGTCATGTAGAAAATTTGGATTCAAGAGCTGTCTTTTTGCAGGGTAATATTTTAGATGCTGAATTCTTAAATAGAGCATTTACTGATCATAAATTTGATGCAGTAATTCATTTTGCAGCCTATATTTCCATGGCAGAATCAATGGAAAAACCAGAAAATTACTTTCACAATAATGTTTTTGTTACTCTAAATCTCTTAGAAGCAATGTTGAAGCATGGTGTAACTAAAATTATCTTTTCATCAACAGCAGGTGTATATGGCAATCCTCAAGCTGTTCCTATTCCAGAAAACCATCCAAAAAATCCAGAAAATCCTTATGGTGAGAGTAAATGGATGGTTGAGAGATTACTGTATTGGTTCGCAAAGCAAAGGGGAATTAGTAGTGTTGCACTTAGGTATTTTAATGCGGCAGGAGCAGCTCTAGATGGTTCGATGGGGGAAGCTCATGATCCAGAAACCCATTTAATCCCAAATGTTATGAAGGCAGCTTTAAGTGGTTCTACTTTTAAATTGTTTGGCGATGATTACAAGACCAAAGATGGTAGCTGCGTTAGGGATTATGTACATGTTCTAGATTTAGCCCAAGCGCATTTATCTGCACTGCAAAAATTAAGCACAGATCAAGGTTATTTTGATTATAACGTTGGAACAGGAAATGGATACTCGAATAAAGAGGTAGTAACAATGGTAAAAGAGGTTAGTGGTAAAGATTTTCCTGTTGAAATTCATCCTCGTAGGCCGGGAGATGCAAATGAATTAATTGCTGATTGTTCAAAAATAAAGAATGAACTAGGATTTTCTCCGAAATATTCTGATTTAAAAAATATAATTGAATCAGCTTGGAAATGGCATTCAAAACAAAAAAATTCTTAGAATTTATCTCCAAATATAAAAAATTAATTAATTTAATTTTTATAATAATCATCTGCTTAAATTTTGGTCTTAATATTTATCAATACAAATCCAGATATTTTGATTATAAATACTGGGAGAATTTTGAATCCCTTGAGAAAATTTTTTTAGATTCTCAATATGTTAGTAAGCACGCAAAGGGATTCATTCCAGATCAGACTGCATTCTCATATTCAGGTGGAAAGTTAATAAAAGGAACAAGCCCAGTTTTAGTAGTTCCGGATGCTCCACCCTTGGGAAAATATCTCATTGGTTTATCAACTTTGATTTTTGACAATGATTCGATGGTTGTATTGATTTTTGGAGTATTGTCCTTAGGTTTTCTGTATCTTCTAAGTAAACAAGTTCTGAAGGATTCAACTTTAGCTTTGATACCTGTTACTTTATTAAGCTTTGAGGCTATTTTTAAAAATCAGTTTGTTTATACGCCACTAATGGATGTTTTCCAATTATTTTTTTTAATAGGTACATTTTATTTTTTTAATAAGGGTTTAGTTAATAGATCGTTGCTAAATTTCTCTTTAGCTAATCTATTTTTAGGATTTTTTATTGCGACTAAATTTTTTATATCAGGATTTACTGTAATTGCAGCCTGGTATCTGGTTTTGCTTTTTATGAGAGATAAAAAGAGGTTGATTCATTTAACAATTACTTTACCCATCTCACTTTTTGTTTTGCTTATTAGCTATATAAGGGTGTTTGCATTTGGATATACATTTTCTAAATTCTTAGGAATTCAAAGATGGGTGTTTGATTATCACAAGAGTTTTTTGATATTGCCTTTATCAGTTTGGCCATTGTTATTGCTAAACAAGTGGTATGTTTGGTTTGGTAATAAACCAGTAATTTCAGATCCTCAATGGTCCATTACCTGGCCTATCTTAACAGTGGGGTACGTGATAATTATGACTTTATATTTATTAAAACTGATTCCTCATAAAACAAATATAAACATCTTACTTACTTGGGCGTTTGTTTATTTAGTTTTTTTAAGTACAGGACAAGTTTTTTCAAGATATTTTGTGATTTTGATTCCAATTTTATATATAATTCTTATATACGGAGTTGTAAGCTGTGTTAAATTAATAGTAAAGAAAATATGAAGATCGCAATTGATATCTCGCCTTTACAAACAGGCCATAAAATAAGAGGAGTAGGATTTTATTTAGAAAATTTAAAAGCTGCTCTTTTGGAATATTTTCCAGAAAACGAATACGTTTTTTTTGAAGCAGGTCAACCTATTCCAAAGAATGTAGATCTGGTGCATTTTCCATATTTTGAGCCATTTTTCTTGGCATTACCTATTTATAAGAGATATAAGACTGTTGTTACCATTCATGATTTAACGCCAATTGTTTTTAAAGAACTATTTCCTAGAGGTTTTAAAGGAGAATTAAAATGGCAAATGCAAAAATTTTCTCTTAAAAAAACACGGAGAATTATTACTGATTCATCTAATTCCAAAGAGGATATAATTAAGTTTGCAAAAATTAAGGAAGCGAAAATTGATGTTGTGTATCTAGCCTCTGGCAAGCAATTTAGGAATTTAAATTTGTCTAAGGAAGAAAAGGATAAAATAAAAAAGAAATTTAATCTTCCAGATAAATTTGTTCTTTATGTTGGCGACGTTACAGCAAATAAAAACTTACCTAGGCTTATTAATGCAGTTAATGCTGCTCAGGTTAATTTAGTTATGGTTGGTAAAAGCTTAGTTAATCAGGACTATGATAAGAAAAACCCTTGGAACCATGATTTAAATAGGGTGCACGAGTTAGCAAAGGATAACCCTAAGATATTTAGATTGGGATTTGTTGATTCAGACGATTTAGTTAATTTATATAATGTAGCTGATATAGCCATTCTTCCATCTTTTTATGAGGGGTTTGGTTTGCCTGCACTTGAGGCGCAAGCCTGTGGGTGTCCGGTAATAGCAACAGCAGAGGGGTCGTTAAAAGAAGTATTGGGAAATAGTGTTTATATTGTTGATGCATTTGATTTACGTAGTATTGCTGAGGGTATAAAAGCAGTTTTAAGTGATAAAAAACTTCAGGAAGAGCTAGTTAGGAGAGGTTACGCAAATGTTAAAAAATATTCTTGGAAAAAAACTGCAAAAGAAACGATTGAGGTATATAAAAAGGTAGTTGGTTAATATGGAATTTATTAAAAAAGTAGCTGCTCATGAGCTAGTATCTGGCAGTTTTCAGTTATTTTTAGGTTCAATTATTGCAAATTTTCTAGCATTTATTTTAAATTGGTTTTTGGCTAGAAATCTCTCGTATGCGGATTATGCAATTTTTGCTTCTCTTTTATCTTTAATTACTTTAGCAGCAGTACCTGCAAGTTCAATTAATACAATAATTATTAAATTTGCTACAGATTATTTTATTACCAATCAAACAGGAAAATTAAAACATTTGTATACTTATTTTTTTAAATTAATATTACTTATTTGTATTTTTATTGTTGGATTAGGTGCTGTTTTAGCAAATCCTTTGGCAAGTTATCTTAATTTAAACAATTCCTTATATATATTAATTTCTGCAATTGCTATAGCAACATTTTATTTAAATACATTAAATATGGCATTTCTTCAGGGACTTTTAAGATTTAACTTCATGTCGTTTTTAAATATTTCTGGAGGATTTTTTAAATTACTATTTGGTATAGCATTAGTAGTACTGGGTTATAGGGCATTTGGAGGTCTTTGGGCTGTGTTTTTTATGACTTTTGGAATGTTTTTAGTGGCATTTGTACCTTTAAGGAAGATATTGTTAGTTCATGAATCAGACAAGAAGATTCCAAATCAGACAAAAACTTTGCTTAAATATGCAGTTCCTACTTTTATCACAGTTTTATTTATGACATCCTTTACTTCAACTGATGTAATTTTAGTTAAGCATTTTTTTGAGCCTCAAGTCGCTGGTTTTTATGCAGGAATGTCACTTATTGGTAAAGTAATATTTTATTTTACATTTCCAATCCCTATGGTCATGTTCCCACTTCTTGTTAAAAGACATACATTAGGGCTTGAATACAAAAAATTATTTTACCTTGCTCTTTTATTGGTATTTTTACCAGGTATGTTAATTACTGGTTTCTATTATTTATTCCCTCAAATAACAATAAATTTATTCTTAGGAGGAAGAGAATACTTAATGCTTTCTAAGTATCTGGGTATATTTGGTTTTTATTTAACAATATTTAGTCTTGTTAATGTTTGCGTAAATTTTTTCTTATCTTTTAATGAAACTAAGATTTCATATTTTGTAATAATTGCTGCAATTTTTCAAATAACTTTGATAAGTATTTTTCACGCCGACTTTTACCAGGTCATATATTCATCACTAGCTACGGCATTAGTTTTACTTATAACTCTATTGACTTATTACTTCAAAAAATTTAATCTATAGTGTAATATAAGCTCGATTCTAATTTTATTCGCTGATGAAAAGTTTTAAGTATTTATCTTTAGTTGTCCCCGCATATAAGCAAGAGAAAACGATTGTTAGAGATATTAAAAATCTTGATAGTATTTTGTCTCATTTAAACATTAAATACGAAATAATTGTTGTTATAGATGGTAATGCTGATAACACTTATGAAAAGGTAAAATCAGTCAGTAAAAGTAATATTATAATTTTAACATACGAAAAAAACCAAGGAAAAGGTTACGCAGTGAAATTTGGTACTTTAAAAGCAAAGGGAGATGTTATTGGTTTTATAGATGCAGGTATGGATATTGATCCATCTGAAATATCCATAATGCTTAATTTAATGGAATTTAATAATGCAGACATTGTTGTTGGTAGCAAGCTTCATCCTCAATCAAAAGTAAATTATCCAATCGCAAGAAAAATACTTTCATGGGGTTATAGAAATTTTACACATCTTCTCTTTGGATTTAATGTTAAAGATACTCAGGTTGGTTTTAAAATATACACAAAAGAAGTGGCAAAAAATGTTTTTAAGAGACTACTTGTTAAAAGATTCGCTTTTGATATAGAATTTTTAGCCGTAGCATACTTACTTGGTTATAGAAAAATTTATGAATCGCCTATAAAGCTTGATTTTAAGGGTTATAGCTCTATCTCTGCTTTTAACTTTTGGAAAACAATTATTCGAATGATGTGGGATAATTTAGCAGTTTTTTATAGAATTAAAATCTTGCACTATTATACAAAATGAATATTTTAATTTTAAACTGGAGAGATACAAGACATGAGTGGGCAGGAGGAGGAGAGGTTTATATTTCAGAGCTTGCAAGAAGATGGGTTAAGATGGGACATAGTGTAAGTCTTTTCTGTGGACAAGATGTTAAAGGTGGTCTTAAAGACGAAGAAGTGATAAATGGCATTAGGGTTTATAGAAAAGGTGGAAGGTTTGCTTTATATTTTTGGGCATTTATATATTATTTTAAAAAATTTAGAAATAATACAGATGTTGTTGTAGATGTGCAAAATGGAATTCCCTTTTTTACCCCTTTTTATATTAGAAAGCCTAAAATTGCTGTTGTTTATCATGTCCATGGTAAGCAATTTTTTATTGAACTCCCTTTTCCTATAAATATTGTAGGATTTGTAATAGAAAAATATCTTTTTCCTCTTTTATATATTAATACAAAAATTATTTCTATTTCAAAGACTACTAGAGACGATCTAATTAAATTAGGCTTAAAGAGTAAGAATATTGAAATTGTTTATTGTGGAATTAATAAGGTAAAGGTGAGTAATTCATTAAGTAAATTTTATAAACCAACAATTCTATATTTAGGAAGAATTAAAAAGTATAAAAGAGTTGATTTGCTAATCAAGTTAATGCCTGAGATATTAAAAAAAATTCCAAATGCAAATTTAATAATTGCAGGTTGGGGCACAGAGGCATCGTCAATTACAGATATGACTATGAGAAGTGTGGCAAGAAGAAAAATTAAAATAATTGGTCCAGTAAGTGAATCAGAAAAAAAGCATTTACTTTCTAAGACATGGGTATTTGTAAATCCTTCAATCGGAGAGGGTTGGGGAATTTCAGTTATTGAAGCAAATTTACATGGCGCCTCAACTGTAGCATTTAATGTTGCAGGTCTTTCAGAGTCAGTAAAAGATGGTCAAACGGGTTTTCTTGCAGAAAATGAGTCAGAATTTGTTGAAAAAGTATGTAGAGTGCTGAGCGATAAGGAATTAAGGCTTAGATTATCAAAGAATGCTAAGAAGTGGGCTCATACGTTTGACTGGGAAGATGCAGCAGTAAAAAGTTTATCAGTTATTAAAAAAGTAGCAATAAATGGATAAGTATTTATTTAAATTTAGATTTTTACTATTAGCTTTAATATTAGTTCTAGGATTAGTGCTTAGATTTAACAATCTATATACATGGCCAAGAGTTGGATCTACATTTGATGAATATGCTTGGACATGGCTTGGAATAAATATTATTCAAAATCATACTCCAATTTCCTGGTCATATCATCCTCAATATACTGATAAGAAACATGTGATTTATCAAAAAACAAATTTTTTTATTGTAAAGCCATATCTTGAACACCCACCTGTATTTGGTTTAGTTGCAGGTTCCTATGCATTATTATCGGGTGTAAAGGATATGTATGAAGTAGATGTACAACATATTAGAGGACTTGCCTTAATACTTGGAGTTTTAAGTATTTTTATGCTATATGTGTTTGCCGCAGAGTTTTATGGATTTAAAATAGGATTATTATCTGCCTTAATCTATGCTACTGTACCAACTGTTGTAGTTGGATCAAGAATTGTTCAAAACGAAAACTTCTTTATCCCCTTTTTCTTATTGTCACTTTTATTAATACATAGGTTTTTAAAAACTAAAAAAACTATTTTTAGAAACTTAGCTGCTGTGATATGTGGAATATTAGCCTTAGCAAAGCTCCCTTGGCTTGCAGCTACATTAGCAGTGATTCTTATTTTACTTTTATTTAGAAAATTCAATGATGTCTTTAGATTTTTGGCAATTGTTATACCAATAGTATTATTATTTGTTGTTTATGGAGTGCATTATGATTCCAAATTGTTTTTTGATTTACTAAGTTTTCAGTTACAAAGATATGATTTAATTTTTAATAGTATTTTTGCTATTTTTACTTCTCCTTATGCGGTTGATAGGTTCATGATTGATGGGTGGATATATATTGGTTGGTTTGCGATATTTTTAATTGCAGCCAAAGATATTAAGAAAAACTATTTAGTTCTAATTCCATTTATGGCATATTTTGCAGTTTATACTTTTGCAATCCCAAATGAGCCAAGTCATGGATGGTATAGATTTCCCTTCTATCCATTCTTAATAGTTTCTATTGCTTTATTCTTACAAGATCATTTTAATAAAAATAGAATATTCACATTGCTCTTTTTGCTTTTTACTGGCCTTTCAATGCTACAGCTTAGTTGGGGAGCGTCTTATGGATTCTCGTTTCTAATATTTAGAGTATATTTAATACTTTGTGGTCTTTCACTTGTTCCACTTGTTTTCCCAAAAACACTAAGGAAATCTAATTTATTAAATTATGCTCTTTTAATTTTTATTTTCCTCCTAAATATTTGGACTATTTTTTTATATAATGAACAATAGTTAATTATGTTTGGTTCTAATTATTATAATCATCCACAAATTCTTATGGATTCTCTTAAAGAGATGTCAGGAAATAAGAAAAACATTAAAAATAAAAATTTTTTAATTCTTACTTTGCTTCAAAAAACATATTTACTTATTTTTGGTATTCCAGAGATTGGGTTTCAATTAAGAAGTAGCTATTTTAGGGATATGGTTTCGGAGAGGGTTAAGATAAGCAAGGTAAAAAGAGTGCTTGATGCAGGAAGTGGTATAGGAATATATACTTTTTGGCTTAGTAATAAATTTAATAAGTCAGTTGTTGATGGATGGGAGATTGATAAGAATAAACTGTCTTTTTCAGAAGGGTTTGCAAAACAGTTAAAGATAGAAAATACTAATTTTATATACGGTGATGTCACAAGGCCTTCTTTTAAAAATAAGAATAAATATGATCTAATAGTAAATATTGATGTTTTAGAGCATATAGATGATTATAAAGATGTTCTAAGAAGTTTTTATAAATTGCTTGCAAAGGGTGGATATCTTTTTATCCATACCCCTCAAAAAAATCAAAAACGTATTTTCAAGAGTTTAGAGAATTGGCATCATGAAGGGCATATTCATGAGGGCTTTACGCCAGATGAGCTAAAAAAAACAATGGCGGATTTAGGATTTAGTAATATTTGGGCAAGAGAGACATTTGGTTTTTTTGGAAAACTTGCTTGGGAATTAAATCACATGATTTTACCTAAAGGTTTTATTTTGCTTGGCATTTTTTATCCATTCTTGTATTTATTGTCTAAGCTTGATCTTCTTATAGATAATAAAAGCGGATTAGGTACTGCTATACTTGCAAGAAAGAAGTAATGAAAAAAAACAACTTAGTCTCAATAATAATTCCAACAAGAAATTCTGCTGAGACACTAGAAAATACTTTAAAAAGTATTAAAAACCAAACGTATAAAAATATTGAAGTGATTATCGTTGATGGAAAATCTAGTGATAAAACTAGTGAGATTGCAAAAAAGTATAAATCTAAAGTTTTTACTTTTGTGCCAAAAGTAAAGCCAGGTACTTTTGACGCCACAATGAAAAGAAATTATGGAGTAGTTAAGTCAAAAGGAAAATATGTATATTACCTAGATTCAGATATGGAGCTTGAAAAAAATCTAATTAAAGAGGCAGTATCTCTTTGTGAAGGTAAATATGATGGGGTTATTCTACCAGAAGAATCATTTGGTATTGGTATTTGGGCGAAAGCTAAAAATTTAGAAAGAAGGTGCTATTGGGGAGACGATGGTATAGAGGCGCCTAGATTTTTCAAGAAAAAAATATGGCTTTTAGTAGGCGGTTTGGATGAGAAGCTGGCATCAGGCAGGGATGACGGTGATCTTTATTATAAATTATTAGATAAAGGATATAGAGTAGGAAGAACAAAGAGTATAGTTAGGCACAATGAAGGAAATTTAACAATTACAAAGTTATTCAAAAAAAAGTATATATATGGTAAAGATGTTCTTAAGTATGTTAAGAAAAGGCCTAGGGTTGGTGTATATAGCTATTTTCCAATTAGAGTGTCTTATTTTAAGAACTGGAGATTATTTGTATCAAGGCCATTTGATGCATTCGTGTTTGTTATAATGAAAGCCGTTGAATCCTTTGGTGGAGTTGTGGGAATAATACATTCTTTAATAATAAAATGAATAATTATTGGAAAAATAAAAAAGTATTATTAACAGGAGCATCTGGGTTTATAGGATCTACTCTGTGTGATCTTTTAGTAGAAAATGATGCCAATGTTACTGCAATAATTTCTAAAAAATCCACTTCCTCAAAAATAAATACCAATTTAGTAAAATCTAAAAAAAAGATTAAGTTTAAAAAGATTGATTTGTTAGATTTTGATAGTGTTTTAAAGATAACTAAAAATATAGATATTATTTTAAATCTTGCCGCAAAAGACGGAAGTGCCATATTTAAAGAAGAAAACTCATCTCAAATATTTAGAGAAAATAACAATATTGTTTTAAATATATTAGAAGCAGCAAAAATTAATAAGGTAGATCGAGTCTTGCTTGTTTCTTCAATAGAGGTATATCCAGCAAAAGAAAAAACTCCATTTAAAGAAACTGATATTCATTATAATTTAGACGAAGAGGCAAATGGCTATGTTTGGTCAAAAAGATTTAGTGAGGTTGCAGCAAAAATTTATAGTAAGCATGGTCTTAAAATATCTGTTGCAAGACCTGGAAACGTATATGGTCCTAGAGATTATTCTAGGGAAAAAGGTAGAGTAATTCCTCTTTTTATTGAGAAAGCATTAAAAAATGAAGATATAACAATTTGGGGCAATGGAAGCTCTAGAAAATCATTTATATATGTAACCGATTTAGTTAAAGCATTGTTAGATCTAGTTGTATATTATCCAACTCCAGAACCAGTTAATATTGCTGGAGAAAACGTAGTATCAATTAAATCATTAGCTAATTTAATTATTAAATTAACAAAAAGTAAAAGTAAAATTATATTTCTAAAAAGTGACGCAGTAAATAGAGATAGAGTTGCCAATATAAATAAATCTAAAAAAATAATTAAGTTTAAAGAAACAATAAGTCTAGAAGAAGGATTAATTAATACAATAAAATATTTTAATAATAATTAATATGTTAATTAAATTAATAAAAAAATATTCATTTTTCATATTTCAAGATTGGGGAAAAGAAGAGGTTAAATCTTTTATTGAGCTTATACCAGTAAAAAATAAATCTAAGATTATAGATTTGGGTTGTGGTGATGGAAAGTTAACCCTTGAATTTGCAAAAAAAGCCAAGTCTTCTGCTGTTTTTGGCATTGATTCAATTAGCATGGAAAAATATTTAAAAGGTAAAAAAATTAAATTTGTTCCAGCAAGTTTGAATCATAAGCTTCCATTTAAAGATGAGTCTTTTGATATGGTATTAAGTCATTTTAGCTTAGAGCATTTGTATAACACTGGACTTTTTTTAAAGGAATCCAAGAGGATTTTAAAAAAAGGTGGGCATATTATAGTTGGCACAGATAATTTATCTAATTGGCCAAATATAATAGCCTTAATTTTAGGTTGGCAACCATTTATTACCGCATATGGAGTTGCCAATAAGATATTAGGTAATCCTTTGTCTATAGCTGAGGGTTATCTGATTGAAAATGAAGATGAGTTAGGAGAGTTAAGTCATAATAAGGTGCTTGCTTACAAAATGCTTATTGATGCTTTTAAAGAATACGGCTTTAAGGTAGAGAAGATAAAAGGAGTAGGTTATTTTCCTTTTTTTGGTTTAATATCTAAATTTTTAAGTAATATTGATCCAAGGCATGCACATTTTATTGTTTTAAGAGCAAAGAATAAATAGAAAATATAATTGTAAAAAATTATTTTATTTGTTAATATCAGTCTAATTTATTTATGAAAATAAAAAATCAAAATAAAAATAATTATATACCAGTAGTTATATTTTGTGGTGGTCAAGGAACTAGGATGAAAGAGGAAACAGAATTTCGTCCAAAACCTATGGTAACAATCGGAGGGAAACCAATTCTTTGGCATATAATGAAAATCTATTCTCATTTTGGATTTAATAATTTTATTATTGCTTTGGGATATAAAGGTGATTATATAAAAAATTATTTTATAAATGAAGAATATTTAACGCATGATTTAACGGTTAATTTAAAATCAGGGGAAAAAATAGTCCATAGAAATAGTAAGAAAGTGCATGATGATTTTAATATAACTTTTGTAGATACCGGCCAAGAAATTCTAACTGGTGAAAGATTATTAAGAGTTAAAAAATATATTAAATCAGACACCTTAATGGTCACATATGGTGATGGAGTTGGTGCTGTAAATATTAATGAACTAGTAAGTTTCTATAATAAAATGAAAGTTGCAGGTGTGGTAACAGGAGTACATCCTAAATCAAAGTGGGGATTAATAGAGTCAGATAAAAAAGGAATTATTAAACGATTTCAGCAAAAACCAAAGCTTAACCAATATGTAAATGGTGGTTTTATGATTTTTGACAAAAAGATTTTTGACTATCTTAAGCCAAAAGAAATGATAGAGGTAGCCCTTGAAAGAATGATTAATAAGAAAGAGCTAGCGGTTTATTATCACGATGGATATTGGGCAGCTATGGATACTTATCAGGATGTTGAAGAAATGAATGCTCAGTGGAAAAAAGATCCTAAGTGGAAAGTTTGGAGTAAATGATGAAAAACATACTTGTTACTGGTGATAGGGGGTATATTGGAAGCTCGTTGGTTCCCTTGTTATTAAAAAATAAATATAACGTTGTAGGTTTTGACACTGTTTTTTTTAAAAAAACCATTCCCCAAAAATATAAAAATCCAAATTACAAAATAATTACAAAAGATATTAGAAAAGTTAATATACATGATCTAGAAGGTATAGATGCAGTTATTCATTTAAGTGCCCTATCAAATGATCCAATGGGAGAATTGGACGACGACTTAACTCAAGAAATTAATTTTAAATCAACAATTCGCTTAGCTAAGCTTGCAAAGAGGGCTGGGGTAAAAAGATTTTTGTTTTCATCATCATGTAGTATTTATGGAATCGCAAAGGAAGACACAGTAACTGAAAAATCAAAGGTTAATCCTATAACTGCATATGCAAGGTCAAAGATTAATTCAGAAAAAAACCTTATAAAACTATCAGATAAAAATTTTTGCGTTGGGATTTTAAGAAATTCAACTGTTTATGGTTATGCGCCCAAGTTTAGAAATGATTTAGTTGTTAATAACTTAGTCACAACTGCGCTTGCATTGGGTGAAATTAGAATAATGAGTGATGGTACTCCTTGGAGGCCGTTGATTGACGTTAGAGATTTATCAAATATATTTATGCAGTTTTTAAAAGCAGATAGTAAAAAAATAAATGGGAAAGTAATAAATATTGGATTTAATGAGAATAATTTTCAGGTTAAAGATTTAGTAGCAGAAGTTAAGAAATGTCTTCCTAAGTCACGTATTAATTTTACAGGTGAACATGGTAAAGATAGCAGAAGTTATAAGGTTAATTTTAATAAATTTCATAAACTTTTTCCAAATATTAAGCAAAGTTGGATGTTATCAAAATCCGTAAAAGACTTAGTGGTTATTTTGAGAAAGAATAAATATTCAAAAAAAGATTTTATATCAGAAGATTTTACACGTATTTCAATCTTAAAAGATTTACTAGCTAAGAATAAGATTGATAATATGTTATATTGGAATTAATATGCAGATAATTACAACAAAAATTAAAGGCGCATTTATTATTGAACCAAAAATAATTGGAGATAAAAGAGGCTATTTCTATAGAGTATTCGCAAAAGAAATATTAAAAAAATTTGGAATTAAGTATGATATTGTTCATATTAATAAATCTTTTACCCAAAAAAAAGGAACAATAAGGGGTCTTCATTACCAAAAATCACCAAAAAGAGAAGATAAAATTGTTCAATGCATAAGTGGTTCAATATTTGATGTTGTCTTAGATATTAGGAAAGGATCTAAAACTTATGGTAAATGGTTTGGAATAGTATTAACAGCTAAAAATAATAAAATGCTTGTGATACCAAAAGGATGTGCGCATGCATTCCAGACCTTAGAAAAGGATACAACTGTAGAATACTTCGTTTCTGAATATTATTCACCAGATGATGAGCGGGGAATAAGATGGAATGATCCGGCTTTTAAAATTAATTGGCCAATAAAGAAAGCAACTTTATCAGATAAAGATTCTAGTTGGGAAGATTTCAAGATATGAAGATTTTAGTTTTTGGTAAAAATGGACAATTAGGTAGTGAAATACTTCGTCAAGGCCCAGGGTTTAAGCATAAATTAATTGGTGTTACCAGAGAGGATGTTGATCTTTGTAACTATGATCAAGTTTTAAAAGTAATTTCTAAATATAAGCCAGATGTAATTATTAATACCGCTGCAATGCATGCAGCCCCACATTCAGAAGTATATCCTGAAGAGCTTTTTTCAATAAATTCATTTGCAATTCACAATCTTGCATTAATAACAAAAGAAAAAAAAATTAAATTTATAAATTACAGCACTGATTATGTTTTTGATGGTAAAAAAGGAAAACCATATACAGAGGAAGATGTTCCAAATCCACTTCATATGTATGGTTTGTCTAAATATACGGGTGAAATAGTTGCTACTAATTACGATCAAGATAGTATAACTATTAGAACATGTGGTGTTTATGGAGGAGTTAGTGGTAGTAGGGTGAAGGGTAATTTTGTTCTTAATATGTTAAGGGAAGCAAGGAATGCAAAGGTTATTGAGGTTTCATCTGAGCAAATTGTAAGCCCTACTTATGCAGTAGATTTGGCGCATGCAACATTTGAGTTACTCAGTAAAAAACCTAAGGGAGGCATATATCATTTAGTAAATTCAGGGTATTGTTCTTGGGCTGAGTTTGCTCAAGAGATAATGAATCTTAAAAAAAATAATGTAAAAATTAAGCCAGTTGATAGGAAAGGTCTTTCTGGTGGAATAAAAAGACCAACTTTTTCTGCATTAGCAAATATAAAAGCAAAAAAACTTGGTGTTGAATTGCCTTCATGGAAAGATGGATTAAAAAGGTATATTGAATTTCTGCCTCATAATATATGAAAAAGTACCCTCTGGTTTCATTCATAATTCTTAACTGGAACGGAAAAAAATGGCTTAAAAATTGCCTGCCATCTGTTATGAAAGTAAAATATCCTGCAAAAGAAATTATTGTAGTTAATAATGGTTCAACTGATGACAGTAAGGAATATATAAAAAAATATTTTCCTCAAGTAAAAGTAGTAGAGATAAAAAAGAATAGGGGCTATGCTGGCGCTAATAATTACGGTATAAAGTTTGCTAAGGGGAAATACTTACTTTTCTTAAATAATGATACTATAGTTACTCCTAATTTTTTAGATGCTTTAGTTGGTGATTTAGAAAATGATCCTTCAATTGGCGCAGTTCAGCCGCAAATAAGAAGCTTAATTAATAAGAACTTACTTGATTCTGTTGTTTCTTATTTAACTACAACAGGATTTATGTATCATTATGGATATATGAAACCTTGGTCAAAAAGAAAATATCAGGAAAAAATGTATGGGTATTCAATAAAAGGCGCATGTTTTCTTATGAAGAAAGATGATTATGTAAGATTAAAAGGATTAGATGAGGATTTTGTTTGCTATGTTGAGGAATCTGATCTTTGTCATCGTATCTGGTTGTCAGGTAAAAAGGTAATGTATGACCCAAGCGTATATGTTTATCATTGGGGAGGGGGAGATATGCAGGTAATGACAAAAGATGAGGTAACAGTTTTTAGATCCTACAGAAATAGGTTCGTATCTTTTCTAAAGAATTTAAGCGCTTTAGAGCTTATTAAAACTTTGCCTTTACTATTTATCTTCTGCGAAGGTTATGTATTAATGACTCTTTTGCATAGAAAATTTAAATTAGCACTTGGTGCTCAACTTGGTATATTATCTGTATTGTTTTCTTTGCCAAGTATTTATAATAAACGAAAATATATTCAAGCAAACATCAGAAAAGTATCTGATAGTGAAATAAATAAATTTGTTCATAAAAATCCAAAGCTTTCGTATTACTATTATTTTTTTAACAGCCCATCTAAATATAAAGACTAAAATGAAATTTATTCAAAAATATAAAATTTACATATTAGAGGTCATTTTTTTGATCATATTAAGCTTAACACCTCTTTTATGGTTTAAGCCTGGTCATGTAGTTATAGGAGTTGACTCAGGTTATCCTGTTGATTATGAAAAGTATTTTGAACAAAGAGTTTTTACATGGCTTGGATCGCAAAACTTTGGCATAGATATGTCAGCAGAGGTTGGCGTAATGCCTTATAGCGGATTAACAGCGGTAATTAGTATGTTGGGTTTTTCTCAATATGATGTTCAAAAAGTACTTTTTGTCTTTTGGTTTTTACTCATAACATTTTCAATATATGTATTTTTATCTTATTTGTCGTCTAAAAAAGAGTATTGGATTGTAAGAATTGCAGGAACGATAATTTATTCATTTAGCTTACATCTTTATTCATTTTGGCTACAGGGCGAACAGCCAATACTTGCATCATATGTGATTTTTCCTTTATTTAGCTTATTTCTTCTTAGGTTTGCGCAAGGCTTATCAACCCCACTTAAAACTGCAATTTACTTAAATATTGTTTATTTTCTTTTTAGTTCGGGTGGCGTTAGAGGAATTCCATTAATTGGTCCAGTAATTGTTACGAGTATAGTAATTACCGTATATTATTTTTTTATTAATTTTAAAAAAGAAGGATTTTCGTACATTAAAAGATTTTTAATACTTAGCATATTTTCTCTAATATTACTTATTTTATGTAATGCATATTTTCTCTATCCATTTATATCATCATTTTTGCTTCAATACAGTAATCAGGTTGCTATTGCAGGTGGAATAACAGGCGCAATTGATTGGGCAAGATTTATAAGTACACATACTAGTTTTACAAATATATTTAGATTACACGGAGATAATAGTTGGTATAGTAATCCGCATTTATGGGCTAATGCTTTTTTAACAAATCCTATTTTAATAATTATTAGTTTTATTTTTCCAGTTTTTGCATTTGCATCTCCGATTCTTGTTGATAGAAAGGAAAGGAAAATAATTATTTTGTTTTTATTTCTCGGTTTACTTGGCATTTTCTTTTCAGCAGGAGCTCACTTGCCATCAGGATATTTATACCTGTTTTTGATGGAGCACTTACCTGGTTTTGCTGCATTTAGATCTGGATATTATAAATTTATGCCCATAGTCTATTTTTCGTTTGCTGTTTTAGTGGGTTATGGTTTGCATTATATAAGTAATAAGTTTCCTAATTTAAAAGCTAGGCTGATTGGTATATTTGCAATTACAGTATTGCTTTTATATCATTATCCGTATTTTACAGGAGTAAATTTTGATTTCAATAAACCATTTTCAACGATGGTAAAAATTCCAGATTATGTAACCAATTTTGCAAAGATGCAAGAATCTAAGCCTGATCAGTTTAGAACACTTGTTGTGCCGCCAGCAGGAGCATTTAACATAAAAACATATACCTGGGGTTATTGGAATTCTTATCCATTATTCCCTTTGCTTACTGATAGAGGATTTGTTTTAAATGATGCCTTTGTTTATAACGAAAATGAAAATCGTTTTATTAATGTAATTTATGACAGTTTAAGAAAAAAAGATCTTAACACTTTTGTTAATAGCGTAAATAATACTAATATTAAATATATTCTTTTGACAAAAGATGTTGCTAAAGACTACGCAATGTCTGTTAGCGAAAATCCATCTAAGTATTCACAGATCTTAGAAGATAAAAATAATTTTAAATTAATTTGGGAAGAAGGAGAGTGGCAACTTTATGAAATTATTTTAGCGAATCCGCAAAAAATTGGAGTTTATAATTTCCTCATTAATCGCGTAAATGAAGATATGCCGATTGATAATTTACTTTATACAAATAGCTTTCCATTTGTTGACAATAAAAGCTTAAGTGAAAATAAAAATTTACCAATTAAATCAGATCTTATTGATTTTCCGTGCATCTCTTGTGTATTGCTCGCTGAGGATCCAACGCTTGCAATTGCCCCAGCAAGTATTAATCCAAGCTCATTATTTTACCGGTTTAAATTACAAGCTGAAGTTAAGCTTTTGGACGTTGGGGCTCCAGATCAAAAAATTGATGCACTACTTGGTTTATCAAGAAAAAGAGTTGCAGAAATAGATAATCTAAATTATTTAGTTCCTGACTCTCAAGAGAAATGGTTATCCTCAACTGATTTGTTATATTCATATTGGCAGGAAATTGCCGATCTATATAATAAAGAATTTGTTGATAGTCTTAATTACCCTTTATTAAAAAGAATCTCACAGTATCTAGTTTTAGAAAGAAATACGATTGTAAATGTAATGAGAGTTAGGGATTACAAAAAGGAAGATGTTTTAGGAAGTTCATTAGTTAAAACACTTAAGGAGATGAATAGTTTGAATGAAAAGTTGGATATAAGGTTAAATGAAAAAGATTGGAGATCAAATTTTGTTTACGATATTTCTAAGGCAAATGATCTTATATATATCAATCAAATAAGTCTTCCGAGAGATATATTTAATAATCCTGTTTATCCAACTTCATATGAAATTGATGGCGTTTATTACCCATATTACTTAGGACAAGAGTCTATAAATTTGCCAAAAAATAAAAAAACTCTTACTTTAACGTTTAAAGTTCCGAATTTATTTGTAAACCCAGAAAAACTAACAATTAATTATAAGAATGAAGTAAAAAATTGCTTAGCATCAACTATAGAGAATTATGTTGGTCTTAATAAGTATCTAATTAGCGTAAATACAAAAGATGAAGATAAAGGGATGATTTATGTAATAAGAAAATATAATGTTTTTAAAACAGAAGATTATATAGAGAAAACTAAAGATAATAATGGATTTAATCCAGACATAAATTTAGAAACATATACAGCCAAAACTAATAAATATACTTATACCTTATGGGGGTCACCAAATGACACAGATATTAAAGTGTACTTTTGTTCAGGTAAAAACCAGTCTCCCGAAGAGATATTTAATAATATTAATATAACTCAAAACTTTACACCGTTAATTTATGGAGTTTTTAATAAAAAATCATTTACTAATCCAGTTCCTCAAGTAACTTTTAAAAAAATTGATAGCACGTATTACAAAGTTTTTGTAAAAAATGCTAAGTCACCATTTGTTTTATCATTTGCAGAGAGATACTCGCCATTATGGGAGGCAAAAATTAAAGGTAGTGTAGAGAAAGACCATTTTACGATAAATGGTTATGCTAATGGTTGGTATATTAATAATAATGGGGATTATAATATAGACTTAGTATTTAGTACTCAAAGTAAGTTTGAAAAGGGTTTAATAATTACATTTTTTTCATTACTTACGATAGTTAGTTATTTGGTAATCGATAGATTTAAAAAACAAAAATAAATGAAAAAAATATTTAATAAATATAAAGTTTTTATTGCACTATTAATTTTAATTTGTGGAATATTATTGCCTTCTAAAATTCCTTATATTAATTTATTTTCTCAGCAGATTGATATTATTATTGTTTGGCTTTTTATAATTATTTTATTTAGTTTTAAATGGAGGTATTTATTTATGTCTGGAGTTAGTTTATTAATATTAATTTGTGGATTAACACTTTTTAAAAAAGATTTGATGGCAGAGATTTTGGGAAATAGCTTATATTTAATTTTTTTATCAGCTACTCTTTCCCTTTTTATTCAGGAGGTAAGAAATAATAAATAATATGAATGAAGTTTTAATTAAAATAAAAAAAAGTGGACTCATTGAGTTTATATACCTTTCTATAAACTTAATTTATAAAAAACTTGATTCAATTATTAAGATTTTAATTTTAAATTTAAGAGGTTATAAAGTTAATTATTCCGTATTACTTGGTAAGCATTCATATTTTTTTCAAAGCACAAAAAATGCTATTAAGATTGGTAAGAATAGTAGGATTGGTTTTGGTGTAAGACTAGAAGCGGGTTTTAGGGGTAAAATATTAATAGGCAATAATGTATTAATTCATGACTATTCATTTATATATGCACATAATAATCTAAATATTGGTGATAATTCTATGATTTCACCAAATGTTTTTATTACAGATTTTAATCATAAATTTCCACATCAAAAATATAAACATTTATTAAAATCTCCAACAGGATATGATGATAAAAAAGTTATGATTGGTTCGAATGTTTGGATTGGAGCTAATTCTATAATACTTCCGGGAGTCACTATTGGTAATAATGCGGTAGTGGGTGCTGGATCTGTAGTCACCAAATCAGTTCCAGAAAATACTGTGGTTATTGGAAATCCAGCAAGGATAATTAAGAAATGAAAAAATACTTAAATTTATTTGTTTTTGCATTCTTAGCAATTTTAATTGTTATTTTTACAAATGGTTTCTTAAATACTTATTTTCAGCAAGATGAATGGAATGGTTTTGGTGTAATAATAACTCTTGCAAATAAACCAATTTGGGCTTGGTTTAATTTAGCAACAAGTTTACATTTTTTTCCGCTAAATTCATTAACTTGGCTAATGATGTATAGAGTATTTGAATATAATGCAGTGTATTATATTTTAACAGCAATAATAATTCATATTATTGCTTCATTTCTTGTTTTTATTTTAGCCAAAAAATTAAGTAGTAGTATGTTTGTTGGAGTCTTAACAGCAGTTCTATTTGCTACTAATTCTCGTGCTAGAACAGCATTCCTTCATTTAGGCGTTTTTTCAAATACTGTTCCATTTTTTATTTTTGTAATCTTATTTTTTATTTATTTATTGAATATTGCAAAAAAATCAGTTTATGGCATTAAAGAGGCTGTAATATTGTTATTACTTTTTTTCTCTGCTGTTTTCTTTAGAGAAGAAGGAGTAATTTTAATCCCGTTACTGCCTGCATTTTTATATGTTTATAATAAAGTTGCCCTAAATAAAAAGAATATAAAATTTTTCTTGGTTTTTTACGGATTTTCTACTGCGTTTTTTATCTATAGAATATATTTACAATTTATTACGCCACATGCAGATCAAATTTCTGGCAAATCATTTTTCCTTACATATTTATATAACGCATTAACATTTCCTTTCAAGTTAATAGTTCAAAATATTGTTGATGGATATTATGATGTAATGCTTTTTGTAATTAAGCATTATAATGTTATTTACCCTTTTGAAATACCATTTCAGGTGGTAACTACTGTTTTATTTGATCTTGCAATTCTTTTACTTTTTATTATTATTGCTTTTCTTTTTATAATCTTCACAAAAGGAATAAAGGATAAAGTTTTTTGGAAACACATTCAATTCTTCCTTTTCTTTATCTTGATAAATGCTGGAATGCTTGCAACAATCGGAAGGAGAATGGAGCGAATTGAGGAGAGATACTTATACTTATCAGGATTTGCAGTTTTATTTATCTTCTCACTTATTGCATATAAAATTTATACTACAAAGACAGGGAATAAATTATATAATCTTGGTAAGAAGTTATTTGTCAGCATAACGATTATTATAATTATTTTTTCATCATATTTTGTTATGCAAGAAGAAATAAAAATCCATCAACTTCAAGGACAAGTCCGTAAACAAATAATTTCAAATATTGTTAAGTTGCATCCTACAATTCCCAAGAAAACAATTTTTTATATTAAATGTAAAGAAGTATGTGTAAGAAATGTTGAATTTGGTGTTTCTAATAATTTAGTTTTACCATTTTCTTCAGGTCCTGGTTGGATAATATTACTTCAGTATGCAAAAGAAAACGAGAGTGCATATCATAAATTTTTTAGTTATAATGGCCAAGGAATAGTATGGGACTGGAAAGTAGGTAAGTTTGCAAAAACACAGGTAAAAGAATTTCTTTGGGATATGGGCTCACAAGGATATAGAGAAATTGGAGATTATGGGTTTGGTTATTATACGGATATTAATCTCTTGCAGGAAGTGCTATTAAAAGAAAAATTAAGTAAAAATGTTGTAATAGGATTGGAATATGATGAAAAAAAATTTATAATAAAAGATGTTTCAAAAGATATACAAAATAAGCTTTAATATATGATTGTTTTAGATTTATTCGAAAAAATAAAAATAAAAAATGCTCTTTGGAAAGAAAGAGAAATTAGTTCCCTGCTAACTAGTGGTGAGAAAGTTTTAGATTATGGATGTGGTGATTTAATGTTTGCTAAAAGTTTAAAGAAAAAGGTTAAAGGCTTAAGAATTACAGGAGTAGATGTTGTTGATGCTCCAAAAATTAAAGATATCACTTTTATTAAGTATAATGGTGGTAAGCTCCCCTTTAAAAACGGTAGTTTTGATACAGTTGTTTCAATATATGTTTTTCATCATTGTAATGATGCAGAAGTTGCGTTTAAGGAATGCGTGAGGGTTGCGAAAAAAAGAGTTATTTTTATAGAAGCGATTGCAAGAGGTGATATGGAAATTTTGCCAATGAAGTTTATGGATTGGTTTTTCAATGTTTGGAAACCAGAACCAATTCCTTTAACTTTTAAATTTAGAACACTTAAACAATGGCAAAATACTTTTAAAAAATTAAAACTAAAAGTAGGAGTAAGAAAAGCAATAAATAACCCATTAGCTGTATTGCCAATAGGTAAAGGATATTTATTTGAGGTAAAGAAATGAAAAAAAATAAAAAAATAATAAAACAGACTAAGCCAGTAAAGAAGAAAAAGAAAACAAGGGTTTACATAGGTGGAACATTTGACTTATTTCATCATGGCCATGTCCAGTTAATTAAATATGGTAAATCAATAGCTGATGAAGTTATTGTATCGTTAAATACTGACGAGTTTAATCTTCAATATAAAGGCAGAAAGCCTGTAATGACATTAGAAGAGAGAATGATAGTTGTGGGAGCATGTAGGTATGTAGATAAGGTTGATGTAAATGATGGTGGATATGATTCAAAACCAGCAATTTTAAGAAACAAACCGGATTTTATTTTACATGGTGATAATTCAGTTGGTGCAACTGAAATGAAAAGATTAATGATTGATGAAAATTTTCTGAAAAAAAATAAAATTAAATTAATATATTTTCCATTGGTTAATGGTGTTTCAACAACAGAATTAAGAAGAAGAACAAGGTCTAAAAGTAGAAGGCAAGGGCCAATTGATGCAAGAAGCAATGAGGTTCCTGAAACTGTCCGCAATAAGAAGCCACGAAATGGATCAAAGAAATAAATTAAAACTTAGGAAGGTATTTGTTTGTAAGCAAAATAGCATTTATCATGTGTTAATTAATTTATGAAAAAAACTCCTTTAGTAAGTATTATTCTAATAACAACTGACCAATTTAAATTTATTGGAGAATGTATAGACTCTGTTTTATCCTCAAATTATAAAAATATTCAAATATATCTTATCGACAATAATTCTAAAAAAGAAGATTATATTAATTTTTATAATTCTCATAAACATCTTAAGAAAATTAAATTTTTTCACTTAAAAAAACGTTTAGGTTTTGGGGGATGTTGTAATTATGCTATTAGAAAAATAAAAAAAGGCTATATTGTTTTACTTAATGATGACACAATTGTTTCGAAGAATTGGTTAAACCCAGTTATTAAATATATGGAAAAAAACCCTGATGTGGGTGCATGTCAGCCAAAAATTAAAAACATGAAAAAAAAGAATTATTTTGAATATGCCGGTGCAGCTGGAGGACATATGGATGTTTATGGTTATCCATTTTGCCGGGGAAGAATCTTTTATACAGTTGAAAAAGATCACGGTCAATATGATGATATTGTTGATATAGCTTGGACATCAGGTAATTGTTTTATCTCTAAAAAAGAAGTGTTTAAAAAGGTTGGTTATTTAGATGAAATATTTTACATTTATCAAGATGAGGCAGATTTCTGTTGGAGAATGCATTTTTATGGATATAGACTGGTTTATATTCCAAAGTCAGTAGTCTATCATTACGGATCAGGTACGGTAGGAACGCAAAATTCCTGGAAAGTATATCTACATCATAGAAATACAATAATGCTTTTGTTAAAAAACTATACAAGAAAAGAAGTCATTAGGTATTTGCCATTTAGATTTTTCTTAGATTTTGTTGCTTTTTGGTATTATCTACTTGATAATAAATTACCATTAAATGCATTTGCTGTAATAAGAGCATATATTAATTTAATATTTTTTATTCCAGCAATAATAAAAAGGAGAAAACATGCTGCATTTAAAATGCGTAATGTTAATAATAAGCCCTACATGTTGTACAAAAAAAGTATAATAATTGACTATTTTATAAATGGAAAGAAGAAATTTGGTCAGTTAGATATTACTAAATTATGAAGAAAAGAGTTAATAACAAATCTAAAGATTATAACGATAATTTTTATTCACAAAGATATAAAGACGATTGGTATGTAGGTCTTAGGGTAAATGACGCTAATAAGTTAATAAAGCAAATGGAAGAAATAACCCCTTTTAAAAAAAATGATAAGGTGCTCGATTTAGGTTGCGGAACTGGCGAAATGGGTGCGGTTATAAAAGATAAGTTTGGCGCAAGAGTTTATGGAATAGATATTAATTCAATTGCTGTAGAAAAGGCAAGAAAAAATGGTCTACTTGCAAAAAATGCTGATATTGAAACAAAATGGCCTTATGAAAATAATTTTTTTGATAGTGTTGTTAGTACACAAATGATAGAGCACTTAGTTAATCCAGATTTATTTTTACAAGAGAGTAAAAGGGTTTTAAATAAAAAAGGATTATTAATTATTACAACACCAAATCTAGCTGCCTGGTTTAATAGGATAATTTTAATGTTTGGGTATCAACCTTTTTTTACCGAAGTAAGTACCATTGATAAAACTCTTGGCTTAAGCTTTACTAGAAATCTAACTCCTATTAGAAAGCCACTAGGCCATTTAAGGTGTTTTACGCTTAAAGCTTTAAAAGAAATATTGGAAATGCATGGATTTGAGTTGGTTAAGATAAAAGGGTCTCCTGTTAATTATTTTCCATGGTATGTCTCTATATTTGATCGGTTTTTTAGTTTTTTTCCAAGTCTAGCATCTGACTTAGTTGTAGTTGCACGTAAAAAATAGTTATTATTAAACTAGGTGTGAAAAAGATTTTATTAAACATTCGTTCTCTTCTTATATTATTTATATTAATAATAATTGGAATAATATTTAAGACTTGGTTATTTTCTCTTTCTATTTCAGCAGGTGATTTTGAGTATTATTCTTTGCAAAGAATAATGGATATTATGCCTCTTGGTATATGGGATTCAGCGAGAACTGGTCTTGGTGCAAGTGTTCTGCCTTATTTATGGCTTGAAGGTTATACGTCAACTTCAATTAAACTGTCTTTGCTTTTAGGTTGGGGAGCGTATATTAAGCTTTTTTGGTATATCCCATTCCTAGTCTTCTCATTTATATCTAGCTTAATTTTGTTTAAGTCATTGTTTAAGAATAATTTATTACTTGCTTTGGCAAGTTTATTATATACTGCAAATACTTATTCTTTAATGATGGCTTCGGGTGGGCAAATGGGTATTGCCTTATCTTATTCACTTGCTCCATTTGTTTACTATTTTTATATTAAATTATTAAACACATTATCTGTTAAAAACTCTGTTGTTTTTGGGTTGGTTTTTGCCGTTGTATCCTTACTTGATATAAGGATTGGCTACATGCTTTCTTTTGCACTTATTCTTTGTTCACTTATCCAAATTAATGATCTTTTGAAAAATATTAAATCTGCTCTATTTTTAGTAGTATTGATTCCATTATCAATATTTATTGGTATTCACTCTTTTTGGTTGTTGCCAGCATTTTTCTCAGCTAAAGAAGCAATATCTCAGTTAGGCGACATTTATACTTCAAAGGAAGCTGTAAGATATTTTAGTTTTGCTACTATGGAAAACTCATTTGGGCTTTTACATCCAAATTGGCCAGAAAATATTTTTGGTAAAGTAGGCTTTATGAAGCCTGAGTATTTAGTTTTACCTATAATTGCATTTACATCAATTTTATTTATAACTAAAGAAGAGATAAAAGTAAAAAAATATTTAGTATTTTTTATATCACTTGGTCTTTTAGGTATATTTTTAGCAAAAGGCTCAAATGAACCATTTGGAAATTTATATATTTGGCTATTTGATAATATTCCAGGATTTGTAATGTTTAGAGATCCTACAAAGTGGTATTCATTAATTGCTGTAAGCTATTCAATTCTTGTGCCATATTCAATTTTTAAGATTTTTATTTATTTAAAAAATAAGTTTAATTAGTATGAAAAAGATTATTCCATTCATATTTTTACTTTTAACAATAGCTTTTCTTCTGTTTTTAATTAAGCCTGCAATTTTAGGAGAAATAAATGGTACTTTTAAAAAGATTGAAATGCCAACCGAATACATAAGTCTTGAAAAATACTTAGATAAGAAAGATTATTTTTCAAGAACAATCTGGTTTCCAAAATTACAAAGATTTGGTTTTTATAGTAATCAGCATCCTGCCATTTCAGCGCAAGATTTTTTTCAAACATCGGATTTACCTAAGTTATTAGCAAAGCTAAAGGATGAAAACACAAAGAATTTATTTTTTGACCTTGGAATAGAGCATATTATTATTCCATATGATTCACATGGGGAAATATTTATTAAAGATAGAAAATATAATAATAAATTGTATTTAAATACAATTGTAAATATTAGAAAAATTCCTTGGATGAAAGAAGTTAAGGGTTTTGATAGAATTGCAGTTTTTAAAATAGAGGGTTTTAGGGATCATTTTTGGAGTAATTCATCAAAGCTAAATATTAAATATAAGTACATAAGTCCGGTTGAATATAACTTAGATCTAAGTGGGGTAGAGGCAAAAGATTTATTAATATTTACAGAAAATTATAATTCAGGTTGGGTAGCAATCTTAGATGGTAAACAAGTCAAATCCGAAAAATATGGTATTTTTAATAGTTTTAGGTTGGATAGTAAAGGATCATATAAATTAAAAGTATATTATTTGCCTCAGCAGTATGTTTCAATAGGGTTAATAATAAGCATAATTACTCTTATTATTACTATTGCTTTTATTATATTTGGTTACAGGTTTAAAAAATGATAGAATATATTTATGATATCGGCAGTTATTCCTGTTTTTAACGAAGAGGAAAGTTTAGATAAATTTTATCCCAGGCTTAAAAATGCACTCATAAAAATTGACTCAAATCACGAAATCATCTTTATTGATGATGGGTCAACGGATTCTTCTTTAGATATTCTTAAAAAATTATTAACAAAAGATAAGTCTGTTAAAGTATTTTCATTTAGAAGAAATCAGGGAAAATCTGAAGCTTTAACTTACGGATTTAATGTTGCAAGTGGAGAGCACATTGTTACCCTTGATGCGGATTTGCAGGATATGCCAGAAGAGATTGAAAATTTACTTAAAAGATCCAAAGAAGGCTTTGATTTGGTTTCAGGCTGGAGAAAAAACAGAAAAGATGCATTTTACATGAAGCTTCCTTCAAAGCTTTTTAATTTCTTAATGTCAGCTTTTTGGGGCGTTCATCTCCATGATTATAATTGTGGATTAAAACTTTACACAAAAGATGCAGCTAAGAGTGTTGTTTTATATGGTGGGATGCATAGATTTATTCCTCTTTTAGTTTCTGAAAAAGGATTTGAGGTAACAGAAATACCAGTAATTCATGAGCCAAGAAAGTTTGGTAAGTCAAAATATGGGTTTTCTAAAGTCTTTAAAGATATTCCCGACATGTTTACAATACTTTTCTTAACAAAGTATGCAAAAAGACCCCTTCATTTTTTTGGATTAGTTGGTGGAATAGTTGGGGTAATAGGATTTTTTATTCTATTGTACTTAACAATAGTCCATTTCTTAGGACAATCAATTGGAACCAGGCCACTTTTAACATTCGGAATGCTTTTAGTTTTGGCTGGTCTTCAGATTCTTTTTGCAGGTTTTACCGCAGATTTAATTATTAATCTATCTGAAAAAGGAAAGACTTCTAAAACCTTAGATGACATAATAAAATATAAATCAGAGTGAAAATTCAAGACATTTTGTTTTTATTAGTATTTGTTTTTTTAATTTACAAAAAAGATTCAAAACTTAGTACTTATTTTGGTCTAGGATCTTTAGCTCTTTCTATTCCTTTATTTTTTTTACAACTCTTCTTTACCGCTCAGCATCTTGTCTATTACGGTTTTTTCTTTCTTATTCTCTCAATTTTAATTATGATTATTAAAGAAAGGATAATATGAAGATTGGAATAGATATCTCACAACTTGCTTATGAAAAAACTGGTGTAGCTAATTATTTAAAGAATTTATTAGAAAATCTTTTAGAGGTTGATACTAAGAATCAATATGTCTTGTTTTTTTCCTCATTAAGAGGAGTTATGCCAGAATTAAATATAAAAAATGAAAACGTAACTATTAAAAAGTTTAAGTTTCCGCAAGCATTCTTAAATATCATCTGGAACAATTTGCATATTTTGCCAATTGAAAGCTTGATTGGTAGTGTTGATGTTTTTATATCTTCTGATTGGACGGAGCCACCAGTCAAAAATGCTTCGAAAGTTACTATCCTTTATGATTTAATTGTTTATAAATATCCTAATGAAACAGCAAATTCAATTGTCGAGGTGCAAAAGAAAAAAATAGCTTGGGTTAAGAAAGAAACAGAGCGAATTTTATGTATTTCTGAATCAACAAAAAAAGATGCAATTGAAATCTTAGGAATAGATGCAAGTAAGTTAGTGGTTATTAATGCTGGAGTTTAATTATGATTATTGGAATTGATGGTAATGAAGCAAATGTTCAAAAAAGAGTTGGCATAAGTGAATATGCCTATCAGTTAATCTTAGAATTTTCTAAGCTAAAAACTGATCATGAATTTATCATTTATTTAAAAGATAGACCTTTGTCTGACATGCCGACTCCTTCTGCGAATTTTACCTATAAGCTGGTGGGTCCTAGAAAAATGTGGACACAGTTTGGACTACCTTTATCCTTATATTTTGGAAAAAAACCAGACATTTTTTTTAGTCCCACGCATTACGCGCCTAGATTATCACCAGTTCCGACAGCGATTTCTATAATGGATCTTTCATATATTTATTTTCCAGAGCTTTTTAATAAAAAAGATCTATATCAATTACAAAATTGGTCTAAGTACTCAATTAAAAATGCAGCAGCAATTTTTACTATTAGTAATTCTTCTCGTAATGATATAATCAAAGAATACGCAGTAGATTCAGGAAAAATACATCCCACTTACTTAGGGATTAAAAATAATGAATCTATTAAAAATTACAGCATGGAAGATTTAAGAAAAAAATTTGGAATAGAATCAGATTACATTTTGTTTGTAGGTACTCTTCAGCCCCGTAAGAATATAGTTAAGCTAATTGAGGCATTCTCAAAATTAAAAAATAATAAACTAAATCTTATAATTGTGGGTAAGAAAGGGTGGCAATACGCAGATATTTTATCAGCACCAGCTAAGTATGGGGTAGGGGAGAAGGTTAAGTTTTTAGATTTTGTTGCAGATGAGGATTTACCAAGTTTATATAAAAATGCTCTTTGCTTTGCCCTGCCTTCTTTGTATGAGGGTTTTGGTTTGCCAGTACTTGAGGCAATGAAGTATGGTTGCCCAGTTGTAGCAAGTAATGTCTCATCTTTGCCCGAGGCGGGAGGAGACGCTGCTTTATACTTTGATCCAAATAATCCTTTAGATATTGCTAATACGCTGCAAAAAGTTATTGATTCCTCTAGTCTTAGAGAAGAAATGATAAAAAAAGGCTATAATCAAATAAAGAAGTTTTCTTGGGAGAAAACTGCCAAAGAAACACTCAGCGTTTTAGAGTCTATAAAATGAATAAAATAATTAGAAGAGTAAAAACAATTTTCTGGGAGCTTATTAATTATAAATTAAAACTAGCTGGTTATATTCCTTCTCATTTTATAAGAAGATTTATTTATAGATTTTGGGGAATAAGGATCGGGAGTGGATCTACTATACATATGGGTGCAGTTTTTTATTACCCACCAAATATTAAAATTGGAAATGATACTATTATTGGTGAAAACGTAGTTTTGGATGGTAGGGGCCTACTTGTTATTGGGGATCATGTTGATGTTGCATCAGAAGTTATGATTTACAACTCTCAGCATGATATGTCAGCTGAAGATTTTGCAAACCCAGATCAGGTTATAACTAAAACTGTTGAAATTGGTGACTATGTTTTTATTGGTCCAAGAGTAATAATTTTACCGGGTGTAAAAATTGGTAAAGGAGCAGTAGTTGGAGCTGGTGCTGTGGTCACTAAAGATGTTGAAGATTTTAAAATAGTTGGCGGAGTTCCTGCAAAAGAAATAGGCGAAAGACAGAATAAAAATCCTAACTATAAACTCGGTAGAGCAGCTTGGTTTAGATAACTTATGAAAAAAATCTTGAATTTTATTTACGATAATATTTTGTTTATTGAAACACTCATCCTTTTAATTGTCATTCCTCTTTTCCCCAAAATTCCAATAGTTGATGTTAAAAATACCTGGGTTTATGTAAGAACAGAAGATTTTTTGGTTGTGTTTGTACTTTTGTCCTGGGTAATTCTATTGCTTAAGGAAAAAATTACATTAAAAACTCCTCTTACCTTGCCGATTTTAATCTTCTGGATAATTGGTGGTTTGTCGACGATGCATGGGATACTGTTAGTTTTTCCTACAATTGCAAATGTTTTTCCAAATGTAGCCTTCTTATCTTTAGTTAGGCATGTAGAATATATGAGCTTATTTTTCATCGCCTACCAAGGTTTCAAGGAAAAACCAAGATTACCAATAGTTATTGGTGTAATTATTCTTACCTTACTTGGTGTAATATTTTATGGATTTGGTCAAAAATATTTGGGTTTTCCAGCTTACTTAACGATGAATGAGGAATTTGCAAAAGGAATTCCAATTCAGCTTTCGGGTTTATCTAGAGTTTCATCAACTTTTGCAGGTCATTACGATTTAGCTGCATATTTAGTTTTAATAATCCCACTAGTTGCTAGTTTATTTTTTGGTTTTAAAAATTGGTTAATTAAAATTATTACTGTAGTTACATCTGTGCTTGGGTTAGTTGTTTTATTTTGGACTGTTTCTAGAGTTTCATTCTTAGTTCTTTTTGTTTCTCTTTTTATTGTATTGTTTTTTCATAAAAAAAAGTTGGTCCTTATTATCCTTCCTCTAACGGTGATTTTTGCGTTTGCATTTTTAAGTTATCAGCCATCGCTTTTAGATAGATTTAAATCAACCGTAGCAACGGTAGATGTCTTAGTTGATGCTAAAACTGGAGATTCAGTTGGGCATGTTAAATTTGTTCCTAAAGATTATTTTAAAGATAAAATAGTTTTGCAAAAAAGAGTTGCTAATGAAGAGGAGTTGGTTGGCGCAATAACAGGTGATCCAGATACTTTAAAATCATCTGAATCAGCACTTTTGGCGTATGAATTTATTCCTCAAAGTGTTCCATTAGTTTTAGCAACAAATGTATCCAATGGAGAAAGTTTACCTCAGGGTACAGGCTATATTAATTTAACCTTATCGCCTGTTACAAATCGTTTAGGTAATTTTTTCTATGAATTACCTGAAAATATTGAGGCAACATTTTCTGCTCAAGTATTGGTGCTTCACGGAGACTTTATAGTTAAAAAAGCTGCTGCTTATGATTTATCTTTTACAACCAGATTTCAGGGTGAATGGCCAAGGACCTTTGCAGCATTTATGCGCAATATTTTCCTAGGAAGTGGATATGGATCAGTCAGCTTGGCAGTTGATAATAATTACTTAAGAATGCTAGGTGAGATTGGTATGTTTGGCTTTTTAGCATTTTTTGGGATTTTTATTTCTTTTGGTATCTATGTAAAAAATGCTTATAAAAATATCGATTCCCCACTTGTTAAGAGTTTTGTAGTTGGTTTTATTGCAGGTACTGTTGGGTTATTTTTAAATGCCACTTTGATTGATGTGTTTGAAGCTTCCAAAATCGCATTTGTTCTATGGACGTTAATTGGTATTACTCTTGCTTTAGTTATGCAATATCAAGGTAAGGAAATTAGCTTAAAGGAAGAATTCATTAAAATCTCTACATCACATGTTGCAATAGCAGTTTATCTACTCGGTTTTGCTTTGATTTTGTATTCTCCAATGCTTTCTAATTTTTTTATAGGAGATGATTTTACATGGCTAAGATGGGCATCAGATTGCGGAGGCGATTGTTCATTAATTGGGAGAATAATTAATTTTTTTGTTAACTCTAATGGTTTCTTTTACCGACCTGGTACAAAGTTATATTTTTATATTTTTGAATCAGTATTTTGGTTAAATCCATTTGTATATCATGCATTTTCACTTGTGATGCATTTTGCAGTTGCTGTTTTGTTTTACTTTTTGTCGCTTAAGCTCTATAAAAATAAATTAATGTCTGCAGTTGCAGCATTTTTGTTTTTAATAATTGCAGGTTATTCAGAGGCAGTCTTTTGGATTGCATCAATTGGTCAAGTTGTCTCATCGTTCTTTGCTCTTTTAACATTATTGTCTTTTATTAAATATTTTGAAAGCAAAAAAATAATTTATTATCTTTTGTCACTTTTATTTATCATAGGTTCATTGATGTTCCATGAAATGGGAGTAATAGTGCCATTCTTAATCTTGAGCTATCAAGCTAAGGATGGTTTTACCCAGGCATTAAAGAATTTTTTTACAAAGAAAGAGTATTTAGCTTTATTCTTTCCAATCTTAGGTTATTTAGCAATTAGATTTATTGCACATAGTCATTGGTTTAATGGAGATTACAGTTACGATTTGGTTAAGTTACCATTTAATATTATTGGAAATGTTTTTGGATATCTAATGCTTATTTTGGTTGGTCAAGATACAGTGGCGATTTACAATGTGTTAAGAAATCTTTTTAGAGCAAATCTAATAGTTGCTATCATCTTAGGTTTAATTTTATTGTCTGCAGTCGTTTTAATCTATATTAGAAAAATTAAACTTTTCAGAGGAGAAGACAGAAGAATTGTGATTTTTGGAAGTCTTTTCTTTATTGCCTCACTTATTACATATCTAGGCTTAGGTAATATTGCGTCAAGATATAGTTACTTAGCTTCATTAGGAGTAATTATTATCTTTGTTTATTATATTAAGAAGTTTTATGATACATTGCGAAAAACAGGTAAGGAAATTGCTTTATTAACAGTAACAATTTTTATATTAATTTATTCTCTTTTCCAAATTATTCAAATTCAGCAAGCATACTTTGATTGGGCAGGTGCTGGTCAAAAAGTTGAGAATTTCTTTATTTCCCTTGACGCTCAATATACCAATTTTTGGTCACAGGATAAAGTTGAATTCCATTTTGTAAATGTTCCTATTAAATCTGGTGATGCTTGGGTTTTCCCAGTGGGTCTTGAAGATGCGACGTGGTTTGCATTCAAAAATCCTCAAGCAAGAATTTATACTTATCCAACTGCTGCCGATGCAGTACATAATGCTGGTCTTGATTTCAATAAAATTGTTTTACAGTTTAATGATGATGGAAGCGTAAGGCAAATTGATAAGACCTTAGGTAATTAACCCCTTTTAAAGTAAAAGGATTATAATAAAGTTAATGAATAAGCTTAAAACATTTCTTTTAGTAGCACTCTTTACTTTAGGATTTATTGTCAGGCTCTATAGATTTGATAGTTCAATTGCTGATTGGCACTCCTGGAGACAGGCAGATACCTCTTCGGTTTCACGAAATTTCGTTGATAATGGTTTTGATTTACTTCATCCACGTTTCGATGATATCTCGAATGTTCCTACAAATAAGTATGATAATCCAAATGGCTATAGATTCGTTGAATTTCCAATCTACAATGTCTTACAAGCAGTAGGTTTTAAATATTTAGGGGTATTTACATTAGAGGAATGGGGAAGGCTGGTTAGTATTATTGGTTCTCTTTTCTCAGCATTTTTTATCTACAAAATTATTTCAAAAAGGTTTAATTTTATTGCAGGGTTTTGGTCTGCACTTTTTTTTCTATTTATCCCTTTTAATATTTATTATTCGCGCACAATATTGCCAGACCCCTTAATGGTAACTGCAAGTCTTGGAAGTATTTATTTTTTCCAGAATTGGATTTTGCAAAAGAAAACTAAATTATTAGAAAAAAATCTAATTATTTCAATAATATTTTCAATTAGCGCATTACTACTTAAGCCGTATGCAATATTTTTTATATTGCCAATTTTATATTTAGCATATGAGAAATTTGATAAAAAAATACTCTCTAATAAGGCAGTTTGGAGTTTTGTGATCTTGTCTGTTATTCCCTTGTTTATGTGGAGGTACTGGATGTTGCAATATCCTGAAGGAATTCCTCAAAGTAATTGGTTATTTAATGGAAACCATATTAGATTTAGACCGTCATTTTTTTATTGGATTGTATATGAAAGATTTTTTAAGTTAATACTTGGATTTTTTGGTTTGCCCATTTTTATTTTAAGTTTTGTTAAAAATATTGATAAAAATTTATTCTTTGCCATATCCTTTCTATTTTCAAGTGGAGTATATATGGTTACTCTTGCAACAGGTAATGTTACGCATGATTATTATCAAATTTTAATTATTCCAAGTATTGCAATCTTTCTCGGCTTAGGTGCGAGTAATTGGTTGAGTTTTAAGATAGTAAATAAATATTTATTGTTAGTGGTATTAATAATTTTAACTTCAGCTTCATTTTTAGTAAGTGGTCAGTACGTTAAAGATTATTTTAATATTAATGAGATTTCTATTGTTCATGCTGGTCAGGCTGTTGATAGATTAACGCCAAAGAATGCAAAAGTAATTGCAAATTATAATGGTGATACATCATTTTTGTATCAAACTAAAAGAAAAGGCTGGGCTAGTTTTGAAAAATCTGTTCCTGAGCTAATGCAAATGGGAGCAACTTATTTAATTTTAATTAACCCTACGGCAAAGGATTTGGAGATTGGTAAAACATATAAGATTATAGAAGCAAACAAAGAATATGTTATATTTGATTTATTGCAAAAACCATGAAAATCTTAATGATTTCTTCATTTCTACCTTTTCCCCTGCATTCTGGGGGGCACGTTCGTTTATATAATTTAATTAAATATTTATCCAGACAAAATGAAATTACTTTAATTTGTGAGAAGCGTGAAAATCAAACCCATGAAGATATTAAGGAATTAGAAAAGATTTGTAAAAAAGTAATTACAGTTAAAAGAAGAAAGCAGTGGAGTATTGGAAATATATTAAAAACTGGTTTTTCAAAGCAGCCATTTTTAATTGTGGGACATACAAGTGAAGAAATGAAGAGTTTAATAAAAGATGAATTGGTTAAGGAAAACTTCGATTTGATTCACGTAGAAACATTTTATGTTTATCAAAATTTGCCAAAGGTGAATATCCCTATCGTATTAGTAGAACATAACGTGGAATATTTGGTATATAAAAGATATGCAAGTCTTGCAAATCCTTTACTCAGGCCATTTTTGCTTTTAGATGTTAAAAAACTTAAAAAATTTGAAGAGCAAATTTGGAAAAAAGTTAATAAATTGGTTGCTGTCTCAGAAATAGAAAAAAAATTAATGGGAATAAATAATATTAGTGTGGTCTCTAATGGAGTTGATACAGATAATTTTAAATTCAGACCTCTAGATCAAGCACAAGAAAGAAAAGTTTTATTTATTGGAGACTTTAAGTGGTTACAGAATAAAGATGCCTTAGAATTTATCCTTAAAGATATTTGGCCACAGGTAAAAAATAAATATAAACAGTTAAATAAAGATTTTGATTTGAAGCTTTGGATAGTAGGTAGGAATATTCCAGAATATTTTAAAAATTACTCCTCTCCTGAAATAATTTTTGATACGAACAATAAAGAATCAACTTATGATATTTTTAGAAAATCATTTATTCTACTTGCTCCATTAAGAGCAGCTGGGGGAACTAGTTATAAGATTTTGGAAGCAATGTCGACTGGTGTAGGAGTGGTTACTACTAATTTAGGTATAGAAGGTTTGGGTGCAAAGAACGAAACTCATGTATTAGCAGGTGAATCGGCTAGCGAGTTAGCAGATAATTTGGTTGAGCTTGCAAATGATTCTAGTTTGTATAGAAAATTAACAATTAACAGTAGAAAGTTAGTAGAAGAAAATTATGACTGGTCAAAGATTTCTGAAGAGTTGAATAAGATTTATATTTCTGCATTAGTTTAGTATGTTATAATTCTGCGATTCCCTTACAAGAAAGCTTAAGGTGAAAATCCGTATTTATTTTATCAACGAGAAGAAAATAAAAAATGATTAAAACGTTTATAAGTCTTTTTTTAAGAAGAAGTTAGCTAGCAGCATTTTCTAGATCTTTAATTACAATTTTTTTCATTTCTAACATTGCTTGCATTACTTTTCCTGTTGTATCCTTACTAATAAGTTCGCCAAGTTGTTTAGGAACAATTTGCCAAGAGACTCCGTACTTATCTTTTAGCCATCCACATTGCTCTGATTCAGGTACAGCTGATAGTTTTTCCCAATAATAATCAACTTCTTCTTGATTCTCACATTCTACTTCGAAAGAAATTGCTTCATTAAATTTAAAAATTGGTCCTCCATCAAGTGCCATAAATTTTTGCCCATCAAGTTCAAAAATAGATGTTATAATTTTGTCTTCCATGCCTTTCATGTGGGGATCATCAACATTTTGAGGGTATTTTTGCATACTTATAATTTTAGAATTAGGAAAGATGGAGGTATAAAAACTTATAGCTTCTTCGCAGTTGTTGTCAAACCATAAGCATGGAGTAATCTTTTGAATCATGATTTAGTTTATCATTTTTTAGTGTTTTCTGTAACTCTGAATTTTACAATTTGCTCTATCAAATCATAAGGAATTTCATCTGAATATTTAAATTGAATAGTCCCTTTGCTAGTTTGATATTTTTTAAGTTTGTCTCTAAACATATTAACGCCAGAAGGTGCTGGGAAAAGACTAAGATGATTTTTAAATGCAGCAAAATGGACAAGGTTGCCATTTTGATAAAAAGTTGGCATTCCATAACTTATTTTTTCAGTAGCATTTGGTGCGCTTTTGTGAATTGCTATTCTAATAGCGGTTAATTTGCTTTGTATATCTTTGGGAAATGAATTTATATATTCGTCAATATCTTTATAGTTCTTCATTACATTATTCTATATAATTTTTTAGAAATATAAAAGTGAATATCTTTGCTATAATTTAGATATGTTAATTGGAATTGATTGTAGGTTATGGCGTCAAACAGGAGTTGGAAGATACACGCAGAACTTAGTAAACAATCTTTATAATTTAGATAATACAAATAAATATGTATTATTTGTATTAAAAGAAGATTTTGCAGAATTAAGCACATTATTTTCATCTGAAAATTGGAAAATCGTTAAGACAAATGTTAAATGGCATTCGATTGCAGAGCAAACAAAATTTGCTTTCTTTTTAAATTCATTTAAATTAGATTTAATTCATTTTCCTTATTTTTCGGTTCCATATCTATATAGAAGAAAGTTTGTGGTTACAGTTCATGATTTAATTATCAATAAGTTCAATACAGGTCAAGCGTCAACTCTTCCATATCCAATTTATATGTCAAAAAGATTGGCATACAATGTAGTTCTTGCTAATGCGATAAGTAAAGCTTCAAAAATTATTGTTCCTTCTAATGCGGTTAAGAATGATATCTTAGATGTTTATAAAAAAGTTAAGACTGAAAAAATTGAAATAACTTATGAAGGTGGTTTTGAGAAAAAACCTGAAGTTTTGGAAAATAAATATGGAGAATATCTTTTGCGTGTTGGTAATTTTTATCCTCATAAAAATATCGAAAACTTATTGTTTAGTTTTAAAAATTTAAAAGATAAACAAATAAAATTAATGTTAATTGGTAAAAAGGATTATTTTTTTACCCGGATTGAAAAAGAGATTGATCAACTGAAAATTAAAGATAGGATTATTTTTATTGAAAGTCCGAATGATAATCAGCTTTTTAGTTTGTATGCAAACGCGAAGATGGTAGTAGTCCCATCATTAATGGAGGGATTTTCTCTGACATCTGTTGAGGCTATGGGACTAGGGGTTCCTTTGGCAGTTTCAGATATTGCAGTTCACAGAGAAATATGTAAAGATAGTGCAGTTTATTTCGATCCAAACAATCCAGATGATATGACAAGTAAAATTAATCAGCTTTTAGAACTTGATAAAGCAAGTCTGGATAAAATTAAAGAATTAGAAATTGAAGTAGCTAAAGAATATTCCTGGAAAAAAATGGCTACTCAAACACTAAATATTTACAATAATATTTCTTCGAAATAATTCTGCCCAAAAAATATGAAAGTTGCACTTGTTTACGACAGAGTAAATAAATGGGGTGGGGCGGAAAGAGTTTTAATTTCTTTGCATAAAATATTTCCTAAGGCTCATTTGTTTACGTCAGTATATAATCCTAAAAAAGCTAAATGGGCTAAGGGATTTAGGGTTAAAACCTCGTTTTTACAAGATATTCCTTATGCCTCAAATTTTCATGAATTACTTGCACCGCTTATGCCACTTGCGTTTTATTTTTTAGATTTTTCTAAATATGATTTAGTTATCTCTGTAACTAGTGAATATGCGAAGGTAATTAGAGTTGAAAAGCCAGCAAGGCATATATCTTATATTCTTACCCCAACAAGATATTTGTGGAGCGGTTATAAATTATACTTTAAAAATAATTTGTTAAGAAAAATTAGTTTGCCAATTGTTTGGTATTTAAGGATTATTGATAAATATTGGGCTAAAAAACCCGATAAGCTCATTGGGATTTCAACCGAAGTTAATAGGAGAATTAAAAAATACTATAAAAAAGAAGCAAGATTAATTTTCCCACCTTTAGACATATCAAAAGTTAAGATTCAAAAACCCAAGGACAAAGATTATTTTTTAGTCGTTTCAAGACTTGTTTATTATAAACGCGTTGATTTAGCGGTTAGAGCCTGTACAAGTCTTAACTTACCTTTAGTTGTTGTAGGTACAGGAGGGCAGGAGAAAAAGTTGAAAAAAATTGCTGGACCAACTGTTAAATTTGTTAAAAATATTTCAGACGGAGAGCTATACGGTTATTATAAGAACTCAAAAGCCTTAATTTTCCCAGGACTAGAAGATTTTGGAATTGTAATGACTGAAGCTCAATATTTTGGTAAGCCAGTTATAGCTTTTAAGGGTGGCGGTGCATTAGATATTGTTATTCCGGGAAAAACAGGTGAATTTTTTACTAAACAAAAAGTTAAAGTCTTAAAAACGGTATTGGAAAATTTCAATGCTAGGAGATATAATTATAAATTATGTAGACAGAATGCCCTAAGGTTTTCGTTTACTAATTTTAAAAAACTTTTGTTAAGAGAAATAAAGGAATATAATATTAAATTATGAAAGTAGTTATTTTTGCAGGAGGAGTTGGGTCAAGGCTTTGGCCCCTTTCTAGAAAAAATACCCCAAAGCAGTTTGAGAAAATTATTGGCGATAGAACAATGCTTCAGATTGCAGTTGGCAAGCTTTTTCCTCTTTTTGAGTGGAAAGATATTTATATCGCTACAGGTGAAACATATGTTGATCAAGTAAGAACTCAACTTCCAGAACTCCCTGTTGAAAATGTTCTAGTTGAGCCAGAGATGAGAGATGTGGGGCCTGCTGTTGGTTTAGTTACTTCAATTTTTCATAAAACAAATCCAGATGAACCAATTGTAATTTTGTGGGGAAGTGATCATTTGGTTAGAGAAGAAGCTCTTTTTCAGGAGGCTTTAAGAGGGGCAGAGCAAATTATTAAGCAAAATGGAGAGAGAATTGTTTTTGTTGGTCAAAAGCCAAGATTTGCAAATCAAAATTTAGGTTATATTGAATTCGGTGAAGAAGTTGAAAAAATTGGACAACTTTCAGTCTCTTCTTTTAAAAGCTTTTTATATAGACCTCATTTATCAACAGCCGAGAAATGGGTTGAAGATGGTCATCATGCTTGGAATTTAGGATATTTCGTAACTACTCCAAGGTTTTTGTGGAATCTTTTTCAAACTTTTGCTCCAGCTGAGTTAAATGGAAAACTAGAGGCAATCCAACAAGCTTATGGTACATCTGATTACGATCGTGTTTTAAGAGAAGTGTATCCAACAATTGAAAAAATTACTTTTGATAATGCTGTGCTTGAAAAAATGGATCCAAAACAAGGCTTAGTAATTTCTGCAGATTTGGGCTGGAGTGATATTGGAGCATGGGAAGCGCTAAAGGAAGCATTGTCAGAAAGTAGTACTGAAAATGTTACTAAAGGAGAAGTTGCGCTCGAAGACAGTATTGATAGTTTAGCTTTTAATTTCACTAATCAATTAGTTGTGGGAATTGATTTGAAGGAAATGATTGTTGTTAATACAAAAGATGTTGTTTTAATTTGCCCCAAAGACTCTGTCCCAAAAATTAAAAAGTTCGTTCAGGAACTTGAAGGAACGGAGAGAGAGCATTTAGCCTAATTTATGCCAGTTACAGAGATTAAAAAAAGCGGAATTTATGAAATTGTAAAAAGGCTAATGGATATCGTTTTTGCTCTTACAATTTTAATCATTTTTTCTCCTATAATTCTTATTACTGCAATTGCAATCAAGCTTGATAGTAGAGGTCCAGTTCTTGCAGATACGCCACAAAGAGTGGGTAAGGGTGGAAATTTATTTAAAATGTATAAGTTTAGAAGTATGATCATTAATGCTCATACTCTTTTAAGAAATAATCCCGAATATGCCAAGCTTTATAATGAATATAAAAAGAGTAGTTATAAATTAAAAGATGACCCAAGAATAACCAGGGTTGGTCACTTTATTAGAAAGCACTCCATAGATGAGGTTCCCCAACTTTTTAATATCTTAAAAGGGGACATGAGTTTAGTTGGTCCAAGAGCATATTATCCAGATGAATTAAGAGAGCAGCAAAAAAAATATCCCAAAACTCAAAAAGCAGTTAGGATTGTGCTTTCAATAAAACCTGGCTTAACTGGTTATTGGCAAGTTTCTGGCAGATCTGAGATTAATTTTGATAAAAGAATAGAAATGGATGCAACCTATGTTAGAAAAAGATCAATAATTTACGACTTGTGGATTATTTTAAAAACCCCTTGGACCATGATCTCCGGTAAAGGCGCTTTGTAAACTTTACTTTTATTCTTGTTCTAGCTAGACTAGGCTTAATGGTTACCAATGAACAACTCCAAGACTTAAGAGAAGAGATTCAAGTCGATGAAGAAAAGATCTTGAAAGATGAAAAAAGAGCAAAGCGTTTTTTCTGGATAATTCTTTTCTTAATATTAGTTACCTTTTTAAATTTTGTAGTTATTTATCAATTTATTTTTAGGCCTGAGCAGATTAGTAGTAAAAATGGTGTTTCTTTGCCAACCCCAACTCAAGAGCCTAGTTTAACTCAGACAATTACTCCGACTCAAGTAATAACTCCTGTTGTTAAGGATTTGAGTGCTAAGGAGTATTTTGTTGCTTTTGGGTCTGGATCAAGCATTGCTGATGAATGGGCAGATGTCGCTGGTTTAGAAGCAAATGTAGATTTTGCAAATTATGGAAATATTAAAGATATATTTTTTGAAGTTTCAGTAAGCGTTCCAACCGCAAATCAAATGGTTTGGGTAAGACTATATAATAAAACAGATAAGCATCCAGTTTGGAACAGTGAGGTGTCAATTAGTGGACAATCTGGATATACGTCTTCTAAAGCTTTAGTTTATGATCAGGGGGCTAAGGATTATCAAGTACAAGTTAAAACTCAACTAAAATATCCTACAAATATTAATCAAGCAAGACTTCATATTAAACTTAAGTAATAGGTTGACATAGATTGATAATATCCGATATGATAATTGTTATGGACGGATTGTCTAAGATTCAATTTGAGACTCCCAAGGAAACAAGCTCTACTAACGTGACTTCAGGTTTAAACCAGTCTACCGAAAGTTCTCCAAGAAGATCAGGTCGCTTTGCTAATTCTAGATTTAAAAAAGTATTAAAAAATCGTAAATTTCAAGTAGGTCTAGGTATTTTTGTAGTATTTTTAATTTTATTTGTAGGTCTAGTTGTTATTCAGGCAAGAGCTTTGTATTCCACGGTAAAAATTACTTATGCCCAGGCTCAGATTACGGCTCAAGTGTTAAAACAGCAAAATATTGGTGCAGCATCTGAAGAACTTGCAAAAACTAAAGCAGCCTTATTAGTTACCCAAAAAAGCTTACATGCAATGGGTTATTTAAATTTTATTCCAATTGCTCATGGATACTATAGCGATGCAGATCATTTAATAAATGCAGGCTTTCATGGTTTAGACGCTGCAGTAATTTTAGTAGATTCAATCAAGCCTTATGCAGATTTACTAGGCCTTAAGGGTCAAGGAAGTTTTGTTGGTGGGACTGCCCAGCAGCGTATTGAAACAGCAGTTAAGACAATGAGTAAAATTACTCCCAAAATTGATGAGATCTCTGCGAAGCTAGATTTAGTTAGAGAAGAAATAGATCAAGTTAATCCTAAGCATTATCCTGCAATTGGCGCTGGTAAGAAAGTACAAAGCGGCTTAACAAATCTCAAAACTTTGACCGACCAAAGTGTTACATTAATTTCTAATGCAAAGCCATTAATTAAGGTCTTGCCAACAATGTTGGGAGAGCCTGATGAAAAAAGATATTTAATTATTTTCCAAAATGATAAAGAATTGAGACCAACTGGTGGTTTTATCACAGCCTATTCTATCTTTAGACTAAATTCAGGAGTTATTAAGGTTGATAATTCTTCAGATATTTATGCTCTCGACGATACAATCTCTGGAAAAAGCGCTGCTCCAGAAGTTTTCCAAAAATATCTTGAGGTTAGTAAGCTTAACTTAAGAGACGTTAATATCTCTCCGGATTATAAAGTCTCAATGGATGAGTTTACTAAGATGTATAAGAAATCTAGTGCGTATACCAAAGTAGATGGAATCTTTGCGGTTGATACGCAAGCTTTAGTTGCAGCTATGAATATTTTGGGAGATATGCAAGCTGGAGGGATTAATTTTACTACTAAAACTGATCCGAGATGCGATTGTCCTCAGGTAATTTATGAATTAGAAGAATATGCAGATAGACCAGGTCAGGTTGTTAGGAATAATAGAAAAGGAATTATCGGAGAGTTAATGTATGCAATTATGCAAAAAGCCTTCTCATCTTCTCCAAAGTTATATTGGGGTCCACTTTTTCAAACAATGTTAACTCAAATTTCTGAGAAACATATTCTTTTCTATGCATATAACGCTCAAGCCCAGGAAGGATTAGAAGGTTTGAACGCTGCAGGTCGAATAATGCCATTTGATGGAGATTATTTACACATTAATGAAGCTAATCTTGGTGGAGCTAAATCTAATATGTTTGTTTCGCAAGAGGTTACCCAAGACTATTCAGTTGGCTCAGATGGCTTAGTTACAAAGACTGTTACGGTAAATTATAAGAATCCATATCCACCATCTGATTGCAATCTTGAAAGAGGCAATTTGTGTCTAAATGCTATTTTAAGGGATTGGGTTAGGATATATGTTCCAAAAGGTAGTAAGTTAGTTAGTAGTCAAGGTTCAGAGGTTAAATTAAAAACCTATGATGAGCTTGGTAAGACTGTCTTTGAGGGCTTTTTAACAATTAGACCTCAAGGCGTAGCTAAATATACACTTACTTATACCTTGCCATTTAAGTTAGCAAATAATTCAGTTCTTCCTTTAATGATCCAAAAACAACCTGGAACAAATTCAAGTAACTATTTAATCAATACTTCTGGCAGGAAACTAGAAATATTTCCACTTGCTTCTGATAAGACTCTTAACTTAAAGCTCAGATAATGAAATCATTCAAACTACAAGGAATTGTTATTAAGCGGAAGAATTTTGGGGAAGCAGATAGACTTATTACAGTTTATTCAAAAACAGAAGGAAAAATAAAAATCAAAGCGACGGGAGTTAGAAGAATTACTAGTAAAAGATCTCCTCATATAGAACTTTTAAATTATTGTGTTTTTAGTTTATATAGGGGTAAATCAATGCCAACCTTAACTGAGGTTGAGTCTTTAGAGAACTTCTATGACTTAAAAAACGATTTAGAAAAAATTGGCTTTGCGTATCACGTGTGTGAGCTAGTAGATGGACTTTGTCCTGAGAATCAGCAAAATAATGAAATATTTGATTTATTAGATAAGACTTTAAAATTAATCAGTAAAGAAAAGAATAATTTAATTGAGATTGTGAAAGATTTTGAAATACAGCTTTTAAGTTTACTTGGTTTTTATTCTCAAAGACAGGCTTTGCAACTTAGTACGCATGAATTCATCGAAAATTTATTGGAAAGAAAATTAAAAACTAAACAAATTCTTCTTAACTCTTCTGGCTTTTAAACCTATTTTATTTCTGATATTATTGCCTTAATGGAAAACTTAATGGATAAGGTTGTTGCGCTTTCTAAAAGACGTGGTTTTATTTACCCCGGTTCAGAAATTTATGGAGGACTGGCTAATACCTATGATTATGGTCCTTTGGGAGTTGAGCTTTTAAGAAATATTAAAAATCTGTGGTGGAAATACTTTGTTCAGGCCAGGGAAGATGTAGTTGGGCTTGATGCTGGAATAGTTTCACACCACAAGATCTGGGAGGCTTCAGGGCACGTTGCAGGTTTTGCCGATGCAATGATTGATTGCAAAAACTGTAAGGCTAGGATGCGAGCTGACCATTTAATTGAAAATCATTTCGCTAAAACAGGAAAAGAAGAAAAGGTTGAAGGACTTAGTTTAGAAGAATTAGAAAAAGTAATAGATAGAGAAGGAATTGCTTGTCCAAATTGTGGCAAAAAAGATTGGACAAAAGTAAGGAAATTTAACCTTCTTTTTCCAGTTCAATTGGGAATTGTCGAAGGAGAAGGTGGTAGTGCATATTTAAGAGGAGAAACAGCCCAAGGTATATTTGTTAATTTTAAAAATGTTATTGACTCCAGTAGAGTAAGACTTCCCTTTGGTATTGCGCAGATTGGTAAGAGTTTCAGAAACGAAATAACCCCTGGTAATTCCATTTTTAGAACTATAGAATTTGAACAAGGAGAGATAGAGTATTTTTTTGATCCAGAAAAGGCTAAATGGGAAGATCTATTTAGCTCATGGAAGGATTCAATTTATGATTTTGCTACTAATGTTTTAGGAGTTAAAAAAGAGAATTTAAGATGGAGAGAGCACGATGATAAAGAAAGATCATTTTATAGTAAAAAAACTGAAGATTTAGAATATAATTTTCCTTTTGGGTTTAAAGAGCTTTGGGGCTTAGCTTACAGAACTGATTATGATTTGACAAAGCATGGAGAGGCTTCTAAAAAAGACCTCTCAATAGTTGATTCGCAAACAAACGTAAAGGTAGTGCCTCATGTCATTGAGCCAGCTGTTGGTATTAATAGATTACTTTTAATGGTTTTGCTTGATAGTTATACTGAGGAGGGAGAAAGAGTTATCTTAAAACTTTCACCAAAGCTTGCGCCATATAAGGCTGCTGTTTTCCCACTTCTTGCAAATAAAGCGGAATTGGTTGGCAAGGCAAGAGATATATTTACTGATTTAAAATCAGATTTCCCGGTTTTATGGGATGATAGGGGAAATATTGGTAAAAGATATTATGCTCAAGATGAGGCGGGAACTCCATTTTGCATTACGGTAGATTTCCAAACACTGGAAGACAATACAGTAACCGTTAGAGATAGAGATACTGCTACACAGGAGAGAGTTAAAATTGAAGAATTAAAAAAATATATCTCTTCTCGAATAAATTAACTATAAATTGATCCTATAATAGTTTTTTTGGTATAATACATTCATGAAACTTGAAAGATATACTCCTGGTTTAGCCAAAAGAATTGCAGCTTCTCAATCGCGTGGGACAGAGGATTCTGCTTTGCACCACGAAGCCCGTTTAAGAGGCGGAAATGTTTTCTTGGGTTTAAGAGAATGGGGTAATAAAAATAGAGCAAGTCTTACTTTAGTAGGTGTTAATACAGCTGAAATAGCGCCTCCATCTATGGGTAATATGCAGCCAAGATATACAATTGTAGAGTCTATGATTGAACATGAATACCAAGGTGTAATTCATGGCCCAGTAGACGCTTTAAGTCCTCATAGAGTAGAAATGACTGTAAGAGAGCAGGTTTATAGAGGAGGTCATTTGGCGCCTATTTTTATGGATGTTGTATTTCCTGATCCATTAAATCCACTAGTTAGTTTATATTTTAGAGACACACCTATTAATGTTTATAGAGGAGATACTGAAGAAGATTTTAAACATCCAACAGTTTTTTCTCGTGGTGAGTTAGTGCTTAGGGTTCCAGATTCAGAAACAGGAGCAGCAATTGATCAAAGATACGATTTAACTACTCTTAGACCTCATTCAGATTTTGCAAAACAACGTTTTGGATTTGGTCTTTATGAATATCCTGGGGCTCATTATGGGTATGGGTTACCTGATATTTTTGAATACGGAGAGCATCTATTAAGATTTTTATCTACTGCCAAAGTTACCTCTAAATAATTTACTTGACAAAGAAAGCTAAATTATTTATGCTAATTTAAATACATGGCGAACTTATTAAATAATAAAAAACTCCTCGGGATTTTAGGTGTATTAGTTTTAGTTGTAGTTATATTAGGATTCTTTGTAGTAAAAACATTAAATACGAGTAAAACACAGCAAGTTAACGATAATATTTTGCCATCTGAAGCACCAATTCCAACAATCGCAGCTGCGGATCTAGGATTAACTTTAGAAGCAGGTCCTGATAAAAAAACTGTTATCCTAACAGTGGAAAAAATCGAAGGTATTACTTCAATTGATTATGAGCTTTCATATTTGGCTAAAGGCGATATACCAAGAGGAGTAATTGGTATGTTAGACCTAAAGAAGGCTCCTGCCACAAAAGAAATTAAACTTGGTACATGTTCGGATGTTTGTCACTACGATACAGATGTTAAAGATGTAAAAATTGTTTTGAAAATAACCAAAGAAGATGGCAGTGTTTACTCCTCAACTGTTGATCTACCTAGCCTCTAAGTAGCATTTAAATTAATCTCATAGTATAATATCTTCTTATGATTTTATATCATTATACAAGGCCAAATTTGTGGAAACATATTAGTCAAGGAACTGGCGAGCAGGGATTTAAAGGTTTAGTGCCAAAAAGTATGCCAACCGAATCGGGAAACTCTCCTTATTCAGTGTTTACCCTAACAGATCCCTTACCTGCTAGTTGGAGACTTAATAAAGATTATCCCGATGCTTGGAGTGATTTAATTAGTTTGGATTCAGGTATTGGGCAAATGTTGTTAGAGGTAGAAGTGGCTCCTACGGATAGAATTAGGGTGTATGATTACGCCTATATTTTATTTACCAATACATACTGTGCTTATGATAGTAAAGCGCGTGAGGATGGAGATTTTGCATATTTGTCTCATGGACTATCTCTTGATAGTTACCTCGAAAGATTAAGAGGGGGTCAAGATTTTTCTTTGCCTGAAGTTTTGATTCAAAATCCTGTTCCATTAGAGAGATTAAGAGTTTCAGCAACTCAGCCTTTAATCGATCAGGTTATCGATGGTAATGCTCCCTTTAGGTACAGAACTAGTGAACAGCAAGAAGATAGAAGAGTTTTATTACAAGAGATTCAAGCTGTTTCCGAGCTTGCTCCTTGGGCACAAAGATGTAAAGAGGCAATGATCACCTCTTGCCCATTTGTAAGAAAAGAAAGATAAATTTTACTCATTTCACTAAATGTAGTGATTTTTTCTTTTTTATACACTAAACCCCTGCAAATACCTATTGACATACATCTCAAACTGGCTCAAAATGATATAAAGTGGGAAAAAAGGGGAAATAGTGGGAAAAGGAGGCGGGAGATGTTAATTGGACAGCATGAAACAAAAGTTGATCAAAAAGGAAGAAGTGCATTACCTAAGAAATTTAGAGAAATTCTTGGAGATAAGTTAATTGTTACCAAAGGATATGAGAACTCACTCATCGTTGTATCAGAAAAAAACTGGAAAGCGCTCTTGGAAGGAACAGAGGGTAAGCCTTTTATTCAATCCGAGACAAGGGAAACTCAACGTTTCCTACTTGGAGGAGCATCAGACATTGAGCTCGACTCTAAGGGCAGGTTTATATTACCAGACTATCTTAGACAATTTGGACAAATTAAAGATGCAATCGTATTCGTAGGTTTATCCCGTTACGTTGAAATTTGGGATAAAGAGATTTGGGAAGAGTATCAAAAAGGTTTAGCGAAAAGAATTGACGTAATTTCGCAAAGACTTGCCCAGGAAGGCGAGAAAAATGGATAACTATCATGTATCAGTATTACTTAGGCAAGTAATTGATCTTTTACAAATAAAGCCAGGAGGACTATATATTGACGCTACTCTAGGAGGTGGAGGCCATACTTTTGCAATTATGCAAAACGGGGGAAGAGTATTAGGAATTGATCAGGATCAAGACGCATTAAATTACGTAAAACAAAAACTAGAGAAAAGCGAGTATAAAGACCAAATGGTTTTAGCTAAGGGAAACTTTAGACAGCTAGATAAAATCGCAAATGCTAATGGATTCGATAGGGTTTCAGGAATCTTATTTGACCTAGGAGTTTCATCTCATCAAATAGATTCAGGCAATCGCGGTTTTAGTTTCTTAAAGGATGGACCTTTAGACATGAGAATGGATAAAGAAAGTCCAGTAACAGCTGATTATTTGGTAAATTTGCTAGGAAAAGATGAATTAGCAGATTTATTTTTTAGTCAGGGAGAAATAAATTCAAGAGTAATCGCCAAAACAATTCTAGAGCATAGAAAGACAAAGGCAATTAAGACAACTGGGGAGCTGACTGAAGTTATTGCAAAAGCATTGGGAATAAAAGGTGAAATAACTGATTTTACAAAAAATAAAATCAGTCAAAAAGTATTCCAAGCATTAAGAATTGCTGTTAATGATGAGTTGGCAAGCTTGGAAGAGGTTTTACCAAAAGCTTTTGATCTCTTAGAGTCTAAAGGAAGAATAGCAGTAATTAGCTTTCATTCCAAAGAGGACAAAATAGTTAAAGAATTTTTTCTAAATTTAGAAAAAAATAATATGGGGAAAATGATAAATAAAGAAATTATTAAAGCAAGTGAAGAAGAATCAAATTCTAATTCTCGAGCTAAAAGCGCAATTTTAAGAGTTATAGAAAAAAATTAATATGAAAAAATCTGCCCTATTGATATTAGTTTTGGTAATTGTAGTAATTGTTTTATCTGTTGTCAAAACTTTAGTGTCCAATAATATTGCTACCTCAGGAGTAATGCTTGGAGATACAGAAGAAGAATTGGCAAAATTAGAAACTGAGAATGCAATTTTAGCTCAAAAAGTTTACGAAGAAGCTTCTCTTACTAATATCGAGAAAAAAGCCTCTACCATGGGATATGTTGATGGAAAGACTTCATATGTGATAAGCTCAAAGCTACCAATTGCTGCCAAACCATGATTTGGAGATATAAGGTTTGTTTGTTAATTATTATTTTTGGCTTTTTACTTGTTGTTAGTAGGCTTTTCTATTGGCAAATTGTTAAAGCTAGTGAGTTATCGAGCTTAGGACAACTTCAATACGGTAACGCAATTAAACTTTTTCCCAAAAGAGGCGAAATAAGAACATCTGATGATTTCCCCATAGCTACAAATAAAATTTCGTATCAGATATTTGCAAATCCTAAGGAGGTTAAAAATAAAGAGCAAGTTTCTCAACTGCTGGGAACGCTTTTGTCAGTTGATTCAGCTTCTATAAGCGGTAGTTTAAGTCTTGATCGAGTTTGGGTTCCAATTAAAAATGATGTCGATGTTGATACTAAGAAAAAAATTGAAGAACTTGGTTTAAAAGGAATTGGTTTTTCCGAAAAATATTCTCGATTCTATCCGGAAGCTTCTATGGCAGCAACTCTGCTTGGTTTTGTGGGAAAAGATGATGAGGGCAATGATAAGGGCTATTTTGGCTTAGAGGGTTACTACAATCGATTGTTAAAGGGCGTAGAAGGAGTAGCTGTTTCAGTTAACGATGCTTTTGGAAGACCAATTTTAGCAAAGATGAGTGCCACTTCTGGCCAGATTGACGGATCAAGTCTGGTGCTCTCTATTGATAGATCAATTCAATATCTTGTCGAAAAAAAGATCAAAGAAGGTGTTGAAAAATTTGGTGCAACATCGGGAATGGTAGGTATTATGGATCCTAAAACTGGTAATATTTTGGCATTAGCAAATTACCCCTCTTTCGATCAAAGGGAATATTGGGAATACTCAGATGAATTGTATAAAAATCCTTTTGTTTCAGATTTGTATGAACCGGGTTCAACCTTTAAGCCTTTAGTCATGTCAGCAGCATTAGATGGAAGGTTAGTTACTCCTAAGACTCAATGTGATATTTGTGCAGGACCCGTTGCTATTGGAGGATACGATATTCATACGTGGAATGATGAATACATTAAAAACATAAACATGATTGAAACAATTCAGCATTCAGATAATACAGGTATGGTCTTTGTTGCTCAAAAATTAGGAGTTAATGGAATGATTAGTTCTTTAAATAAGTTTGGTATCGGTAGCAATACTGGAATAGATTTGCAGGGAGAGGTTTCAGCGCCTCTTAAGCCCCCTGCGTATTGGTATCCAGTTGATTTAGCAACAACTGGATTTGGACAAGGTATATCTGTAACTCCTTTGCAAATTCTTTCTGCGATTGGAGCAATTGCTAATGATGGAAAAAGAATGGAACCGCATGTAGTTACAACAATTATTAATTCAGATGGGAATAGGGTAAATATTAAACCTAAAGAATTAGATCGAGCAATTAGTCCAAATACTGCTAGGGTTATGGCTGAGATTATGGTAAACGCTGTAAATAAAGGTGAAGCATCTTTTGCTCGCGTTAAGGGATACAGAATTGCGGGTAAAACCGGTACTGCATCTATTCCAATTGCTGGTCATTATGATCCTAATCAAACGATTGCTTCATTTGTCGGTTTTGCACCTTCAGTTAATCCCAAATTTGTCATGATTGTTATTTATAATAGACCCACAACATCTATTTATGGAGCAGAAACAGCAGCGCCTACATTTTTTGACATTGCTAGGGCGGTTTTAAATTACTATCAAGTTCCGCCTACTGAAATAGAGCAATAAGGTATAATAAGAGTATGAATTTAAGGCAATTGGCTGTTAAGTTTTTTTTAGGTTATTTGAGGTTTTTTGCAAGGCTTCAGCTTAAAAAAATTAACCCTTTTATAGTAGGTGTCGGTGGAGCAAGTGGCAAGACATCTTTGTCTAATTTTATTTATTTAATTTTGCAGTCTAGCCAGACTGTAAAACAAAGCAAGGGCAAAAATAGCGAAACTGGTATTCCCTTAGATATTTTAAACCTAGTAAATAAAAACTACACCAAAAGAGATTGGTTAAAGATATTTGCTTTAGCGCCTCTAAGAGTTGTATTTGACTGGAAAAAGTATTCAATTTATGTTGTAGAAATGGGCATAGATGGACCTTTGGAGCCAAAGAATATGAGCTATTTGCTTAAAATAATTAAGCCTAACTTAGCAGTATTAACCAATATTGGATTTGAGCATAGTCAATATTTTGACCCATTAGTATTGGGAGAAAATGGTAAACACAGAGAGGAAGATATTTTAAATTTAACAAAAAAACAAGAAGGCTTACTCCTGACCTCACAGGGCACAAAAGATTACGCGATTATTAATTTAGATGATGAAAATATTAAAACCTTGCAATCTCAAGTCAAAGCCATTAAGTTAACAGTGTCTGCAAAAGATAAGGGTGCTGATTTTTATATTGTAAAAGTGCAAAATTTTGTAGACAAATTTGTTGTTGATTTTAGATATCAAAATCAAGATTATCAGATTAATATTGATAACCCATTGCCAATACACTTTGCTTACTCTTTTATGCTCGCTATTGCATCAGCATCTGTAAAAATTTTAGATATTGATAAATGCATAAAGGCGCTAGAAGAAAATTTCTCATTACCTGCAGGTAGAATGACAGTTTTTAAAGGTGTTAAAGATACGATTTTAATTGATTCTTCATATAATAATGCAACATTGACTCCCATTTTAGATTTACTTGATTTTATTAAAGATGTTGGTAAAGCAAGAAGAAGAGTGGGAATCATTGGAGACATGAGGGAGTTGGGTACAATGAGTAGAATTGTCCATGAGGAAGTAGCAAAGAAAATTCTGGAAACTTTGGACTTTGTAATTTTAATTGGTCCTTTATCGCAAAAGTACATTGAACCGATTTTAAAAAATGAAAAATTTAATGTCTTGTCATTTGCTAACTATACTCAGGCAAAAGAAAAAATTTATGATTTAATTCAACCAAAAGATATGATTTTAGTTAAGGGTTCACAAAACACTTTGTATTTAGAAAGAGTAGTCGAAATGTTGCTTAAGGATGCGACCGATGCGGCTAAGCTTTGTAGGCGTGGTGAATTCTGGGATAAATTAAGAGCAAAATCGCTTTAATTATATTTTATAATGTTGCCCAAGTTTAAATTTAAAGTTTCAATACTTCCTTTGGGAAGTTCTAGTACTTTTGTAAAAACAGGATTCCAGATAAAGATCCGATTTGGTTTTAAAAGTTTAATCAATTTTACCTGGTTATTTTTATCTAAAATTATTACTTCAATTGTCTCTTTAAGAAAAAAAGAATGGATGCCAAAGCGAGTAGTAAAAAAAATACCACAATTTTTAAATTTAATCATCCCAACTAATTTTTCAAGTTCATTTAATTTACGAATTGGGATATTTGCGGTTTTTTTAGTAGAGATATTTATTAGCATAAGGTTATTATATAAAACTAGTAGCTTTTTGATAAAGAAGGTATAATACGACTATGTGGCGAAAGCTCAAGAATGTTTACCATTTAATTAGCGCATATTTGGCAAATTTAATGTTTCTTTTTCCATCGAGGAAATTAATAATTGTTGGGGTAACGGGTACAGATGGTAAAACAACAACCGTTAATCTTATCTATCATATTCTTAAGGAATCAGGCAAAAAGGTTGGGATGATTTCAAGCCTTGGATCTGTTATTTCCAATAAAACAAATCCAATAGGATTCCACGTCACTACACCGGGTGCATATTTAACTCAAAAGATTTTAAGAAAAGCTGTAAAAGCAAAATGTGAATATTTTATTTTAGAAACTACCTCTCATGCTATTGATCAAAATCGTATTGCCGGTATTAACTTTAAGATTGCAGTTTTAACTAATGTTACCTCAGAGCATCTAGATTACCATAAGACATATGACAATTATTTAAAAACTAAAGAAAAGCTTTTAATTAATTCGGAAATAAATATTGTTAATAAGGATGACAAGGCATATGAAATGTTAATTAATGCTAAATCAAATAAAGATTCAAGAAATTGGATTAGCTATGGTTTATCTGAAACCGCAGAAATTAATCCAATTGTGTTTAAAATTCCAGATACAAAAATGATTGGCGATTTTAATAAATATAATATCTTAGCTGCTGTTGCTGCGTGTAGAAAATTAGGAATTGATGATCAGGATATCGTTAAGGCCTTAGAAAGTTTTGAGCTTCCCAAGGGACGACTTGATTTTATATATAAAGGTGAATTTAATGTAATGATTGATTTTGCTCATACGCCAAATGCGTTTGAGCAACTTTTAAAAAGCTTAAGGCCTTTAGTTAAAGGGAGAATAATTCATGTATTTGGATCTGCAGGTGAAAGAGATGTAAATAAAAGACCCTATATGGGAGAAATTTCTGCAAGCTTTGCAGATATTATAGTCTTAACCGCTGAAGATCCAAGAGGAGAAGATGTGAGTAAAATTACTGAAGAGATTGCAGGCGGTATTGAAAATACTAAAGCAGAAGTTATTAAAATTCCAGACAGAAAACAAGCAATAATCGCAGCTATTCAAATGGCTAAAAAAGGAGATTTGGTTTTACTTACTGGAAAAGCAGCAGAGGCGTCAATGAATATGGGAAACGGTGAGGAGCCTTGGGATGAGTATCGAGTTGCAAATGAAATTCTAGTATCATTAAATTTAAAACATGAAGCAAAATAAACATATTCATTTTGTGGGAATAAAGGGTGTTGGTATGGCGCCTTTAGCTATTATTGCTAAAGAGGCTGGATTTATCGTTACTGGCTGCGATTTGGACGAAGTATTTATCACGGATGAGGTATTAGAAAAAGCGCAAATTGATATAAAAACAGGTTTTTCGGTCGGCCATTTAGAGGGTGTTGATTTATTAATTACTACTGGTGCGCATGGAGGATTTGACCATCCCGAGGTGCGTAAGGCAAAAGAGATGGGTATTATTATCTGGACTCAAGGACAAGCTGTAGGCGAATTTATGAAAGGAGAAATATTTGGCAAAAATCTTAAAGGTATTGCTGTGAGTGGAACTCATGGGAAGACAACTACAACCGCAATGATTGCATCAATACTAAAAGATAATAGACTTGATCCTTCATTCCTTGTGGGTACGGGTAATATTCCATTTTTAGATTCAAGTGGTCATTTTGGAAAGGGAGAATATTTCGTGGCAGAAGCAGACGAGTATGCCACTGAGCCAAAATATGATTTGACTCCAAAGCTATTGTGGCAAAAACCATATTTTGCTGTAATTACAAATATTGAACTCGATCATCCAGATTTGTATGCCTCAGTTGAGGATTTGTATAAAGCATTTTTAGCTTTCTCACAAAATATTGCAGTAAATGGAGGACTAGTTTTAAATATTGATGATGAAATTACGAGAAGACTTTCTAAAAATGTTGTAGGTCATGTTGTAACATATGGATTTTCTAAGGATGCAGATTTTTATGTAGATAGAATTCATGTTGATAAAGAAAAAATGTATTTTTGGATAAATAATAAAGAAACATCTTTGGGTGAATTTTCGTTAAATGTTACAGGAGATCATAATGCTTTAAATGCTCTCGCTGCAATCGTAATTGGTTTAGAGCTCGGATTGTCGCTTGCGAATATTAAATCAGCCCTGACTAAATTTCATGGTACTAGGAGAAGATTTGAATATATTAAAGATTTAGAAAATGGAGCAATTTTATATGATGATTATGCGCATCATCCAACAGAAATAAAAAGTACATTGCAAGCATTTAAAAAAACTTTTCCAAATAAAAAAATTCTTTGCATTTTCCAGCCTCATACTTATTCAAGAACAAAAAAATTATTCGATCAATTTAAATACTCATTATCGTTTGCGGATGAAGTTATTGTTACGGATATTTATTCCTCAGCCAGAGAAGAAAAAGATGATAGTGTTTCTTCGCAGATGTTAGTGAATGAAATAGCAAAAATTTTTGGTAAGGTAAAATACATCGAAAATTTGCCTAATGTGGTAAAATATGTGAACGAAAATATGTATAATTCAGATTGGGTTATACTTACCATGGGAGCAGGAAATATATATAAAATTTCCGAGGAACTAAAATAAATTATGGAAAAATATGTAATTAATGGTGGGAAGAAATTAAAAGGCCAAGTTTCAATTTTTGGTTCTAAAAATGTAGCCTTAAAGCTCTTGGTTGCTGCTTGTTTAACAGATGAAAAGGTGGTTATAGATAACGTTCCACTTATTTCTGATGTTCATATAATGGCAGAGATTATTGAGCATTTGGGTGGAAAGGTTGAATTTAAGGGGAATAAGTTAACTATTCAAGTTAAAGAATTTACGAGTCAAAAAATTGCTTTAGACAAAGCGGCAGAAATTAGAACTTCATATATGTTTTTAGCCCCTCTGCTAGCTAGGAGTAAGCAATCAATTATTCCAAATCCTGGTGGTTGTAGGATTGGAGCTAGGCCAATTGACAGAGTCGTTGAGGGCTTAAAGAAAATGGGAGTAAAGATTAAATATCAAAGTAGAGATGGATTTTTCCATTCAGAAGCTCCAGAGGGATTAAAGGGTACTTATTATAAATTTGAAAAAAGTACTCATACCGGTACAGAAACAATGATACTTGCAGCTGTTTTAGCAAAAGGAAAAACAGTTTTAGAAAATGCAGCTCAAGAGCCAGAAGTAGACGAATTAATTGAATTTTTGAAAAGAATGGGTGCAAAGATAGTTAGAGAAAAACCAAGAAGAATAGTAATTCAAGGTGTTGATAGGCTTCAAGGAACAAATTTTAAAGTATTTCCTGATAGGAATGAGGTTGTAACATTTGCAGTTGCTGCTGTTATCACAAAGGGAGATATTTTTGTAAAAGATGTACAAAAGAAGGGTTTGGAAGAATTTTTAGACATGTTTGATCAAATTGGAGCAGGATATGAGGTTAAAAAAGATGGAATTAGGTTTTTTTACAAGGGAGAATTAAAAGCAGCCGATGTAACAACTGGATACTATCCAGGCTTTATGACGGATTGGCAAGGTCCTTGGGCAGTGCTTATGACTGTTGCTAATGGCACCTCTGTTTTACATGAAAGAGTGTATGAGAATAGATTTACCTACGTAGATGAGCTATTAAAGATGGGAGCTGAGATTGAGCTTTTTAATCCAGTTATTAAAAATCCTGAGAAATTTTATAATTTTAATATTAAGGATGATAAGAAAAAATTCCTACACGCAGCCAGAATTACTGGTCCAGTTGTTTTGCATAATGCAATTTTAGATATTCCCGATTTAAGAGGTGGAGCAACTTTAGTACTCGGTGCATTGGCTGCAGAGGGGGAGAGTGTTTTATTTGGACTTGAGTATTTAGATAGAGGGTATGAACAATTTGAGCAAAGATTAAAAAAGCTTGGTGCAAGTATAAATAGAATAGAGGAAGAATAATGGGAAGAGTTGGAGCAATTATTTTAGCCGCAGGTAAAGGAAGTAGAATGAAAGCAACGACAGTTAATAAAGTTGCAATGCCTCTTTTAGATAAACCAATGATTATCCACACAATTGAGCGCTTAGAGAAAATGAATATTAAGGATATTGTTGTGGTTGTGGGTTTTGCTAAAGAATCCGTAATGAATGCATTAGGTAATAAGGTAATCTTTGCAGTTCAAAATAAAAGATTGGGCACTGCGCATGCAGTTACTTGTGGATTAAAAGAAATACCAGAAGGAATAGAGCATGTATTAGTTGTTAATGGTGATGATAGTGCATTTTATACAACTGAAATTTTAGAAAATTTAATAAAGACTCATTCCGAGTCAAAAGCGGCTTTAACATTTTTAACAATTGAAAGAGATAATCCAACTGGATTAGGAAGAATAGTTAGGGGGACAAATGGGAGACTAAGTTCAATTGTTGAGGAAAAAGATGCAACTGATAAAGAAAGAGAAATTAAAGAAATAAATCCAGGCTGCTATTTATTCAGTGTTCAATTTTTGAAGAAATATTTACCAATGGTTCAAAAAAGCCCAGTATCTGGGGAATATTATATTACTAGCTTAATTGATATTGGAATTAAGCACGGTGAAGTAGTGGAAACGCAAAAAGCAGGTAATATTGTTTGGCGTGGAGTCAATACAAAAGAGGAGCTTCTGGAAGCTGAAAAAATCATGCAGCAGGCTGTCTAAGGGTATTTTAGCCTCAAGTATTTGTATATAGCTGAACTAGGTTATATAATATCAAAATATGGCACAAATGTTGGGACTTACTTTACTTTCGTTGGTAATTACCTTTATTTTGATTATTCCTTTCATTGATTTTTTGTATAAATTAAAATTGCGAAGGCAGGTTCAGGTAACCAAAGACATTTTTGATAAGCCGACACCTGTGTTTGATAAATTAAACGCATGGAAGGTAGGAACTCCTTTTGGTGGAGGAATATTGATTATTGCAGTAGTCACCGCTTTGTTTTTGTGGACAATAGGCATATTTAATATTAAGGTAAATTTGTGGGAGCTTTTCGTAATTCTCTTTACTTTTATTGCCTTCGGAGTCTTAGGTTTTTATGATGATGCTAAGAAGTTGGTTAAAGATACTAAAGCACATTCTTTTTTTGGTTTAAGGTTTAGGCATAAGTTTCTAATTCAATGGGGATTGGCTTTGGTTCCTGCAGTATTATTATATTATCACTTGGGCTACAGCTTTCTTTTTATTCGTGGCTTGGGAGCTGCTGATATTGGATTTTTATATATACCTTTTGCAGCATTTGTTATTGTTTCTTTTGCAAACGCATTTAATATCGCCGATGGATTAGATGGACTTTCTCCGGGACTTTTACTTATTTGTTTAGTTTCCTTTTTGGCAATTTCTTATACCAATGTTGACCAGGGTTTGGGTGCATTTATTGCAATTTTAATGGGAAGTGTGGCTGCATTTTTATACTTTAATATTTATCGCGCCAGACTTTGGTTAGGAGATGTTGGATCTATGGCGTTGGGTGCCTCATTAGGAATAATTGGTCTTTTAACAGGAAAAACTTTGGCGATTGTAGTTATTGGTGGAGTTTTTGTTTTAGAAGTAGGTTCATCTTTAATTCAGATTTTAGGCAAGAAATTTTTGAAGAGAAAAATTTTCCCAGTTGCTCCTTTACACTTGCTCTTTTTACAAAGAGGTTGGGATGAGCCAAAAATTGTAATGAGAGGATGGCTTTTTGGAGTTTTCTTTGCAATTTTGGGTTTATACCTCGCGTTCATTAAATAATGAAAAAGCTCGATCTTGTACTGCTTGCAAGTGTATACTTCATGACCATCTTTGGTCTTTTCATGATTTATGATGCGTCTTCGTATGTTGCCTTTAGGGATTTTGCAGATAAATATCATTTCATAAAAGATCAGATATTTTGGATTATTTTAGGGTCAGTTGCTTTAATCTTTTTTGCTAATTTTAATTATAAAAGGTTTTACAATTTAGCTCTTCCGGGACTTTTAATATCTATTTTCTTATTGGTTCTAGTTTTTGTTCCAGGTTTGGGATTAAAGCTGCTTGGAGCAAGACGCTGGATTGATTTGCATTTTTTCACAATTCAGCCTTCTGAAATAGTTAAGCTTGCTTTAGCAGTTTATCTGGCCGCTTGGTTTTCATCTAAGGAAAGAAATAGGCTGCCGGCATTTTTAATGCTGCTTTCTTTAATTCTTGGATTAGTAATTTTACAACCAGATATGGGAACAGGAATAATCATCTTGTTAGAAGCAATTGCTGTATACTTTTTGTCCGGCGCAAGAGTAATTTATTTCTTTATCCTAGGTCCAATAATTGGTTTTATTGGGTTCCTGGTTGCTATATTTGAGCCATATAGGGCTGCAAGGCTTGCTACCTTTTTAAATTTTAATCAAGACGTAGCTGAGTCTTCATATCATGTTAGGCAGATATTAATCGCTTTGGGCTCAGGGGGTCTGATGGGAGTTGGACTTGGTAATTCTTTGCAAAAGTACGCATATCTTCCTGAGAGTGCTACGGATTCTATTTTTGCCATTATTGCAGAAGAGTTAGGGTTTTTAGGAGCAGTTGCTATTATTTTGATTTTCATTGTCATTATTTGGCGAGGATTTTTAATCGCTAGAAACGCTAATGATTTATTTGGTAAACTTTTAGCAGGAGGTATTTCTACGTTTTTAGCAGGACAAATTTTAATTAATCTTGCAGCGCAAACTGCATTAGTTCCTTTGACTGGAATACCATTACCTTTTATATCTCATGGCGGAAGCGCTTTGATTATGAATTTAACTTCGATTGGAATTTTGTTAAATATTAAGAAGCAATCTAGCTAATATGAAAATTGTAATTATTGGGGGACATTTGTCTCCAGCGATATCAATTATTAATAATTTAAAAAATGAGGAAATATTTTTTATTGGTAGAAAGCATGCTTTAGAAGGAGATCAAGCATTGTCATTAGAGTTCCAGGTTATAAATGAGATGGGTCTTCCTTTTTATAATTTAAAAACTGCAAGATTGCAGCGAAAGTTTTCGAAACACACCATCTTATCATTAACTAAATTTCCCTTAGGAGTTACTAGCGCTGTCAGGATCTTAAAAGAAATTAAACCAGATGTAATTTTAGGATTTGGGGGTTATGTACAGATTCCCGTTGTTATGGCAGCCAAACTTTTACAGATTCCCGTGGTTTTGCATGAGCAAACTCAAGAAGCCGGACTCTCAAATAGGCTAATGGCAAAAATTGCAACTAAAGTTTGCATTTCTTTTGAGAGTTCCAGAGAATTTTTTCCCAAGAATAAAGCAGTACTTACGGGCATTCCTTTAAAACAAGAAATTATTGATGTAAAAAAGCAAAAGTTTCCTAAGAATGAGACGCCTAAAATATATATTACGGGAGGAAGTTTGGGATCTCATAAAATTAATGATTTAGTTTATAAAAATTTGGCAAAACTTTTGGAAAAGTACGAGATAGTGCATCAGACGGGAGACGCTAAGGAATTTAATGATTTCGATAGATTACTTGAGTTAAAAAAAGATTTAAAGGCGGAATTAGCGAAAAGATATACTTTGTTAAAATTTGTTAATTCCAAAGAAGCTGCATTGAATTTTGCATCATCTGATTTAGTTATTGCAAGAGCTGGTGCTAATACCGTATGTGAGTTAATTTTCTTAGAAAAAGCTTGTTTATTAATTCCGATTCATTTTTCGCAAAGAAACGAGCAATTAAAAAATGCCAGGCTTGCCAAGAGTATCGGTTTAGCTGAAGTGGCGGACGAAAATTATTTAGATGAGACTAGTTTTTTTGCCGAAATAGAAAAAATGTTTAATAAGCTTAAAAGTTATAAATTAAATTCTTCCAATATTATTACTGATGATGCTCCTCAAAAAATAATTAAGGTTTTGTACAATGTTTCAAAAAAGACGCAGTTTTAAGAAAGAAAGATCTAAATTTAAATTTAGATATATATTTTCAGTTTTAATATTAGCTATTTGCATTGCTTTAGTTGGATCTTTTTTATATTACAACTTCTCATTTGGAAAAAGCGTGTTGGTAAATCCTTTATCAAAAAACTACAATTCTTTTGAAAATAAATTGAAGGATGAGTTGGGAAAACAGAATATAAAATATTTAAGAACAACTTTAAATTCTGATGGATCCATAATGGTAAATAGAGAGCCAGAAGGTGAGATAATTTTCACTCCTAAAAAAGAGATTTCTGATCAAATAACCTCTTTACAACTAGTCTTGTCTAGACTTACAATAGAAGGTAAGAAGCTGAAAACCTTAGATTTTAGGTTTGCTAATCCTGTTGTTTCTTTTAACTAATTATGAATGATGGAAAAATAGTAGTCGGTGTAGATATTGGAACCTCAAAAATAGTTTCTGTAATTGCAAAAGTAGACGAAGAATACGTAAATGTTTTAGGTGTATCTGAGGTGCCTGCGTCTGGAATTAGAAAAGGACAAATTGTAGACATTGATGAGGCAGTTGCTTCTATTAATAGCTCACTCGAAGCTGCAGAAAGAATGGCTGGATACAATGCTTCACATGTAGTTGCTTCAATTGGTGGAAGTCATATCGAATCGCAAAATTCAAGAGGTGTTGTTGCTGTGGCAAGGCCAGAGGGAGAGATAACAGAAAGCGATCTTACTAGAGTAATTGAGGCGGCTCGAGCTGTCTCTTTGCCATCGAGTAGAGAAATTATTCATGTTTTGCCACGAAGCTACATTGTAGACGGTCAAGAGGGCATTAAGGATCCTATTGGAATGACTGGAGTAAGGCTTGAAGTTGATACTCATATAATTTCTGCGAGTAGCACCTCAATTAGAAATATGGAAAAGGCATTTTCTAATGTAGGAGTTGATTTAGATTCTGTAATTTTCTCGGGCTATGCAAGTTCCATGGCTGTATTATCTGAAACTGAAAAAGAATTGGGTGTAATTTTGGTTGATATTGGCGCAGGGACAACAGATATCTCAATTTATGTTGAAGGATCAGTGGCTTATTCTTCAGTTGTGCCAATTGGAGCAAGGCACATAACTAACGATCTTGCAATTGGACTTAGAATCTCTTTGGAATCGGCAGAGAAGATTAAAATGTTTTTGTCTCAGCCTCAAAGAGCGCCTAAAATTACTGAAGAAACCTCGGAAGAAAAAGTTAAAGAAAGATTCTCTGATGAAGTAGACTTAAGTAATTTAGCACTTGCTGAAGAGCTGAAAAAAGTCTCTAAGAAAACTTTAGTCGATGGAATAATTAGGCCAAGGCTTAATGAACTTTTTACTATGGTTAGTATTGAAGTTAAAAAATCAGGTTTTGCCGGACAAACTCCATCGGGTCTTGTAATAACTGGTGGGGGAGCAAAAACTGTAGGCGCAGTTGATAGCGCTAAAAGAGTTTTGGCTATGCCAGTCAGAGTAGCAATAGCGAATAACATTAAAGGTATTATTGATGAGATCCAAGAGCCTAATTTTTCTACGGTAATAGGTCTTGCGATGTATGGTTCAAATGTAGAATCAGATGCAAAACTTCCATTTGGATTTGGGGTTCCTAGAATGGGCTCATTTAAGGTAGATAATAAACTTGTTTCTAAAATACTCGGATTTATAAAATCCTTCCTGCCCTAACTTGCAAAATAAATTTTTATTTGCTAGTATGCCCGTATAAATTAATATGCTTATTAAACCACAAACAACTAATTTTGCGAAAATCAGAGTAATGGGTATCGGTGGTGGTGGAAGTAATGCCTTAAATTCCATGATAGCCTCTTCAAATATTCAAGGTGTAGATTTTATTGCAGTTAATACAGATGCACAGAGTCTTTTATTAAATCAAGCAGCAACCAAATTGCAAATTGGTGAAAATTTGACTAAGGGATTAGGATCTGGTGGAAATCCTGAAATTGGTAAGCAAGCCGCAGAAGAATCCTATGAAAAAGCAAAAGAACTTCTTGAAGGAACAGACATGATCTTTTTAACAGCAGGAATGGGTGGTGGAACAGGATCAGGAGCTACGCCAATTATTGCTAAAGCTGCTAAAGAAGTAGGAGCGTTAACCGTTGCTGTAGTTACAAAACCATTTGCTTTTGAAGGCACAAGGAGAATGGTTGCAGCAGAAGATGCAATCGAAGAGCTTAAAGATAAAGTTGATACCCTTATTGTTATTCCAAATCAAAGAATACTAGATGTAGTTGATAGAAAATTGTCTCTTTTAGAAGCCTTTAAAGTTGCTGATTCGGTATTGACTCAAGGTGTTCAGGGAATTTCTGAGCTTATTACTCTGCCTGGTCTTATTAACGTTGATTTTGCTGATGTTAAGACAATTATGGCAAATGCTGGATCTGCTTTAATGGGAATTGGAACTGGAGTTGGGGAAAACAGAGCACAAACTGCAGCAAGAAGTGCAGTTGCATCTCCACTCTTAGAAATATCAATGGATGGAGCAAGAGGCGTACTCTTTAATATTACCGGTGGACCAGATTTAACTATGAATGAAGTTGATGAAGCCGCTAAAATTATTGCTTCAGCAGCAGATCCAGACGCTAACATTATTTTTGGAGCTACAATCGATGATTCGATGCATGATCAAATAAAAATTACTGTTGTTGCAACTGGATTTGATTCCACAAGACAAGTAATGAAGGAATTCGTAACACCAACAGTTACAGAGCCATTAGTTAATTCTTCCCAGGCTCAAGGGATGAATAGTACGAATAATAATGTTCCATCAACTAATCCAGAACCACAACCACAAGTTGAGGAAGAGGATGATTCATGGGACATTCCCGCGTTCCTAAGGCAAAAGAATTAGAGGCCATCCACTTTTGATTTAAACATTTGACATTCATTATTGGTTGTGTGATTATTTTATTAATGGCAAAAAAGCAATATAAAGTTGAGGTTGTTAAAGAAGGCGCGATAGGTACGCTTCTTGTCGCAAGTAGTAAAATGCCCGTTAAGAAAATGGAAGAAGTAATGAATAAGTATGGAGAAGAAGGGTGGAATATGGATTTTATGGTATTAGAGAAACGTAGATTACTACTTTTCTGGACTAGAGAAGCCGCAGTTATCACTTTTTCAAAAGAAATTTGAGATATTTCCGCTTTTTTGATGCAAAAAAACTAAATTAGATTATCAAATCAATCTAAACTTCATATATTATTTTTCTTTTTGAAGATAGCAATTAAATGAAGACGTAAAAAAGATATTTAGTGGAAAATATTTAGAAATTGGAAATAGTGCAATTGCAAAATTATATAATTTAGTTCTTCTGGAGATTCCTTCTTTTAATAATCCAACTTCTGACTTTATATTTCCTTTGAAATTTGTTTTAGCAAACAACTCTTTAAGACTAAAATATGTACATTCATTTATGTGTTGCTTTTTCTGCTCTTTATTTCTGGGATTTTTAGGTAAAGATTCGTAATCAACGCCTTTTATCATTTTATCAATCCAGGTGAGAAATATATTTAAAGGATATGAATAATATTTATATGTAAAATCATTTAAGATCTTATTTGTACATGTTCTTACATATAGTTTTCCTTGAGGTCTTAAGACTCTTTGTATTTCATTTAACATTTTAATTTGTTCTTTAGTATTTAAGTGTTCAATTGTGTCAATTAAGATTACATAGTCAAAAGAATTATTTTTAAAAGATAATTTTGTTGCATCCATTACAAAAAATTTAGTTTTATCTTGAATTTTTTTAGGAAAATTCTTTTTGATACTGTTTGCAATTTTTATTCCGTCTTTTGAGTAATCTATTGCAGTAACCGAGTTAACTTTTTTTGCTATGTATAGAGCCGTATCTCCTCTTCCGCAGCCAATCTCTAAAACATCCATGGATTTAGAAAGGTTTAGATCGTCAATCATTTTCTTTACACGAGGAGCAACCTTTAATCCTTTGCTTTTCTTAAAGTCTTCTGAGCCAAAGCAGATTTCGTAATAATATTTTTTGTCAAAATTATTTTGATTAATACTCACGCAAAGATTTTAGCATAAATATTTTTTTTAGGATGACTATTTTTGGTATAATACCCCACATGAATGAATATCGATCATTTGGAAAAGGAGATTTTAGAAGTCCTGAGCATTGGGATGATCATGGTTTTGACGATGATTGCCCTGTACAGCCACATTCCCCATCTCGAATATCAGTTCGTGGTGAATGGGGTGCTGACTCGAGAGCAAGACAGGCCTTAAAAGATTTTCTACAAATTGCCGGAGCTACTCCTTTGAAAAGATTTGGAGAAGGTGAAGAGTTTGTTGGATCTGCCTATCAGGATGGAACAATAATTGGCTTTAATTCTGAAGCATTATTTCCTATAACTGATGGTGGGGTAAGGAAATTTGAATACTTAAAACCACATGATTTTTGGGGTGTTTTAGAAAGTTATGGCAAAGGAGAAGATGTTACTAGGGTACTTATTTGGTATCCTCGGTCAGAAGAGATGACATCTGCAAGAGATATATACCCAGGACTTGTAAGATTGCCCAATTTAATTTCTGGCGTAACCCATCTAAGAACGCAAGAAAATGATCGCGTAGTGGATAAACTTCGTAAGATAAGTGATATGAATTTATTTGCTTTTGGGGAAGCTGTTACGGAAAAGCAAACTACGGGTTCTAGATTTGGGCTCTTAAAAAGAGCCTTTATGCCTGGAAATGGAGTAATGCCACGTTAATAAATTGAAAGATAGTAAAGATTGAAAATATAAACTTATTTCTCCACTAGCTTCAAGTGATTTTTCTTAATATAATTTTAGCTTCAAAACCATGTCGTAATATATGGATTGTGCGACATGATGTTTGATAAAACAAAGTGGTATAATAAATATATGGCAAGAACAGTAATATCTCCACAATTACCACCGCCAAGATTAATTATTCCCAAGTTGGATGCAAAAGGAAAACTTGAAGAACTTTTAGAAGAAGGCAAAACAATTCAAAATTCCCAATTTAATAATGAGGAGGATGTTTCAATTGCAGAGGATAAAAAGGAACAATGGGTTGAGTTTATTTCAGAATACCTAACTAGGATTTTTGACAATGAAGCATATAAAAAAGAATTTAGGAATTCATATGGGTCTATGGTTATGATTAGCGATGTTTCAGATTCAATTTATAACTTTAAAAACGACATGAGAGCTAAGCTAAATGCTTTACAGTCAATTATTAGGCGATTAGATTTGATTCCAGAATCTATAGATAATATTAGCAAGTCTCAATCACCGATTGAGAATCCAGGAGAGGGTAAAAATAAAGAGGTATTTGTCGTTCATGGGCATGATGAAGTAATAAAGGAAGCTGTAGCAGGATATATTAGAAGCATTGGCCTAATCCCAATTATTTTACACGAGCAAACTAATGGAGGTCGAACACTAATTGAAAAATTAGAGCATTATTCTGAAGGTGTTGGATTTGCAATCGTATTGATAACGCCGGATGACATAGGATTTGAAAAAAATGAAAAGCCAGATAATGCCAAACCAAGAGCTAGACAAAATGTAATTATGGAACTTGGATTTTTTGTCGGAAAACTTAAGAGAAAGAATGTATGTGTATTATACAAAGAAAATACAGAACTACCAACAGATTTATTGGGTATTTTATACATACCTTTTAATGAAAGCGGTGAATGGAAATTGAATATTGCTAAGGAATTAAAGGATGCTGGACTTAAGTTTAATTTTGAAGCCGCATTAAGCTAAATTTAAAATATACTTAAATTTTAATACTTTAGATATTTTATTATGGTAGATATTAGGGTAGCAAGATTATATATAAAATTTAAAAACAGCCAGATGTCTCCTCAGGAACTTATGACAGAGTATTCCAGCTTAATTACAAATGATTTTGATGAAATTGATGAATCAGAATTAAATAGCCATGAAAAAAAACATGAGATAGAAGGTCACGGATCAGTATATAGAGAAAAGAATATTTCATACAAGATATATAGGACTAAAAAAGATCATATTCCGTTTGTAAAACCAGATGATGTGGAGTATGAAAGATATGTTAATAGTTTATCTAAAAATGAATTTATTGATTTTTTAATAGAGGTTTATAGTGCTCCGGAAAAAAGGGCCGGATTATCGCTTGATGGTGATGATGAGATAATGAATAAAATCTTATTAGGAGAAGTTAGGTCTGAGGACGATATTTTACACTTTAGGTTAAAACAATATGCGAAAAATTCAGTTAATAATAATTGACAACTAATAATAAAAAGGTTATATTTCAATTAGGTGTTTTTGGTAATTATTGAAGCTAGAAACAAGGGATACCTAGGACATACCAGCATTCCTCAGACAAAAGAAATGATTACATTCTCTCCATGGATACAATCCTGTATATGATTGTAAATCTGTGATTTGTAACCTTAACTATTCCTTAGTATAATTTAATCATGGCGACGAAACGAAAAATAGTTCCAGGCGGAGTAGACGAATATATTAAAAATCAACCTGTTGAAGTTCAAGATAAACTCAAGCATATAAGGGCTGCGATTAGGCAAGTTGTTCCCGATGCCACAGAAACATTAAGTTATTTTCAGTTTCCTGGCTACCACTATGACGGTGATTATTACTATAACGGAATGTTTGCCTGGTTTAGTTATAAAAAACCATATATTCGCCTACATATATATCCTGAAGTTATTGTAAATAACAAAAACAAGCTTAGTGAATATAAGCTTGGGGCAGGAGATATTAGTTGCTTAGAAGATAAGCAAATTCCAGAAAGCTTAGTAAAAAAACTTGTCAAAGAAAGTTTCCAAGCTATGAAAGATAGGCCCAAAGCAGGAAAATAATCTTCTAAAGGATTTTGTTTTATAAATTACCGCATTTTTAAGATCTATGAATTAGATTAAAACTTATCTCTTGACAACATATTTTTTGTTTTGTTACTATCCATAAAGTGGCAATTTTACGAGAAAGAGAAATATTTATTCCGCCTTTAGAACGGCAAAAAGCCGGCAGCGCTATTTCAATACCAGCATTAGCTGGTATTTTTTTTGGCGAATCTAGCCCAGGGGCTCTTGCTAGATTTACAGAAATAAGATTAGGACCTTTAAGGGGAATTTGTCGCAATCTGGCATCTGAACTTTGGCATGATAATCAGGGTAGAAATAGTCGAGATATGGAACAGGCAATTGATGTTTCAGAAGCTGGTGAAATTATTCCCGGTCCAATAACTACTAATCCAGTGAATAAGGAGTTGGCGGAAGGGGCAAAGGGTCGATTGGTGGTATTACATGCATATAGAGAAAGAGGTTATGGATCCACGATTAATAAGTGGTTTGGCAGCGTGCATCCACTAGCAGAGCCTTTAAGGGCTGGCGACATGCAGGATCTTTTAACAGGTGAAACAAAAATAGTGGGGGTAATAAATCCAAGAAGTTGGGAATTTTATTTATCTTTTTCAAGAGAAAAATTAACCCCCGATCAAGCTAGACATGCAGTTAATGGGCTTACAGCAGAATTAATTGCTTGTAAAAGAGAAGAAGGTGAAGAGACCAAAGCCCCTACATTGTATAGATTGTATGAGGAATATATAAGACGGTTTCAGCTAGAGCATGGAATTTTTCGCTTTGATGCTAAGCGGGGCGGAACAATTAGGAATGGAAGAATAGCGCGGGAGGTTGATGTCCTTCCTGATCCTTTAACAGAGGAGCAATATCAAGCATTATCTAAGTCCGTACTTGGAAGTAGGGCTGCATCTTGATAAAAGTGAATTGGGACATTCCGAGTTTTAAGACAGAGAACTTAAATCTTATGTTCTCATTGTAAATAATAATAAAGAAAAGTAAAACTTCAGTAAGAAAATTTATATAGGCCATTAATTTAGTTGACACACATTTCTTAGATTGATAGATTGGAATAAGATTTCTAATGGGATTTATTGATTTAAGAAATATTGCATATAATTCTCTCCTAGAGCTCTCCACAGAAGAAGGTATCTACGCTTCCTCCAAAGGAGAAGTTTACGGGTGCATTTTTGGTAGAGATTCTGCTGTAACATGTCTTAAGATATTAAGGCTCTTGGAAACTCATCCCAATATTAATGGCGTTGATACCAAAAGACTACAAGCTATTGTTAGAAATTCGTTAATTAAATTAATTGCTTTGCAAGGAAAGCAAATCAATAGGGAAAGCGGAGAAGAACCTGGAAAATTTATTCATGAATTTAGAAAGGATAAGTATGAAAGACTTATTAATAGACCAAAGCCATGGTACGTATACAATGATGGAATTTTAAGAAATTATGATTCAATAGACTCAACTCCCTTAGCTTTAATTGCTTTGTATAAGTATTATCAAATTTTTAATGATAATGAATTCTTATTAACAGTTTTACCAGCTGTAGAAAAAGGCTTGGTTTGGATTAAGAATTTTGGTGACATGGATAATGATCAGCTTTTGGAATATGAACTACCAAGTCTAAGACAGCACGGTGGTTTAAGAGTTCAGTCATGGACAGACTCAGTAATGTCCTTGCAAAATAGCGAAGGACATTTTCCTGATTATCCTATTGCTCCAGTTGAAGTGCAGGGCTATGCTTGGTTATCGCTTAAATTATGGGCAGATTTTTATAAAAATAACCCATTACAAAGTCCTTCATCTAGGTTTCATTTGGAGCTTTCGGAAAAAGCAAAGAATATGAAAAAAGTTTTTAACCAAGCTTTTCTGTTTAATGACAATGGCAAGCTTTTTCCTTCTCAAGCTTTAGATGGTAAAAAAAATCAAATAAAAACAATAACAGGTAACCCATTACTCTTATTATGGGCAAGTTATATTAATGGAGAAGAAGTTGAATCTATTTTAGACAAAAGATACGTTTCGTATCTTGTTTCTAGATCTTTTATGTCTGATTTGTTTGACAAAGATGCGGGAATTAGAACCATGAGCTCTACTTCACCCACATTCAATCCTAGTTTTAATTCATATCACAATGGAAGTTTTTGGCCAAAATTAAACGGAATGATTCATGAAGGATTAGAGAAGTGGGGATTTGCCAAAGAGGCATTAATTTTAAAAGATGCATCTTTAAAGCCCATGCAATATTTTGGTACACCTATTGAGCTATATATTAAAAGTGTTAGTGGTGAATATTTGCCATATCGTTCAGATTATGGTCAAGAAAGTTGCAGAATTCAGGCTTGGTCCGCAGCAGCGCTTTTAGATTTACTTAAATACGATTAATTTATCTTCTTACGTTATTTTTACAGTTGCTTAATTTCGTTCTTATTTATAAACAGTAGAGTAGTAAAAATGAAATTAAGAATTGCTCAGATCGCCCCAATAGTTGAAAGAGTTCCCCCCAAAAAATATGGTGGAACGGAAAGAGTGGTCAGTACTCTTACTGAGGAGCTAGTAAGAAGAGGGCATGATGTCACTCTTTTTGCGACAAAAGATTCAATCACCCAAGCAAAACTGGAAGGTTTTTATCCCAGAGCTTTAAGAGAAGCCAGAGTAGATACTAGCATGGGTTATGAATTAAGCGCTATTCATAGTGGGAAAGTTTATGATATGCAAGATAAATTTGACATAATTCATGATCATAACCTAACGTATGGTGCTCCACTTGGTAATTTATCCAAGACGCCGACTGTAATTACTTTACATGGTTTATTAAAGCCGAGTACGCAAAAACTGATTGAAACATTTAAAAACCCCTATTACGTTTCTATTTCAAAAGATCAAATAAAATATGCTAAAAATATTGAGCACGTTGAGACGATTCCTAATGGTTTAGAACTTAAAAAGTATCCATTTGGTGCAATTTCAAAGGGATATATTTTATATGTTGGAAGAATATCTTTAATTAAAGGAACACATATTGCAATTGATGTTGCACAAGCACTAAATATTCCCTTAATAATTGCCGCCAAGGTAGATAAAGTAGACGAGCAATATTTTAAAGAATATATTGAACCTCGACTTTATAACGGTCAGGTTAAATGGATAGGGGAAGTAGATACAAAGGAGAGAAATAAGCTAATGAGTGAGGCTCTCTGTCTTATTAATCCAATAACTTGGAGAGAGCCATTTGGCTTAACAATGATTGAGGCAATGGCTTGTGGGTGTCCAGTAGTGGCTTTTGATAATGGTTCCATATCAGAAGTTATGGAAAATGGAAAAACAGGATATGTTGTAAAAGATGATCAGGAAATGATGGAGGCAATTTTAAATTTAGATAAAATTGATAGGAAATATTGCAGAGAATATGCCTTGAAAAATTTTAATGAAAAAGTTATGGGTAGACGATATGAAGACCTTTATAGACGAATATTATTAGAGCAAAGCGCAGTACTTAGTAATGATGAGCAACATCTACGTATAGATAAAATTAATGAAATTAGTAGAATATTTGTCTAGATTTAAAGTTTGTTTATTAGCTGAGTCCCAATTTAAATATTTCTTTTAATGGTGAAGTAGTCGTAATTAAAAATTGCAAAACAATTGTTAAAATTAAGCTGACGATTAGTAATTTATTAAGCTTGAAAATTGCTTTACCTCTGACTAAAAACGCAAGTATAAGATGAGAGAAGATTAAAAGATTAAAAATGATAGTCTTGGCTGTTTGTTGATTTTGTGTATTTAGTAGAAATGCAAAAATAATAATTAAAACAATTGAAAGAAAAAGTCCAATTGAAGTAATTAATGATATTCTAGGGAGTGTTAATATACCCTGTTTGGGATCGCGTGGTTTTTCTTTTAAAACGCTAGCATTCCTATTGTCACTGGCAAGCGCTAGGGCTGGGAGCCCATCAGTAACCAAATTAATCCACAAAATTTGAGTTGGAAGTAAGGGGTCAGGCATTTTAAGAATAGCAGCAAAAAAGATTAAACAGATCTCTGAGAGATTGGTTGATAAAAGGTAAGTAATTGCTTTGAGGATATTATTATAAATTGTCCTACCTTCGACAATAGCTTTAACTAAAGTTGAAAAGTTATCATCAAATAGAACGATGTCTGAAGCTTCTTTAGCAACATCGGTACCTGATTCTCCCATGGCAATACCAACGTCTGCTTTTTTTAGAGCAAGGGTGTCATTAACGCCATCACCAGTAACGCCTACTACAAATCCTAAATTTTTAAATGCAGTTACTAATCTTAATTTGTCTTCAGGCTTGGTTCTTGCAAAGATTGTGGTGTTTAGTATTATTTTTTTTAATTCTTCGTCTGACATTTTATCAAGTTCAGCTCCAGTTATGACATTTTCATTTTCTTCAATCAGCCCAACTTCTTTGGCTATGGTTAAGGCGGTTAATTCATTATCTCCAGTTACCATAACAGTCTTAATTCCCGCAGCCTTTGCGTCTAAGATGGCTTGGCGAGCTTCTTCTCTGGGAGGATCATAGATTCCAACAAAGCCCAAAAATTCAATCTCTTTTTCTAAATGTTTTCTCTCTTTTATAGTGCTGTCTTTTAACTCTTTATAGCCGAAACCAATAACTCTTAAGCCGTTTTTAGCGTTTTCGTTAAATTTATTTTCTATCTCTAGTTTTTCTGTTTCTGAAAGATTACTTATTTGCAAAACTTTTTCTGGAGCACCTCTTACAAAAATATATCTTTTGCCGTTTTCTTCAAAAACACTGGTTATTAATTTCGTTTCAGGATCAAATAAAAATTCATCTGTCACAACGCCATCATCGGTTAAAGTTTTTAAGTCTCCAACTTGTTTTTTAATCCAGTAGAGTATTGATCCATCTGTTTTGTCTCCAATAACCTCAAATTTATCAATTTCATTTTTTTGAACAAGCGAAGCGGTATTGCCAATTACACCTGCCATGTAGAGATATTTGAGTTGATCTTTTTTTCTTATCCAAAACTCTTTAACGCTCATTTTGTTTTGGGTAATAGTTCCAGTTTTGTCAGATAAAATGACTTGGACAGCTCCTAATGTTTCGACTGATGACATTTTTCTGACAATAGCGTTTTTCTTGGCCATTCTACTGGTTCCTATTGCCAGGGCAATAGTAATAACTGCTGGTAGTCCTTCTGGAATTGCAGAAACAGCAGCGCTTATTGAAAGAAGTATGAGGTGAATTAAATCTCTATTTTGACTTAGTCCAATTGGAATGAGTGAAAAAGAAAAAATGATTGCAAAAACAGAAATTATTTTCCCTAACTGTGATAAATTTTTCTGTAAAGGGGTCTTATCTGTTTCTATTGTAGAGAGTGTTTTTGCTACCTGTCCAAAACGAGTTTCCATTCCAGTTTTCTCTACTAAAAGATGAGATTTTCCTTTTGAGATTGTGGTTCCGGAAAAAGCTTGGTCTTCATCATTTTTATTTACTGGTAGCGATTCGCCGGTAAGAACAGATTCATCAATTTCTAGGTGATTTGCGGATAAAATTTTTCCATCTGCAGGGACCTGATCTCCTTCGTTTAGTACTACAATATCTCCGGGCACGATCTCAAGGCTAGATATTTCAATCTCCTTACCATCTCTAAGTACTCTTGACCGTGGTTTAATGTAGCTTTTAAGTTTTTCTAGAGATTTTTCTGCGTTATATTCTTGAACAAAACCAAACACAGAACTAAGTACCATAATTGAAAAAACTAAAAATGAATCAATATAGTTTCTGATAATTAAAGAGAAAATAGCTCCAGTTAAAAGGATCCCGTTGATAAAAGTTGGGAATTGAGAGATAAAAATAGATAAAGCATTAAATTGAGATTTAATATTAATTTCGTTTTTACCGTATTGCTTTAGTCGTAAAGAGGCTTCTTGCGATGAGAGTCCTTGAACCATATATTTATTGTACAGAAATCTGATTATAATTTCCATTTTTGTAGCTTGGTTGAATTTAATTTGACTCTTTGCTAAGTTATATATGCAATGTTACCTAAATCCCTATGCTTTATTGATGTGGAAACTTCAGGAATGAGTCCTACTTATTCCAGGATAATTGAAATCGGGATAATTAAAGTTGAGAATGGAAAGATAACCAAAAAGTACAAAACCTTAGTTAATCCACAAATGCGCATGGATCCATATATAGAAATGCTTACTGGAATTAAGTATTCAGATTTAGAAGACGCACCAACTTTTTTTGAAATAAAAGAAGAGGTTATAGAGATTTTGAAAGATTCTGTATTTATTGCGCATAGCGTAAGATTTGACTACGCATTTATTAAAAATGAATTAAGAAGAATGGGAATAAATTTTACCGCTAAACAGCTATGCACTGTAAAACTTGCTCGTGCTTTGTACCCTGGGCTTAAAAAATATAATTTAGATAGTATAATCGCCAATTTCAATATTAAATGTGAAAAGAGACACAGAGCGTTTGATGATGCAAAGGTTATTTACGAATTTTACAAAAAATCTCAAAAACATATTAATCCAGAAGTGTTTGAGAAAACTGTAGATAAACTCTTAAGTAGGGTTTCAGTTCCAGCATATTTATCCTTGAGTTTAGTTGAAAAGTTGCCTGAAAGTTCAGGTGTGTATATTTTTTACTCAGACGAAGGAACCCCAATATATATTGGTAAAAGCATTAATATTAAAGAGCGTGTATTATCGCATTTTGCAAGCGACCATTCTTCAGCAAAAGAAATGAAGATCTCACAAAATATTAGATCAATCGAGGCGATTACAACTGCTGGTGAATTAGGCGCTTTACTCTTAGAGTCATCATTAATTAAAAAACATAAACCCATTTACAATAGAATGTTAAGAGATTCTCGTAAGATGATAGTTGTACTGAGGAAAAAAATAGGTAATGGATATTTAAGTCTGGAACCAAGAGTTTTAGATTCTCTAGATATTAATGATTATGAAAATATCCTAGCTGTTTTTAAATCCCAAAAACAATTTAAAGATACTTTATTTGTACTGGCTAAAGAAAATAATTTGTGCCCTAAGCTTTTAGGATTAGAGAAAGGAAAAGATGAATGCTTTTATTCTCATCTAGGAATTTGTAAAGGGGCATGTGTTGAAAAAGAGCAGTCCTTAAAATATAACTTAAGATTTGAAGAAGCTTTTTTTAAATATAAAGTAAAATCTTGGTTGTATGATTATCCAATTGCTATTTTAGAAAAAGGCGATAAAAACGAAACCCATATTATCGATAAATGGTGTTATTTAGGAAGTTTAAAAAATGAATTCGAAACTTTAGAGGATTTAAATAAAGAATATATCTTTGATTATGATACCTATAAGATTTTGTATAAATACATAACAAACCCAAATAATCAAAGATATATTAAAATCTTAAAAAGTTGATCTTTAGGTATTGTTTTATGTTGTATTTTTTTATATACTTTTGACGTGAATAAAAACTTTATCTTAGTTGGAATAGTAACTGTAATTGTTGTTTTAGGAGTAGGAGCCTTTATGCTTTTGCCTAAAAATAGTCAACCAGAAACTAATTCAGTCCCAGCAAATATGGAAACCACAACTACTCCATCTGAAAAGAAAAAAGGATTTTCAATGTCTGATGTAGAGTCTCATAAGGATGAATCAAGTTGTTGGGCAGTGGTAAATAATAAAGTTTATGATTTAACTATGTGGATTAGTAAGCACCCTGGTGGACCAGATAAGATTTTAGGTATTTGTGGCACTGATGGTACTCCTCAGTTCGAGGGGCAACATATGGGTCAAGAAAAACCAGAAACTCTTCTTCAATCCTTCTATATCGGTGAGCTCTCCAATTAGTACTTAAAATTCGAAGATTTTAAATGCAGTTGTTGCGTCTTGTCTATTTAGTTCAGCTTTTCTAGGGAAACCTAAATCATCACATTGCCCATTAACAATTACAAGTGAATTTTTGAGTCCTGAAGTCTTATGCTTGTCAACTACGCTATTTAAGCAAAAATTACTGATGAAATTAATACCGTAAAATTTCCCTCCTGATTCCATTTGGTGAATTGTCGATTTATCAAGTTTATTAAAATTATTAGTATAAAAAAGGAAATAGACTGGTAGATCATCTGTCGAAGGCATGTAAATTTCTTGATATTTATCTTTATTTTCTTTTACATAATTTATTAAAGCCCTGTTTGTTTCATTTCTATAAAAAGGAAAATATGTTTTCTCATGTACTATGTACATATGCCAAAAATAGATTGTTTCAATTATTAAGATGACACTAAAAAGAGTAATAAATATTTTTCTGAAATTGTTATTTTTTATATTTTCATATGCAGCAACTAAGCCAAAGGCAGCTAATATAGCTAAAGGAATAATCATAACAGCAGATCTAGATAAGTTAGGAGTATCTTCATAAGTTACAGCAGCAGGTAGTATGGAAATTGCTAAAAGATAAAATACTATCCACGCGTTCTTGTTTTTGTTTGGATATTTATGGAAAAATATTAATGCTAAAACGAGCAATGGGGCAAAGATATAATATAACGCTCCTTGCTCAGGAAGTGCATAGCGTGTTGGAAGACCTTTATTGTTAAACAGGAAATCAGGAGAAAAATATGATAAGTACTGGTTTATAAAATATCTCCCATAAATTATTGGTTTATTATGAAATATTCTTGCAAGTAGGACATTATTATTTCCTTCGCCATTATTTAAAAATTCTATTGTGTTTAAAGGAATAGTATTTTTATAAAATACAACTTGATTAAGCCTGCCTGATCCTTCTTTGGTAGAAATAGCCAAAAACGTTATTCCTGCAATGATGGTAAAAGAAATTAGGGCGATTTGTTTAAGTTTTTTGCCTTCAACCATTAAAAATAAAGGTAAAAATAGAAGTGGAAGAATAATTCTAAATGAATGATAGAAAAGATAAGTGGTTAGACCCAGTATAATTGCAATAAATATGAATTTTATTTTGCCACTTTTTGTAAATAAAAGCATAAAATAAAGCGCACAAAGAATTATAAAAATTCCAATTACCGCTTCAGAAGTAGTTCTGGATAGAATAATATGCCAAGGCAAAAGTCCTAAAACTAGTGCGGAGACTAACCCAATTTTTTCATTATTAAATAGTTGTTTAGTAACAAGAAATAAAGGAAAAATAGACAAGGCTCCAATTAAAGCGGTAGGTAGTCTTATGGCGAATTCATTTGCCCCGAAAAGTGTTACTGATAATCCTGATAACAAAAATATGCCAACCGGTCGGAAATCTCCAAATTTATTTATATACAAGGGAAGAACATTTCCATAAATATCTTGTCCATGAAGTAGTAGATATTTACCAACATAACCAGCAAATAATTCGTCGGTGTGTAAGCCGAATGGGACGGTGTTTAAGCTAAAAAGTCTTAAAGCAAGTGAGAGAATAAATATTCCTATTAAGGAAAATAAAACCTTTCTGGTCACAATTTAAGAATAACATAGGTTGGGAAAAATTCAAGAACATGTAAAATACCTATTGACCTAAAACCTTAAACAATATATATTTTTTAGGAAATGAGATCTTCTTACATAGAATCTGCTGAGGTTGGAAGTAGGCAAAGTCTTCAGCATTACTTTACGCTTGGCGAGCGAGTTGAAGAAGTTCCTCCAATTGTTCCTTTTGAAGCTTTATGTGCACCTGTAGATCAAGAGCCAGACCCAGTTTCATTAGTTGATACAGTCCAGGTTCGGCTTTTAGAAAGAGTGAGATCAATACCTGTAAATGTGACAGGTAGTCCAGATTCATGGAGGGAAAGTGTAAGTAATGGATATGTAAAGCACACCAGTTGTATGGAAAGAGCTCATCAAAGAATGAGAGCATTAGGTATTCCTCGAAATAGGTAACTGGTATAATATTCTCCTATGAAATCATTTTGGCAAAATTTGCCTAAGCCATTTACCGTACTTGCTCCAATGGAGGGAGTTACTGATGTAGTTTTTAGGGAAATAATTGCAGATCTTGGTAAGCCGGATGTGTTTTTCACTGAATTTGTGAGTACAGGTGGAATAATGTCAAAAGGTAGGGCTAAGGTTGGAAGGTCATTTAAATTCACACAAAGACAAAAACCAATAGTTGCTCAAATTTGGGGAACTAAGCCTGAGGATTTTTATAATACTGGTAAATATTGTAAAGAGTTAGGGTTTGATGGAATTGATTTAAATATGGGTTGTCCAATAGATACAGTAATTAAAAAGGGAGCATGTTCAGCACTCATAAATAATCATGAGCTAGCGGCAGAAATCATTCAGGCAACTAAAGAGGGAAGTAGGCTTCCAGTAAGCGTTAAGACTAGAATAGGCTTTAAAGAGATTGCAATTGAAGATTGGATAGGATTCTTACTCGAACAAAATTTATCTGCATTAACAGTTCATCTACGTACAGTCGAGGAGATGTCTAGAGTTGATGCGCATTGGGAAGAAATGCCTAAAATTACCAACTTAAGGAATAATATTGCACCGCAAACAGTAGTTATTGGTAACGGTGATATTAAATCATATTCAGAGATTTTAGAAAAATATGAAATATCTAAAGCAGATGGTTATATGGTAGGAAGAGGTATTTTTACTAATCCTTGGGTATTTAATAAGGATGTAGATTTAAATAAAATTTCTGCCAAAGATAGACTTATTCTATATCTTAAGCATATTGATTTATTTTTGGAAACTTGGCAGAAAGATAAGAATCCAGATAGTTTAAAACGCTTCAGTAAAATGTGGGTTAACAATTTTCCAGATTCCAGTACTTTGAGAGAAAAAGTTAACAGAGCTAAGAATGTTTTGGAAATGAAAGAAATAATAAATAGATATATAGCTGATTGACAGGTTTTAAATTTATTAATACTATTGTTCTGTGGACCAAAACTTAAATACGAATTTATCTTTTGAACAAACTGATAATATAAACCAGCAGAAAAAAATAAACTTCAGAAAACTAATTAATTTCAAATCTTTTAAATTACTAGCAGTTTTAGTTATAGTTTTGGCAATTCCAATAACAGTTCTTTCTTTACGAAATACGCAAAGTATTAAGCAAAATGCCTCATCAGGTTTATCGACAAACTCTGCTGCTTTGGGTAATCAAAAGTCAACAGGATATATAGTTGTTTTAAGAAATTTAAATAATTCAGTAGATGTAAAGAAAAAATTAAATCAAGTTACTTTAAAAGCAGATAGAGAATCTTTTAAAACGTTGGCATTAAGAATATTAAACAAAAAAAGTGCAAGAAATGTTAATGCAGACATGTTGCGCACAAGTCCATCTGAAAACAATACGTTGAATATTATCAAAGAATATTCTTATGCATTAAATGGTTTTGCATTAGATATTTCTGATTCTGAAGCACAATTATTAAAAACACTGCCTCAGGTATCTGGTGTATATAAAAATATTGAAATAAAAGCCAGTTTATATGCATCAGTACCTTTAATAGGAGCAGATAAAATTTGGACATATAAAGATCTTAATAATAAAAATATTGATGGTTCAGGAATAAATGTTGCAGTTATGGATACTGGCGTTGATTATACTCATCTTGGATTAGGTAGTTCACCAATTACAGAAAGGAATTTTGTGGTCCCGGCAAACTTCGATTTAGATAAGGCTATTAAGCATAGAGATTACAATGGTTTAACTGATCAGGTGTTTGCTTTAAATTCAAAATCCGTAATTTATATTAGTGGTATAGATCAGGTTACTCAATATATATTTGCTAATAAAAATAAATCAGTAATTAAATTACATACACCGGGTTTAAATAATCCATTAATTTATAAAGTCCAGGCAACTAATGCATATCTTGTCTATTTTGCGGCAGATAACAATAATGCAGGTTTATTTGCATATAACTTTGATACAAAAAAAATAAAAAAAATAAATAACTTAAGAGCAGATAAGGGAAATTTTTCGCTTTTACTGGATTTTGCTATCGATGATAACACTTTAATTTATTTTGATCCTACAACGCGTAAGAATGAAGGAATGAATTTAATGACCTATCATTTAAAAAATGGTACACAAAAAACTTTAGCAAAATTTAGTAATAAGAATTACGCAGGTTATTTTGCGAGCAATAAAGATAGGCAAATTGCCTATTCCGTGAGTAATGATTCAGATGAGTGGTGTAAGGTTAGAAAAATATTTATTCAAAATATAGATACAGGTCAAAAGCGAGAGATTAACCCCCCGCACATGGGTAATCTACAAGATTATAAAAATGATAAGCTTTTATACCAATCCACATGTCGTGATCAAGAAGATAATTCAGGATCATATTATCTATTTGATTTAAAAACAAAACAAGAAACCTTTATTTCTCCTAATAATTATGCTGATTCTAGTAAGAATAAATTTGGTATCCAGTCAAATTATTGGGTAGATTCAAGGGATCGATACGCTGCTAAATTAGGGTTAAATGCAGTATTTTATTCAAGAGCAGTTGATAACCGAATTTATGCCTATAACTTTATAAAAAAAACATATGAAAAAATGTCTATTTTTACCAGCGGAAGTATTATTGAGGTTTTGGGAAATAGATTTTGTTTTTCTGATTCTAGCACAGAAAAATTTAAAATATCTTGTTTAGTTTATGATCCAAACGAAAACTATGCTTTGCCAAATGTTTATAATTCAAAAGTGGTTGGAGGATATAACTTTATAAGTGGTAATTATGATGCTTTAGATGATCATGGTCATGGAACACATGTTGCCAATATCGTTGCAGGGAATGGGATATTGAAAGGCGTTGCTCCAGGTGCAAATATTATTTCTTATAAAGTTTTAGACTATTCGGGAACTGGTTCAGAAGTTGAATTAATAGCTGCATATGATGTAGCCATTGCAACAAGAATGGATTCTGATCCAACGAATAATATTGACGTCGTAAATTTAAGCCTAGGAGCTGATTGTGAACGTAATTACACTGCTGATTGTGGGCCTGGCGACCCTCAGTCAATTGTCTTAAATAATGCGGCTGATGCGGGAATAATTTCAGTGGTAGCTGCTGGTAATGAGGGGCCTAGGCCTGCAACAATACGCTCTCCCGGAGTAGCGACAAAAGCTTTGACAGTTGGGGCTGTTAATAAAAGTTTAAAAATTGCAAATTTTAGCTCTACTGGTCCAGTTAATTGGAACAATGAAGTCATTCATAAGCCTGATATTTTAGCACCGGGTGTAGATATTTGTTCTGCAAAATCCATTATAGTTACTGACCCAAGTTGTAATGATACATATAAAGCATATACTTCCTGGAGTGGTACGAGTATGGCCACCCCTCATGTAGCAGGAGCAATTGCTTTGCTTAAGCAAGTTTATCCAGATATGACTGTGGAACAATTAAAAAATAAAATAAAAAGTTTAACTAAAAACTTGAATTACCCAGAGGATACTCAAGGCTCAGGCGTATTGGATTTGTCATTATGGACTGAAGTGGGAAATTTAAATATGTCTGCAAATAAATTTCCTTCTATAGATCATTGATATGTATTTTAATTGACAGATCTAAATGTCAATGTTACTATCTGCTTGAATATGCGTTCACCCGATAACGAATCAAGAATATTACCAATTAATCAAGTCTGGCCGGGAATGCAGCTAAGAACAATAAAAGGTCCTCAGGTTTCTTTGGTCGAGACTGTAATGATGCAAAATTACAGATTAGATGAAGAAAGTCCCTTACGAACCGGTTTTTTTGTATTACAACCAGGTGAGGCTGTTCCAACTCGAAAGGCAAGAATGATAAGTTTTCCATTATCTGCACAATTTGAACCAATTGAGGTTTATACAGCAGATTGTTTACCTCAAGATCAAAAATTGGCAGTATTTGCTAACGGGAGGAGCTTAAGGTATAGGGGAAATATTGGTCATTATGTTGCTGTAGAAGTGAATAAAAACGGTTTGAAGTTTTTGGATTATGAATGGGACAAGGCTTCTGGTGATCCAAGTATAGTGCATTTAGATACACCTACCGAAGAAAATCCACATCCTGAAGCAATTTTTATTTATAAACCACCAGAAAATGCATTCTTTGTTCCCATACATAGAAATCAGATGCCATAGGCATGCTATTACCAGATGTTTTTAATTACTTAAATTAGTGTTGAACGTAAGCACAATATAAGCTAAAATTAGTGTTATGTTTAAACCAGTAACTCCACAGGTAAATTTTCCAGAATTAGAAGCTAAGATTAGTAAATATTGGAAAGAGAATAATATCTTTGAAAAATCTATAAGCTCAAGACCTGAAGAAAAGAAGTGGACATTTCTCGATGGTCCTCCTTTTATAACAGGAAATCCTCATTATGGAACTTTGCTTTCGTCTCTGCCTAAAGATTTATTCGGTAGATATTGGACAATGAAGGGTTATAGGGTAAGAAGAGTCTGGGGATGGGACGGTCATGGTTTGCCAATAGAGAATAAGGTTGAAAATAAATTGGAGATAAAAAGAAAGAAAGATATAGAGGAAGTAGTTGGTGTCGATAAGTTCATTGAAGAATGTAAAACCTATGTTAATGAGGTATCAGCTGAGTGGGAATGGTATATAGATAGAATTGGTCGTTGGGTCGATTTCGAGCACGCATATAAGACTTGGAATATGGATTATATGGAATCCGTTATGTGGGTGTTTAAGCAAATGTATGATAAAGGAGCGATTTATAAGGGTTTAAGAGTTTCACTTTTTTGCCCGCATTGCTCAACTCCAATTTCCAATTTTGAAGTTGCTATGGATGCTGAAAACTACAAAGACGTAACTGAGCCAGGAGATACATATAAGTATGAATTAAAAAATGAAAAGGGAACATATTTGCTTGCATGGTCTACTACTCCATGGACAAAAATTGTTACGCCTGCGTTAGCGGTTAATCCAAAATTAATTTACGTAAAAATTATTCAAGATGGTGAAAAATATATCTTGGCAAAAACGACACTGCAGATGCTTAAAAATTCACCATATGAAATCATTGAAGAATTTACAGGTGAAAAATTAGAAGGATTAGAATTTATTCCTCATTATGATTATTATCAGATTGAAGAGGGTAAGAAAGCCTTTATTGTTATTGGTGGAGATTTTGTTACCGCAGATGAGGGAACTGGAGTAGTAACTCTTGCAGCTTATGGAGAGGAAGATTTAAAAATAATGAAAGAGAAAAATATTCAAATAGTTGTTCATTTGGACGATGAAGGTACAGTTGTTGGAAACGTGCCATTGTTTGGTGGCATGTATTACTTAAAGGCCAATAAATTTGTAAATGAAGATTTAGAAAAGAGAAATTTATTATATAAATCAGAAGATATTACTCATTCAGTTGCTCATTGTTGGAGATGTCATACTCGACTCTTTTTCAATCCTCAAAATGCATGGTACGTCAATATTCAGGATATTAAGGACAAGCTTTTGCAAACAAACGAACAAGTTAATTGGTATCCTGCTCATTTTAAGAAAGGAAGATTTGCTAAATCAATCGAAACAGCACCCGATTGGAATATATCTAGGAGTAGATACTGGGGAAGTCCTGTGCCTGTTTGGGAATGCGAGTGTGGAGAAAGATTTGTGCCAGGGTCAATCGCGGAATTAGAACAGGAATCTGGTCAAAAAATTATAGATTTACATAAACCATTTATAGATAATGTTTTTGTTACTTGTAAAAAATGTGGTAAAAAAGTTTCAAGAGTTCCAGAAGTTTTAGATAGCTGGATTGAGGCTGGAAGTGCATCTTTCGCAGAAAGACATTTCCCCTTTGTGAAGTCTGAAAAATTGGAAGACTTTTTCCCTCCAGATTTTATTGCAGAATATACTGGTCAGATCAGGGCTTGGTTTTATGTATTACATGTAATTGGAGCAGTTTTGAATGACAGTATAGCTTTTAAAAATGTCGCAGTTGAAGGAGTTATTCTAGGAACTGATGGAAGAAAAATGAGCAAAAACTATGGAAATTATCCAGATCCAAAAGATTTATTGGAAAGATTTGGTGGTGACGCCTTAAGACTGTATTTGATGGGAAGTCCGGTTATGAAAGGTGAAGATATTATTATTTCCGAAGAAAATTATAGAAATCAAATTAAAGGCTTAATGCTTGTTCTCTGGAATACTTATAATTTCTTTATTACCTATGCTTTAGTTGATAAATATGAAGTAAAAAATGACTACAAGGCTTCTGAAAACATTTTAGATAAATGGATTATTTCATTAACAAATAGGTTGATTAAAAATGTTACAGAATCTTTGGATAACTATGATACCGTACAGGCTATTGAGCTGATTAATAATTTTGTAGGTAATTTTTCAAATTGGTATATAAGAAGAAGTAGAGATAGAGTTGGTCCAGCAGCAGATAACTTAAAGGATAAAGAGGATTTTTATAATACTGCACATTTCGTATTAAAGAATATTTGTTTGGTTTTGGCTCCAATTGCGCCTTTTTTGACAGAAGATATGTTTATGAATTTAACTAATGAAGAATCCGTTCATTTACAAGATTTTCCTAAATTTTCACTAGATTTAATAAACGATGAGCTCGAAATGGAAATGGAAAGAGCAAGAAAAGTGGCAGAAGTTGCTCATGCATTAAGAAAAAATGCCGAAATTAAAGTAAGAATTCCAATTAGGCAAATGAAATACAACGGACCATCTGAAATAAACGAAGAAGTATTAGAGGTTCTAAAGGCAGAGATTAATGTATATGAGTTAAGTTTTGGTAAAAAGACCGCAGAATACTTAGTTGAAGCAGAAACTAGCGATAATAATTTAGACCTTAATTTTGGACTGGCAAGAGACATTATTCGAAAGATCCAAGAAGAAAGAAAAAACTTAAAGACAAATCAAGAGGAGAAGGTAATAGTTACAATGCCTTTCTGGCCAATTGAGCACGAGGAGTATATTAAAAAAAGAGCTTTAATTAGTAAGATCGTACAGGGCGATAAATTTTTAGTAACTAAAGATGAATAAGCTCCTATTTAAGGAAATTGATTGGTTTATTGTTATTCCCGTACTTGTATTAATTTTACTTAGTTTAGTAACTCTATTTTCGTTAAATTTTAATTTTTTCAAAGGGCAATTCTTTTTATTTTTAGCCTCATTTATAATTTTTATTATCGTATCGCAGGTAAATTATAAGATTTTAAATATATATGCTAAGCCTATTTATATTGCTTCATTGATTATTTTAGTATTAGTTCTTATAGTTGGTATCGAAAGTAGGGGAGCAGTGAGGTGGGTGGAGTTTTTGGGATTTAGGTTACAATTTTCTGAAGTTGTTAAGCCCTTTTTAAGTATAAGTCTGGCTGCATATCTTGCTAATCTTAAATCGCTTAATTTTTCAAGCTTTTTAAGCGTTTTTGGATTACTGACTCCAATTTGGTTTCTAATCTTTTTCCAGCCTGATTTAGGAAATGCAATTATTTACGGTCTTATTGTGCTTTTGACGTTGGTTTATATGGGTTATTCATTAAAGTACTTTGGTATAATATTTTCCCCTCTTATCATCTCGTTTCCAATTATTTGGGAATTTTTACATGATTATCAAAGGCAAAGAATATTAACCTTTATTAATCCATCGCTTGACCCCCTAGGAACGTCATACAATGTTATTCAGTCGATTATTGCCGTAGGGAGTGGTATGTTGATGGGTCAAGGCATAGGTCAAGGTACCCAATCTAGTCTTAGGTTTCTACCAGAAAGACAAACTGATTTTATATTTGCTACTATCTCAGAGCAATTAGGATTTATTGGTGTTCTGATTATTTTTAGTTGCTTTATAATTATTTTGTATAGAATGTTTCAGATCTATTCTGATTCGAATGATAAATTTTGTAAGATATTCTGTGTGATTACATTTTTTGTTTTTCTAATTCAATTTTTTGTTAATGTAGGCATGAATGTTGGTATTTTACCAATTGTTGGAGTCACATTACCCTTCGTTTCATATGGGGGAAGTTCGCTTTTATCTAACTTTATTTTCTTAGGATTTTTAAATTCAATAAGGAAATCAGCAAAAGATGATAAAGTTCTAGAAATTGGCTAAAATATTTGCTATAATTAGCTTCTATGCAATACGCTGTAATAAAAACTGGTGGGAAACAATATAGAGTCTCTGAAGGAGACACTATATTAGTTGATAGATTGTCTGAGGAAAAAGGTATAGTATCCTTTAATGAGGTATTGCTTGTAGTTAATGATTCAAACGTAAAAGTGGGAAAACCTTTTGTACCTGGCGAAACAGTTGAAGCTAATATTCTCGAACATCTAAAAGGAGATAAGATTAGAGTTTCTAAGTATAAAGCAAAGGTTAGATTTAGAAGAACAACAGGCTTTAGGGCATCTTTAACAAAAGTACAAATTGAAAAAATTGGTGGAGAGTCTAAGGCTAAAAAAACCGAAGAAAAGAAATAATTTGTATCTTGACAGACTGTGAAAAGTCGAGATAAAATAAATCAGTTTTCACAACACTAATATGGCACATACAAAAGCACAAGGAGCAGTTAAAGGAAATAGAGATTCGAGAGCCAAGCGCTTAGGCGTTAAGATTTATGGTGGGCAGGAGGCTAAGCCAGGTAGTATTTTAGTTAGACAAAAAGGAACTAAATTTCATGCTGGTAAAAATGTAGGCATGGGTAAAGATTATACTTTGTTTTCTTTAATAAGTGGAATTGTTAAATTTAAAAAATTAAATTCCAAGAAATTTATAGAAGTTTCAGCTTAATAAATTTATAAAAAATGGAAATATCAGATAGAATTTTTGAACTTGAAATTAATATGCTGCAAGCTAATCCTTTGCAGCCCAGAGGTATTATTTCTCCCGATTCACTTCAGGAATTAGTTGATTCAATAAGAGAACAAGGAATATTAGAACCTATTGTCGTAGCTAAGACTCCTGCAGGATATCAAATCATAGCAGGTGAAAGACGTTGGAGAGCTGCAAAGGTATTGGGTCTTCCAAAAGTACCAGTTGTTATTAAAGAAACAACTCCCCAAGGCATGTTAGAGATGTCAATAGTTGAGAATGTACAAAGAGAAGATTTAAATCCAATAGAGAGAGCAATGGCATACAAAAGACTCATTGAAGAGTTTGGGCTTGGAACTAATGAGGTTGCTAGAAGACTTGGTAAGAGTGCGCCAACTGTTTCCAATACGATAAGATTATTGTCTCTTCCAGATGCTATTAAGGACGCGCTTGTTGCTGGTGTTATCACGGAGGGTCATGTAAGGCCATTAATTTCTCTCGGTGATCCTAAACTAATGCTAGAGTTGTTTAAAAGAATCCTTAAAGAAAATAGTACCGTAAGAGAAACAGAAGAGTTGGCGAGACAAGTTAAGGGAGAGGTTCAGAAGAAAGAGCCAAGAACAAAAGTTAATAAGCTTTGGGTACCAGAATTAGATGAAATGTCTAAAAAATTAGAGGAGATAAGAGGTTTCAATAAGGTTGCAATGTCGCAATCTAGAACTCAAGCAAAAATTCAAATCGTTCTAAAAGGTGACGTAGATGTAACAGGACCTAAGATTAAAGAAATATTTGAGCTGTTAAATAAAAGTTAATTATAGGGATTTTCAACTAACCTCATTCGATTTACGGGTAAATAAACAAATAATGACTCTCCGATAATTGCATTTTTGGAAACAAATCCCCATTCTCTTGAATCAGAACTCGCGCCTCGGTTGTCACCAAGAACAATGTATTTTTCCTCTGGAACTGTTACCTCCTGTCCCTCTTGAAGGAAACCGCCTGGGAAGGTTTTTACATTAGAGCTGAGAAAAGATGACTCGTCTAATATTTTACCATTTAAGTATACGCTTCCGTCTTTTATCATCACCTTATCTCCTGGAACACCAATTACTCTTTTGATATAGTCTTTTTCTGGTTCAGCAGGAGATTTAAATACGACCACATCTCCCATTTTGGGAGCTTTAAATCTTAAAATAATTAAATTAGTTAAAACATATTCCTTATTATAAAAATTAGGATACATTGATTCTCCTTGGACTTCATATGGTCTAAATAAAAATAGATAAATTACCAAAAATATTGCTGCTGCTATTAAAAATGTTTGGGCGCTATCAAGTAAAAACGCCCAGATTTTTTGAAGAAACCTCATTAATTAATTGTGTCAACTTTAGACTTTTTTGTCAATTGGAGATATAATTTTTATGGACTTGTAGCTCAGGGGTAGAGCGTTTCATTCACATTGAAAAAGTCAGAGGTTCAAATCCTCTCAAGTCCACACTTGATTTTTGTAATGATATATATTCATAATTAATTATGTCTGCTGATAAATTAAGAAGTGAAGTGACAAAGAGTAGACCTAGAGACGAAAAAGGCCATTTTATTAGCGCTCCAGATTATAAATCAGCAAAAAATCCTTTAGAAAAATTTATTTATAGTCATACAGGTAACTATAAAGACGAGGACGATTTATTAGATATAAGAATTGGAAATCCATTAAGAAGAGTTATTGAACTACTTGAGGAAATTAAAAAACAAAAAGCATTTAGTTTTACGTTTAAAGGAAGTTTAGGTATAGCTGGTGTATTAATGTTTCTGTCTGTTTTTGGATTATTTGGCGGAAATAAAGTTATTTGTGAAAAAGGAACTCAAAGTATTTTGGGATATGTAAAAATCTTGAATTTTAGGGAAATATATACAGATAGGGTTGGACCTGTCGATTATGTATTAAATATAATTTCTACTCCACAAAAGAAAATAACAAAACGAACAGTTTTGTTAACAGATTCATCAGATCAAGCAATCTATCTCCCTTATAATAAGGACGTCGATTTTTATAAATTTTCGAACAATTTAGTTATAGTAACTGGAAAATACAATTCTTGTTTAAATTCAATTGAAATAGAGTCTCCTGAGGGAATCGAGAAAATAACAGAATAATGATTTTTTATCTTCTTTAGCTTCTTAGATTGTGTTAGAATCTGGATATGAAAATTTTATTTTTAACAAGATCTTATTATCCAAATATTGGAGGAGTAGAAAAGCATATTTGGCAAATTAGTAAAGAATTAATTAAAAAAGGATACTCAGTTAAAATTATTGCCGAAGAACCTGTAGTCAATAATAAAAAATTAAACCTACACAATAATGGTGAGGAGGTAATTTTCATACCTTCAATAAAAGAGAATAAGCTTAAAAAGTTTATTATTTGGATAAATTTATTTAAATACCTGAACGAAATAAGACAAGCAGATATTGTACATTGTCATGATGTTTTCTATTGGTATTTACCATTTAGATTTTTATTTTTTAATAAAAAAATCTATACAACTTTTCACGGTTATGAGGGGAATAATATCCCAAACTTAAAAGCGAAGTTTATGCATAAACTTGCGGAAAAACTTTCAAGAGGAAATATATGTGTAGGAGATTTTTTTAAAAAATGGTATAAAACAAATCCAACTTTCGTTATTTTTGGAGGAGTAGAAAAGCAAAAATTTAATAACAGTAAAATCAAATTTTCAAATAAAGTAATGTATATTGGTAGATTAGAAGAGGAAGCTGGAATAATGGATTATTTGAAAGCGATAAAAATATTAAAAGATGAAAATAATGAACTAAGTCTAGATGTATATGGGAATGGTGAACAATTTAAAAATGCTTTTAGATTTGTTAAAAGACATAAATTAAACGTATCCTTTAAAGGATTTGTATATAATGTTGAAAAATTTTTACCCAACTATTCATATGTATTTGTTTCTAGGTATTTAGGAATACTTGAGGCATTAGCTGCCAAAAAACCTATTTTCGCTGTGTATAATAACGAAATTAAAAAAGATTATTTAGAGATGACGCCATTCAGCAAAAACATATTTATATGTAAAGACAGTTATCAAGTCTCAAATTCTATAAAAAAATATTTATTAAATAAAGATATATTGAATTATTCAAGTGCTTCCAAGATTCTTTTGACATGGGAGGAAGTGACTAATGTTTATATAAAACTTTGGAAGATTTAATTTTAATAAGGACTATGGTGAGTAGAGATGCTATAAATAAAAATAAACTTATTTTTTTAAGTAAGCTGATAATATAAACATCCTCATATTTAATTAAAACAATATATTCTCCTTTATTAATAGCAAAAGAAATGTGCCCCTTATTATTTGGGTAAATTTTTAATTTATTATTATTTGCATATACATTCCATCCAGGAAAATATAAAGTATTTTCACTTACGATTGTATTGTATTTCACAGACATTTTATATATATGTTCATTTTGAGATCTTTTGATAATAATGGAAGAAATTGATTCGTTCGGTTGAAATGAATTAATTGGAATCATATTTTCCCATAGCTTTTTTGGGTTTTGATAAATTGTAGCTGCATAAAAATGATTGTCTATATTATAAGTGCTAAGAGGAAGAGTTTTTATTAAATATTCATCGTTTATTTCGGGTATAACTTTTCTATGTCCCCAGTTTAAAATGGTTGATCCTATAGCAAATAATATTATTAAGTAAATTACTTTTTTATTTTTTATTTTACTTATTGTAATAGAGCAGATAAAAGTTGTTATTAAACCCATAATAACTAGTAGTCTATGTGGTCCAGAGCCACCCAATATAGGTATAAAGTCCCAAAATAGTTTAGATTGAGGGAGTAGTAGAAATAAATATAAAACGAAAAAAATAAGCCAAAAGTATATTTGTTTTTTTTCAAAATTTAAAAATCTACGTTTATATATAAAAATTATCGTAATTAAAATTAATGCTATTTGAGTGTAACCGAGTAAGTAAGATATTTCTCCGTTTGGCCCTTGAAATAAAAAACCAAATCTCCAAGGCGAATATAGTAGATCGATGATTGATGGGAAGAATATGTTGTTTAGATCTATATTAATATGTGTTATATAAAGTTGAGATTGAAATAAAATACTTGGTACCCATTGGTATGCTGATAATGTTAATGAAAAAATCACTATAAAAGAAAATTTGATTAAATTTCTTAATTTATCATTGCCATTTATAAATAAATATGAGAACAATAGTGGAATAGTAAAAATTGCTATGAAAATATGACTAATAAATATAAAATAATAAATTAACGATGAATGTATAAGAAATATATTTTTTTTAGTTTTATTAGTTAGTGAGACAAAATAAAAAAATAAAGGAAGTAATGTATAGGAAGATATTTCACCAAGTGTGATCTTATAATGCACAGAAATCAGATGATAAGGAAAAAAAGAATATAAGATTGCAAATACAAATGCATGCAACTTGTTATTATTAAATACTGTTAATCCTAAAATATAACTAAATAAACTTGTTAATACTAAATTAGTAATTAGAAAAAATTTTAACGAATTAATAAATGAAAATCCTATAAGGTGCGCGATCGTTGTAAAGTAGTAAGGTAAAGTATAATTAAACATAAATAATGGTAAACCATATAATGCGTTTAAGTCTCCTGCCCAAGAAGGATAAATGAATCCTTCAAGGATATTTTTATAGAATTCAATGGACCTGTAGGCATGTATATTGAAATCCCCACTTTCATATGAGCCAATGCGTAATATGCTAATTGATGTACCTAGACTTAATAATAAAAGTAAAAATAAAGGGTTAACTTTCTTTTTTGGAAAAATTATTTTGAATATAAAAATAAGCAAAGTTAAAAAAATTAAAAATAACAGGTTTATGAATACTAATTTATATGGTGTTATCATAAATTCTTAAAAGAATATAAAAATATGAAAGGAAAGAAATTATATTGCGAAATAAGTTTGGGTTGATATGTATCACAATCTTTTAGTGAATATTTCTTACAGAAAAATTTAAAATTATCACCTCTTAATATTAATAATTTTATGCCATTTTTTTTCAATGTCAGAATCGACTGTTCTCTCTTATTAATTAAAAAATTTACATCAGTATATTGAAAGTCTGCATAATAATACCCATGGAAATTATAGAATCCAACAACATCATCACTTTTTATATATTTATTAAACTGTTTCCCAAAATCAAAATAACTTGAATTATCTCTTATTAAAATTCGCGTTAAATAATTATTTTTATCGCTGAAGCCAAGCGAGTAGGGCAATATTAAAAAAGAATTTATAAAATAATAAATAAATACAATTATTGGCATAAATATTAAAACAGCGTTTAGTAATTTATTTTTTTTAACAAACTCATTAATTGAAAGAGCGGAAATGAAGATTAAGAAAATATAGAGTCCAATCATATATCTCCCAAAGATATATTGGACTAGTAAATATGTAATAAACGTGATGAAAATTATTTTATTAATTTGTAATAGATTTATTTTTTTATAAATGTTTTTGAAATTTAAAATACAAAATAATATTCCAACAAAAAACAAAGGAGAAAATACATTTATAAAATACTTTGGATTAAGTAACCCATAATTTATTCCAATATACTGAAACAAATTTATTTTCTCTCTTGTCCCATCAAGATTTAGATGATCAATAAATGCTGGATATAACGGATTACCTGTTAAAATATATGATCTTATTATCCAAATTCCATACGTAACAAGAGAAAAAGAAATAAATAATACTATATATTTAATTGTTATTTTTTTAAATTTATTTAGAAAAGTAAGAAAAATAATGAACACTGGGTAAAATATAATTGTCCAGAGTTTTGAAGCAACTATGCCACCAAAGAATAATCCAGACAATGAATAAGTAGCTAATTTATTTTTATACTGATCAATTAATATTAAAGTTGAAATGAGTAAGCAGAAGAGCCATTGGAAGTCTGTATACATGGATGAGGTTTCTTTAATAATGACAGGACTGCTTACTAATAGTAGAGGTGTATAGATAGCAAATTTATATTTACTGCTTATTTTTGAATAGTTTATCAATGCTAAGATTGTTAGTAAATAAAAGTAAAAATGTAAAAATCTAGCTGCTTCTTTAGATAATAAAAATATTCCAATTAAATAATACGATTCTGCGGTTTGAGGAGCTGCTGAAACATGTAGTTGTTCCTTTGGTGGAATCATATTTGTGTTAAATTTTAAATACTGCCTTGGTAAGTCAACATGGTATTGATCTTCTCTGTATTCGGGATTAATAAGATTAATAAATCCGAGTAAAATAAAAAGAAAAGCAACAATAAAAATTGCCTTAAATTGCTTGAAATAGATAATTTCATTTTTAATATATATAAATAATTCAAAAAATGTTTTTTTTAAATTATTAAATGGAAAAAATGAAATAAAAATAATGCATAAAAGATAGATTGAGATTAATTGAGGGTAAAGCAAATGAAAGAAGCCGAGTAAGGTAATTCCTAATGATGAAAAAATATATCCTATTCCAATTGAGACAAGATAAGAGTATGGTTTACTTTCAAAGTTTTTATTAAATAATGAAAATATTTTCTTTCCAAATAAATATGTTAGATTAAATATAATTACTGTTACGATTAAATTGAAAATAAAATTTAGTATAAAACTAATATCTAAATTAAATCCCGTAAAATCATTTTTTACATAATTAAAATTCTGAATTATATTAGTAAATAAAGAATTAATGAATCCCATAATATCTCTGTATTCTAATGTAGGAGGTGCTATAATTCAACCACAATATGGCTAAGGCTAAATGTTCATTAATTTGTACTGTTTTAAACGAAGAGGATACAGTTAGTAGGTTTTTAGAGTCTGTAGTCAAGCAGACACTATTACCATCGGAAATTATAATTGTTGACGGGGGAAGTAATGATAAAACTGTTAATAAAATCCAAGAAATTTCTTCGAAACATAAAAAATTAAATATCAAATTTTTTGTTAAAAAAGGGAATCGGTCTTTAGGTAGAAATTTAGCGATTAAAAAATCAAAATTTGAGATTATACTAATTACTGATTCTGGATGTGAGCTTCATAAAGATTGGGTAAAAAATATGTATTCATCTTTTTCTCCAAATGTAGATGTTGTTGCTGGATATTATAAAGGGAAACATGCAAGTATTTTTCAAAAGTCATTAATACCATATGCATTGGTTATGCCAGATAAAGTGGATCCAAACACTTTTTTACCTGCTACAAGATCAATGGCTTTAAGGAAAAAAGTATGGTCGAGTATTGGGGGCTTTGATGTTAAATATTCCCACAATGAAGATTATGTGTTTGCAAACAAAATAAAGGACGAAGGTTTTAATATTAAATTTATTCAAAACGCGATTGTCTATTGGCAACCTAGATCTAATATAAAATCAGCTTTTAAAATGTTTTATAGATTTGCATATGGAGATATTGAGTCGGGTATTATTAGAGAAAAAGTTTTTTGGCTTATTTATAGATATTTTATTGCTCTCTATTTAGTAATTTTGATTCCAATTATGAAATCATTGTATCTAAATTTATTGATTACTGGAGGGGCGATAGTTTATTTGTTCTGGATAATTCTTAAAAATTATAAATATGTAAAAAATATTAAAGGTTTAATATTTTTGCCGCTGATTCAATTTATTGCAGATTTTGCTGTTTTGTCTGGAACAGTTAAGGCGTTTTTTGTAGGTGTAAATTTTAATTTATTAACAAGAAAACTGTTTAAGCAAAGAATGCTTTTAATTATTTTATTAATTTACATTGGGGCTTGCCTGGCGCAGATTAGTTGGGGAATTCCTGGAAATAGTCATCCTTTTAATTACTTTATGGATGAGTGGCATCAAAGTCAGTCAGTAAGAAACTTATTTAAATTTGGTTCTCCAAATATTTCTGGCTCCGCAAATGGATCAATATTCCATTTTTTCTTAACGGGTTTATATTTAATTCCGTTTATGGTAATAAAAGTCGTAAATCCTTTTTTAATCAAATCATCTGTATTAAACATTGATATTCAACAGGTCTTATTTATTGTTTTGCGTACAAATACTATTTTGTTTGGAATATTAAGTATTCTTGCGTTTTATTATTTATCTAAAAAAATTTTAAAAATTAATCCAGTGATCTCAACCTTCTTTTTTACTTTTAATCCTATGTGGCTAATGTTAAGTGGGTATTTTAAGTACGATATTGCCTTAATGTTTTGGACATTATTATCAATACTATTTATTCTGAAATACGTAAAAGAATTTAAGTATTATTATTTTTACTTTGCATGTTTATTATCCGCCTTGGCTTTATCCGTAAAGCTTTCACCTTTTGCGCTTATTCCGATATTAGGATTAATATTTATTTTTAATAAAAATTGGAGAAGTCATATCTTTACTCTTATAAAGGGAGGAGTGATATATATATCCACTTTTTTATCTTTCGGAGTCATAGATATTCTTTTGGCTAAGGGTAGTTTAAATGAATATCTTTCATCTACTTTATCTAGGACACCAGATTTTAATGTGGCAAATTTTCAAATTACAAACAAAATTTGGCCTTATTTATTAATAGATTTATTTCCTACTCTTTTTAGTCATACTTTTTATATTATTGCAATTTTAGGTATGATTCTTTTTATTTCTATTTTACTAGGAAACATATTTATTTTAAAAAATAAATATAGATATATTTTTGAAAATAGAACATTAATTACTTTTATTATAATTTTTATTTTATTTGCCTGTAGCTTAATTCCTTTAAAATTAGATGCTACAAATAATCGAGTATTAATTTTAATTCCATTTTTTGCATATTTTGTTAGTTATCTTATTAAGTTTTTGTTGAAAAGATTTAATAACTTGTTAATTCTAATTTTTATAATTTTCATTATCCTTCTCCAGGTAGTTGAATCATTTTCATGGATGCCTCTAAAATTATTTAGTGATCCTCGTCAATCATCAACGTATTGGATAAATAAAAATATTCCAATAAATTCTACAATTGGAATACAAAATATTCCAATTTATCAAGGGTTGCCAGACTTGGTTGTTAAAGAGTTTTATTTTAAGCAGTATAAGATCGAGAATAATAATAAATATAAATACAAAATAATACAAACAAGTGATAAAACCTATCCTGAATATGTAATTCTAACTAACGTTGGTATTGAATCTATGTATAAACATAATTCAGAAACAAAAGATATATATAAAAATTTACAGAAAAATAAATATAAATTGATAAAAGAATTTTCTCCTAATTTTAAATATTTATTTCTGTTTACAAATGATTTAAACTACTATATGGCTGCGATTGTTCAAAGCCCTGTTGAAATAAGTATTTATAAAAAATGAAAAATAATTTTGCTGTTATTATTCCATCCTACAATGAATCCGAAAACCTTAAAATTTTGGTAAAAAAAATTAAGAATTCATATCCCTCTTTTAAGATTTTTATAATAGATGATTCTAGGCCCGAAGAGAATGAAAAAATTAAAAAAGCCATGCGTTTGTATACAAATGTTAAGCTTATTTCACGTATGAAAAAGTCTGGAAGAGGAAGTGCAGTAATGTTGGGCTTCAGGGAAGCTTATAAATTAAAAAACATACATTATTTCCTAGAGATGGATTCTGATTTAGCTCATGATGCAGCAGAAATTAAAAGATTTATAAATAAAATTAAAACTAATCAATATGATTTGGTTATTGGATCGAGATACTTGAAAGGAAGTAGAATTAAAAATATTACAAAAAATAGAACAATATTAAGTAGAGTTATAAATTTTTATTTAAAATTTTGGTTAAATGTTAAAGTATCTGATTTTACAAGTGGTTTTAGGTTGTATTCAAGAAAAAGTATTGATTATTTGTTAAAAACAAGAATTGAATCAAAGGGCTTTATTACTTTATCGGAAGTTTTATATAAAATTAATAAACAAAAATTCCTAATCGGCGAGGTACCAATTACTTGGAATTATAGAATTTATGGAAAATCAAATGTTAACATTCAAGAGCTATTAGTTTCTTTGTTTTATGTTATTAAATTAAGATTAACTAGATAATTTCCAATTTAGGCAAGGGGAAGATAAAATGACCGCCTTTTTTTAGATAATCTTTTTCTCTCTTTAGAAATTCTTCTTTGAAAAACCATGGTAATACTAACATATACTCTGGCTTATCTTTCCTGGCCTGTTCCTCAGAAATAATTGGTATCCCAACTGAGGATATTATTTTTCCGAATTTTTCTGGATTTCTTTCGACTGCAAATTGAATAAGCTTATGGTCAAGACCAAAGTACTGAAGCATTGTATTGCCTCGAGTTGAAGCTCCATATAAATAAACTCTTTTTCCTTTTTTAACTTCTTTTTTAATAAACTCTGTAATTTTTTCTTTTTCTTTTGCGATTCTTTTAGCGAAATCGAGGTAAATTTTCTTATTATTTAATTTTAGCCTTTTTTCCGTCTTCTGCATCTCTAAAACACTTTTAGATATTTTTCTCTTCCCTTTTAGCGCAATATATGTTCTGAAGCTTCCGCCGTTTAAAGTTCTTGTTTCAACATCAAATACTTCCATGCCATGTTTTTCTAAAAGATTATTTAAGGATAGTAAGGAGTAATATTCTAAATGTTCATGGACGATATTGTCGAATGCATTTATTTTTAACATACTAACTAAATAATTTTGTTGAATTATAAAAATTCCATCTTCTTTCATTATTTTCTTTACATCAGCAACAAATTTGTTTGGATCTTCCATATCATAGAAGCAAGATATTGCAGAAATAACATCTGCATGTAAATTTTTTGTCTTTCTTTTGTAGGATTCATAACTAAAGAAATTATTTACAACCTCATTAGCATGCTTCTTTGATATTTCTGCAAGTTTTTTTATTGGTTCAACAGCAATTCTATGTAGATTTTTTGGGTAGTAGCTTAGTAGAGTGCCATCGTTAGCGCCAATATCGATTACTACAATTTTTTCCTTTGTTTTTTTGATTTTTTTAAACGCTTCTTGAGCAATGCCTCTTAATTCATCGTGCATTGTTTGGTTTATGCCTGATTTGTACCCATATCTAGGAGTATATAAATATTTTTGTGGAGTATTGTAGTCTAATTGGACTAGAAAACATTTTTTACATACCATCATTGTCAAGGGGAAGGATTTAGGTTTCTTATTCGTCTTAGTAAAGTCAGACAAATACTGTTTACCTAAAGATACTATTTTTAATAAATTCTTTGATCCACAAGATCTACACTGGTTAATTTTCATTTTTATGGGGCAGCATATTATTATAAACATGAAAATGTTATAATTTCAATCACCAATATGGGTTATTCTTCTAGAACTATTCATGGTCTTTCGTGGGCATGGGCCCAAAGTATATTTATAAGAGGTATTTCATTATTAAAAATTTTAATATTAGCTAGAATTTTAACCCCACGAGAATTTGGTGATTTTGGTATTTCATTATTAATATTAGCCTTATTAGAAACATTAACAGAAACAGGAGTAAATGTTTTTTTAATACAAAAAAAGGAAAATTTGAGTAAATATATTAATTCTGCATGGATTGTATCAATTGCTAGAGGTTTTATAATTTTCTTTGTATTTATAATATTTTCGGGGTTTATTGCTGATTTTTTTAAGGCCCCGCATATAAAAAATATTTTAATTCTATTTAGTTTTGTACCTTTAATAAGAGGGTTTATTAATCCTGCAGAGATTAAATTTCAAAAAGAAATTAATTTTGATAAAGATTTTATTTATAGAATGTCAATAGCATTCATAGACATGTTGGCAACAATATTTTTGGTTTTAATAATTAAGAATATTTCTGGTCTGGTTATAGGCATGTTAACTGGTGTAATTTTTCAAGTAATTCTTTCTTTTTTATTGATAAAACCAAGGCCTCAGATAAAATTTAAACGTTTATACATTTATAGAATAATCAACCAAGGTAAGTGGGTTACGTTAAGCGGAATTTTTAATTATTTGTTTCATAATTTAGACAATATTATTGTTGGTAAATTTCTAGGAACTTACAATCTTGGCTTGTATGAGATGTCTTACAATATTGCAATGTTACCTATTACAGATGTTGCGGATGTTATCTCAAGGGTAACTTTTCCGGTATATTCAAAGTTTTCTGATGATTTAGAAAGGTTAAGAAAAGCTTTTTTGAAAACGGAATTATTATTGATATTGATAACGGTTCCATTTGGCTTTGTTGTTTTTTTCTTTGCTAATGGTTTGATTGAGTTTTTTTTAGGAAAACAATGGTTACCAATGGTAAATATTTTAAAAATCTTAGTCGTATTGGGCGTAGTTCATTCAATCTTTGGTTTTCCTGCAATTGTGTTTTTGTCGGTAAATAAGCAAATTTATTCATCAATAATTACGTTAATTAACCTGATTGTTTTAGTAATATGTATTTTCCCTTTAATAACCTATTTTGGATTACTTGGCGTTGCATTCGCTGCCCTCTTAGGTGTTATCGTGCCTATTCCAGTTTCCTTATATTTCTTAAGGAAAATTTTTAATAATAAATGAAAATAGCTGTTTATCATGAATTACATAAAGGAGGAGCAAGAAGGTCTACGAATGAGTTCGCAAGGCAACTTAAAATTCTTGGTCATACTGTAGATTTATACACAATAGATTTTATAAAAAATGAAGAATCTTTTTATTCACGTATTTATTCATATTCTTTTCATGTCAAAAAATGGACAGGGAATAATCCTTTTGTAAGATTATATAAAGATACAGTTGAACTTATAAAATTAAATAATTTAAATAGGAAAATAGGAAAAGATATTGGTATAAAATATGATTTAGTGTTTGTTTGTGCCTCACAATTTATTGAATCTCCTTTTATTTTAAAATATCTTAAAGTACCCTCGTTTTTTTATTGCCATGATCCATATTACAGAATCATTTATGAGCCAGAACTATTTAAACCAGTAAATGTTGACATATTTAGAACGTATTACGAAAATTTAAATAGATATATAAGAAAAAAACTTGATATTTTTAATATTAAATCCGCCTGCCATATTATTTTTAATTCAAATTATACCCGAAGGCAATTTAAAAAAATTTACGGGGTCGATGGAGATGTTGTTCATTGTGGAGTTAATGTAAAACAATTCTTTCCAAAAAAAATAAAAAAAGAATTCGATTTATTATTTATTGGTTCTTTTGATAAGCTAGATGGTTATCCTTTTTTTAGGAAAACCATTGAAAATATGGAATTAAGCCCCAAGATTAGAGCCGTTGTTTTCGAAAACGAGTGGTTATCGGATTATGAATTAATAAATGTATATAGAAAATCTAAAATATTAATCTCTGTATCTTATAAGGAGCCAATGGGTATGGTTCCTCTGGAGGCAATGTCTTGTGGTGTGCCAGTAATTGCAGTTGATGAAGCGGGACATCAAGAAACAATAGTTGATTCTAAAACAGGATATTTATTAAATCGGAATGCAAAAATATTTGCACAAAAAATTGACGGACTATTAAGAAATGAAAATATAATAAAAAAAATGGGAATGAATGCTAGAAAAGAAATGGTTGAAAGATGGGATTGGAAAATCAAAGGAAAAGAGTTAGAAAAATTATTAATAAGTAAAACTAGTTTTATAAAAAATGAATTTGCAAATTAATATTATCTATAAAAAAGTATTCATTTTATTCTTATTCTTTGTCTTTTCGTTAGTAGTAAGGTTGTCAACCTTAAATGAAATTGGAAGGACTTGGGATGAAAGCGTATATATAGAGCAAGGATATAAATTTATTAAAATTTTTGAAAAGGGAGATTTTAATAATGAATATTTTTATACATCATATGATCATCCGCCTTTAGTTAAATATATCTATGGAGTAAGTGCCGTGTTTGACAAGGAAGCCACTGTTAAGAATAATGCAATTTTTAATTATGATTATACGTTTTCACGTATTTTATCAGCAGTTTTGTTTTCAATTGGATTATTATTTGTAATTTTAATCTCAGGTAAGATATTCAATTTTAATATAGGTATAATAAGTGGTTTTATTTACTTAATGTTGCCTTTTACGGTTGGATTGTCTCAATTGGTGACTGCAGAAAGCTTAAAACTTTTTATATATCCAATTGCAATATATTCTTATTTATTGTTATTAGAGGAAACTACTAAGAAAAGAATATTGTTAGCAGGAGTGTTAACAGGTTTTGCATTGCAAGCAAAGCAGAGTGATCTGCTTCTTTTTATAATTCTTGGTTTTGCAATGTGGTTTAAGTGTAAAAGTTTTATAAAAAAAGAAAAAAAAGAGCATATTAAAAAATATTTTAAAATTTTTATTCAAGTTTTTATTATTTCTTGTTTTGTTTTTATTGCAGTTTGGCCACAGGCAGTTCTTCATTTTTCAGAAATTATGGAGATAAATGACAAGCTTTGGTCGGTTAAATTTTCACCTAACCCATTAATTTTTACCCTGTCACCGCCAGAAGTATTTATGGGTAGTTTAAGGATAACGCCTATTTTTTATTATTTAGTATATTTTTTTATCTCGATACCAGTTGTGATAATTGTTTTGTTTTTCCTAGGCTTGATTAAGGTTTTAAAGAGTATTAATTATCAAAAGTGGCTAATTGTTTTATGGTTTATAGTGCCTTTCCTGCTTTCTTTCTATTCATGGAGACAGCATGGGCTTAGATATATTATTGAAATATATCCAGCAATTGCAATTATTTCAGCAGTTGGGTTGAATTTTGTCTTAGAAAGACTAAGGTATCTTCAGAAAATAATTATTTTAATTTTCTTTGGAATATATCTATTACTTAGCTTAGTATATGTTTCCCCTTATTATTTAGACTATTATAATGAATTAATTGGGGGAGTAGATAATGTATATAAATACAACCTATTCCAGATTGGCTGGTGGGGCCAAGGGCAAAGAGAAGCCGGGATATATTTGAATAAAAATGCCATTGATAATTCGAGAATTGGATTAGCTATTTCACCGGAAATTACATTTCCCAAAAATCCCATTTTTAATTATTCAAGATATAATGATGAGTCAGAATACGATTATGTGGTTGTTAATCATTATCATATAATTAGAGATGGTTTTAACGACGAAAAAATAAGGAAAAAATATAATCTCGTTTATGAAGTAAAAGTAAGTAATGCAGTGCTAGTTTATGTATATAAAGCAAAATGAAAAATTTTAAATATTCGATAATAATTGTTTATTATAAAAATGAACAAGACTTAATAATTACGTTAGACAGCTTGTACGAATTCAATCCAGAAAATCTATTTGAAGTAATTATCGTAGATAACAGTGAAGACACTTCGGTAAAAAGTAAATTAACTAAATATAAAAATCTAATTTACTTTAATTCTGGTAGAAATTTGGGTTATGGATCAGGAGTTAATTATGGCGCAAAGCATGCCAAAGGAGAATTTTTATTTATTCTTAATCCGGATGTAGTTTTTACGCAAAATATTTTATCCACAATTTACAAAGAATTTAGTAAAAAAACAAACATAGGGATTGTAGCTCCACTTTTATTAAATTCCAACAAATCGATTATGAGCCAAGGAGCCAAGAATGTTAATTTTTTTGATGCAGTAGTAAAATTTTCTTTTTTAGACAAGATATTCCCTAATAATTTTATATCTAAGAAGTATTGGACAAAGAAATGGAATGTTAATAAGCCGACAAGGGTAGATAATGTTCCTGGCACGGCGTTTGTTATTAGAACAAGAGTCTTTATTGAAGTTGGAGGATTTGATGAAAAATTCTTTTTATATTTCGAAGAGTTTGATTTGTGCGATAGAGTAAGAGCATTGGGTTATGAAATATTTATTGATTCTAGGTTAAAGTTAGTGCATAAATGGGGAACCTCGACAAAGTTATTAGAAAATAAAAATGAGATTTTTATAGAAAGTAGGAATTACTATTTTCAAAAAAAATTTGGGTTATTTAAATCTTTAGTATTAAATCTATTTTTAAGTATAAATATCAATAATTTGATATTTCTCTTAATTTTTGTTTTTGCAGCTTCTATGCGAATATTCCATTTATCTTCAGTAATCAATCTGGGAATTGGTGACCAGGGTTGGTTTTATTTGTCAGCAAGAGATATGCTGCTACTAAATGAATTACCATTAGTTGGAATAACGTCAAGTCACTTATGGTTACATCAAGGAGCATTATGGACATATGTTTTAGCAGCAATTTTCAAAGTTTTTAATTTTAATCCCTTATCCCCTGTGTTTTTTACGGTGTTTCTTGATTTAATAACTTTAAGTTTAGTTTATAAATTATCCTCCAGAATATTTAACAATACTACTGGTTTGGTAGCTTCAGTATTTTATGCATTTTCCCCATATGTAATTATGGCATCTAGGATGTCATATCATACAAGCTTAATTCCTTTTCTAACAATTTTAACAATTTACTCTTTATATAAATGGACCAAGGGTAATTTTATGTATTTTCCTTTACTTTTATTACTTCTTGCGCTTTTATATAATTTCGAATTACAAACTGTAATCTTTATTTTTATTACATTATTATTTTTTGTTTATGGTTTAATAAAAAAAAAGAATTGGGTTACATCTCTAAAGAATCACAAGATAGTAATATTGTCCCTTGTTTCAGTAATTATCCCGTTAATACCGATTTTAATATTTGATTTAAAAAATGGATTTCCTCAAACATTTGTTTTTGCTGGATGGATAATATATAAAGCGTCATCTATTTTCTTAAATTCTAATTCAGAATTTGCTTTGGGTCCAATTGTTAGTTATTTCAGTGAGTTTATTAATCGCTTATTTTATATTCAATTTAGTTTAATATCGTTAAGTTTATTTTTGATTAGTAGCGTTTATGGGTTTTATAGAGTTTTTATTAAAAAATCTGGCAGTTTTGTAATTATTATTTTAATTTGTTTTTTTCTAGTTTTGGGTATTTTTATAAATAAAACTTTGTCTGATGCTTATCTTTACTCTCTAATAATTCCCTTAATTCTTTTAGTTTCTGCCTTTTTAGGTAGTATATTTAAAAGCAAGATTTTAAATATCATTTTTATAGCATTGATTGCCACATCTCTTCTTACTAATTTAATTTATCTTAATACATCTGGATATTATCAAGCTTATGAAGATAAAGTTAAATATTTTTCAAAAAATGAAGCCGCTAAATACATCGTTAAAGATTCTAATGGAAGAGGAGCGCGTTTGGTTGGAAAAGGTGATGGTAGTCAATTTATAAGTTTTCTGGATTATTATAAATATTTAATTTGGTTTTATGGAGGAAATATCGATCAAAAAAGTAATTTGATATATATCTTGTATGAAACGCCATCTGGAACTAAAATTATAAAAGGGGATAGAAATGTTAAGCATAATAATTTTAACTAAAAATGAAGAGAAAAATATAGTCGATTGCCTAGAGAGTGTAATTTGGGCCGATGAAATTATTATTATTGATGATTATTCAACTGACAGAACGCTCGAGATAATTAACAATTTTAATACTCAGAAAATTAAAATTTATCAAAATCATTTGGATTTTGACTTCGCAAAACAAAAAAATTTTGGTTTATCTAAGGCTACTAAAAAGTGGATACTATTTGTTGACGCCGATGAAAGGCTATCAAAGGAATTAAGGGAAGAAATTAACTCAATAATCATAAATAACGAAGGAAAATACGCTGGATATATGATTAGGCGCATTGATTATATGTGGAATAAGAAATTTTTGCACGGAGAGGTAGGAAAAGTTTTTTTAGCACGGCTTATTAAAAAGGGAAGTGGTGCTTGGGTTGGAAAAGTACATGAGAGGTTAATAATTGATGGGAAAATAGGAGATTTGGAAGGAGTTTTAAATCACTTTCCACATTCTTCAATTAACGAATTTTTAAGTGAAATTAATTTTTATTCAACAATTAGAGCAAATGAATTATACAGTAATAAAATTAAGGTTAAAGCCAGTGACATCATAATGTACCCATTGGGTAAATTCCTAGTAAATTATTTTCTTAAATTAGGATGCTTAGACAAAATTGAAGGATTGATTCTTGCTTTGATGATGAGCCTTCATTCATTTTTAGTTAGAGCAAAGCTTTGGCAGTTATGGCAAAAAAAATCTACTTCTTAACATTTATTGTTTATTCTTTAATAATATTGTTAATTTATTTTTTAAATTTACTTTGTAAAATAAACATATGTCTAAAATAGCAATATTAATTGGAATCTATTCATATTTAATTTATTTTTTAGGAATTTTTAAGCTTCTTTATCCGCAAAATGTTTTACTATTAACCGGTTTCTATTTAGTATTTTGCATAGTTATTTTAACTAAATTAAAAGTTAATTTAAGAATAACTAATATTTTAAAAATTAAAACTAATTTATTACTTCTTGTTTTGCTTTTTATTCAATTAACTATCTATTCAATCGGTACAATTGCTCCAGAAATTGGATTTGACGCCTTATGGTATCACTTAACTATTCCCAAAATTTTTATAGCTCATCATATGATTTTCCACATACCAGGAAATCTTTTTTATTATTCTGATATGCCAAAATTAGTTGATATTCTGTATATTCCTGCATTAATGTTTGGTAGTGAAATTACTACAAAGATTATCCATTTTTTATTTGGAATATTAGCATTAGTTGCAATTTATAATCTATCACGTAAATTTTTTTCTGAAAAACTATCTTTACTATCAACGCTTATTCTGTCTTCGAATTTAGTTTTTGCATGGGAGCTTAATACAAGCTATGTGGATTTGGCATGGTTATTTTTTGAGGTCTTATCCCTAACTTATTTTATTGAATTTATTAATAGAAAATCCTTCAAAAGTATCTTTTTTTTGGGATTATTTGTTGGCTTATCTATCTGTGTAAAGTTGTCAGCAGTTTCTTCACTTTTTATTTATTCCAGTTTATTGCTTGTAGTCTTTTACTACCAAAAAATAAAATTAATTTCGTTTTTAAGATATTTGATCATATTTATATTTATTTCCTTTGTTATTGTTTTACCAAGTTTAATAATTCCATATTTAAACACAGGAAATCCATTTTACCCCTTATTTACCAAATCAATTGTATTTACTCATTCTTTTGATTTATTAAGTTTTATAAGCGTTTGGGTATTTAGTTCTGATCCAATAAATCCACTATACATAATTATTTTCCCATTGTTGCTTATTGTTTATAAGAAGTTAAATTTTAATAATAAGGTAATGATTTTATATTGCATATTAAGTTTAGTTACTTGGTATATAATCGGGCAAATTGGAGGCGCAAGGTACCTACTGCCTTATCTTGCAGGTTTTTCAATTCTGGTTATAGTAGTATATAACTCGCTTGAATTTAAAGTATTAAAAAATATATTGTTTATTTTATTAATTTTCATTGCAATTTTCTCAACAGTTTATAGATTTATTGCAAGCGTTAAATACATGCCATACATTGTTGGTTTAGAAACAAAAGATCAATTTTTAGTAAAACATTTAAATTTTTCTTTTGGAGATTTTTATGATACGGATAATTTTTTTAAAACTAATCTAGGGGAAAATGATACGGTATTAACCATTGGATTTCATAACTTATATTATGCAAATTTTAATTTTATTGACTACTCGTATTATAAAAAGGGTGATAGATTTAAATATATTGCAGTTCAAAATACAGCTTTGCCAAATGAGTTTAGAAATTGGAAATTAATTCATACAAATCTAGTTACAAATGTTAAAATCTATTCAAAATAATAAAATATGGGTTTATTAAAATTTTCCTTTTTAATTAGTTTATTAATTTTCCCAATTGCAGAAATTGGAAGGATTCAACTTGGATCAATTGCATTTACGCTTAATGACATTTTATTATTAACAAATTTATTTACATGGGTCATTTTTCAAAACAAAAAGATTAGTTTTAAAAAATATTATCTTACTAAACCCATACTGCTGTTTATTGCTGTCTGTATTATTTCATTAGCGTTAAATGCTTATAGACTAGACATTGATTCACTTTTTGTTTCGTCTTTATATTTAGTTCGTTGGATACTTTATGCTTCAGTATATTTCATAATAGGTAGTTTCGATAAAGAATTTGTAAAAAGAATAAAATATTTTTTATTAATACCTATAACGGTTATTTTGGGGTTTGGTCTTATACAGTATAACTTTTATCAAAGCTTAAGAAATTTATACTACCTTGGTTGGGATGAGCATTTATACAGATTATTCGGCTCATTTTTGGATCCAAATTTCGCAGGGGCTTTTTTGGTTATTACTTTTATCTTTTTACTAAATTTACTGTTTGAAATATATAAAAGTAAAAGTTACATAAAGATTGTATTGCTCTTTTCATTATTAACCCTTAATTTCATTGAAATATACTTAACCTTTTCCAGAAGTGCCTTGGTTATGTTAGTTGTTTCTTTGGTTGCTTATTTAATTTTAATTGGCAAAAAAAGATTACTTGTTTTGTTTACGTTTTTGTTAATAATATTAGCTATTTTTTCACCTAAATCTTTTCAAACCGAAGGCACAAATTTATTTAGAATAGCTTCCTCAGAAGCTAGGCTTGATTCGGCTAAGGCAGCACTTAAGATAATTGATCAAAATTTAATTTATGGTGTAGGTTTTAATGCATTTAGATATGTGATGTTTGATTACGGAATAGTAAATGACGCTAAGTGGGAGACAACGCATGCCGGTGCGGGTACGGATAATAGCTTTCTTTTTGTAATTGCGACGACCGGTTTAATTGGGCTTACTATTTATTTATTTTTATTGTCAAAGATTTTTGCGTTAACAAAAATAAAAAGAAATAATAAGATGGCCGTAGTTGTAGTTGCGATAATCGTTGGTTTAATTGCAAATAGTCAATTTATTAATAGTCTATTTTATGTATATATAATGCAGTTTTTATGGATATATATTGGAATTACTGAGAATAGTTAACTCTAATTTTCTTTTCTGTTTTATTACCTGCTTGATCTTGGGCAATTATTTGAATATCATTGTCTCCATCGTGAAGGGGGAGTGTATAAGAAAAATTATTACTTTCATCAATTACCGCAAAAAATCCATTGACTGTAACAGTTACTCCGGCATCTGTTTGACCTCTTACATTGGCTGATTTATCTTCTCTGTGAAATGAATCTCCATCCGCGGGTGAGGATAGTTCAAGCTTGGGTGGTTCATTTTGAAAGTTAACAGTGTAAAAGTTAGAAAAATCACTTTCCTTATCTTCTTCTTTGGCTTTAACTTGAATTAGATTTTCACCTTTTTTTAGATCTTGGGTAAATTCGAATCCATCCTTATCAATTTTAGTCATTGTAGCTTTTTTAGTCCTGTTGATATAAAGCTCAATTGTTTGTCCTTTTTTTGCAGAGCCTGTAATTATTATTGATGCGCTATTTGTAGCTGAAGGAAGGGAGTTGATTATGGGAGGGGAAACATAGTCGATTTGCTTGGTGTTGGTTGTTGCTTGAGAGTCTTTTCCGCCTCCTAAGAAGAGACTGAAGTTGATTAATGCTTCAACGCCAAATTTATACATGATGATAACAATAATTAAGATGCCTATTATGCTAAAAATTATAGTTTTTTTGTTCTTTTTTTCTTGTGAGCTTGATAATCTTGATCGTCTTCTCATTTTATTTTTTTATACATAAATATAGCGTTATCATATTCATCTTCTCGTTTTACGCCATTAGGTAAATTGCCGTATTCAATAAATCCAAATTCATTATATAGCTCAAGGGCAACTAGATTTTTAGAATATACCTCTAGGGTAATAATTTCAAGTCTTGAGATTTGTTTTGTTGCCTCTTCAATTACTGTAGTCATTAATTGTTTTCCGACTCCTTTATTTCTAAATTGTTTGGCAACCGAGATGCCTAATATGCCTACGTGTTTGGCTGTTTTTTTGCTCATTCCTATCCAAGTAATGCCAGCGAGTTGATCTCCGGAGAAGGCAAGTAAAAAGATCTCAGATTTGTTTTCGATATTTTTAAGTTTTTCTTCGAGAAATCTTGTTTCAGATTCTAAGGTTTCATGTTCTCCCTGATAGGTAATAAATGTACGTTCATCAGATAGAGTATTTATATAATTAAGCATAATTTCTACATCCGATTTAACTGGATACCTAATTATAAGTTCTAGATTCTTTTCTGTAGTACCTTTAAAAATTTGCTTATCTTCCATATTTGAGCCGAAGGTGAGACTTGAACTCACGGCTTGCTCTTTACGAAAGAGCTACTCTACCACTGAGTTACTTCGGCTTGGGTATATTTTATGAAATTAAGAGGCAAAGAGCAAATTTACGAAGTGGATTTGGTTCTATGTTTATTCGCAACTTTTAATTCTAGAAGTGCCTTTCTAAGCTCCGCTTCTGCAATAATAAATTCTTTATTGTCTTCTTTGTTCTTCATTATTTTTTCTGCCCTCTCTTGGGCTTCACGTGCCCTAGCAACTTCAATTTCAGTTGCTCTGACTGCATAGTCAGCTAGAATAGTAACCTTATTCTTAGAGACTTCTAGGAAGCCACCGGTAACAGCAAAGCTTTGCATTTTTGAACCTGTTCTAATTACCATCTCTCCAGGTACAAGTTTAGTTAATAAATCAATATGATTTGGAAGAATACTAATTTCACCGTTAGTAGTGCTAACTGTAATTTCATCAACTTCCTCAGAAAGAACTATTTTAGCTGGAGTTATTACTTCAAGAGTTAGTTTCATTATTTACCTTCTTTAACTACTTCAGAAATATCGCCTTTCATGTAGAAAGCTTGTTCTGGGAGCTTGTCATGTTTTCCTTCAAGAATCTCTTTAAATCCTTTAACTGTGTCTTCAATTCTGACATATTTACCTGGTGTTCCTGTAAAGACTTCAGCAACGAACATTGGTTGAGAAAGGAACTTTTGAATCTTTCTAGCTCTTGCAACGATTAGTTTATCTTCGTCAGATAATTCATCGATACCCAAGATTGCAATAATGTCTTGTAAGTCCTTGTATCTTTGCAAAACTCTTTGTACGCCTCTAGCAACTTCGTAATGATCCTTGCCTACAATATTTGGATCTAAAATTCTTGAGGTTGACGCAAGCGGATCGACAGCAGGGTAAATACCTTGCTCTGCAATAGATCTTTCGAGTGTAATTGTTGCGTCTAAGTGTGAGAATACTGTTACTGGTGCTGGGTCTGTATAATCATCTGCAGGGACGTATACTGCCTGTACAGATGTGATAGAACCCTTTTTAGTAGAAGTGATTCTTTCTTGTAATCCTCCCATTTCGGATGCCAGAGTAGGTTGATATCCTACAGCCGATGGCATTCTACCTAAGAGAGCTGAAACTTCAGACCCTGCTTGAGCAAATCTAAAGATATTATCGATAAAAAGAAGAACATCTTCAGATTTTTGATCTCTAAAATACTCTGCCATTGTAAGAGCGGTTAAGGCGACTCTAGCTCTGTTTGCTGGTGGTTCATTCATTTGTCCGAAAACCATAACAGTTTTATCTAAAACATTAGCTTCTTTCATTTCTAGCCATAAATCATTTCCTTCTCTTGTTCTTTCTCCGACTCCTGCAAAAACACTGTGCCCTTTGTGTTCAGTTGCAATATTTCTGATCAGTTCTTTAACGATAACTGTTTTTCCAACTCCTGCTCCTCCAAAAACAGCAATTTTTCCACCTTTAGTAAATGGAGCGATTAGATCAATAACCTTAATACCTGTTTCTAGAATCTGTGGTTTAGTTTCCTGCTCTGTTAAAGGTGGAGCGGATTTATGGATAACGTCCCATTCTAAGCCCTTGGCATTTCTATCAAATTTATCGCCATCAATAACTTCACCTAAAACATTGAAAATTCTACCTAAAGTTTTATTTCCAACTGGCACTTTAATGGGAGCATGAGTTCTTTTAACTTCTGTGCCTCTAGTAAGTCCATCTGTTGGTCCCATTGCTAGGGTTTTAACTTCATTGTCGCCAATGATTAAAGCTGTTTCCAAAACTAATTCTTGACCTTTACCTAAATCAATAGTTAAGGCTTCATTAACAAGGGGTGTAGATCCTTCGAATCTTACATCGATAACAGGACCTGCAATTCTGACTATTCTACCTGTATCATTAGTTTTGGGCATATGAACCTCCTCCAATATCTAATAACTCGTTAGTTATTTTTTCTTGTCTTGTCTTATTATAAATCAAATTTAAGTCTGAAATCATTTCTTTTGCGTTATCTGTAGCATTTTTCATCGCAATCATTCTGGCTGCTTGTTCAGATGCGTAGCTTTCGAGAAAGCTTTGATATATTACCATTTCTACGTAATGTTGTAAAAGGTCAGGAAGTAATTCTTTCACGCTTGGTTCAAAGATAAGATTTTGATCAGTTTTCAAAAGCTCTTGAGGCGCAATTGGTAAAAGGGTAGTTTGTTGTGGAGCTTGAGTAAATACACTTACAAATTTTGTTGTAATTATTACAACTTCATTTACTTTTTTACCTAAGAAATATTCATTTACGAGTTTTGATAAACCATAGACAACGTCAAAAGATGGTAGGGTAGTGCCAAATGGAAAAGCAGCAATAATTTCCTTATCAAGTGCTGATACGTAAGTTTGGGCTTTTTTGCCGATTACAATAAAATAGTCTTTAGATTTAGTGTCTAAACTAGCTACTTCTCTAATTAAATTAGTAACAAGTCCTCCGGAGAGACCTTTATCTGGAGAAATAACTATATATAATTTTGAATTTGTATTATCTGGTTTAACCATATATTCGCTTAGATCATTTTTTTCAATTTTCGCTGCGAGTTCTTTAGATAAAACTTCTAGCTTTGCAACATAAGGTTTTGCCATAACTGCAGCATCTTGTGCTCTTTTTAGCTTTGAAGCTGATATGAGTTGCATTGCTTTAGTTGTTTTTGAGACATTTTTTGCAGTTTTTATTCTTCTTTTAAGGGAAATTAAGGTTGCCATAGTTTATTTGAACATCTTTTTAAATTCTGTAACAGATTTTTCTAACTTTTTAAGAAGTTCTTCATTTGGTTTTGTACCGGTTGAGAGTTCTTCTAAAATCTTTGGATTTTTTCTGGTCATATAATCATGATATTCTGATTCAAATCTTAAAACGTTTTCTAAGGAAATATCGTCTAATAGACCATTAGCAGCAAGGTAAATACTTAAATATTCCAAAGCTTCAGATAAAGGTTGATATTGTGGTTGTTTTAAAAGTTCAATTGTTTTCTTGCCGCGATCTAACTGCTTGGCTGTTGCCTCGTCTAAATCGCTTCCAAATTGAGCAAAGGCTGCTAAGTTATTGTATTGTGCAAGTTCGAGTCTCATTTTGCCTGCAACGGATTTAATTGTTCCAGTTTGCGCAGCTCCACCGACTCTTGAAACTGAATTTCCTGCATCAATAGCTGGTCTAATACCGCTATAGAAAAGGTCAGTTAGAAAGAAGATTTGTCCATCAGTAATTGAGATAACATTGGTTGGAATGTAGGCACTTAAATCATTGGCCTGAGTTTCAATAATAGGTAAGGCTGTAATGGATCCACCGCCATTTTCCTTATTCAACTTAACAGCTCTTTCTAAGAGTCTACTGTGAAGGTAGAAAATATCTCCTGGATAGGCTTCACGGCCTGCAGGTCTTTTCAAAACTAAGGTAATTTGTCTGTACGCCCAAGCATGTTTAGTTAAATCGTCATAAACAACTAAAACATCTTGGCCTTTTTCCATGAAGTATTCTGCAATTGAAACTCCTGCATATGGAGCAAGGTAGAGAAGTGCTGCTGGATCAGATGCAGATGCTGCTACAACGATTGTATAGTCAAGTGCACCGGTTTCCTTAAGCTTTTCAACAACTTGAGCAATAGTGCTTTGTTTTTGACCAATTGCTACATAAATACAGAAAACAGGTCTTACATTTTTATTTTTATGTGTAGATTTTTGGTTAATTATTGTGTCAATTGCAACAGCTGTTTTACCTGTACCTCTGTCGCCGATAATTAATTCTCTTTGACCTCTTCCGATTGGAATCATAGCATCAATAGCTTTAATTCCAGTTTTAAGCGGGGAAGTAACTGGCTCTCTTTCAACAACTCCAGCTGCAATTCGCTCAAGTGGCATAAATTTGCCTTTTTTGATTGCTGGTTTACCATCAAGTGGAGCCCCAAGTGGATTGATAACTCTGCCGAAAAGTTCTTCTGATACCTCAATACTCAAAAGCCTTTCGGTTCTTTTTACAGTATCTCCCTCCTTAATGTTAGTTGCCTTATCTAAGTGGATAATCGAAACATTATCTTGATCTAGGTTTAAAATAACGCCCTTACTTTTGTTTTCAAATTCGACCAATTCTCCCATTTGAGCTTCTGAGAGACCAGTTGCAACAATAACGCCGTCAGTATTTTTTTCAACTATACCGACATTTTTTGAGCCAATCTGTTGGTCAAAGCTTGCTAGCTTTTTTTCTAATTGTTGTAAGATTTGATCGCTTGTTTTCATATTATTTATTTATATATTCAACCATTGAATCTAAGGTATTTTTTAAATTCACCTCATAGATTTTATCAAAATCTACTATCTTAATTCCAGCTATTAAATTTTTGTCTTCTGTAAACTCGACTTTTTTAGAATTAAAAATCTTTCTTAATTCTACTTCTAAAGCTCTAGATTTTGAAGAGACAAAAACTTTAACTGTGTTTTTAGCCTCAATTAGCTTTAGTTCTTTAATATATTGTCTTAGTTCGCTTCTTGTTAAGTTCTTGGCAATTTTTAGGACAATCTCTTCATTTAATTCATTTTTCTTATAACTTGCTTGAGCTAATTTTTTAATTTCACTTAATTTCATTAGTTGGTTTTCTTTACTTTCTTTAAAGCTTTATCTAAAAATGCTTTTTGATCTTTTTCTGTAAATACACCCTTAAGAGAGTTGGAAAGCATTTCCACCGCAAGCTCACTGACTTTTTGAGAAATTTTCTTTTCTATTTCTTCTGATTCTTGAGTCATTTGAGCTCGTGCGTCATCAAGCATTTTTTGAGTTTGAATTCTTGCGTTTTCTTCCATTTGTGAACTCAATGACAAAGCCTCAGCTCTAGCTTCCTCAATTAACTTGCGGCTTTCGTCCTGCGCCTTAGAGAGAATTTTTTTCTCTTCTTCAAGTGCTTTTTCCAGCTTAACACTAGCTTCTTCAGCTTGTTTTAAACCTTGGTTTATTTTGTCTTCTCTTGTTTTCATCATGTTCATGACAGGTTTGTATAAAAACTTCTTCAGAACAAAAAATATAACAAGAAAGTTTATGATTTGAGCTACCAACATTGGTAAATCAAATCCAAAGTTATGTAATATTTCCATATTTTATTGTTATTTTGTAAAAGCTAGAATTAAAGAGTAAATTGCAATAGCTTCTGCAAATGCCATTCCTAAAAGCATAGCTGGTAAAATTTTTCCAGATGCTTCTGGATTTCTACCAATCGCTTCCATAGCTTTTGCTCCAATAAGACCAATGCTTAAAGCTGGCAAAATACCTCCAAGTGCTACAATTAATCCTCCAGAGATACTAAAATTCATTAATGACTCACCTCCTCAGCATGATGGGGCGTTGTTAAAATCGCCATAAATGCCATCGTCAACATAGAAAATACTAATGCTTGGACAAGTCCAACAATAAATTCCAAAGAAAGGAAAGGAAGGGGGAATATAAAAGCAAAAATTGATGAAACTGTATGCATAACTACTTCTCCTGCGTAAACATTTCCGAACAGTCTAAAGGATAGAGAAACTATTTTAGTGAGCTCAGAAATGATTTCCAGAGTACCAATGAATAAGTATAAAGGATTAAACGATAAATATCTACTCAAATAATCTCTTATACCAACAGTTTGAATTGCCATGACATGGGTGGCAACAGCTGAAACTATAGCAAGACCCAAGGTTCCATTAAAATCACTAGTTAATGGTCTTAGGAAAGGAATTATTTCTTCTTCATGCTTAAGCCCAATTGCTGTAAGTCCTGGAATAAGACCTGTCCAGTTGGCAATTAAGATAAATAAGAAAAAAGTCATAAAATAAGGAAAAATCTTATTGCTGTTTTTTCCCGCAACTGACTCAGTAATGCTATAGAATTCGCTGATTAATATTTCAACAAACATTTGTAGCTTAGAAGGAATAAGAGCTAGTTTTTTTCTAGTTAAGGCAATAATGCCAATGATAATAGCGTCAACTAATAACATATCCAAAAATGTATTAGTTATAGCAAAATTGCCCAAACGAATAATAGGTTCTGCTGCGAATGAAACCATGCTTATATTTTACGAATAAAATAGCCTTGCGTCAAGAAGCTAAACTAGTAAAATTAGATATTTTCTCGACAATTATTACTGGTTTATCATTTTTTGAGTCAACTTTTCCTGAAATAAGGATTACATTTTCCTTAACTAGAGTATTTTTATATAAATCGAATATTTTGGGAAAAACTACGCATTCCATAAGAGTTCCATTTTCATCAGCAATGGTTATGAATGCCATTTCTTTATTAGATTTTTTGGTAAAGATTTTTCTGACTGTTTCAATAATGCCTCCTATAATTACATTAGCGTTTTGTTTTTCTTCCTCTAAGGCTTGAATTTCGTGCGTAATCTTTTCTTTAATTTTAAGCAAGTTACCCATTTGCGGATGAGCTGTTAAATAAAAACCTAGGAATTCTTTTTCAAAACTTAATTTTTCATTTTCAGAAAAATCATCAATATCTAAATTAGCTACTGTTTTTATAGCTGGCATGTCATCATCACCAAAAAGACTTGCCTGTCCACCTGTGTCTTTCTTTTTCTTTTTATTGGCTTTTTCGACAATTTCTGGATAATCAATCAAAAGCTTCGCTCTTTTGCCGAATGAATCCATTCCACCAGCCTTAATTATGCTTTCAACAGTCTTTTTATTAATAGTAGAAAGATCTACTCGATTGCAGAAATCTTCAAAACTTTTAAATAGGCCTTTAGATCGATTTTCAATTATGTTTGAAATTGCAGCCTCGCCTACATTTTTAACCGCTGATAGACCGAAACGAATTTTAGTATTATCTTCGATAGAGAATTCATCCTCAGATTTATTGATATCAGGTGGTAATACTTCAATTTTTAATCTTTTACACTCAGCAACTGCTTGAGAAATTTTTTCATTTTTAACCGGTCCAGTTGTGCCTCTTGATTCAGCAGTAAGCAGGGCTGTCATAAATTCTACTGGGTAGTGTGCTTTAAGATAGGCTGTTCTAAAGGCAATAGTTGCATAGCAAGCAGCATGAGCTTTGCCAAAACCATAGCCTGCGAATGGTTCAAATAGAGTCCAAAGGTTTTCTGCTTTATCTTTTTTCATTCCATTTTCAACACAGCCTGCAACAAAGCTCTCATGTTGTTTTCTCATTTCAGCAGGAATTTTTTTACCCACAGCTTTTCTAAGCTTATCTGCTGTTAACCAGGAGTATCCGGCAACTTTGATAGCAGTTAGGAGCATGTCGTCTTGGAAGGTAATAATTCCATATGATTCTTTGAGAATGTCTTCAAGTCTTGGGTCAGGATAAGTGATTAATTTGGGATTATTTTTTCGTTTAATAAATTCTGGGATATTAGCCATAGGGCCAGGTCTGTATAAGGCGACCATTGCTTGAAGGTCAAAAATAGTGGTAGGTTTTAATTCTTTAATATATCTTCGCATTCCAGCCGATTCAAGCTGGAAAATTCCGGTTGTTTCACCTGATGCGAGTAGTTCATAGGTTTTTTTATCTTCAAAAGAGATTTTTGAAAAATCAACTTCAATGTTTTGATTGGCTTGAATAAATTTTAAAGCTTCTTGAATAATAGTTAAGTTTCTTAACCCTAAAAAATCGATTTTTAAAAGTCCTACTCCATCTTCACCAATGCTATACATATCGTATTGAGAAATAATTTTTTCACCATTTGTTTCTCTTTGAAGCGGTGTATATTCAGTAATATCCTTATCAGCAATAACAACACCTGCTGCATGAACAGATGCATGTCTTGCAACTCCTTCTACTTTCCTAGCAAGATCAAGCATTCTTTTTGTTTCGTCTTCCATCGTGTAGGCGATTTTAAGCCCAGGACTTTGTTCTAGAGCTTTATCAATCGTCATAGCATGGCCCTGCCAGCCTGGTGGTATCATTTTTGAAATTCTATCTGGGACAGCGTATGGGTAACCCAGAACTCTTCCAATATCTCTAACAGAGCCTCTTGCCTCCATCGTTCCAAAAGTAATAATTTGAGCAACCTTGTCGCGTCCATACTTACTCCTTACGTATTCAATAACTTCGTCTCTTCTGTTGTCTGCAAAATCTAAATCTATATCAGGTGGGGAAGGACGCATAGGATTTAAGAACCTTTCAAATGGTAATTTGAAAAATAAAGGATCAATATCTGAGATTGATAGGGCGTAAGAAACAATTGAGCCAGCATTCGATCCTCTTCCTGGACCAACTGTAATACCGTTAGATTTTGCCCAGTTAACAAAGTCAGCAACGATTAGAATATAGGTTTCATACCCTTTACCCAAAATAATTGATAATTCGTAATCACGTCTTTCAGCAATTTCTGCTGTTATTTCACCATATCTTTTAATAAGTCCCTCATCTACTTTTTCTTTCATATAGTCAGCTGCAGTTTTTCCGCCTGGAACTTCAAAGATAGGCATGATCCATTTGCCTAAAGTTATTTCCACGTTACACATGTCAGCAATTTTGACTGTATTCTCAATTGCTTCTGGATAATCGACAAAAAGTCCAGTCATTTCTTCTGGACTTTTGATATAGAAATCAGGGGAGTCGATCATAGATAATTTCCTACCAGGAGTATCTAGTGTTGATTGAGTTTGGATACATAGTAAAGCTTCTTGAGCCTCAGCATCATCAGGTTTGGTGTAATGGTTATCGTTTGTTGCAACTAAAGGAATTCCTAATTTTTTGCCTAAAGCTGCAAGCTTTGGATTTAAAATTTCTTGATCTGGAACATGGATATGTTTTTGTAGCTCTAAGTAAAAATTACCTTGACCAAAAATCTCATTTAATTTTTGAGCTCTTTCTTCGGCCAACTTTTCTTTTCCATGGAGAAGAGGGTCAGAAACAAAACCATTGACACAGGCACTTAAACAAATTAAATCTTTACTATATTTTGCAAGTAGATCTAAATCTGTCCTAGGCTTGTAATAGTAGCCTTCAAGTCCTGCGGCTGAAATAATTTTCATAAGATTTTTATAACCATTTAGATTTTTGGCAAGGAGTACTAAATGATTTGAATCCCCATCAATTCCTGCTTCTTTGTCGTGCATAGATCTCTTGGCTATGTAAATTTCTGCTCCTATGATTGGTTTTATGCCTTCTGCGACGCAGGTTTTATAAAAATTAATAACACCGTACATATTGCCATGATCAGTAATGGCAATTGCTTTCATGCCAAGTTCTTTGACTCTTGCAACCATATTTTTTGCTTTTGAGAGTCCATCAAGTAGAGAAAATTCACTGTGATTGTGAAGGTGTACAAAGTCTGCCATATTATTTTTTATCCCTTAAAGGTTGACCATAGTATATACTAAATTCGTTATTTCCGGAGGCTTTTTTTGCGTCCTTTGAATCATATAAAGCGGTGTCTGCCTCTCTTAGACTAAGCGATAAATCATTAGTATGTAAAACCGTAGCTCCTGCTGACATTTTTATGCCTCTGTCTTTAAGTAGAGCATTTAATCTTGTCCAGTAGGCGACTGAATCCTGAAGTGAAATTCCTGGCATGACGATTGCAAATTCATCTCCTCCCAGCCTACCTACAATATCTGTTTCTCTAATGGAGTCTTTAAGTACTTGTGCCATTTGTTGTAAAACCTTATCTCCAGCATCGTGCCCTTGGGTATCATTAATTTGTTTAAAATTATCTCCATCAAAGAAAAAAACGACAGTTTCTTGGTTGGGATTTTCTACTTGAGCACGATGAAGTCTTGCTTGTTCTTCGGTTGCTCTTTTTAGAAAGCCTTTACGATTGTAAATTTGAGTTAAAGGGTCAATTTCTCCTTCTCTGACGAGGTCTTCTTCTCTCTTTTGATGTCTAAGCTCAGTAACAATATTAGGAAGTGTGATTTCTCGGGCTAGTTTTCTTCTTTTTTCTGTAATTCCGCGGTTTCTAAATTTACTAAAGATTCCTGTATGTTCGGGATAAGCATCTTTGGCAATCTGCAAAGACTGGGTATGTACTTTTCTGACAGTTTTAAAACTGGGTTTTAGCTCCTTAGGGACAGAGCTAGAAGAAGGCAGTCCTTCTAACGCTTTATCACTCATAATTCTTGTTTAATTAGATCTAATAATAATCTTATATCTATTTTTCTTTTTAAGATATACATAACTTGGCCTACTGCAAACTGTAAGATATTTTCTTTACCTGCAGCATATTCACTTCTTATTTGGGGATGTTTTGCTAAAACCTCTTGGATAATTTTTTTAAGCTCTTTGGTATCAATCTCTTCGGTTTTAGTATTTTCTAATATCTCTTGAATAAGTTGGGCGGGGACTATATCTTTGCCAGTTATTTTTTTATTAATCATATAATTAGCAATTTGTTTGGGAGTCAGTTTGTCTTCAGCTACTTTTACGGCTTCGGTAAAGAAGTCTGCTAGTTCAATTTCCCTGGTTAAAATTTCTGCATCATAGGCTGATAAATTAAAGTCTTTGATAAATCTAGTTATTTTGTCATCTGGAAGCTCAGGAAGTTTTGTTTTTAATAAATCAAGATATTCTTGGGTCCACCTTATTGGAGGAATGTCAGGCTCTGGGAAGTATCGGTAATCCATTGCGTCTTCTTTAGATCTTTGAGAAACAGTTGATGAAGATTTTTCAACAAAACCTCGAGTTTCTTGAGCAGGAAGCTTACCGGTTTCTAAGATTTCTTTTTGTCTTTTTATTTCATATTCAATTGCTTTACTAACAAAGCTAAAAGAATTAATATTTTTTACTTCAACTTTATACTTTGGTAATTCTTTTTCTCCTTCTTTTTGTAAAGATATATTTGGTTCTAAGCGCATATTGCCTTTTTCCATATCTGCGTTAGAGACGTCTAAGTATCTGACGATTTGTTGGAGTTTCTGTAGGTATTCTTTTACTTCTTCAGCGGTTTCAAAATCTGGTTCGGTAACTATTTCAACAAGTGGAACTCCGCTTCGGTTAAAATCAATAAGACTTACTTTTTCAGCATCAATAGTTTCGTGAATAAGTTTGCCTGTGTCCTCTTCCATATGAACACGTCTAATTCCAATTTTCTTACCGCTTTGCAGCGTGATGTATCCATTTTCGGCAAATGGTTTATCAAACTGAGAAATTTGGTAGCCTTTGGAAAGATCGGGATAGAAATAGTTTTTGCGATCAAATTTAGAGACAAGGGGAGTTTGGCAATTTAAAGCCATACCGATCATTAAGCACCCTTCAATCGCTCTTTTATTTGGAATAGGCAATGCTCCAGGCAAACCAAGGCAAACAGGACATGTTTGTGAATTTGGTTTTTGACCAAAATAATCTGCGCTACATGAGCAAAACATTTTACTGTTAGTTTTAAGTTCTACATGAACTTCAAGTCCAATTATTGTTTTATAGTTCATAGATTTGGCTTAAGCTTTCTCCATTCTTCATTCTGAGTATGTTTTTCATATTCACTAGCTACTGCTAAGACAACTTCCTCTTGAAACTGGGGGCCAATTATTTGCATGCCAATTGGTAATCCATTCTTAGCAAAGCCAACAGGAATATTAATTCCAGAGAGACCAGCAATTGAAGATGGCTCCACGAGGATATCAGCTATTTCTCCAAACATTGCAGCATCTTTACTAGATCCTATTGGTAAAGCCAGAGATGGAGAAGTAGGCGCAATAATGACATCAACTTTTTCAAATGCTTTATTAAAATCATTTACGATTACAGTTCTGACTTTTTGAGCTTTAGTGTAATATTGATCATAGTATCCACTGGAGAGGGCATATGTACCAAACATAATTCTTCTTTTGGCTTCTTGTCCAAAAATATCTCTATTTTCTCCATACCTAATTCCATCGTATCTTGCTAAGTTGGAAGAAACTTCTGATCTTTGCAAAATTGTGTAGACATCAATTGCATATTTAGGGTCAAAAAGTTTTACAATTTCAATTTTTGCACCCATTTCTTCTAGTTTTTTAAGCGCAGTTTTGACACCAGCTTCAACTTCTGGATCTAGACCTTTAATAAAGTATTCATTTGAAATCCCAATTCTTAAATTTTTAATGTCTTTCTCTAAAAGTTTGGTGTAGTCCAAAACTGGTTTTGGGGAAGTTGTTGCGTCATTTGGATCGATTCCCGCTAATACTTCAAGGATTAATGCACTGTCTTCCACGGTTTTAGTAATTGGACCAGGGGAATCCAAGCTTGAGCCCATTGCTACAACACCATATCTACTTACTCTGCCGTAAGTGGGTTTTAGGCCAACTACTCCACACCAACTAGCTGGTTGTCGTATTGATCCAGCAGTTTCCGATCCAATTGCGGCAATACATTGATCAGCTGCAACAGAGGCTGCAGAGCCTCCTGAAGAGCCTCCTGGTAGGTGATTAGTATTCCAGGGGTTCTTAGTTGCTCCATAATCTGAAGTTTCAGTTGATGATCCATGAGCCCATGCGTCCATGTTTGTTTTTCCTAAAAGTACCATTCCTGCAGCTTTTAATTTTTGAATAACAGTTGAATCAAAGGGTGGAAGATAATGATCTAGAATTTTTGCTGAAGCTGTTGTTTTAATACCTAGTGTAGAAAAATTGTCTTTAACAGCAAGTGGAATACCTAACAGCGGTAAATCTTGTCCGGCAGCAATTAAATCATCTGCTGTCTGTGCATTTTTCAAAGCTTCTTCTTCGGTTATGGTCACGAAAGCGTTAAGCATTGGTTCTGTTTTTTTAATTTGCTCAAGACAGGCTTGGGTTAAATCAACGGAACTAAAGTCTTTATTTAAAAGCCCTTTTTTTGCTTGCTGAATAGTTAGCGTATGTAACATTACCAACCTCTTTCCTTTCCTTCTTGAATATTAACATTGTGTAGCTCTTTAACAAAAAAATCTACGCCATCGCTTTCAAGTACAAAATACCCTGTATTTGGAATTGATCCAGGTGGTAATTGATCATATTTAGCTACACCAAGGTCAGTTAAGACATTTCGCATTATGTTTCCATGAACAACAACTAAGACATTTTTTCCTGGGTAGGCAATTGCAACTTCTCTTAAAAAATTAATGGTTCTTACAGCAGCTTCCTTAGCGCTTTCCATTATTGGACTGTGTTTATATTCCATTTTTTGTAATTCATCTAATTTAGCTAAATCTCTTTTAATTTCATCTAAAACTTCTTTTTCATCTCTACCAATTCTTTCTGTGTAATGGTATGAGCTTCTTTCAACTATTGCCTCTTTAGTTTCAATTGCTAATTTTCTTTCAAGTTTTAAAATTTCCGCTGTCTCTTTTGTGCGTAAAAGAGTAGACGAGAAAATTGCGTCAAATTGAATGTCTTTTAATTCTTCGGCTAATTTTTCCGCCTGTTCTCTGCCTAAGGCAGTTAGGGGAGTATTTGGCTTATCTGATTCGCCAATATTAAATTGAGATTGTCCATGCCTAACTACATAGATGGTTGTTAATTTATTCATTTTGCAAAATTCCTTTCACTTTGAAAAAACCATTATGTGTTTCCTTGGCGTTTTTAAGTGCATCCTCTTGAGACAATGAGGGTTTTGCAATATCTTCCCTTAATACATTCTCCAAACCCGTAACCTGACTTGTTGCTTCAACGTCTTTAGTGTCAACTTCTTCTAGTTCTTCAACATAAGTAGCGGTTTCTTCTAATTGTTTTGCAAATTTTTCTTCCTCCTCTGAAGTTAGGTGTAGATTTGCAAGTTTTGCAACTGTTTTAATGTTTACTTTCATGAAGCTATTATATGGCAATGTTGAGCTTATTGGCAATTGCCATTCTTGCCTTATTTTCAATGTTATCATCTAATTCTTGTAATTCAATTTGTGTTCTATATTTTTGCTCCAAGGCAAGTTTGATTAAATAATCTGCAAATTTAGGGTTTTTAGGGAGTAAAGGTCCATGAGCATATGTGCCAAAACTATTTTTATACCTAGCTCCTTCAGTTTGATCCTCTCCGTTGTTACCAAAACCAGCGATAATCGTTCCAAAAGGTTCAATGTCTTTGCCTAAATGAGTTCTGCCACCATGGTTTTCAAAACCAATTAAAACATAATCAAGTTCAGAGAACTTAAAAGCCATATTGCCAATGAGTCTTTGAGTTTGTTGGCCTGGGTTTTCTGTATATAAATCAAAAATACCCAAACCATCAATTTTGGTGCCATCAGCTTCTTTATAATATTTGCCTAAAAATTGAAATCCGCCGCAAACATATAAGCCAGGAGTGCCTGATTCAATTTTTGTCTTTAGTAAATCCTTTTTAGTTATTAAATCCTTATTTACGATTGTTTGCTGACTATCTTGAGCACCTCCCATAACTAGAAAATCACAACTATCTAAATCATTTTTGCTAAAACCAGGATCGAGATACTTAATTTCTACGTCTATGTCTTGCCATTTACATCTATTTGCTAGAGTTGTAATATTGCCTCGATCTCCGTAAATGTTCATTAGGGTTGGATATAACCATCCAATTGTTAAGCTTTTTTTCATAATATTTTTTTGCCTGTGATTGTTTTTCTAATATTTAGCATTGCAGAATAGTTAGCGAGAATAAAGAGTGTTTCGTTGGAATTTAAATTTTCTGTCATTGCTGTTAAAGCTTTCTCATAATTTTCTTCAATATGCGTGAAGATGTTTGCGTGTTTTAGTCTTAGTCCCATTTCCCATGCTCTATCTCCAGAGACGCAAATATTAAGATCTTTTGCTAGGTTAGTTTCAAAATTAATATCCCAAATCCAGGAGATGTCTAATCCATCTGGAATTTGATCATTTAACAGTAGTAGTAGATTTTTGCCATTAATATTTTTTATGGTATCCAATGATTCATTAAAGCTAGTTGGGTTTTTAGAGAGAAAGATTTGAACGTCTTTTCCCATAAAGGATAATTTTTCTTGTCTGCCAAAAGCAGGTTTAAATGTAGTGAGGGCTTGTATGATAGTTGTAACTTTTAAATTTTCTGCTGCTGCGATCAGATAGGCTGCAAGGGTATTGTATTTATTGTATGTGCCAAGCAGAGGATAGGCTTTTAAGTCTTGGGTGTGAATTTTTGGTCTTTTGAGTTTGCAGTTATTGCATTCCCAAATGCCTAAATGAGAAAAAAAGACGGAGCTATATGTTAATTTCTGTTCACATTTAGGGCAAAAAATCGAATCAGCACCGTGAGTTGTTTTGGTTTGCGAGGTTTTTTCTGACAACCCAAAATACAGGATTTTGCAATCAAGTTTATTTCCAAGATAGGCAATTTGTGGATCATCAGCATTCAATACCAGAGTCGTGGTTTTGTCTAAATTGGTAAATGCTTCTTTCCATTTTTTGGCAATAGAGTCAATTTCGCCGTATCTATCTAGCTGATCTCTGAAAAGATTAAGGCAAATTAAGTAATTAGGATCTAGTTGTTTTAAGACTTGCGAAAGAGCGTTTTCATCCGCTTCAAAAATTAAATAATCTTTATGAATTTTGCCTGACAGATCTCCACCCTTTATTAGAGTTGAAGCTAGACCATTTAAAAGATTGGCGCCTGAATCATTTTCAATTGTTGTCTTGCCGGCTGCAGTTAAAAGATGAGCAATAAGTTTACCGGTTGTTGTCTTGCCATTGGTTCCTGCAATTAAAATAACTTTTATTTTGGATTTTTTAAGAAAACTGTTAACAAAATTTTTATTAATTGCTAGGGCAATATGTCCTGGCCAAGTGGAGCCATTACCAAGATTGAGAAATTTAATTGCTTTAAGAAAAAGTTTGCCAAATAAAACAATTAATAAATTCATGCTACATAGAACGCAATACTTTTACGCGTTCTTCAATAGATGGGTGGGTGTCAAACAGTGAGGTAAACCATTGTTTGGCAGTTTTTCCTTTAAAAGGATTAACAATAAAAAGATGAGCTGTGGCATTATTTGCTGATTTTAAAGATCTTGGATACTGATCTAGCTTTTCTAAAGCTGAAGCAAGGCCTTCTGGATATCTGGTAAGCAAAGCTCCGGATGCGTCGGCTAAGAATTCTCTTTTTCTTGAGATTGCTAGTTGAATTATCGTCGCAGCAATAGGGGAAAGTATTGCCAAAGCAATACCTATGATTAAAAAGATTGGAGTAGATCTGTTATTGTTGTCGTCACTATCTCTTCCCATTCCACCGAACCACAGATGATTAGTGAACATGTTTGAAGCTATTGCTATAAAACCAACTAAAATTGCCACAATACCCATAAGTCTTATGTCATAGTTTTTGACATGAGAAAGTTCATGGGCAATTACACCCTCAAGTTCAGCTTTGTTCATTAATTCTAAAAGACCTGTCGTAACACAGACCACTGCATGCTTAGGATCTCTGCCAGTGGCAAAGGCATTGGGAGCAGCGTCGTGAATAATGTATACCTTTGGCATAGGTAGACCACCGCCAATTGCTAGATTTTCAACTATTCTAAATAATTCAGGACTATCGCTTTTAACAATTTCTTTTGCGCCACTTGTTGCCAACACAAGTTTATCTGAGTAATAGTAGCTGCCAATACTGGTAATTCCAGCAAAGACTAGAGCAATGCCAGCAAAACCAATTCCATAGCCCATTGCCTTACTAAATACATAAACAATAGTGGTGATAATAAGCACAAAAAGTAACATTATTAACCACGTTTTATTTTTATTTGCAGTTATTGCAGAATAAATATTCATGGATTAAAAACTAATTTTTACACCTTTCTTTTCTTCTTCGGTTGCAGCAAAAAATTCTGCTTCTTTAAAATTAAGAAGTCCAGCTATTAAAACGTTTGGAAATAGCTTTAATTTAGTGTTGTAGTCTAATACAACAGAATTATAGAATTGTCGCGCATAAGCTATTTTGTTTTCCGTATCTGAAACTTCTGCTTGAAGTTCTGAAAAGTTTTGGCTTGCTTTTAAGTCAGGATAGCTTTCAGCAATAGCAAAAATTGATTTAAGAGTTTGGGAAAGTTCGTTATTAACTTTTGCTTTTTCACCTGTTGATGAAGCAGTTATTAATTTTGATCTTTCTTCTGTAACTTTCTCAAATAATTCTTTTTCATGTTTTGCATAACCTTTTACGGTCTCAACTAAGTTTGGGATTAAATCTGTCCTTCTTTTTAGCTGAACATCGATTTGCGAAAGAGCTTCAGAGATTCTTAATTTAGCAACAATTATGCTGTTGTAAAGAAACCAAACGAATGCAAGTATCGCTAAAATTATTATTCCGATTATTACTAAGTTCATATGTGGTCACCTCCTTTATTTACTGAACCAGTCAGTAATTTCATTATAACTGAATGAGTTAATTATGTCACTTTTTTTTGCCCATCCTCTTCGAGCAACAAAGACACCATATTTTTGTTGATTCATTTGACTTGCAGCATGACTATCGCTGTCTATTACCAGTTTCACTCCGTTTTCAATTGCTTCTTTTACTAGTGAATCGGGAAGATCTAATCTTTGGGGCCAGCTATTAATTTCTAGGGCTTTATTATTTTCTTTACAGAATTTAAAAATCCGCTTAAAATCTAACTCATAACCAAATCTATCATTTAAGAGTCTACCGGTAGGATGGGCAAGAATTTTGGCTTTTGGGTGAGAAAGACCTTTTATGACTCTATCTGTCATCTTGTCTTTGTCCATTTTAAAAACACTATGAATGGAAACAATTGATGCGTCTAGTAGTTCAAGCGCCTTATCATCTACTGCAAGCTCGCCTGAAGGCAAGATATCAGTTTCGAGCAATTTAAATATTCGAATATATTTTTTACTTGAATTAAGTTTATCAATTAAATCATTGCGTCTTTTAATCAGGTAATAAATTTGTTCATTTGTATGTTTGGAGGTACTTGGGTTATGTTCAGAAAATCCTAAATATTCATAGCCTAGATCATTTGCAACTGTCAACATCTCTTCCATTGTGTTTTGTCCTAAATCATGACTTGGTTCAATGGGAAAACTTGAGTGAATATGAAAGTCTCCTTTAATATCAGTTAGCTCAATGAGCTTAGGTAATTTATTTTTTTCAGCTAATTCTATTTCTCCTGTATTTTCTCTAATTTCTGGTGGGATAAACGAAAGTCCAATTGCGTTGTAAAACTTTTCTTCATCAGCATATTGCTGTATTTCTTTGTCTTTTGATTTTAAATTTTTTATTCCATATTCTGAAAGAGATAAATTCTTTTTTAGAGCATATTCTCTTAACGCGACATTATGATTTTTACTGCCTGTGAAATGCTGAAGTAAAGATCCAAATGCTCCCTTGGGTTGAATGAGTAAATCAACTTGCCTTCCTCCGGCTACTAAAATTGAAGCTGAGACATCGCCTTTTTCGATAATTCTTTCCTTAGATGGGTAATTTACAAAATATTCAATTACTTCTTTAGGTTTTGCTGTGGCAACGGCAAAATCCAAATCTCCTACTGTAGATTGTCTCCTCCTAAAACTACCTAAGGCCTCGATTCTGTCAACGTCAGGATTTTTTTGCATATACTCAATTAATTTCTGAGCAACTTCATATGCATAAGGGAGAATCATTCTGGTCGTTTTGCCTTTTCCTTCTTTAAATTCATTAATTGCTCTTATTACGTCGGCTTGTGACTTATCTCCGAATCCTTCGAGTTTGGCGATTTCTCCTTTTTCAGCAATTTTTTTCAAATCTTCAATGACAGTTTTGGGATCAGTTAAATTAAATTGGGAAACCAAGCGATAGGCTTTTTTAGGACCAAAGGTTGGAATATCGGTTAAGACAAAAACAGATTTAGGTATTCCATCTAATACCCAATCAAAATGTTTAACTTCACCATTTTTAAACAGATCAATTAAATGTCCTCTTAGAGTTGGTCCAATTCCGGGAAGAGATTCTAGTTCGTTATCTTTGTAGTAATCAACGAGTTCTCTGTTTAAATTTCTGACAGTTTCCGCTGCTTTTTGATAAGCAAGAAGTTGAAATTTAAATTTCTTTTCGTCTTTAATAATGTAGGCTGTAGCAACGTTTTCCAGAAGCTTAGCAATTTCTTGGTTGCTCATTGGAAAAATCATACCAGAGCCTTGAAGATAATTCAAATTTTTGTTAAGATACGAACAGTTTGGGGTGGTAGCTCAGTTTGGTTAGAGCGCCTCCCTGTCACGGAGGAGGTCGCGGGTTCGAGTCCCGTCCATCCCGCTTGTCCCAAACTACATAATTTCTTCTGCTCAGAAAGGAGGCAAAATGGCAAAAACAAAAAAGAAAACAGTTACAAAAACTGCTGTCAAGGAAATTAAGAAAAATCCAGGATTTCTTTCCCAAATTAAATGGGGAGAATCTTATACAAGTTTATTCTTAGGAGCAGTTGTTGTAGTAATCTCTGTAATTCTCATTTTCTCTTTCTTAAAAGAAAGAAATAAAATGCTGCAAGATACTAGTTCAACAGCAACATCTGTAGAGCAAGATGCACTAAATTCAGTTAAGTTTAAAACATATACTGTAAAACCTGGTGATGATTTATGGCATATTGCACAAAGTGTTTATGGTTCAGGATACAACTGGATCGATATCGCAAATACAAATAAATTAGAAAATCCAAGTGTATTATTTGCTGGAACCAAACTTATGTTGCCTAACGTAAAGCAAAGAACAGCTGAAGCAAATCAAGTTACCCCTACCCCAACAGTTAAAAATGTTGCGGGTGATACAACAAGTAGAATCGCTGGAAGATCATATAAAATCCAAAGAGGCGATGATTTATGGCATATAGCTGTTAGAGCATACGGAGATGGTTATAAATGGGTAGAAATTGCAAGAATTAATAAATTAACAGATCCAAACTTAATTCACGCAGATAATACAATAATGCTACCTAGATAACCTGCGATAACGAGAAATTACAAACTTACTTAACATGAGTTATAATCTTCCTATGCGGGATTGGTTCAGTGGTAGAATATTTCCTTCCCAAGGAAGAGACGCGAGTTCGATTCTCGTATCCCGCTCCAAGTAATGTTAAAACCTGGCTTTGATTATATTGCCGTAGCAACACCTTTTTACTGCAACGATGGTAAGGGAAATTTCCTGTTGCATAAAAGAGGATCTAAAGCTCGTGATGAAGTTGGTAAATGGGATTTTGGTAGCGGAAAAGTAGATTTTGGGGAAGATGTTGAAAAAGCCGTTTTAAGGGAAGTGAAAGAAGAGTATGGGGTAATTGGTCAGATTCAAGAACAATTGCCAGCACACTCAATTATTAGAACTATTGATGGTAAAAAATCCCATTGGTTAATAATCCCATTTTTTGTAAAAGTTGATATAAACAAAGCTAAAATTACTGAAACTGATAAATTTGATGAGATGGCAATATTTAAATTACCAGCCTTACCGCATCCCTTACATTCTGGAGTACAATTTACAATGAAAAAATATCCTCAGTATTTTAAGAAATATCAAAAATAGTAATTGACTACAAAAATTTCATTTGATATAGTAAATCGTGCCCAGTAAAAAGTCTACAAAATACATCTTTGTTTCGGGTGGAGTAATTTCCGGAATCGGAAAAGGTACTACCGCCGCCTCAATCGCCTTAATTTTAAAATCAGCAGGTTTCAAGATTTCTCCAATTAAATTCGAGAATTATTTGAATGTAGATGCTGGTACTATTAACCCTATAGAACATGGCGATCCATTCCTGTGTGAAGATGGAACAGAGGGAGATATGGATTTAGGAACTTACGAAAAATATCTGGATATGGATATGGGTAAAGATAATTTTGTAACCATGGGTAAAATCTATAAAACAGTAATTGATAGAGAAAGAAGATTTGAATATAACGGTGAGGATGTTGAAGCAATTCCTAATATAACTGATGAGATAATGCGAAGAATTAAAATTCTTGAAGACAAAGATAATCCTGATATTATTATTGTTGAATTAGGTGGAACTGCAGGGGAGTATCAAAATGCACTTTTTTATGAAGCTTCACGTATGCTCACTCTTAAAAGACCAAAAGACGTTATTCATATCCATGTTAGTTATGTGCCTACTCCTGGACACCTAGGAGAACCTAAAACAAAACCTACACAACTTTCTGTTAGAACTTTAAATACCATGGGAATTCAGCCTGATTTCTTGGTAACAAGGGGAGAAAGATATTTGGATCAAAGACGTAAAGATAGGCTCGCACTTTTTTGTAATATTCATAAAGAAGATGTTATTTCCTCTCCAGATTTAGACAGTGTTTATGAAATACCCTTTGTTTTATATAAGCAAAATATGCATAAAAGGATTTTGCAAAAGTTAGGTTTAAAAATTAAAGAGCCTAATTTAACTGCTTGGAAAGCGTTTGTAGAAAGTACAAAGTCTCAGAAAAAAACTGCTAAGGTTGCGATTGTTGGTAAATATTTTGGAACAGGAGAATATCAACTTAAAGATTCTTATGCAGCTTTGTTTGACGCTCTAGATCATGCTGGCTGGAAGAAAAATATGAAAGTAGAAACAGTCTGGGTAGATGCGGAAAAAGTTGAAAAAGAAGGTGCAGCAAAGGTTTTTGGAGAAATTGAAGACTTAAGAGGGATAATTGTGCCTATTGGTTGGGGTGAAAGGGGAGCAGAGGGTATGATAAAAGCAGCTAGCTTTGCCAGAATTAATAAAATTCCCTATCTTGGACTTTGCTACGGAATGCAGCTTGCTGTAATTGCGTTTGCCAGAGACGTTTTAGGCTTTAAAGATGCAAATACTGAAGAAAATAAAAAAACAAAACATCCGGTTATTCATTTTATTGCTAATCAAAGAGATTTAGTAGCAAGCAAGCAGTTTGGCGGAACAATGCGTCTGGGAGGTTGGGAAGCGGTAGTTAAAAAGAAAACTAGAGCGTGGGATATATACAATAAATATTCTGGGTTTAAACAAAAATCTGCAAATTTAACAAGTGAAAGACACAGGCATAGATACGAATTCAATAATCAATTTACTAATGATTTTGAAAAAAATGGATTAATAATTAGTGCAAGATCTAAGAAGGAAGATCTAGTTGAAATAATCGAACTTCCTAAAAAAAATCACCCTTTTTATATTGGTACTCAGGGACACCCTGAATATAAAAGTAGACCCTTGAAACCTCATCCAATCTTTCTAGAATTCGTTGAATCTTTAGCTTAAACTAATTCTTGAGCTTAAAACTAATTTGAGGTATAATAATGCCTATGATTGCAAAAATTGATTTTGTTCCAGGCGACGTAGTAAGAGTTTTTCAAAAAGTAACTGAAGGTGAAAAAACCAGAATTCAGGTTTTTGAAGGCGTTGTTTTAAAAATTAAGGGTAGAGGCGACAACAAAACTTTTACAGTTAGAAAAATGGTTGGAGAAGTGGGAGTAGAAAGAATTTTCCCAGTTATGTCTCCTAATATTGAGAAAACAGTTGTTAAGGGACATATTAAATCAAACGTTAGAAGAGCAAAGCTTTATTATTTAAGAAATAAAAAGTTAAATTAATTTCCCCTAATTCCTTCAGAAAAAATTTATATTTAGAAGATAATTAGCTTTCTGTTACGATTTTACCCAATGGCTCTTGAGGATGATGCGCGTCAAAAACTGTTCCCCACATTTCAGATCTCTTAGGTGTTTCAACGGGAATAAAACTTTTCCTTGCTCTTTTTTCTTTATAACCTTTCCATCTGGCATTTAACGCTTCAATTCTTTTCATATTAAGATTGGTATTATAATTAATTTGCGTTGCGGAGTCAATCTAACCACGAGAAGTTATTCTTACTGCACCTGCTTGTATGCCTTGTGTTAAGCCAGTAATTAAGTTTGCGTAATTAGTAATTGTTTTGGGTTTAGGTAATGTAGAGACTTGTTTTCCGTCTTTTCCAAATCCTAAAACAGCGTAATTATTATTACCATCTTTTTTAAGATCATGCAGAGGTGAACCATGGCCTCTTGTATATGGTCCAGATATTGTATACCTCCAGGCATCAGAGGTGGCTGGATCTATATATCTTTTTCCTTGATCGAGTATAGAGGCAGTTATAGATACATGGAAAGGTTCTTGTTCGCCAGGTAAGTCAAAAGCATATCTATATTGATGATCTCTTACAGGAAAATATCTTGGGTCATCTGAATCTGTATTTACAGATGCTTGTATTAACTCAACAACTGCTTTGTCTAATCTACCTGTAAGCGGTACTAATTCACGTCTTTTCCTATCTAAATCTTCTAAGCGTTTGACTGCTTTTTTTCTTTCTTTTTTAGCTCTTCTTACAAGAGATAGTTCATCAAAATTAACTGCAACTGTTGGTATTTCAGGTTGTTTTGCCATATCAATATTTAATGGATAGTACTGTGTAGAAGATAGTTTGTCAATATTATTTTTTAAGTTGGCGGATTTGATCTCTAAGAAGGGTTGCAGTTTCAAAATCTAGTTCTTTTGCAGCCTCGCGCATTTGCGCAGTTAATTTTTTAATTAGTTTTTCTTTTTCGTCAGGAAGTAAAACCTCTTTGGATTGAAGTGATAAAAGATAATTTGCTTGTTTTTCTTCTTCTATTTGTTCTTCAACAAGCCTAGCTCTAATTGATTTTGAAATTGTAGTTGGAGTGATGTTATGTTTTTTATTATATTCCATTTGAATTTTTCTTCTTCTCTCAACTTCATCAATTGCTGCCTGCATTGATCCAGTAATTTTATCTGCATACATAATTACTCTTGAATCAACATTTCTTGCGGCTCTTCCCATTGTTTGAATTAGAGCACTTCTACTTCTTAAAAAACCTTCCTTATCAGCATCAATGATTGCAACTAAAGATACTTCAGGTAAGTCTAAGCCTTCTCTAAGTAAATTAATGCCAATTAGTACGTCATATTCTCCCTCTCTTAATTTATCCAATACGTCTTGGCGCTTTAAGGTTTCAATGTCTGAATGAAGATATGAAACCTTAATATTTCTTTCCATTAAATAACTTGATAGTTCTTCTGCCATTCTCTTGGTTAAAGTGGTTACTAAAACTCTTTGTTTATTTTTTACAGTTTTTTCAATTTCAGTGATTAAATCTTCAATTTGTCCCTTGCTAGGCTTAACTGTAACTTCAGGGTCAACAAGTCCAGTTGGTCTAATTAGCTGTTCCGCAATGGCGTCATATTCCTTAGCTAAAGATAGTTCGTAATCATTTGGTGTTGCAGAAACATAAACTAAATTTTTAACTCTAGTTGCAAATTCTTCATATTTTAAAGGTCTATTATCTAGAGCTGAAGGAAGTCTAAAGCCGTAATTAATTAAGTTTTCTTTTCGAGCTCTATCTCCGTTGTACATTCCTCTAATCTGCGGAAGAGTAATATGTGACTCATCAATAATGGTTAAGTAATCAGAATCGCAAGCTCTAAAATATTCAAGTAGAGAGTAGGGAGCATCTCCAGGGTTCCTGCCATCAAAGTATCTCGAATAGTTTTCTATTCCATTAACGTAACCAATCTCTCTAATCATATCTAGATCAAAATTGGTTCTTTGAGCAATTCTTTGCGCTTCGATTAATTTGCCTTCTTTTTTAAATTTGGCTACTTGCTCATCTAAATCCTTTTTGATTTGCGGGAAAACACTTGGGTAAGTTGTTGGATCTGTCATGTAATGTTTAGCTGGATAAATAACTGTTCCATCTAAGATTCTTAGGTTGTCACCAGTTAAGGGGTCAAATTCAATAATGTGCTTTATTTTGCCATTTAAAGTGCTAATTCTAAGGCCTAAATCACTATATGAAGGGAAAAGATCAATATCTTCTCCTCTGACTCTAAAACTTCCTCTTTGGAAAGAGTAATCATTCCTTTCGTACTGTAAATCAGCAAGTCTAACTAAAATGTCTCTTTGCTCAAGTCTTACGCCTGGTTTAAGTTCTAAGATGAACTTTCCGTATTCAATAGGGGAGCCAAGGTTATAGATACATGATACTGAAGCAACGACGATAACGTCTTTTCTAGTTAAAAGATTGGTTGTTGCTGCCAGTCTTAATTTATCTATTTCTTCATTAATTTCTACTTCTTTCTCTATATATGTATCTGAAGAGGGAATATATGCTTCTGGTTGATAGAAATCATAGTAGGAAACAAAATATGAAACAGCATTATCTGGAAAAAAATCTCTGAATTCTTGGTAAAGTTGTCCTGCTAACGTTTTATTGTGAGAAATAATTAGAGTAGGCTTTTGAATTTTTTGGATCATATTTGCCATTGTGAAGGTTTTTCCACTACCTGTAACACCAAGGAGCACTTGATGATGTTTATTTTCTGCAAAACCTTTGGTTAGCTTTTCAATAGCTTGAGGTTGATCACCAGTAGGCTTAAAATCTGATTTTAATTTAAATTGCATGAAGAGATTTTACCACAAAAAAGGGAAAATTAATTTTCGCAGGAAGCAGTAATTTGTAAAGATGTGCTAAATGAGTTAGTTGGGACTGATGTAATTTCGTAAGCAACGCCTCTTGAATGAAATACGATCGTTTCTTTATTTACTTCTTTGATCCTTTCTATAGATTGAGATTCTGGAATTTCAAGTGATAATCCACCCTTTTGATCAGGTAAGATATCTAGTGACCCTCTATGTGTTCCATAAAAAGAAATTTGACCACCAACATGAATAGGTTGTGCTCTGTTGTTTAAGGTGTCAATTCTTAAGGTATTTCTTTGTAGACCACCGCCTGATTGACATTCAACTAGCTGAATGTCATTGACCTGATTGTCTCTAGGCGTAACTTCGTTTATAACGCTACCAACTCCTGCGGCTGCTACGAATAAAGTGATTCTACCAGCAAGTTGAGTAAATCTCTCATTTGATCTCATAGTATTGAATTATATAGTATAAATTTAAAAATGCAAATTTATAAAAATATTGATCTAGTTTGTGTTGCTTTGAGTTCTTGACAATGTTTCATTATTTTTCGTATAAAATATACATATGCCCGGAGTTCTATATAAAAAAGAAAGAGAAGTTTTAGAATTTTTAGCTCAGTTTCAGCGTCAATACGGCTATTCCCCAACTTTAACAGAAATTGCTCAAGGTACAGGACACAGATCAAATTCTACAGTACACACTCTTATTAGATCGTTAGTTGAAAAAGGTTATGTGCAAAAAGTAGATGGTAATACTCGGGTCTTAAAAATTGTAGACGATAAGGTACAGATGTCGCTTTTGGGAAGTAAGCCAGCAATTGAATTACCACTTATGGGATTTATCGCTGCAGGACAACCGCTGGAGCCGCATACTGATCCCAATGCAACTTTTTATGTTTCTGCTAGTCTTTTGTCGGGAAAGAATACTGCGTATGTCTTACAGGTCAAAGGAAGGTCAATGATAGAAGATGGAATATTAGATGGAGATTTTGTTGTAATTGAAAAAGTTTCTGAAGCAACAAATGGAGAAATTGTTGTCGCAATGGTTGACGATAATTTGGCAACTCTTAAAAAGTTCTATAAAGAGAATGGTAGAGTAGTTTTAAAACCTGCAAATTCAGAAATGTCTCCTATTTATCCTACAAAGTTAACTATTCAGGGTAAGGTGGTAGGTTTAGTTAGAAAATTTTAATTCCCCGAAGCATTAATCGTTAAGATGTTCTTTTTTAAACATTTTTTGAATTTCATCATATGAGGTTTCATCTTTAACTTTTTTCTCTTCTTTAGATAGTTTATGCTTGGCAAACTCGTAGATCATAGGTAAAACAGATATTGCGACTATGCCAATGACTACATATTCAAAATTCTTTTTTACAAATTCCATTTGACCAAAGAAGTAACCTGCAAACAGTAGAGCGGTTACCCATACAAAACCACCGATAATATTGTAGGAAATAAAGGTTCTATAGTGCATTTTGCCTACTCCCGCAACAAAAGGGGCAAAGGTTCTAACAACTGGAACAAATCTAGCAAGGATTATGGTTTTACCACCATGTTTTGCGTAAAATTCACTAGTTTTCTCTAAGTATTCAGGTTTAAAAATTCGGGAGTTTTTCTTTGCAAATACTTTTCCACCTAGGTGATAGCCAATCCAATAATTAACTGTATCGCCTAATATTGCTGCTGCGAGTAATACTCCATAGGAGATGAATATATTGAGATATTCTCTTCCAGCTAACGCTCCAACTGCAAAAATTAATGAATCTCCAGGTAAAAAGGGTGTAACTACTAAACCTGTTTCAGCAAAAACAATTAAAAATAAGATGATGTAAGTAGTTGGGCCAAAAAGAGCAATGATTGATTGAAGAGCACTGTCAAAGTGAATAAGTACTTGCAATAATTCCATTAGAAAATTATAACAGAAAAAATAGCACTTTGGTATAATCTACATCAATATGGGAATATTATATGTAGTCGCAACGCCTATCGGCAATTTAGAAGATATAACTTTGCGAGCTCTTAATACCTTAAGAGATGCGGATTTTATTGCTTGTGAGGATACTCGTGTTGCAGCGACTTTAATTAGGCACTATTTCGAAAATGATCCTAAATCAATAATCGATAAACTGTTTTCTTATTTTGAACAAAATGAAATGTTTAAAATAGATAAGGTTTTAAATCTTTTGAAGAACGATAAATCCGTTGCTTTAATTTCAGATGCTGGCACACCAACAGTATCTGATCCAGGATTTAAGCTTATTAGGGAAGCTTTAAAAGAAGGTGTAAAAGTGGTATCTATTCCAGGGCCTTCATCAGTAATTTCTGCCTTAGTCTCCTCAGGACTTCCTACAGATAAATTTATATTTGTAGGATTTTTACCCCAAAAACCAGGACATAGAATAACATTTTTAAAAAATTTATTTGAAAGTCAAAAACTAGTGTCTACAACAGTAATAATATTTGAATCTCCTTATAAAATTTTAACCTCTCTTAAGGATATTCAAAGTATTTTTGGTGATATTGAAATAATTTTAGCTCGAGAATTAACTAAGATTCATGAAGAAGTTACCAAATCTAAAATTAGTGAATTAATTACTCGAATCGAAACTAAAAAATTAAAAGGGGAAATAACACTACTTTTTAATTTAAAGTGATTTTAACTGGCTTTCAATGGCAAGTAATCTATTATATTTAGCGACTCTCTCACCTCTAACAGGCGCTCCAAATTTAACATAGTCTGCGCTAACTGCAACTGCAAAATCAGCTATAAAATCATCATTTGTCTCACCGCTTCTATGAGATACGATTATTTTAAGCCCAGCTTCTTTAGCCATTTCTGATACAGCAAGGGCTTCGATTACAGTTCCAATTTGATTTGGTTTAATGATAATTGCGCTCACCGCTCTTTTTTGCATTGCTTCTGAAAGCCTAAATGGATTAGTTGCTGTTAAATCATCTCCTACAATCATAGTTTGGGTTGACATTCTTGCATAAAGCTCTTGCCATCCAGGCCAGTCATCTTCCTCTAATCCATCTTCAAGATAAAGAAGATGAAATTGATCATTAATATTACTATAAATGTCAATCAAATCTTTGGCTGTTAGGCTGGTTGATTTGTCTTTAATTTGATATTTTCCGTCATCGTAGATATTATTTGCCGCTGCATCTAAACCAATAAACATATCAAAGCCAATTCTTAAATTTGCTGCTTCAATAGCTTGTTTGATTAAGGTTAAAGCGTCAATATTGTTACCAAGCTTAGGAGAAAATCCGCCTTCGATCCCAATAAGACTTGATAAATTATTTTGTTCTAATACTTTTTTCAAGGAAAAATAAGTATTATTTCCATAAAGCAGTGCATCGCTATATGATTTTGATGATGCAGGTATAACTAAGAATTCCTGAAAATCAACATTGCCTCCACCATGCTTTCCACCATTAAGGATGTTAAAGCAAGGTGTAGGAATTCGGTGAGCATTAACTTCATCCTTTTTGACGTATTCACGAAGATAAAGAAAAAGCGGAAGAACTGCAGATCTGGCACTAGCTTTAGCGATTGCCATTGAAAGAGAAAGTGTGGCATTAGATCCTAGCTTTGACTTATTTAATGTGCCATCGAGCTCAATTATTTTCTTATCAATTATTTGTTGATTTGAAGCTTCCATGCCAACTAAAAGAGGGGATAAGAGTTTGTTGATATTTTCAATTGCATTCAAAACTCCTAAGCCCTGATATCGTTTAGGGTCATTGTCTTTAAGCTCTAGTGCTTCATACTTGCCTACAGACGTACCACTTGGACAAGAAGCGATGCCAGTAGCGCCATCACTTAGAATAACAGTTGTTTCAATGGTTGGCTCACCTTTTGCATTTAGTATTTCTCGTGCAAGGATTTGTTTAATTCTAGCCATATTATTTTCTCAAAAGCTCCTTTTCAAATTGTAAAATGTGGCGTCTGGTATTGTCTACCGCGTCTGGAGAAACAGATAGGCTAGTTACGCCCCAGAAGACCATGTTTTTAATAAGTTCGGTGTATGTTGAGGCAGCTTGACCACACAAAGAAGAAGTAATCCCATATTTATGAGCTGTTTTAACAACGTGTTCAAAAGCCCACATCATCGATGGATACATTTCATTAAATTCACTTGCTACTTCATGATTATCTCTGTCAGTTCCCATCATAAGCATCGTTAAGTCATTTGAGCCAATAGACACGCCATCAATTCCCACTTTTATAAATTTATCAAGTAAAATTACATTCGTAGGGATTTCAACCATCATCCAAATTTTAAAGGTTTCAGATCTGATAAGTCCGGCATTCGTAATTATGCTTTTGACTTTTTCAAGCTCTTCAACTGTACGAACAAAGGGAACCATTATCCACAGATTTTTAAGCCCCATTTCGTTTCTGACTTTTTTAATCGCTTCAAGTTCAAGTTTAAAAACTTCGGGATCATGCATATACCTAAATGCGCCCCTGTAGCCGAGCATAGGATTTGATTCAAGTGGTTCATAGTCTTTGCCACCAATTAGGTTTCTGTATTCGTTAGTTTTAAAATCAGACGCTCTGTAGACAACTGGTTTTCCATTAAATGCTGTACAGAATTTAGCAAGATTTTCAGCTAATTTATTAATATATTCTTGGCGTTTGCCATCGTGAATCATTTTTTTAGGATGAACTCCAATATTGGCCATAATAAATTCAGCTCTTAAAAGTCCGATTCCATCAACGTTTAATTTTCCTACACGATCAGCAGCTTCAGGTTCAGCTAAATTTACGTAAACTTTTGTCGCCGTTTTTATATTTTCAAATTCTAAAACCTTAGGAGAAATGTCTTTAATTATCCCTCCTTTATATATTTCACCTTTACTTCCATCAACTGAAATAACCTCATTGTTAGTTAATTTAGTCGTAGCGTGCTCTGTACCAACTACTGCAGGAATACCCAGCTCTCTTGAGACAATTGCAGCGTGGGAAGTTCTACCACCACTATCAGTTACAATTGCGCTGGCTTTTTTCATTGCAGAAACATAATCAGGATTAGTCTGTGGCGCTACTAAAACGTCTCCGGGAAGAATTTTGTCAATTTCTTTAGCAGATTTAATAATTCTTACCGGTCCATTGCCGATACCTGGACTTGCCGGATCACCTTTTAGAAGAAGTTCTAAGCTTTGGGTATCTACTGTAGTCTTTTTAGCTTGGGTGTTAGTAGTGGTTACAGCTCTGGTTTGCACAATATAGACTTTATTTTTTTCAACTGCCCATTCAATATCTTGAGGAAAGTAATAATGTTTTTCCAATTTTTTACCCAAAGTCGCTAACTCTTTAATTTCCTTATCAGAGAGTTTAAGTTTTGATCCTTTATTCTTATCAAGTTTAATATTCTTATTATTTATTCCTTTCTTAACCATCGAATACGCTTGATAATTAGCTTCTTTTTTTAAAATTGTTAAATCATTTTTTCTGACTTCATAGTGGTCAGGATTTACTTCTCCTTGAACGATTAATTCTCCCAAACCGAAAATAGCCTCAATGACTACTGTTTCTTTATCATTATTTACAGGGTCAATTGTAAACATGATTCCAGATTTATCAGATTCAACCATTTTCTGTACAACCAGAGCAATTCCTGTTTTTACATGATCGAATTTTTGTTGGTGTCGATAAAATATAGCTCTCGCATTAAAAAGTGATGCCCAGCCTTCTTTAATTTTTTCCAAAAGCACTGCATCACCCTTAACGTTTAGAAATGTTTCTTGTTGTCCAGCAAATGAGGCGTTTGCAAGGTCTTCTGCGGTTGCTGAAGATCTAACTGCAACCAATGCTTCATTTAGTAATGTACCGAGTTTTCCATATGCACCAGCTAATTCATGGGTCAATTCATCAGAAATTTTCCCTTCCAAAATTAGTTTTTTAATATGTTTTGAAACTTGGTCTAAAGACTTGGGATTATTAAAATCAGCGGTTGAAATTAAATGTTGAATTTTAGTTGCTAAAGAATTCTCTCGAATAAAATGATAATAGGCATTAGCTGTAACAACAAATCCGTTGGGGACTGGAATACCAGCATTGTAGATTTCTCCTAAATTTGCTCCTTTTCCACCGACTAGGGGAACATCGTGCTTGTTAACTTCTCTAAACCAGGCTATAAAATGGGATCGGGCAGCCATATAATTAATTATGTATATAATACCACTTTTTTACAAGTGAGTTATTTCTTAAGCTGTTCCTTAAAGTAGTCAACCCAGGGGATTAAGCTTGGATCTTCACCATATAAAATTCCTAAGTAAAAAGTTACAAATCCACCAAAAGCTAAAACAGCAAACATTTGCGACAATTTAGTTGATCCTAAAGCCTTAAAATGGACACTTTGAATATTGTTTTTAGTAACAACATCTTCAGTTAGCTGAATTCTTTTTAAATGTTTTGGGTCATACAAATCTGAATCTAAAAATAATGTTTTCATTTTTAACCCTCCAGGATATTTAAAACCTTCCATTAAATGATGATTTAATTCAGGAATGTCTTCAAATGCAGCAAAAGATTTAGATGTTTCGTTAAATTGATTTCTTAAAACGTGCGCATTGCCATGTAAGAATCCGCTACACATAATTAAAGGGAAGAAATCTTTAAGTTGGGGAGCAAGGTCAATTGCGGCTTTTTTTATATTTTCTTGATTTGCTCTGAGTTCTGAAATGGCTGCTTTAACTTCGTCTTCAGTTACATTTAAAATTCCAAGTTTAGTAAGTAAAATAATTGTGCCTAAAATCATGTAACCAGTCCCAAGTCTAGGTTGACCCGAAGGATTATTTTTAGGATCAAAAATTAATGCTGGCATATTATTAGTTTTAAGTGTTTGTGAAAGTGGTCCACCGTTGGTTATAGCAGTTACTTTTAAGTTTTTAGCAATTGCCTCATTGGCGCATGCAAGAGATTCTTCAGTGGTTCCAGAATAACTTGAAAGAATTATTAAAGTTTTTTCATCTGCAAATGCAGGTAAGTCATAGTCATTGTTATAAATTAAGGGAACAGTTAATTTGTCTTTAAATAATGATTGGATTATATAGCTGCTGTAGGCAGATCCACCCATTCCGCATAATATTATATTGTCAAAACCAGTATAGTTATCAGGGAAAGTTAATAATTTAGCATCTTCCCAAATTTGTTCACACTGATCAGCCAAAAGCCCAGTTGATCCATAAACATCCTTAGGATCTAAATTTTTAAAAGATAATGGGTTATTTAAGTCAATCATTTAGCTAGTGAGTTAATAAAGTCTTTAAGTTCAGCAAATTTAGCCTGTGTTTTGTCTTTGTCTAAAGATTCAACATTTAATCTAAGTAATGGTTCTGTATTTGAGGTTCTAACGCTAAATCTAAAATCAGGATAGGTGATTGCAATTCCATCCATATCATTTAAATCACCATCTGCATATTTTTCTTTTAATTTTTCTAAAATTTCTTTAGAGTTTGAGACTTTAAAATTAAATTCACCGGATTCAAAACTTCTCCTAAGTTCCTCAACTATTTCAGACAATTTTTTATTCTCTCTGGTCATAACACCTAAGACAGTTAAGATAACTGGCATGGGAGCTTCGCCATTTCCTGCTAATTTATAAAAGAAATGACTCGAAGATTCACCTGCGAAAATTGCACCTGTTTCATGCATTTTTTCGGTAATAAAAGCATGTCCGACTTTAGTAATGTCATACTTTCCACCATTTTCTTCAATAATTTTAATTGGGTTTAAGACGTATCTAACGTCGAAAAGAATTGTTGCGCCTGGGTTTGTTTTCAAAAGCTCTCTGGCTACTAAAGAAGTAATGATCGATGGGGGAACGATTTGACCTTTCTCATCAACAAAGAAAAATCTATCTCCATCTCCATCTGGAGCAAAACCAATATCAGCTTTTTCTTCCAAAAGTTTTGCTTGTAAGTCTTCAAGGTTTTTAAAATCAAGTGGATCAGCTTGGTGAGCTGGGAAAGTTCCATCTAATTCAAAATTCATGCGGATTAAGTTTCCTGGGATAACTTTGAAAAGTTCATTTAAATAAACTGCTCCCATGGAATTTGCAGCATCAGCAACTATTTTATATTCCTTAACTTCAGGATTGCCTGCAATTTTTAATGAGTTTTCAACTTCTTTAGAAACAATGTCAGAAACTTCAGTTACACTTCCTGGTTCAGTCTTAACTAAAGGTTGTCCATCAAGACTTAGAGTCTTAACGTCTTCCATACCAGTGGTTTTGCCAATCTTAATAAGACCATTGTCTGAATTCATAACAATTTTTAAACCGTTATAGTCTTTTGGATTGTGGGAAGCGCTAATTTGAATACCTCCATCAGCTTTTAATTCATAAACTGCAAAATACATAGATGGAGTAGAAGCAATTCCAATATCTAAAACCTCAACACCGCAATCAATCAAGGCTTGTTGAGCTGCCTCGGAAAGACTTGGAGAAGAAACCCTCATGTCTCTAGACAAGACTAATTTAAGCTTATCTTTACCAGATTTTTGGGAAATTACTTTAAAAATAGATTGAACTATTTTTTTTGTTCCTTCTTCATCCAGCTCTGTGGGGTAAATTGCGCGAATGTCGTAAGATTTGAAAATAGAAGGTTCTATTATCATTACCATATATTATAAATCCATAAGGAAAAAGTCAATCCTTTTAGAAAGCGAGCTAGAGCTTAAGCCAAATTTAGTTTCATAATCAATATCCATTAATTTTTTATATAAATTTATTAAATCCTTTTTATTAAAACGTGATCCTTGAGATTTTATTTTGGATTCTTGCCAAGGAGCCATTCTTCTTGTTTCATCGATTTGGGAATCTAATTCAACACCTAACATAAGCCTAAATTGTCGAATAATCATATAAAAGATAAGTTCTGTTTCCATTTGTCTTTCAAGTTCTTTAAAAAGACTGAGAGTCTTGGAATTTTTGGGATAAATACTATCTAAAAATGTAAATAAAATTTGCGGATAATTAAAAAGATTAACCTGGGCTTTTTTTATTTGTGCAACTTGCGCCTTAGTTAATTCTTTATCTTCCCAAAAAACAAGGTTTAAATTGGGATTTTTATTTATATACTCAACGATTTGCTTTAAATCAGTAGAATTGCTTTTTTTATTTGTAAACAAATTTTCGACAAATACATCTTTATCAGAGGTGAACAAGGAATCTCCTTCAAAAGTTTGAAAAAATGTATTGTAATCTAAATTTTTACCTTCAAAAATTACTGGATTTGCAATTTTTTGACGGGTTTCAATATAGAAATTCCTGGACTTAGCTATGTCTGTTCCGTGAATTATTACTATCATTGATTATGTTTATATACTTCAAATAATTTATCCGCAAGCCGGTGTAAATTTCTAGATTTTGTTTGGTGGGGAACTAGTGCTCCCGAAAAGTTGTTGGGTATATGCAAAAGTTCATGAATGATTACTTTAGCTTTTTCGTCTTCTGGCAAATTATCATAATACTTAGATAAAACTTCAATTACATAATGTGGTTCAAGTTTTAATGCTCTTTGAAAGATTTTTGGCATTGCCCAAATTCTGGCATAAGCTCTAGATTTAGAACCACTCGTTCTATATCCGTGAATATTTTGGGGAAGAATATGCGGCATAGGAACTCTTTGTAATACTTCCTGAATTTTTGCTTCAACATCAGATGCATCTTCCCATTCTAGCTTTTGGGCTTTTTTTATTCTTCTTACTACTTTTTTTCTGGTAATTAGTCTAATCATTATGTGTGCTTATCAGCTACGTAACTGGCGGCATAGGCATTGGGTTTGGTTTTGGCAACATAACCATTACCTGTAACCATGCCAACAACTTCTTTAATCATATTCCTAGTTTCTCCATGTTCACCAACGTCGACATGGATTTCAAGATTATAATTTGGAGCTTTACCGTTTAAAGTTGTTTTAAATAAAGGTACAAAAATTGAGGCAAAACTTAGAGAAACCATAGTTTCAGCATAGATTTTTTCTCTTAAAGAGTGTATGTTTTTTTGCTCTTGTCTTCGCCAAAAGTACTTTCCTCCAAAGCCTTTTCGGTGAATCAGTATTGCTGTAACTAAGTTAATAGTGCTGCCAATTTGACGTTGACTAACATTTTTTTCATGTGAATCTGTTCCTATTACTAGGCTGTATTCAGCATTAGGATCTTCTTCTAAAAAGCTTTTTATTTTTTGAATTATTTCTTTGATGTTTAAATTTCCATGAGTAAAACTTTGGAAAATTTCATCTGTTAGATCACTATTCATAAGATCAAAAAATTATACCACAAGCCTAAAAGTTAAATAGCCAGCGCATGAAGCTTCTGGCTTGAGGGTTAAACATATTAGCAATATTTTTGCTAAATTCAGAGGTAAAATATCTCGTTCTTAATACCACACTTTTAGCAGTAGTTTGAATCGTTTCAGGTTCAATTTGCGGTGAACCTTTGGTTTTGGGGATGCCTTGATAACCTTTATATAAGTCAGTTTGGTGATTATCTAAAATGAAAGAAAACTGTCTAAAAGGATCAGTTTCTGCATGGAGTAAAAAAGGTGTAACTGCAATAATTGTTTTATCATTCCAAACATTCTTAAAAGCTTCTTTATAATATTCAATTTGTGTAGGAATATCGATTTTGGTTGATGTCCAACCAGTCTCTGTAATAAATACTGGCAAGGTTTTTCCACTAAACTCTTTTACTAAATTTTGTTCAAATTTAAATGAAGAAATACCGTTAGTTCCTGTATAGTTTGGGGCTGTAGAAAAAGCTGGATTTGGATACGCATGAATAGATAATCCATCTAATTTTTTAAATAGACCTGGAACTGCATCTTCCATTTGTTGAAGATAGGTAAGTTGATAAACTGATGTTCCAGGGATATTAATTGAAGCATTATCAAGTCCACCCATAATGATGAAGAATTTATCACTTCTTTTCTTGAAGGCATCAATTGAAAAATCTAAAATTTTGGCATAAGCTGCAGCATCAGGAGACCCACCCCATTCGTCACCTCTATTAGTTTCATTAAAAATGATTACATATCTATTTTTAGTAGGCCAATTTAAAGAATCCAAAAAATTAGCAAAATCTATAACATATAGATTACTAGGTATGGTCCAAGAACCTTTGACAAAATAATCTCCATCGGTTGCTATTCTTAAAAGGGGAATGACATGAAATTTTCTACAATCATCCATAAATTTTTGCCACTTAATTAAATCCCTATCTGAATCTCTAATTGGTACAGTTACATATCCCCAGTCTCCACCGCTTGAATTAATTAAATTTGCTGCTTGATCAATTTCCTCAGGGAAAAGAATATGAATGCCAAATTTGTTGTTTGCTGAAGCTGTGGGATCATATATAGCGTTTGTTTTTAAAGGAAACACTAAGAAAAATAGAATTGAAATGATGACTAGGAAAATAATTTTTTTCATGTGTTTTACTATTTTACACCAAATTAAGCGCGGCTAAAAATACCAGTAGAAAGTGAGCGAGTGCTATTTTTTTGTTGAATTGCTAATTCTCCATATTCAATTTTGGAATCATCTAATAAAAGATAATCTTCTAGCATGTTTTTAAGCATTAAACTTGAGGCTGAGATTGCATAAGCATTAACAATGACAAATAAGGGATTATCTACTAAAATTTGTTTACAATTAACCAAAAGCTCTGGGAAACTTTTATTAAAATCCCAGGTTTCTCCATTTGGTCCATGACCAAAGATTGGGGGATCCATAATGATTGCATCATATTTATTTCCTCGCCTTGCTTCTCTAGCTGTAAATTCAATTGCGTCGTCTAATATCCAACGAATAGGCTTATCTGACAATCCACTTAAAGCTTGATTTTCTCTTGCCCAGCCAATGGAGGGTTTTGAACCATCTACATGAGTTACTTTTGCACCATTTGCTACGCACACTAAACTTGCAATTCCCGTGTAACCAAATAAATTTAATACATTTGGCTGATGATCTACATTTTGTAATTTTTTCTCAATAAATTCCCAGTTAAGAATTTGTTCAGGAAAAATACCTGTATGCTTAAAGCTAGTTAGTTTTGCAAAAAATTTAAGCTTTTTATATGAAAGCTCCCATTTATTAGGTAGTTTATTTGGTAACCATTCTTTTTTCTCATCAGAATAAGTTGCATCTGCTTTTTGCCACATATCTTCAGAAAGCATAGGTTTCCAGATTGCTTGTGGGTCAGGCTTAACAATAATATATTTCCCAAATTTTTCTAAACGTTTTTGATTGCCACTGTCTAAAAGTTCGTAATCTTGCCAGCCAGACGTTGTAATAAGTTTCATAAAGCTAATTTTAGCATAAAATGGTAAAATAAGACCATGTTAATAGATGAAGTTATTATAAAAGTTAAAGCTGGAACTGGCGGTAATGGTTCTGCTTCCTTTAAAAGAAACGCTCAAACTGCTCGTGGTGGTCCCGATGGCGGTAATGGTGGTAATGGTGGAAATGTATATTTTCAAGGCGTAAATGATATCTCAGCTTTGCAAACATTTACCTACACTAAACAAGTTGTTGGAGAGGATGGAGTAAAAGGAGGAAAACAAATTCTTTTCGGAAGAAATGGTAAGCATACGACAATATATTTACCGATTGGTACAGTGGTCACAGATTTATCTACGGGTATTAAATTTGAAATTAGAGACACTGATACTCCAATGTTAGTTGCTACAGGCGGAAAAGGTGGAAGAGGCAATAATGAATTTAAATCTGCAACCAATCAAGCTCCTAAATATAGAGAACTAGGTGAACCAGGAGAAGAAAAAGAATTAAAACTAGAACTTAAACTTATTGCCGATATTGGTTTGATTGGTTTTCCTAATGCAGGCAAGAGTAGTTTACTTGAAGTTTTAACTAATGCGCATCCCAAGATTGGCAATTACCCATTTACAACTTTAGAGCCCAACCTGGGTGCAATGGACAACTTAATCCTGGCTGATATCCCTGGTCTTATTGAAGGCGCGTCAACTGGTAAAGGCTTAGGCATTAAATTTCTAAAACACATTGAGAGAACTAAAATAATTGTTCATTGTATAGATTCAGCATCAGCTAATTTTATTTCCGATTATGAAGTTATTAGAAAAGAATTAGAAGATTATAATCCAGATTTATTATCTAAAAATGAATTAATTGCGATTACAAAAGCTGATAATTTAGATAAAAAACAAATGGAAAATATTCAGAAAATATTTAAAAAAGCTAAAAAAGAAATAATTTTTGTTTCAATTTATGACGATAAACTATTGAGTACTTTTAAAGAAACACTTAAAGAATTGGCCGCTTAACTACCGGAGGGAAAATTTAAATTATTAGAAGAATTTAGTGGTTTTCTAACATAAACCAAGGGAAAAGATCCTTGATTATCAAATCTAGTTTCTGCACCTTGTTCACGTAAATCAGCTAATAATCGTAATGCTTTATCTTCAAATTTAGTGTGAGGAGAGTACGTATGTGGCAATTGTAAGATAATTACACCTCCATCAGCTGTAATTTTCCAGATTTTATCCATTATTATTGCATGCATATCATCATCTACTGCAATTTGCGAAAGTCCACCCAAAGCCCTTGAAACAACTAAATCTGCTTTTTTATCGCCAAGTTTTTGTTCCATTGCATGTGTCAAAGCTTGCCATGTATCCTTAGCATGAATATCTCCTACGACATGGGTAATATTTAGTTCAGTATCTTTGTCGATGGATTTTGGATTTCTTCTTAAATCTGTTAATGCAAGCGAAAAACCAGTTGGATGTACTTCAGGTGGTAAAGTCTTGAATAGGGTGTATAGCATTGTACTAGGCCCCATTAAATCTACTACAACAGGATTAGGGTTTCCGGCAATAAGACTTGGTAATGTTTCACCTTGCAAAACAGGTTTAAATGAGTGTTCATAAATTTTGTAGCCATTACCATTTTGTCCCCACATATGATCAGGTTCATACCCCTGCTTTGCACGCTTTATTTCATGGGCTGTACGAATGGCTCTTTGAATAAGTTGAACATCATTTCTAGCTTCGCTCATAAATTAATGATAGCATAACTTGCTCATGCGCTTAAATTATCCTATAATATCGAACTTATGGCTCAACCAAAAGAGTTTTTACCATTAATTACAACTAATCCCCGTATCGCAAGAGTATATGGTCCATCAACGGTGCCAAATATTGAATATACATTACCCGCAACCACAGTTACTCAATATGAATCCTTTACTGTAACTGATGATCCGAATGTAAGAAGGGTTGTCCATGATAATTTAAGAGTAATAATCTTACCTCAAACATATTTTAGATTACTTCCAGCAGCTAGGGCAGACGTTACAGTTATGTCTAGTCCTTTTGAATGCGGAAGAGTTTTAGAGGCAGATCCAACAGTCATGATTGACGGAGTCGAGTATACAGTAAATATTAAAGGGGTTGGCGCAACGTCAGTCTTTAGAAACGGTGAAATAGCTTTTGAAAATAATACTGCTGTACTTAATCGTTTAGCAGTCTATCCTTTTTATCATGGTTTTGGCGAACTAGATGCTCGTTATGCACAGTCTGAACGAGATAATGCAATTGACTTAAGAGCGCAAGGTATTGATACAGAAAAAGTTTTGGGAATCTATAGAATCCTGAGAATGCCAGGAGTAGATGGTGAATATACTTCTCCAGCAGTATTAAAACAAGAAAATAGACTTTCTACAGAACCTACTCTTTTAGTAAGAGCGTCAAAGAGTCATTTTAGGCTACTTGATTCAGTAACTATGTATGAAAGACAAATGCAATTTTATATTCCTGGTTTAAGAGAGCTAATCTTAGAACAATTTCATAAGGCTGAAGGACAACCTGGAGATATGGATACATATTTGAGATATTTGACTCAAAAATTGTTCAGGCAAGAAGTGCCATTAATTACTCAAGGATATGAAATGTCTGCAGGAAAGACAAAATGGAAAAATTTGGCCAGAAATGTTTCAGTTTTAGGTGAAGAACTTGATTTAGAAGCAGTAGAGCCACATAAAGATTATTTATCACAATCTGTTCCTTTCGATTATAAAGATCATGTCACAAACCATGTAATGAATATAGATAAGGCGCTTAGGGGCTTTGCAGACACAATTACTGATGGTGGCCCTAAAGTAGATTTTGATAGCTTAGCGCTCATGGTTTGGGAAGGACTTAGAGGTAGTCTTGCTAATTTGGATTTACATGCTGTTTTACGAACAATGACCCAAAATGTACGTAGACAATTCAATTTTACAGGTCCTGATTCACTTTTTAAAGGAATTTTTGATGCCATTGAGTATGCATATATTCATATGGTATTTACAGATACATATAGAACTCCACCACCAGAAGGCGGTTGGATATATAGAAAAACAATGGTTGATCAGATAGCCAAAGAGAAAAAGGCTTTATTTAAATAGCATGAATAGAAGTAAAGAAAGAATATCAACTAATCCAAGAGTGCTAGCTGTTTACGGCAATAACAGAATCCATGCGAATATTGAATATACATTGCCGGCTATGACTAGCGCACTATATGAGTCTCCGCTAGTCACCAACAACCCTCAGATTAGAGCAGTAGTTGAAGGCGGACTTAGAGTCGTTGTTACTCCGGATATGTATGCTGGTTTTTCTACTGACTTACAGGCTTTAACTAAAATCATGTCAAGTCCATATGAATGCGGAAGAGTATTAGAAGCTGATGAAACTGTAGAAATTGATGGCAAGGAATATGTCGTTAATTTTAAAGGGGTTGGCGCTACAACAATTGCTAGAAATGGTTCGGTCGCATATAGAGGCTATATGGATATGCGAGAACCAATGGCAAGATACCCATTTTACGATGGCTATGGAGAGCTAGAAGCAAGAGATGCTATGCAAGAATCAGTTGGAGTTGATCATTTTACAGAAAGAGGATTGGATACTGAAAAAATCTTAGGAATTTATGAAATTACCCAACTACCTGATCTAAATGGCGATTATCTTCCTCCAAGTGTTTTAAGATCAAGCGGGTTCTTTAGAGGAAAACCAGTAATTCTAGTTAGAGCATCAAAAAGTAACTTTAGATTACTAGATTCAGTAACTATGTACGAAAGAAGACAGCGTTTAGTAATTCCACCCTACAGAGAATTTGTTCTTGATCAATTTGCAAAAGCCGAAGGAGTCTCTAAGCCAGATTTAAGTTCTTATTTAAGATTTGTTTCGCAAAAAGTAGTTGGTCAAGAGCTTCCCTTAATTACTGAAGGTTTTCAAATGTGTTCTGGTGGACCTGCTTGGCAAAATTTAGCACGTAATGTCTCCACTATGGGTGAAGAACTTGATTTAGAGGCTGTCGGAAAAAGCATGTATCTTGATCATCCATACACATGGTTTGACTATCCACACCACATCGCTACTCAAGTGGGAAACATTGATTCAACAATAAGAGCAATGGCAGATACTATGACTTATGATGGACCAAGAGTTGATTTTGAATTCTTAGCTGATGCATTTTGGTTAGGAGTTAAAAGAGCAGTTGAAGGACTTAATCTTGGAAGAGTTTTAGAAGAACTTCCAGATATAGTTAGAGCGAATTATAAAATTACTGGTGAAAATAGATTACTTAGCTTAATCTATCAAGGTATTACAAGCATATATAAAGGAAATATTTTATATGGTTCATATAGCGTGCCACAAAAAGAAGGAGTGCGTGTCTATCAAGAAAAAATGGTTAAACATGTTCATAACGAAAGCAAAGGATTAGAAGTTATTTAGTACCCCAAATTATAGAGAATTGGAACCAAATACGCAGCAGCCTTGAGCAATGGCAGACAATCATTAGACCTAGCCTCACACCAGCCTTTGTCTATTAGTCCTTTAGTTTAATAAAATTTAAAAATATTCTTTCTTTTTTTGCTTCTTTTTTTCTTTCTTAAATATGTAACGATTACACACCATGAGCTAAAAGACCCCAAGGAGTCTCAATGTTACTTAAATCGGATTAAATCAATACCAGTGTTTAGATGTTAACAGAGTATAATGTAAGGCGTATAGAAATGTAGTAAAATATATTTACAATTTACTTATATGTCGCAATTACTAATTAATCAAGTATTAATAACGTATCCAAAAGATTCGATAGATATATTCTTTAAGCCGGGAAAAGACTACAAATTCTCACGTGTTTTTACCATAGATTATCTCCTACGAAACCTAAATAACACTAGTACCGATTTTGCATCTTATTTAAACTCGATTGCTCATCAGAATAGTCACGTAAGTATAAAATTTGAAAAAGAGGAGGCAGACAATGAATTGAAGCAATTTACATTTAATCTTGAAAAAGAACCATTTTTTATTCCATTGTATCTCTCCTCAAAATTTAAATCCTATTTCCAGCATAAAGAATTTATTACAGCATCCAATTTCATTGATGATCTGGAGATTTGGGAAAAAAAGCAGCCAGCAACAACAGACGATTATTATGAGTATAACGTATGGAATTTAAAAATTGATAAACAGTTTGACAAATACTACTTAACGATTGGATTAGGAAGTCAAAATTCCAAAATACATAAACAATCTATCTCAGAACTAAATTTAGAACATCAAACTGTTAAGAAAGTTTTACTAGACAAGGAGATTTTCAGAACAAAATTTTTAGACGAGGAGATAATCAAAACCGGCAAGCCATTACTCAATAGAGAAATTGATTCTAATCTTAGATTATCATTTGCATCGTCAAAAGACTTTTCTTTTATAAATCATTACAGCTTAATAACAACTTTTTATGAATCACACTTAAAAGGAAAAGATATAGCACGGGGAGTTCAGGTTCTAGCATCTGGACTAAGAGAGCTTAAAGAAAGCGAAATAATCGAAATTCCTAGAGAAAAAAATTTGCTAGAATTCGGGGAAGGAAAAACTGAGTATGACCCATATCGTGGTTTCTCAAATTACGGACCGTATTTTGTACCCGAAGATGTAGATAAAGTTAAGTTTATATTTATTTATTCAAAAACGGATAAAGATATAGCTAATAGTCTATATAAATATTTCAAATATGGTTATAGACATTTTCCTGGATTGGAAAGTTTTTCAAAAATCCCATTCGACTTGGATATAGAGAATTCTATTAGTTTCGAAAGCTCAAACACTGCCCTAGAACAGATAGAAGAACGCTTAAAAAGTTTAACACTTGATTCGCAAAGAAAGTATGTTGCATTGTATATATCCCCTTTTAGCGAAGAAACAGCAAATGAGGATGAAAAATTAATTTATTTTAAAATAAAAGAATCGCTTTTAAATTTAAACATTACTTCTCAGGTTATTGAATCTATAAAGCTTAAATCACAAGCTATACATTTTTATCTTCCTAATATGGCGATTGCAATTTTAGCTAAAGTTGGAGGAATACCTTGGAAATTAAAGAGAGACTTAGGTAACTGTTTGTTGGTTGGTTTTGGAGAAAAAATTATTAAATCTCCTGGTGGAACTAGGTACATTGGGAATACTGTATGTTTTAATAATAGTGGAGTTTTTAAGGATTTAAGTTGCTTTGAGTATACACAAGAAAATTTAAAAAAAAGCCTTGAAGACGCCATTAATAATCACATAGTAGAAAACGGAGAGCCTCAAAAATTAATAATTCATTATTTTAAAGAGTGGGGAAACAAAGAGTCAGCAACTTTAGCGGAAGTATTTAAAAATCTCAACTTAAATATTCCATATACTGTCCTTAATATAAATGATACTAGAGCAAAAGATTACATATGCTTTGATAAAAGTTATCCTGGTAAAATCCCAGTTAGCGGAACCGTTGTCGAACTTAAAAAAAGTGTATTTATTTTATTCAATAATGAAAGACACAGTGACGATATCTCAACTTATAAAGGTGATGATAAATACCCAGTAAAAATCACTATAACTGCTCATAACGGCGTAGACATTAGGGACAAAAATGAAGTTATAGACCTATTAGACCAAGTATATGAATTTTCAAGGTTGTATTGGAGATCCATTAAACAGAAAGCTGTCCCAGTCACAATTGAATATGCCAAAGAGTTGTCCGAAAAGGCTTATTACTTCTCAAATGGATTACCAAACTCGAAGATTGCCAAAAAGACACTTTGGTTTATTTAAGCATGACACTTGAAGAATTATCAAAAAAGGTAGTTTTTTTTACAGGAGCGGGCGCTACGGTTGAGGCTGGTTGTAAAACTTCAAAAATGATGATTGATGACCTTGGTCGAATAATAGAGCATGAAGGAAATAAGGATGAAGTTGAAATTTTTAGATTTATTATTTCTTGTCTTGAATACCAAAAAAGTTGGAAAAATATTGCTTCAAAGCAAACGGATTATATTCCAAATATCGAAGAATTTGTATTTCTTTTAAGAAAAATTGTCAATCGTGACTATATAATTCCTCATCCGATGGTAGGCAATTGGAGTGAAAAGATATTAAAATTTGAGTATAGGGAACAAGATGTTTTTAAGACTTTGCTTTCTAAGATTGAATATACATATCTACCAAATTGGTTATCTTTTGATGCTCCCAAATCACAGACGTTACTTACTCCAGTTAAACAATTTCTTACTGATACTAGCGATAAACCATTTGTTCTGGATTTTTTTACAATAAACTATGATCTTGTTTTTGAAAAATTCTTTAACACATCAGCTGAAACTGTATTGAACGATGGTTTTCAATCAGGAGATTGGCAAAATGCGTTTGATAGCCAAGATCAGGTTGAAAAATATAGGATGAATTACTACAAAATACACGGTTCTTTAAACTGGACAAAATCTATAGCAGGTGTTGACGATGAAATAATGAAGGGACAAGTTAGAAAAGAAGATAAATTACCCCTCACCTCATTTATTCCACTTCTAATATTTGGACAAGAGGCGAAAATGTTATCTGTCGACCCTTTTCTTAGCTTGACCTTTCGATTCAAAGAAATTCTTGATGAAAGAGATTTCTTTATTATAATCGGATATAGCTTTTTTGACACATATATCAATAATTTAATTATTGAATCTGTAAATAAATATCCTGAAAAAAAACTAATAATTGTTTCTCCATTTAAGGGTGAAAAAAATCCTAAAGAAATATCAAAGAAAATTGCTGATAAAATAAAAAGAATACAAGAGTCAGATATAAGTAGCAAAATCTATAACGTTAAGCAAATAAGTCCAGAGAAGATTGAAATTATTCAAATGAATTCAAGCCAATTCTATAAAGAATATTTTGATAATAAAGCAGCAAAGCTTGTAGAATTAATTAAGAACATAAGTAAGCCTGACGCACCACTCAATTAGTCTTACGCAGATAGATCCCATTTCATGATTGTATTGACATAAATATATACCATCAAAACATGTAATGATTACACATTAAAAACGCTTGGGAGTCCCAGCAGTATCTTGAACAAAGTAAAGAAGAAGCTATTTACTGGCGCAGATTTCTTACAATTGAAGCTAAAGTATGATATTATAAGATAGTAAAGTTATTTAATTGCAAAATTATTAGCTGTGTAATTAAATACATGTAATGTATTACATAGCTAGAGTTTAAAAACCTTCGTAGTCAAGATTAGTACCGCAGGATTTATAGTTTATAGACGTTTGAGGGGATTTTTACAAATTTAAATAGCTTTAAAGTCAGAACTTCGTCTCATTTCAAGATTACTGATCGTGTCTTGAACCGATAAGCTAGTCGTTAGAAAGAAGACATCTAGTAGCAATTATTTACTTTCCCATTTTTATTTAATACACCTTTTGAATCATATAAGAACATAGAGCAGGTAATTTGACCAGATTTTTTATCAACTTTGTACCAATTAAATGTAGACTCATGATTGTTTTCCGGATGATCTTTATACTGAACAACTTGATAAACCTGAACTATCCAATAATCTTCTTTATTAATTGCATCAACATGCCAGTTTATTGTAGTATCTGCTGTTAATTTTGCGACTTCAGATTGGGACTTCACAAGCTGCTCAGCTTCAAACTTGGATATTGTATGATTAATGTCAAACACTGTTATTGCGAATACAATAATCGTCAAAACAAAAATAGCTATAATTTTGTTTTTCATCTAGAACCTCTTCAATATTGAAATAGCAATAAATCCCAGGAATCCAAAAAAAAGGAAGTTTAAAAGAATCATGCTTGACAGGTATAAGAACTCTTTGACTCCTATATGTCTTAGGTTTTCGGTCTCTTGATCATCCATTCTTAATAATTTAACGTGAATGATTAAGTAAACAATCCTTATGAGGAGTTGATATTTGATATCTACTCCATAGCTTAAAATAGTTGTTATTAGTATAAAGACAGCAATTCCTACTAGAGAAGCTAATCCTACTCGTAAACCCCAAAAGAACATGCCAAAAGGCCCAAAAATTACTATTAGCAAGGAGGATAACCAATTTTTTTTATTTTTCTCCATCGGAATGAGCATAACTGTCAGTTAGTAAAATGTCAATAGTTTTAGCTATGAAATCTGTACTTGTAGTTAATAAACTTATTTGCCAATTCTTGCTAGCCTTAGCATATGGCAATAACCAATAAGGACAAAGCTTTTGCTAATCGTTTAAAAAGAATGAGAAAGCAAGTAGGATTAACACAAGAGGAATTAGCTGATAAAGTAAGGTTAAGTACAACCTTCATTGGCTTATTAGAGACGGGCCAGCGTAGACCAAGTATAGACTCTCTCAACAAAATTGCAAAAGCTTTAGGAGCTAAAGCAAGAGATCTGATCTAATCCTCTGAGCGTAATTGTCTTGTAAATTGAGTACAAAAAGTGCCCTAATCTTACACTTGGCCACATATTCCCACATACTAATATTATGGAGCCATTTTCTGTTAAGAAGGCAAGGAAAATATTAGGTAAATCTTCAGATAAGTATACCGATAGAGAAATTGAGGAATTGATAAATATCTTTACTAAATTAGCTGGAGTTATTTCAGATATCGTTGGTTCCAAAGACACAACTACAGGTATTGATTTAGCCTCAAAAAGAAATCATAATTATGAGTAAGAGTATTATGAATGTTGTTGTCTATACCCGAGTAAGCTCTAAAGAACAGCTTCAGGGTTATAGTCTCGATTCTCAAAGAAAACTATGTAGCGAGTATGCTGAAAAGCAGGGCTGGAATGTTCTTCAAATATTTGAAGAACAAGGAGAATCAGCTAGATCAGCTGATAGAACTCAGCTTGGCAAAATGCTTGAATATTGCATAAAGAACAAAGGTAAAGTAGATGCTGTGTTAGTCCACAAAATAGATAGGTTTGCAAGGCAAGCGGACGATCATCATTACATTAGAGCTGCATTATCAAGATGCGGTGTTGTTCTAAGATCAGTGAATGAAAATATTGATGAAAGTTCGACTGGAAAATTCTTAGAAAATATGTTTGCTGCAGTTGCTCAATTCGATAATGATGTTCGAGCAGACAGAACGCGGGAAGGTCTTAAGGAACGCGTAAGACAAGGTCTATGGGCATGGGCTCCTCCATTAGGATATAGAAATACTCCAACTGGAATGGTGATAGATGAAAAAAATGCTACATTTGTTCGTCAAGCTTTTGAGCTTTATGCTTCGGGCAACTATTCAATAAAACAAATTACTGACAGATTTAATAAATGGGGCGTAAGAACCAAGAAAGACAATAAATTGTCTCCTCAAACAGTTACCAAAATTTTAGAGAACAAGCTTTATATGGGCATAATCAAGGTAAAAGACTGGGATGAGCAAGAAGGCTTACATGAGAAAATAATCTCACCTAACTTATTTCAGAGGGCTCAGATGGTACGTGAGGGAAGATCGGTGTCAGCAGTTCCAAGGATAGTTAACAATCCTGAGTTTCCATTAAGAGGAATTGCAAAGTGTCTTTCATGTGGTAAGAATTTAACAGGAAGCAAGTCTACGGGACGATCAAACAAATACGCTTATTACCATTGCATTTGCGGAGAAACACGAGTAAGAAAAGAACGCCTAGAAGAATCTTTTATTTATTTATTAAAGCAAATACAACCTAATGAAGCATTTATTAAACTTTTTAAGGAAATATTGACAGATGTTTGGAAAATGAAACAACAGTCAGTACTTGTAGATAAAGCAAGAATAGATAAAGGCCTACATAATCTTAACATTCGAAGGCAAATGTTGCTTGAAAAGAATTTAAAAGGAATAATCTCAGATGATGATTTTAAAGAACAAATGGAAATCGTCAAAGCTAATATTGTCACCAACGAAGTGGAAAGAGACGAAATTAAGAACATTGACGCAGACATAGACTATTTAATGAGTCTTTCTGAAGAGTTATTTAAGAAGGTATCTACAATATGGCTAGATGCACCCTTTGATCAAAAGTTAAGATTCCAACAGCTTTTGTTTCCAAAAGGTATTTATTATAAAGATGATGATATTGGAACCGAGGAGTTAGGCCTTCCTTTCAAGCTAATCGCTAATGCCAACGTAGAAAAAACAACTTTAGTACCGCCAAGGGGAGTCGAACCCCTGATTCCCTGGCTGAAAACCAGGTGTCCTAGGCCACTAGACGATGGCGGCATAACATAATTATACCGTAAAAGTAGGCACAAAGGCAAATTCTATTTCAATTTTTTCCTTATACCTTCTAATATGTCTTTTGCTACTCCTTGTCCACCGAATCCAAATGCAATTCCTCCAGCTAAAGCAATCATTGCTACGAAACCAGTAAAGAGTATTCTGATTAAATCAGAAGCAACTCCTAATTGATTTAGTACAGCTAGAATTACAAAAATTGCAATTGCCCATCTAACAACTTGAGCTAAAGTATTGGCTGTTTGAGAATCAACACCTTTTACTGATGCAAGTACTACATCATGTGCAATTCTGGCAAAAACAAATCCAACCAAAGCAATTACAGCTGCTATAAAGACATTAGGAATATAGAACAAAACTTGATTTAAAATTGTAATTATTTGTGGAAGTCCCCAAACATCTGCTGTAGGAACTAAAAACACTACGATAATAAACCATCTAGCGATTTCAGCTAAGATATTTGTCCAAGAAAATTCACTTTGTAATTCTGGAACTCCATATTTTTTTAAATAGCTTTCAACTTTTAAGGTTTTCGACCCTGTAACAATTGCTTGTTTTACTAGTGATCCAACTATTAAACCAATTACTAAAATTATTGCACCAGTTAAAAATCTTGGTATAAAGTTTACAGTAGCGTAGAAAGCATTGTTAAAAGAAGTAACTATTGTACTGCCAATATCTGTCATAATTCACCTCCTTTCAATTTATGTAAGTTATATAGTTTTTAGTATTTGCTTGTCAATACTCAAGGCTATTGGTATAATTAATGATGCTAATTACGTGGGCCGATAGCTCAGCGGTAGAGCAGGAGCCTTTTAAGCTCTTGGTCCCGAGTTCGAATCTCGGTCGGCTCACTATAGATTTCCTCTTTTTATTTCTTGTAATTTCAGTTAATTTACTTTAATAATACATTTAGTGAGTAAATTGTTGAGCTTCAAATTTATAATCCTGCTTATATTTTTTTCTTTTATACTAAGACTTTTTTTCTTCACGCAAGTAATGCATCGATATCCACACGTAGATTTTTACATCTATAAAGAGTGGGTATACAAAAGTTATTCCTACGGGATAGATAAGGTTTATACAGTAAAATCTCCGGGTGGAATGAGGGATGTTGATCAACCCCCAGGAACTATTTATGTATTAAGGGGAACATATGAAGTCTTTTTGTTAACCGCCAAGACATTAGTTCATTTTCTACATTTAGATCCTGGAAAAGCACATTGGATTAATGATATTTTACTAGTATTTTTTATAAGATTTCCTTCAATTATTGCTGATTTAATTTTAGGACTATTTATATATTTATTTTTACGAGGCTATATTGGCGAGAAAAAATCCTTACTTGCAAGCGCTCTATATTTATTAGGTCCTCCAATTATTTATAACAGTTCAGTTTGGGGACAAATGGATTCTATTAATAATTTATTTTTCTACTTATCAATTGTTTTTCTTATTAAAAAACGCAGCTTTTTAACTGTATTCTTCTTATTCTTATCAATATTTACTAAATTTTCTCTTTTTCCTGTTATGCCATTTTATCTTCTTTTTATGATTTTTGGTAACTTTATTAAACCTAAGTTATTTATTAAACCTTTTGTCTTAAATATAATTTTATTTACGACTCTTTCTTTTCCTTTCTGGCAAAATCCTTTCTCAGCATTTAATTCTTTTATCTATATAGCCAATGGCATAGAACAAACGATCACGGTAAATGCATATAATTTTTGGTGGCTACTACTTAACCCCTTAAGACTAGCAACTACGCAGTTATTTATTAAATCTTTCTTAAATATCAATATTCTCTGGTGGGCATACGGTTTGTTTGCTGTTATTTGTATACCTATGATTTTACAAATAATAAAAATTATTAAGTCAAAAAAACCAAATACTGAAATGCTATTTTTTATATCTTTTATGGTACTTTTTGCAGGATTCTTATTTTTGCCTAAAATGCACGAAAGATATTTGTATCCAATTTTTCCATTAATGATTACCTGGGTAGCGTTAAAGAACAAATATTGGGCCTTGTATCTTTTCTTAAGCTTTTTACACTTTATTAACCTTTATGTAATTTCAGAATACGAACTATTTCTTTTTCAACAATTTGAAGACCTTGTATTAAGCGTTAATTTTTCTTATTTCGTGAGCGCAGCAACGATTATTATATTTTTAGTTTTTTATTTAAAAATGTTTATCAATTTAAAATATAATTTATTTAATAAATTTAAATTCAAATTGTCTTAAATTAATTTACCCTGAGGTAAATGCATAGAGTTCAGCATTACTGTCATCAAACTCTAAGCGGAGATTATGTTGTCCAGCAGTTGGCAATTTAATCAATTTATATAGCTTATCCTCATTAATTGTAATCATTCCATTAGCTACGTCATCGCCGAAAAACTGCATCTTATTATCTACATATATTCTAACTTTTGCTGGTAAGCCTTTGGTGCGCATAACCAAAAATAATTCTTTGGAATCAAAATTTAAATAAAGCTTGGCCCCTTTTTGAGGATTTGCGTATTCACTCATGACGTTCCATTGTCCTTCGTAAGCCATCTCGTTATATCCCAAATCCTCGGGAGCAGAATATTGTCCTAGCTCATCTTTTTTAATTGCTTCCAAAGAAGCAAAATGATCTATACGGTTGTAGCCTAAATATATCTCCGGAGTATTTGTCTGTACTTGATAGGCTGGGTTACTTATCTTCTCGCTTAAGTCAGTTGAGCCAGCTTCTTTTAACAATTCTTGTATAACTTTCTCTGATTCATCGTATGCACCTTCTCCAAAATGGGCATAACGAACATATCCTTCTTTATCGATAAAATATTTTGCAGGCCAATATCTATTGCTGTATGCTTTCCATGTAGCAAAGTCATTGTCCTGAACAATTGGATAAGTTAAGCCAAAATCTTTAATTGCAGTAGAAACATTATCTTTATTTTTTTCAAATTCAAATTCAGGGGAATGTACGCCTATTATTACTAGACCTTTATCTTTATATTTGTCATACCAAGTACGTAAATAGGGTAATGTTCTCTGACAATTAATACATGAATATGTCCAAAAATCAATTAAGACTACTTTCCCTTTTAATTTCGCTAAGCTTAGTGGCTCACTGTTAAACCAATCTCCACCGGCAATTATGTCTGGAGCAAGTATGTCTTTTGGATTAAGCAAGTCAAACATTGGCTTACCCATATCTTCTTTTTTAACTTCATTTACGATTTTATAATCCAGAGATTTTTTTACAAGATCATTTTCTTCAAATTTAGTTAAACCCGTTCCATATTGAGGAAAAGTATCTAAAACGAAAGTTTGAAATTTGCGATCAATATTAAAAAATATTGCAATCGAAGTTAAAATCATAATAATTCCAAATACTTTTTGGATATGGACTAAATTATTAAGTAACCAAGGGATTCGTTTAAAAGTGTTTTGCCCACCCAAAATTATTAAAAACATCGGAATAGCAGTACCAAAAGAATAAGCAAGTGTAATTAAGAATGACTCAAAAGTTACGCTTCCTGTTATCGCCAAAGTAATTACTGAAGCTAAAATTGGACCTACGCAAGGAGTCCACAAGAGTCCAACTGATAAACCAATAATTAAACCTCCGCTAAAACCCTGTCTATTTTGACTAACAGGCATAAAAGAAGCTAGTTTTGAAAACATTTTTTCTATAATTTCTTGGAATTTTGGCACAAGAAGAGAGAAACCAAATCCAGCTATAACTATTATTGAAAAAAGCCTCAATGAATCAGCAGGGATACCAATTAATTTTACAATTGTAGACAGAAAAAGAGTAAAGAAGGTAAAACTTAATACGAATCCACTTACGACGCCTAATGGCCTTGCTTTCCCTTTATTTATCCCACCAATACTTGAAGTTAAAATTATGGGAAGTATCGGTAGAATACAAGGGGATAAGACCGTAACCACTCCTGCGATAAATGAAAAAAATAAAAGAAATATCATTAATAAAACTTAATGTAAATTATTTTATATTCGCTAAGAACTCAACTATTTGTCCACCATTCCATTTTGCAATTTCTTTTCCCTGTTCATCTATCTGAACAAAAGTATGTTGATAGGTAATGCCATACAGCTCAGCTAAGTCTTTTTCCTGCTGATCTGTCTCACTATCTTTATAATTAACACGAATTAAGATTGCATCGTCTGGGATTTTATCTATATTTGTTTTAAAGTTTGCATCTGCTGGGCGGCAAGTTGGACACCAGTTTGCATAGAAAAAAAGGACTCTACGTTTATTTTCATTATTAGCTAAAGCTGCCTGATCATATTCAACATAGCGCGACTCTTGCATTGCGCTGTCCATTTTTTCTGACTCATCCTTCATCATTGCTTCATCTTTTTTAGAATTACTCATTAAATCTTTATCTGCAGACATTTCGTCTGATTTAACCATACTTTCTGAAACAATATTGTTTTGCAAAAGCATATACGCACCTACAGCAAGCACGACTAATATTAGAAAGAAAGGTATAATTATTTTTGAGTTTTTCATCACTTATAAATAGGGTAATTGATTGAAAAACAAATGTCAAGTAGACTTTACATTTTAATCTGGGAGTAAATTCTCGAAGTTAATTTGGCAACTATCATCGAACACAATACTATTACAAGCCAAGGATCAATTTCATGCTTTAAGGCTTGAAGAATAATACCGGTAATTAAAGTTCCAACGCCTACTAGATACGAAATTCTACCTGCAGTAAGAATATGCACTGACTCTCTTTCATCCGATGATCTTTCGCGAAAAAGAAAGGCTGCAAATGTTAAAAATGCAATTATTATTCCGATAATTAGCATTGATACCATAGTGTCTGGCATTGTTAAATGGCCAGGATTTAAAAAAATTATTGCAATTCCTATTATTACTAATGCACTTATAGTTTCGATTATCATATTTATCCTTCTATTGTAAACAATTTATCAACTGTTGTGTTGAAATATTTTGCAATTTTTAAAGCAAGCAATACTGATGGGGTATAGTTTCCTTTTTCAATTGCTATAATTGTTTGCCTTGTTACATCAACTGCTTTTGCAAGCTCTTCCTGAGTAATCTTACTTTTTGTACGATAATTTTGTACATTATTATAAATCTTGCTTATCACAATATTGGTATTTTACATTATTTCTACAAAAAGAGTAAAAAAATTAGAATTTAAGGAGATTTAAAACCAAAGAGGCGATCATTATACAAGCTAAAGCTGCTCCTGATTGAATAGCAATTTTAGGAAACATCCATTTTTTATCTGTCCCACCAAAAACTACTGCACTTACTTGAGTTGGTAATACAAATCCTAACCATAAGACTCCAGCAAGAATATATGTATTCCAACTGGGAAGACTTGTAAGCATCACTGACAAGGCAGTGGTTGTAATAACTGTTACCAATAGCTGAAGTCCATAAAAGGGAGCCATTTCCTTCATCATTTGCTGTTGAACTTCTTTAGAGAGTTTATCGAAACCATGAATTTGACCCCAAATTTTCCCAAAAATTGGTCCATACCAAATCCAACCAAAAACAAATTGAGCAACTGTAGCTACAATAATTCCTAAATAATTTAATTCCATGTATTTATATTAAAGAGTTAAAAATTAATTTGCAAGTAGTTACCAAATAGGGACCCAAAATTCTTCTAACACTAGACATTGGATAATTAGTAGTATTAAAAGCCAAGAGATTTTAGCTTTTGAATAATTCAGTTTTTCTGTTAAAAAATAAGAAAGTATTCCAACTGGAATAAGCATTAAAAAAATCCATATCCTACCAACTTCACCTCGACTAGTCCCAGATAAAACAAGAGCTACAAACATAATCCAAAATGCAATTAAGATTTTTTTTAGATAGATAAATTTCTCAGTTTTATATATTTTATAGCTAACATATATAAAAAGTAGTGTTACAGGAATCCCCATAAAAACAAACACATCATAAGGGTTGTAAATTACCCATTCAAAATATGATCTTGGAGTTTGTGATTGAAGTAAAACTAACCCTGAATATAAAGAATTATAGCCAACAAATAACAGTAAGAAGGGGACAACGATAAGTCCGAAACTAAAACTAAGTAAGATTTTTATTCTTTCTTTCAATTTAATAAATACAAAAAGTATTGCTAAAAATAAAAATAAGGGTAAAAAGGCTAAATTAAAAAATAAACCAATAGATAAACTTAGACCTGCCAAGAAGTAATACTTATAATTTTCTCCTTTAAACCCTAAGACTAAAAATAAAAATGTAAGTATGGGAAATAAAACATAAAAAGGATCAAAAAACAGTGGGAAAAAAGTAAAACTTGGCATTAAACCAAAGATTAAAACACCTCTTAAGGCTACTATTTTAGTGGTTAAGTTTTTTAAAAGAAAGTAAAAAGGAATTAAGACAGCTGCAGAGATAAAATGCATGAAAAAACCTAAAAATAAAGCTGAGAATTTTTGATAATCTTGTAGACTTACCCATAAAGCTTTGGAATCATTAACGCTACTATTTAAATTATTAATTATTCCTTCATATAAAAATGGGTACGCTTTAAAAAAGTTAATAATTAAATAAAAAAATAGAATTGGTCCGGGCGGATCACCTCTTGAGTGCTGAGGAAGTGATGTTATTAAAAGACGAGGATACTGAAATAAGAAATCTGATACTCCTTGTATATGCAGCGCTGCAGTAAAATATCCATTAATTCCTGGATCAGCAATTCTTCTAAAAAGAATTCCTATCCCAAAACGGCTAAAATAAACCAAAGACAACTGAAAGACAAATAAAAGAATAATTATAGCTCCTAAAAATAACAATTCTTTTTTTAAATTTAATTTATTTATTCTTGTTTCAAAAATTAGATAAAAAACTAGAATGAGTACTGATGTAAATAAAGGAAACCAGATTTTACTGACTGTGTTTACAAAATAATATGGCCAATGTGATTCAAAAATTGGATCCGTTGGTCCTCTTAATATTGGGGATAAATCTAAAGCAAAAGCAATAAAGAAAATAAACGAAATTACTGAAGCCAAAATTAATAATCTATCTTTCAAAATATTCATAGACTCTTTTAGAAATTTCAGCAATATCTTCATTGGCAGCATCTCTTGAGGATGATTTAGCAAGAACTACTAAAATATATCTCGTATCAGGCGTATAGATAATGCCAGCGTCATGACTGTAGTTATCAATTTCACCTGTCTTGTGGGCTATTATAAGGCTTTTAGGCAAATAATTGGGGATTTTCTCATTAAGTACTTGTTTCTTGAGCAAGGTAATCATAGAGACGCTTGTAACGCTGTTGGCAAGCTCTCCATTGTAAAGTTTGTAGAAAAAAAGAGCTGTATCATAAGCAGTAGTCTCAGGAAGATTTCCATTTTGAGAAACATGAGAATTATTTAGGCCATTTTCAATTAAAAACTTTTTAATACTATTTATTCCCACCAAGTCTACTAATAAGAGGGCGGAGTAGTTATCAGATACTGTAATCATTTTAGTTAATGCTTCTTCAACTGTTTCTGAGATTGTTCCGCTAGATTTTTCAGCTGTATCTTTATCTAAATTAAATTCAGCATTTAGCTCACTAACTGTTTTGGTAAGATTTGTTTTTAAAGATAAGTTTCCAGACTCAATCTGTTTATAAACAACTGCCATCACCCACAGTTTATATAAACTCGCTGCTGGAAATACTTTTGTCGAGTTAAGTTTTGCTTCCTCTCCGGTTTTCAGATTGATTGCAACAATTCCTTGATTATCTAAATCAACACTTTTAATTTTTTTAAGATAATTTTCCAAGTCATTTGCAAAAATATTTGTTTTAACACTTTCACCCAAAACAGCAGTTTTACTTAACGGAGACGAAACGCCACTGGCCAATTGCATTTTATTATTACCATTAATTTTAAATAATCCAAAAAGTAATAATATTACTACAAAAAGAAAAAAAATTAGTTTGCCAAAATTGGATTTTCTGCGTCTTCTCACTGCAAAGAATATAGGTGTTTTAGCCTAAGTTTTCAAGATTTAAAAATCTTATAGATTTACCCAAAAATATGGTGTAGAATACCTTTTGGATTTATATGAAAGGAAAACAGTTATCATCTTTTATTCCTTTTCCAGAAGAACACCCAAGAACTCCTGTAGCTAAAAAAGTGGAAGAAAGCCTAGAGCTTCTTAAAAACTACATCCCAGAAGATCTACAACCAGAAATTACTAAAGAGGATTTCAATTTAAATTCTTTCCTAATGGGCAATTTACCTAGACTAAGTCCATTTGATTTACCCTACATTCCTAAAGGAGCAAAACTGATTAAAATCCCTGAAAACCAAGTTCAAAAGATAAGAGAACAAAGATCATATGATTTAACTCGCTGGAACATGCCCGAAAGATTTCTATTTAGATTAGAGCTTGCTAAAAATCATCCTTTTATAGCTCCCATTCCTGGAAGATCAAGAGTTATGGATAGACAAGAAGCCCATGGTAAAGTATCCAGCTTTGACGACCTAAAAATTACAGCTCCAGAACCAGTTAATGGTAGGCAAAGTAGAAAACGAATTGATAGTGGAATCGAAAGTGTAATTATGGGTCAAGCCAGAATTCCTTTTGCCCTAGGATCAGTTCCAGATGTCGGCAGCTTTTTAAGCTATGCCACAATTGCCATGTCTAATGGTATGGCATTTGTATCTAGAGACAAGTTTTTGTCAGATCCAGAAAAACAAGCTGAACTTATTAAAGAAATAATTAATTATTTAAAAACAGTAGAACTTCCCAAAGAAATGACACCAAAGCTTGAGCATCTAAAAGTATTTGCAGACTTACAAGGTTTAAATTCCAAAAAAATAGATAAAGACAAATTAACAAAACAATACTTTTCTGCACTTAGAAACTCTTGGATAAATAATATTGGAGCTGCAGTCGAAGCAGATTTTGATGGAGTAAATAGCAATTCAAAAGCGATTAAACGAGCTCAGCTTTTATATAAAGTTGGCTGTAGAATGTTTAGAGTCTATTCCCCGGAAGGCGGAATGGAAATTGTCCATACGACTAAAGAGATAAAGAGACTTTTTAATGGCAAAGATACCGTTAAAGTTATTAGTGGACAAATCATGGATGCAAAAACAGCACTTAGATCTGAACAAGCAGGAGCTGATGCATTAATCATTGGAGTTGCAGGAGGAAGTCAATGCACAACCTCAGTTAATGCCAATATTCCAGTTAATACTCCTAATCTTTTATATGATCTAAGACGTGGTGAAATTGGTATTCCTGTTGGAGTTGAAGGTGGAGGAGTAGGTACAAATATTATTACTGCCTTTGCTCTGGGCGCATCGTTTGTCTCCAAGCCAGGAGAATTAGGTAGAAGTTGGGAAGGCTTAGGCGGAAAATATGTTTTTGAATTAAATGGCGAATATTATATGGTTTACGGAGGAGAAGCTTCAGTTTCTGCTAAATGGTTCAAAGACTCTATTGATGCCGTAGGTAGGCCAAAATATGTTGAAGGTGAAACCGGTGTAAGAGACTTAGGAACCAGTGTTCCATCAATGACTAGTGAGATATCAAGACTTAGAGGACAACTCGCTATTGGACTAGTTTTTCAAAGAGCAGAATCAATTGCTGTTCTCCATGCAAGAGACGCTGATAATATTATTGAGGTGACTCAGTCCGCTGGAGCTTTAAGTCAAGCCTACGCAAAATAAGCCTTAGCTCAACTACTACTCTTTTCATATCTAATTTTTTAGTCTATAATATAGCTTCGACTATGGATAAAATTATTGTCAAAGGAGCAAGGGAAAATAACCTCAAAAATATTGATTTAGAAATCCCAAAAGGAAAGCTTGTTGTTTTCACAGGACTTTCTGGAAGCGGTAAATCTTCACTTGCTTTTGACACAATCTATGCTGAAGGACAAAGAAGATATGTTGAAAGTTTATCTTCCTATGCCAGGCAATTTTTAGGAGTAATGAAAAAGCCAGATGTGGATTTAATTGAAGGCTTGTCTCCAGCCATATCTATTGATCAAAAATCTACATCCCACAATCCTAGATCTACAGTTGGAACTGTAACAGAAATTTATGATTATTTAAGACTTCTTTTTGCCAGAGTAGGCCACCCACATTGTCCTAATTGTGGTAGGGAAATTACTAGAATGTCTAAAGAACAAATAACTAACGCAGTAACTGATTTATTAAATAAACGAAATGCTAGAAATTTAAAACTCTTAATACTTGCACCAATAGTTAAAGATCGAAAAGGAGAATATGTTGAGCTGTTTGTTGACTTAAAAAAACGCGGCTACAAAAAGGTTAGAGTTGATGGACAAATTTTTAATACTGATGATGACTTCGTATTAATCAAAACCAATAAGCACACAATTGAGGCTGTAATTGATCAAGTTGTTTTAACTAAAGATACAGATAAGTCGAGAATTTCAACTGACGTTGAACAAGGACTTAAGCTAGGAAATGGAGAAATAATTGTTTCTGAGATAAAAGATGAAGGTTTTGAAATTCCCGACAAACCTAAAAAAATGGAAGATCAACTTTTTTCTGAGAAATTTGCCTGTCCTATCTGCAATATCTTTATAGCTGAAGTTGAACCAAGAATTTTCTCATTCAATACTCCTCATGGCGCATGCCCTACCTGTAACGGCTTGGGAACTATTCTAAATGTCGATAAGGACTTAATTTTTAATGACAACTTAACAATTGCAGAAGGAGGAATAACCCCATATTTTAATTTACTCTCTCATGACACTTGGTTTTCCAGAACCTTTAGAACATTTTGTGAAGAAAATAATATTCCCTTAAATAAAAAGCTAGGAGAAATGAAAATCCAAGACAAAGAACTTTTGTTAAATGGCACTGGAACCAAACAATATTTAGTAGAGGGTGAAAATAGATGGGGAAGACAAACAACAATTACTGAAAGTTTCTCAGGAATTCTAGCGGATTTAAGAAAAAGACATCTAGAATCAGATTCTATGTTTATGCGCTCTTTAATTGAAAAATTTATGCGTAACGAACTTTGCCCAGAGTGCAACGGAGCAAGACTTAAAAAAGAAGCATTATCAGTAACTATTGAGAATAAATCAATTGTTGAAGTTGCAGATCTACCAATCTCGCAAGCTTTAGATTTTATCGACTTAACTTTTAAAAATCAAAGTGAAAGAGAACAACTTATTTCTAAGCTTATTTTTAAAGAAATTAAACAAAGACTTTCTTTTTTAATCGACGTTGGACTTGATTACTTAACACTTTCTCGAAGCGCACAAACTTTAGCTGGAGGAGAAGCGCAGAGAATCAGACTGGCTTCTCAAATTGGTAGTGGCTTAACTGGTGTTTTATATGTTTTAGATGAGCCATCAATTGGATTACATCAAAGAGATAATCAAAAACTAATTGATACTCTTAAAAAATTAAGAGATTTAGGCAACACTGTTTTAGTAGTTGAACACGACGAAGAAACAATGGAAGAATCAGATTATATTTTTGACTTTGGTCCAGCAGCAGGCGAAAACGGTGGTAAGATTATCGCCCATGGAACAGTAGCAGAACTTAAAAAAGATCCAAACTCAGTAACCGGACAATATTTGTCAGGCAAAAAAGTAATCAAATCTGCATCTAATAAGGATAAGCAAGAAAATGAGTCAGTTGACAATCTCGTACTTGAAGGTGCAACAGAACACAATTTAAAAAATGTAACAATTAAAATTCCACTTCACAAATTGGTTTTAGTTACAGGGGTTTCTGGAAGTGGAAAATCAACTCTTATAAATGATATTTTGTATCACGCTTTAATGCAGAAAAATAACCCATATCATAGACAAAAACCAGGAAAGTATAAAACTATGTCTGGATTTGAAAATATCAAAAATATTTACATGATTGATCAATCTCCAATTGGAAGAACACCCAGAAGTAATCCTGCAACCTATATAGGAGCATTTAATTATATTAGAGATTTATTTGCTAAAACCAAAGAAGCCAAAATTAAAGGCTACGGTCCTGGTAGGTTTTCATTTAACGTAAAAGGTGGTAGATGTGAGGCCTGCGAAGGAGAAGGTAAAATTAAAATTGAGATGCAATTTTTACCAGATGTGTATGTAACCTGTGAAGTGTGTAATGGACTGCAATATAACGAAGATGCATTGCAAATAAAATATAACGGTAAAAGCATTGCCGATGTACTTGCTATGAGCGTTGGGGAAGCTGTAAACTTTTTTATGAATGTTCCTGTTTTGGCACATAAATTAAGAACATTAAATGATGTTGGATTATCATACATTAAACTTGGACAATCAGCTCCAACTCTTTCCGGTGGAGAAGCACAAAGAGTAAAACTTGCAGCCGAACTTTCTAAAAAGGGTCAAAATGCGCTTTATCTCTTAGACGAGCCAACAACTGGTTTGCACTTTGCTGATTTAGAGAAATTACTCGATGTTTTACGAAAATTAGTGGACCTTGGTAATACAGTTGTAGTTATTGAACACAACTTAGAAGTTATTAAAAACGCTGATCATATTATTGACCTAGGACCAGAAGGTGGAGCCAAGGGTGGAGAAATTGTAGCAATTGGTTCTCCCAAAGACATTGCCGCAAACCCAAGATCATATACTGGTAAATTTTTAAGCAAAAGACTCAGTTAATCGTATATAATAGGATTAATGAAGAAAATACTCTTAATTATTTTCTTATTATTTGTTTTCCTAACCCCTAAATCATTTGCAGCTGATAAATTTTCAACTGATTATAATGTTACTTATAATATTGGCAATTCTTCAGACACAACAGTTAATTTAAATGTCAGCCTAACCAATACCACCGAAAATTATTATGCCTCTTCATATAGTCTTCAGGTTGGATTTAAAGACATTCGTAATTTGACAGCAACGGACAATGATGGAAAAATAAATGCTACTGTTAAACAAACAGACACGGGTAGCTTATTAACAATTCCCTTTAACAGTAGAGTAGTTGGATTAAATAAGAAACTAACTTTTAATGTTAGCTTTATAACTAGAGAAATTGCATCTGATTTGCACAACGTCTGGGACGTTAATATTCCAGGAATATCAAGTGACAATGATTTTTCCCATTTCAATGTCAAAGTTAAATATCCAGCCAAACTTGGTAAGCCAACTTTTATTAAACCTCAAATAACGAATGCGCTTGAAAATGCAACCGAAAACGAAATCAACTTTAGTAAAGACGAGCTAGGAGATTCAGGTATTTCTTTAGCTTTCGGAGATTTTCAAGTTTATAGCTTTAATTTAACCTATCATCTACAAAATACAAATTTGTTTAAAGTTAAAACCGAAATCGCCCTGCCACCAGATACCAACTACCAAGAAATTTCTATTGATCAGATTTATCCTAAACCCGACAATGTATACAGCGATAAAGATGGCAATTGGCTTGCTCAATATACCCTTGCTCCTTCGAAAAAAGTAAATATTAAAGTATTAGGACAAGCTAAAATCTATTTACATCCCAAAACTGAAGCTCTTGATCCAGCTCAAAAAGCTGAATATTTAAAAAGCGCAGATTTTTGGCAAACTAATGACCCAAAAATTAAAGAATTAGCTAAAAATTTAAAAACTCCTGAAGCAATCTATAACTATATTGTTGATACTTTGAAATATGATTTCTCAAGAATCGAATCAAATAGCCCACGACTTGGTGCAATTAAAACACTAGAAAATCCAAATTCAGCTGTTTGCTTAGAATTTACAGATCTATTTGTAACTCTTGCTAGAGCAGCGGGTATTCCAGCTAGAGCAGTTAGTGGCTATGCCTACACAGATAATTCTGGACAAAGACCATTGTCTCTTGTTAAAGACATTCTACACGCCTGGCCTCAATATTATGACTCAACTAAAAACACCTGGGTAATGATTGATCCTACTTGGGGAAATACAACGAATGGCGTTGATTACTTTAACACACTTGATTTTGATCATTTTACATTTGCAATTAATGGGACAAAAAGTAATTACCCTGTACCCGCAGGAGGCTATAAGTTTGAAAAAGATTTAAATTCAAAAGATGTAAATGTTGAAATTACCCCTGAATTTACTCCTAAAAATGTAGAAGTTAAAACTACAATTAATCTAAATACCATTCAAACAGCAGGATTACCTATTAAGGGAAATGTTACAATTCAAAATACAAGTGGCAGAGCATTTACTGCAAATGAATTAACCGTATTTGCTGATAATCTAACTCCAAACAATCAAGCAATTCAGATTACAAAACTCCCACCTTATGGATCAATTGAAATACCAATTGAATTTAACAAGACAGATTTTTTGACAAAATTATCAGATACAATTAGAATTGCAGTTAACAATCAAAGTATATATAAGAATATTCAGATTGTTCCATTTTTCTTAAATATTCAATTTTTAATAGGAGGAACTATAGTTGTTAGTACAATCTTCGGACTATCGATCATTATCGCAGGATACAGGCATCTACCTTTTTTTAAACGAAGAAGGGAGAATAATTTATTGTGGGAAAGCAAAAAACCTCAAGAAGAGAGTCTCTAGTTACTTTCTAAATAAAGATTTAGGCGAAAAAACCAAAGCCCTCGTAGAGCAGATTAAGCAAATAAAAACTATCAGTGTAACTTCAGAAATTGAAGCATTTTTACTTGAAGAAAGATTAATTAAGAAACATAAACCCAAATACAACATTCTTCTAAAAGATGATAAATCTTTTCCCTATTTAAAAATAAATTATAAAGATAAATATCCAGCAGTTTTAGTAGTTAGAAAAATGGACGATTCTAAGGCATTGTATTTTGGCCCATTTACCAGTGCGACGTCTTTAAGAACTGTTTTAAAATTACTTCGTAAAATCTTTCCCTATAAATCAGTTATAAATCATGGAAATAGAATTTGCTTATATAATCATTTAGGGCTTTGTCCTTGTCCTGAAGTAACAAATGATATCAATTACACAAAAACCATAAAACACATTATTGATTTTATGAATGGTAAATCAAAAAATGTTATTAAAGATTTAGAAAAAGAAAGAGAAAGATTAAGTAAAAATGAAGATTTTGAAGAAGCAAGAAAATTTCAAGTTAAAATTGACGCAATTAAACTAATCACTAGTCCTTTTTATAAACCATTTGAATATGAGGAAAATCCTAACTTAAAAGATGATGTAATTTTTTCCCAACTAAATTCTTTAATTGAAATATTAAATACCAATGGAGTAGGGGTAAAAAAACTAGACAGAATTGAATGTTATGACATTTCAAATACTCAAGGAACTAATCCAACAGCCTCTATGGTTGTCCTGACAAACGGCAATATAGATAAATCTCAATATAGACGATTCAAAATAAAAAGCGATTTTAATAATCTACCTAATGATTTTGGAATGATTAAAGAAGTTATTGAACGAAGACTTCATAATTCTTGGCAATTACCTGATTTATTCTTAATCGATGGTGGCAAAGGCCAAGTCTCAAGCGCAAAAGAAATACTCGATAAATTACAAGTTAATATTCCGGTTATTGGCTTAGCTAAGAGAGAAGAGACAATTATTACAAGTGACTTACAAGAAATAAAGCTACCAAAAGATTCTAAAGCACTACTTATGATTATGAAAATAAGGGATGAGGCGCATAGATTCGCAATTACTTATCACAAAAAACTTAGATCAAAAGCTACTTTCTACTAACATCAAAGAGATAGGGGAATAAAAGAAAAGTTGCGGGAGGATCATCAAGTAAGTACTTCTGAAAATCTGTATACAACTTCTTTCTTTCTTCTATTGAATTAACTTCTCTTCCGTCTTCTAAAAGCTTATCAATCCTTAAATTCTTATATTTTGTAATATTGTCTTCCTGGGAAGAATGCCAAAGTATGTATTGATCTGGATCTCTAGGAACCCTAAAATCGCCTAAAAACATTTGAAACTGTGTAGGCAGAGAATCAACAACGGTAATTTTGATATGTATATTTAATTTCTTTAAATTATTTTGAATAATTTTAGCTAAGCTCTCATACTTAGGAAAAGTTTTTAATTCAAACGCAATCCCATTTTTATTTGCTTTAAATGAATCGGAATTATCCAGTAAAAGCTTTGCGTGTTCAAAATCCTGAGTATACGTTGCTAAATTTGGACTATTTACCCATGATTTTGGAGAAAAAGGACCATGATTTCTGTATCCTTGCATAAACTTATCGGGAATAGCATAGGCAATTGCCTCTCTAAGTCTTTTATCTGATAAATTTTTATCAATTGTATTGTAAAAAAGAGTTACTAAGTTTTGATCATCAAGCCTTCTGGAAACATTTACTCCTTGAAACTTTTCAAAAGAAGTATCTTTAAACTTAACATCTGTTAAATTGATTGCCTTATCAATTTCCCCTAAAACAAAAGCTGTCTTTAAAGCTTCTTGAGTGGGATAAAATTGATAAATTAAAACAGTTTTTTGTTGTTTTAGAGATCTTAAAGTAATTGATTGTACAAAATCTCCATTTAACTTAACCGATTGAACTTTATAATCTCCAATTCCTACAAACCCTGATTTAAAAATTGGTCTAGTTACGGTAACCAAAAATGGCGCGTAGCTATTTTTGAGTCTAAAAACAATTGTTGAGTCATTAGGTGTTTGTGTATTTACACCTATAAAATTGTATTTTATTAAGTCTGAAGTAAGTTTTGTCTTGTCGCTGAAATTAATATTATCTTTGAGATAAAAAATGTATGTCTTACCGTTATCTTTTATTTCCCATTTCTTAGCAACACCTGGAATTGGTTTATAATTTGCGTCAAATTTAGTTAAACCAACAGAAACTTTAGAAATAATTGTCGAAGGTAATGTATCAATTGTATAAGCGCCTTCAATTCCAATTTTTTCTTCATGAACAAAAGGAAGTAGGGGAACGAAATAGTTTACTCCGTAGCGAAGAAGGAAGAAAGCAATCAGCCCAAAAACAAAGGAAATTAAAATAGTTTTTCTCCACCTTTTGATATAGGCTTTTATTAACCAGAAAATTAATCTTCTTCTTTTTAAGAAAATCATAATTTGTTATTTTAGAGGAATTAAAAGAAGCAAAGATGTAATACCAAAAATTATGGTTACAACAATTGTAGCCCAAATTAGCAATTTCTCTATACTTCTTTTGCTTCTATAAAACTCTCCTGCTCCTCCAAAAGCTCCTGACAATCCACTACCTTGCATTTGTAGAAGAACTAAGCAAATTAAAGCTATAGCTGCAATAATATCTAGGATGTTTATAATTAAGACTAACATCAGTATGTATTATATCTTTTATTGACTATCTTTTCAAACTTAATTTTCAGTTAACCAGTTTAAAAAAGAAACGCAAACAGATTGGAAGAAGGCCACAGCTATAAAAGCAAAAAGAATATTAAAATGAATCTTAGGAATTATAAACCCAGCCCAAGAGACGCCAGGAAAGTCAAATGACGTAATACTAATTCCAAAAACAAGCACTGTTAATAAATAAAAAATAATTACATTTGTTAAAAAAGAAAATGCCCCAAGCGTTACTAAATTTAAAGGTAAAGCTAAAATTTTTAGTACTGGTCTTAAAAAGATAAATAGCAGTGTCAGCGCTAGACCGCCAAAGAGATAGGTAAAAAGACCATCGCTAACTTTGACTCCAGGAAGAACCTGGCTTAAGAAAAAAATTGAGAAAGCATTAAAAAGACTATTCCTTAAAAAGGGTTTCACAATTAAAGAATAACAAAAATGCAAAGTATATTCAAACTGTTGAAATATGTATAATTTGAGCGTATTATATTTAAACTTATGGATAACATCATTTGCCCTCATTGTGGAAAAGACGTAGAAATTTCAGAAGCGATTGTTCATCAGCTCTCACAAAAAGTAAGAGAGGAAGAAAGAAAACTTTTACAAGCACAATTTGAGAAAGAAAAGATTAAAGAAGCTGAAGAAAAAGAAAAGCTACTCAGAAAAGAATTCGAAGAAGAAGCTAAAGAAAGAGAAAAAGATTTACTAGAAGCCAAAAAGACAGAGCAACAGCTTAAAGATCTACTTGAAAAACAAGAAAAAGAAAGAGAAGAAGCAGAGGAAAAAATTAAAGAGGAAGCCAAAAAATCCGCTCAAAAAGAAGCACAAGAAGCAGAAGCCTTAAAGTTAAGACAAAAAGATATTCAACTCGAACAAGTTCAAAAAATTGCAGAAACCTTTAAAAAAGAGGCTGAAGACTTAAAAAGAAAGCTTGAACAAGGCTCGCAGCAACTTCAAGGAGAAGCACTGGAGCTCAACCTAGAAGCAAAACTTAAAGAAACTTTTCCTAATGATGAATTCTTACCAATCCCTAAAGGTGTCGAAGGTGCAGACATTTGGCAAAAAATTAGATTCAATGGAAAAGTTGTTGGTTCAATTATCTGGGAAACAAAAAGAACTAAGGCGTGGAGCAATTCATGGCTTTCAAAACTAAAAGATGATTCAGCAAAAATTTCTGCATCAGAAGCCATTATTGTTTCCCAAGTACTTCCAGAGGAGGTTACAAGCTTTGACAGAAAAGATGGAATCTGGGTTACAAATTATGAAAATGCAATCAATATTTGTAGATTCGTTAGGTATTTAGTTACTAATATAGCCACTGCTAAGTCTGGGGCAAATCACACTGAAGAAGAATGGAGTGCGATTAGGGATTACATTATTTCTGATTCGTTTAAACATCGAATGCAAGCGCATTTCGATGCAGTAAACGCATTAAGAGATTCCTTGGAAAAAGAGAAAAGATCAGCAACTCTAAGATGGAAAGAGCAAGAAAAACAGGTTGATAAGCTAGACATGAACACAGCTAATTTCTATGGGGAACTAAAAGCAATTGTTAGTAACTTACCAGAACTCTCGGATGTTGAAACCCCACAACTTATTGAAGCCGAAAATGACTCAACCCTCTTTTAAAGAAGAACAATTACTTTGGTCCAAAGGATTTATCAATATAGCTGGAGTTGACGAGGTTGGAAGGGGAGCATTTGCTGGACCAATAGTCGCCGCATCAGTAATTTTACCTTCAAATTTTGCAATAAAAGGAATAAATGATTCAAAAAAGCTAACACCAAAACAAAGAGAAGAGTTAAGTAAGTATATATTCGATAAAGCGATTTGCGTTGCGATTGCAGAAGTTGGGGTTGACACCATTAACGCAGTAGGTATTGGAAAGGCAAATCAAATCGCACTAAATAATTCCTTACAGAAACTAAAAGAAAAATTTCAATTTGCACTTATTGACGGCTTTATAATTAAAGATTTAGATTTAAATTTACAAAAAGCAATTATCAAAGGTGATAGCATTTCTGTATCCATTGCAGCCGCTTCCATTGTTGCTAAAGTATATAGAGATAAACTAATGGAGAAATTACATCTAGATTTTCCTGAATATAATTTTTTTGAAAATAAAGGTTATGGTACTAAGTTTCACCAAGAGGCACTTAAAAAATATGGATTATCTAAATTGCACAGAACGAGTTTTAACCTAAGCAGATTTCTATAAATCTAACTATACTTGTGGGACAGTTTTTTGAGGTTTAAAAAAGAATATGAAAAGCAAGGCGGCAGCCAAAATAACCACTCCAGATACTAAGATTGGAGCCTCTGGAGAAAGACTTGCTGCAATATAACCTGATAATATTGGAGGAATTGCTTGAGCCAACGCTTGAACGCTTGCATTAACGCCTAAGATTTCTCCCTGAACAGACCAATCTACTGATTTACTTACCAAAGCCGAAGCATTCGCTTGATTTAAACCGTTAAATGCTGCAAAGAAAGGAATAATAAGTAAAAATTGCCAACCTTGATTAGGAAGAAGGTACATAAATGTTATGATTGCACTTCCTAAAAAAGTCACTCTTAAAATTGTTATATCTGTAAAACGCTTACCGATAGCTCTTGTTAAAACAACCTGGGTAAACGCTACCCACAAACCAATATAAGCAAAGAAATCTCCAATATTGCCCTGAGTAAAACCAAATTTATTGATTAGGTAAACACTAAAGAAAGTAACAAAGAATGAAAAACCAGCTTGAAAGAGAAAATTGGTCAAGAAAAGAACTCTTAACTTTTCAAGATTATATGCATGAACTACGTTCATAATAGACCTGGTCCATTTAATCTTTAAGTCGTGCCTTCTTTCCCTAAGCGTCTCTGGGAAAAAGAGTAGAACTGAAATTATGTTTATAAAGCTAAGGATTGCCGCAAAAAGAAAAGGTGTGACAGCATTAAACCAAGGCATAACTGTTGGATCAGATAATTTACCACCTAAAAACGGACCAATAATAAAACCAATACCAAATGCAGCTCCCATGAGACCAAAGTTTTTTGCCCTATTTTGTGGGGTTGTTATATCGGCAATTGATGCCTGAGCAACTGAAATATTACCTCCAGTTAAGCCATCGAAAAATCTTGATATAAACAGCAAGGGAATATTTTTCGTAAATATTCCTAAAGCAAATATTATATATGACAAGCATGTCCCAGCTAGTGATAATGCTAAAATATTTCTTCTCCCAAACTTATCAGATAACTCTCCCAAAATTGGAGTAGCTATAAATTGACCAATAGGGAATACTGCTGTTAGAAATCCTAATAAAATATAGCCTTGGGAAATATTTAAATTCCCTGGTAAAAGAAAAAATGGAGAATTAGGATTTGCTAAAAGCTGCGGAATAACTGGTATTAAAATACCAAAACCTAAAAGATCAACAAATACGGTTAACAGAATAACTACCAAAGGGTGTCTTAATTTTGCGAGCATTTAATAATTATATCGTAATAACACTATCATTGTTCAAGTGGGAAAATGTACGCCTGGAGGGACTTGAACCCCCGACCCTCTCGTCCGAAGCGAGATGCTCTAAATCCACTGAGCTACAGGCGCGAGATAATTGTCTATCTACGAGTATTATAGTATACTTAACGAACAATATAAACCAAAAGGGCCGCTAGCTCAACTGGCTAGAGCAATTCCCTCTTAAGGAATAGGTTCTGAGTTCGACCCTCAGGCGGCTCACAACACTTTCTATCTACTTATCAATCGGAAGTTTAACTTCTTTAGTAAACTAAGTAACCTATAATATTGCATAATAGCCTCATTTGTGTTATTATCATTATCCTGTATGAGAAATATTGAAAGACAAAGACCAAGACATGCAACCGAAGCAAGAAGAAATGCTTACCTAGAAAAGCGAGGGATTTTTGTGGGCAAAAGACATCCAAGAGAAATTCAGGTTGATCTAGGAGATCAAGTAACGGCCACAATTAGAGGCGGGGACCCTATGGAAACAATTGATATTCATACCCAGGTAAGAAATGTTCATGTTCAAAACGGTGGAGATGTGGTAATGGTTGTTGATGCAGAACACAAAACTGATGGTAAACATGATTTTTATTTACTCGGAGATAATTCATTCGAAAAATTAACTGATGTTCGAGGAAGAAATAATTTAGCCTTAGAACTTGCAGTTGCTTTAAGAATGCATTCTACGGAAGATCCTAAAACTAAAAGAGCATTAAGGATCTTTCCCCATGAACACGTACACGAAGATGCTGTAAACCACATTTTATCCTCTAAAGAGTTAGCGTTAGATCATTAATTTTTTCTCTTGATTTAAATACCTCATTTAAGCTAAGCTAAGATTATCAGTACTTATTGTCATGGCAAAATTACTTAGCTTAAGTTTAATTAAAAAGATATTTACTACTATCAAAAATCACAAAAAGATATCTTTATTTAGTCTTTTTATTGTCATTCTAATAACGATTGTTTTATGGCCAAAAAATAAAGTTGAGATTGAAACTCAAAAAGTAACCTATAAAGATCTCCAGCAAACAGTCTCCATAACGGGAAAAATTGAAGCAGAAAATAAAGCGAACTTAACTTTTCAAAGCTTGGAGACGCTATCGGCAATCTACGTAAAATTAGGCGACATTGTTAAAAAAGGCCAAGTTATTGCTTGTATTGACGAGCAGAAACTGCAGGCAAGCTATAGACAAGCACAGCAAGATTTTACCGCGGCCAAAGCTGCATCACAGCAATATTATGATGATCACAATAATGATACAGAATCAAATGCTGAAAAAGTTCAAAGAACTGCTATTGATGCCGCCCAAAACAAAGCCTATGATCAAATCTTAAAAGTACAACATGATTTAAATAATTCATGTCTTTATTCACCTTTAGCAGGAGTAATGACTAGAATCGATGCCGATACTCCAGGAGTAAATGTAAACTCTACAACAGTATTTACTGTAACTGATCCCAATAGCTTAAATTTCGCAATGGATGTTGATGAAGCAGATATTGGCAAAATTTCTCAAGGAGAAATAGTTGATCTTAACTTAGATACATATCCAGATGAAAACATTAAATTACATGTAAATTCTATAGATTTTGTAACGCATACAACTACTACAGGCGGAAACGCTTATACAGTTAAAGCAGATTTAAATATAGATAACTCTGAATTTAAATATAGAGTAGGAATGAGCGGAAATGCGGAAATAATAATAAAAGAAGTTAAAAACGTTCTAGTTATTCCTTTATCAAGCTTTTTAGACGATAAAACTGTTTACGTAAAAAAGAATGGTAAATATATTAAAACCAATGTTACACCTGGTCTGCAAAGCGATACGGAAAGTGAAATTAAAACTGGTCTTAGTGAAAATGATGAAATTGTCCTAGATCCAACCCAGGTTAAATAATTATTAATGAAATCTTCAGACGTATTAATTAAACTGTCTAATATTTATAAAGATTATGTTACTGAAGAAGTAGTAACAAGTGTATTAAAAGGAATTAACATTACTATCAATAAAGGTGATTTTGTAGCTATTACTGGAAGATCGGGTAGTGGCAAATCAACTCTTATGAATATCCTTGGACTCCTAGATATTCCCACTAAGGGAGAATATATTCTGAACGGCACTGATGTTAGTCGCATGAGTGAAGATAATCAAGCACTAACCCGCAATAAAGAATTAGGGTTTGTTTTTCAATCTTTTAATTTACTCGCAAGAGCAACAACTCTTGAAAATGTAATTTTACCCGCCATTTATGCAGGTGCAAATGAAGAAGAAAGAACTCAAAGAGCCAAAAATCTTCTCACTAGACTTGGCTTGGGAGACAAAATGAATAGTAAGCCAAATCAACTTTCTGGAGGACAACAACAAAGAGTAGCTATCGCCAGAGCCTTAATGAATAATCCAGAACTTATCTTAGCTGACGAGCCAACGGGTAATTTAGATACTAACTCGGGAAATGAAGTAATGAAAATTTTGAAGGAATTAAATGAAGAAGGTAAAACAATTGTTTTAATCACCCATGAATTTGACGTAGCTAAAAAAGCTAAGAAAATTATTCATTTGGAAGATGGATTAATAAAAAATTAATATGCAATATTCTGAACTTTTAAAAATTTCCTTTAATGCAATTTCTTCAAATAAACTTAGAAGTTTTTTAACAACTCTAGGAATTATTATCGGCGTATTTGCAATTATTCTACTTGTTTCTATTGGTACAGGTTTGCAAAAATACATTACTGATCAAATCAATGGTTTTGGAGCAAATAATATATATTTAATTCCAGGAAGAATTGGGGGAGCTAGAACGCCTGGAGGGGTAGTTACAAATAAATTACTCATCTCAGACGCAGATAATTTAGCAATTAAATTAAAAGGCCTAGCTAACGTTGCACCAGTTATCTCTCAGCCTGCAAATACCAGATACAAGAACAAGGAGAGTAAAGGAACGAGCATTTTTGGTACCACTGCTTTTTATCCCAAAACTGATAAAAATGTAAAACTTGAAAAGGGAACTTTTTTCTCTTTAAGTCAGGAAAAATCAGGTGCAAGAGTAGCAGTCTTAGGTCAAACAGTTGTAAGCAATTTATTTAAAACTGAAAATCCAATTGGTAAAAAAATATTTATTGGCAATAACGTCTATACAGTCATAGGAGTCTTAACCAAGAGAGGATCTGTTTTTGGTCTTGATCAGGACAATGTTATTGTTGTTCCAATTCAAGCAACACAAAACCAATTTGGAATAAATAACATTAACTCGGCATATATTTCTGTAATTGATGATCATAAGGTTAAATTTGTCTTAAATTTATCTAAAAAAACCCTACTTAAAAGATTAACAGAAGATGACTTCACGCTTCAGGCAGCCGAATCTTCTCTTGAATTAGTAAACAACATCACTAATATCTTGTCTCTTGCTTTAGGAGGTATAGCGGCAATCTCTCTTTTAGTAGGCGGCATTGGCGTTGCCAACATCATGCTCGTCTCAGTTACTGAAAGAACAAAAGAAATTGGACTAAGAAAAGCTTTAGGAGCAAGAAGAATAGATATTTTAAGTCAATTTTTGCTCGAAGCTGTTATAATTTCTTTATTCGGAGGAGTAATTGGTATCGTAATAGGGCTAATTTCATCATATATTTTATCTCTATTCTTAGTGTCACAAGTCACACCGTTATCGATATTACTTGCCTTTGGTTTTTCAGTCATGATTGGAGTAGTATTTGGAATGGCACCTGCAATACGAGCTTCTAAGCTAAACCCAATTGACGCATTAAGATATGAATAAAATTTTTCCAATTATTAAGTATTTAATTGGCTGGCCGTTGTCGCTTATTGCCTTACTTTTTATTTTCCAAATTATCTTTATTAATGGATCCAAAACTTTATCGCAAATTGGTAGTATAAATTTTCTTTATCTTACTATTTCAATATTTCTTTTTATTATTTATTTTTTACTGCGCAGTAAATTATGGATTTTTATTTTAGGAGAAAAAGGCAAAGATTTTACATTTAAACAAAGCACCTACGCTTGGCTCATGTCTGAGCTTAAAAGATATGTTCCGGGAAGTATTTGGGCATTTACTTCTCGAACTACTGCCTTTGAAAACAAAGCCCTATCTAAAAAAGAGGTTCTAGTTCTACTTGCACATGAATCATTAGTTATCTCAGGAGCAGCATATATTTTCTCTTTGTTTTATATTCTTTATTTAAACACAAATTCTAATTTAAATTTAGCAGCAATTCTTTTTGGAATATTTATTATAGTAACGTATGTATTTACTGGAAAATTTATTTTTCTCTTTAAAAAATATGAGAAAATTTACAAATTTTTATATTTACTTTTTCCTCAAGACACGCTATTGAATAATTTTAAAATTTTAGGTACTGGAATTTTAACATTCTTTATTTTCGGACTAGCGTCATATTTTTCTGCAATTTCAATTACCTATATTGATATTAGACAAATATTAATAGTTAGTAGTTTATTTACTTTTTCCTATTTCTTAGGCTACATTTCGCTAATTACCCCAATGGGGCTCGGAGTGAGGGAGGGAACTGTTGCTTTTGGATTAATCAGTTTTACTAGTGCAAGTATTGCCGCAGTTGCATCAATTTACACGAGAATCATTTCTATTTTTGCAGAATTATTAGTTATTTTATTAACTTTTGCTTCTATTAAGATAAAAAATAAATATTTAATCCAAATTGAGAAATATATAGCAAATCATAAAGTTGAATTATTATTAATTATGTTTGTTGCAATTTATATTGCCTATTTTACGATCGCCAGCTTTTTAAGATATACCAATTTTTACACAGGCAGATTTGATTTGGGAAACATGGATCAAACTGTTTGGAATACGATTCATGGGAGAATATTTCAACTAACAGATCCTGATGGCGTAAATACAATTTCCAGACTATCAGTTCATGCAGATTTTATTTTAATTTTAATTTCTCCTCTTTACTTAATCTGGTCAACTCCTAAAATGCTTCTTTTACTACAAACGATTGTTTTAGGATTTGGTGCTTTTTTTGTATATTTAATTTCAAAAGAAGTATTAAAACATAAAAATATATCTCTTATTTTCGCATCTTCTTTCTTACTTACACCTGCTATACAGTACACTAATCTGTATGATTTTCATGCTGTAACTTTAGCAACAACTTTTTTATTAGGAACTTTTTATTATTACTTAAAAAAGAAATATTATTTATTTATTATCTTCGGAATACTAGCTGGACTTTGTAAGGAAGAATTATGGGCAGTAATTGGAGTTTTTGGTCTATTTATCGCTGTTAGATCATATTTTGAAAATAAACGTAAAATTATCTGGAAAGATTTTTCATTAGGTTTAATAATTTTTTATATTGGTGGAATTACGACTTATCTTTTAATCTCTAAAATCATACCAACAGTTAAAGGGTCTGACCACTTTGCTCTTAATTATTATGCAGATTTTGGAAACTCAACTGGAGAAATTGTAAAAAATATTCTCCTTAATCCAGTCAAACTTTTTTCAACAATTTTTGAAAAATCACGCCTTATATTTCTAAATCAAATATTCTTGCCAGTGGGATACTTAAGTTTTGTTGCTCCTGTATTTTTACTTTTTGCTATGCCTGATCTATTGATCGACCTACTTAGTAACAATGCACAACTACATCAAATCTATTATCAATATACAGCAGCGATTACTCCTTTTATCTTTGTATCTGCTATCTTCGGAGCCAAACTGATCTTGCAAAAATTTAAGTTTATTAAGTTAGAACATATCATGCTCTATTTATTAATAACTACACTTTGGTCAGCATATATCACTGGACCTTTACCAGGATCAAAAAAACCTAATACTGATATGTTCGCCAAGCAAATGAGCAATGCTTCAGAAATATCTAGATTCTTAACGAGTATTCCTAAAAAATACAGCATCGCTGCAACGAACAATTTAGGCTCACACTTATCCAGAAGACAAAATATTTATAACATTCCTTTAGGCCTAGACCGTGCGGATGTTGTTGTTTTCTTAATAGATCATGGATTCTCACAACAAAGTATTCAAGAGCAAAAAGATATGGTTGAGAAATATAAATTAGATAAAAATTATGAGTTAATTTATGAAACTAAAGACTTTGCAGCCTTTAAAAAACCCCACGTGGTATTAAACATTAAAATGTAGTATCTTGAGCTAACTTAACTCTTTCAAATCTATCTGCCATAAACCCATTCGGAACAGTTTTTAATTTATCAGCATACAACAAGAAACCATTTCTAATTGTATAGTCTCCAAATTTAGCATTTATTTTATCAACTATTTGTAATACCTGATGCTTCTTGTCCAAATTTTCAAATAAATTTAGATTTAAAAAATGTCCATCAGATAAATTAGATGCTCCAATACTAATTCTTCTAATGTAATCGTTTTGCATAAATTCAAATCCATTATCTTCTAATATTGCTAAACAGGCTGTAAAAATATCTTTTCCGCTTTCAAATTCATTTACGGTTTTACTGCCATGAACAGACTTACTACCACCTAAATAGAAAAAAACAGTTTTACCTAATTTTCTCAATCGCCTTAGTTTTAAAGCTATTTCTTCTGATAATTCATACACATTTTGCAAAACTATCCTAAAATCATATTCATTATGAGGAAGGCAATAATTACGCCCAACAGATTTTGTTTCTGGTGCAAGATAGTAGGGGATGACCAAAGAATCATCGACTCCAAAACCAACATTTTGCAAAAATCTTGCTTCCACGCTCCCAAATTCTAATTTTAATCTATAAAAAGGAATTTGCCTCAAGTCTAAAAGACTATAAACTCCCAACTTGTTAAGTCTTAGGGCAATTCGTTCACCAATTCCACAAATATCAGTTAATTTACATTTTTTATATATTTCATCTAGGTTTTCTTTCGTTATCTCGCAAAATCCGTTAGGCTTATTCAAACCTGAGCCAAGTTTGGCGAGTAGCTTATTCGATGACATACCAACTGATACAGTTATGTATTCTCCGATTTCATTTTTAATTCTCTCTTTAATGATTTTTATAATTTCATATTTATCTTTATATAAATACTGCGTACTGCTAATATCCATAAATACTTCATCGAGTGAAAATATTTCTACATATGGAGAATAATCCTTACAAATATTAATAAATTTCTGAGTTATCTCCCAATACTTTTTGAATTGACCCGGAACAAAAATTATACTAGGAACAATATTTGTAGCTTCCCAAGTAGCAGAAGGGGATTTAATACCTAGTTTTTTAGCCTCACGGCTAGCTGCAATAATACAATGTCTACCATTAGTTGCAGTAACTCCAATTGGCTTACCGCGTAGGCTAGGATTAAATTGTTGCTCGCAAGAGGCGAAATATGAATCGAAATCAATATGTAGGATGGTTTTAGGCATTAGAGTAAAAACCAGAAAGCATACATTTTAAAGATTTTAATAATTAATCGAAAGGGCAGCATATGATATTAATTTAATCGAATTTTATACGAAAATCAATAGAACAAAATACAACAGACTAGGTCAATATTTATATCCTATAGTTGACAAATTGAGGCTACTTAGCTATAATGTTTTACTAATGAAAACCTTAGAAATAGACTATCCTAAAGTTGGAGCAGGAATTGATTTTGCTCCAATCTTAACCAGTGTTCCCAATAGTCCACTTATAGATACCAGACGAATACTCAGTGCGTCTGGAAGACCACTAGATATAAGAATTGGTCAAAATTACTTAAACGTAAGAGATGCAGATAAGGCTAATGATAGATACGCTTTAGAAGCGTTTGTTGATAGACATGGTAAACTACGATTTTCCTTATTTACTCGCATAAAACCTAAACCTTGTGGTATTCAAGCCCCAGTTCATCCTGATTTTTTTGCAGGAAAATTTGTTGGAGTAGCGTTAGCTCATTTAACTAGATTTAGAGATATTGATGCTATTGTTAGCGAATGGGGAAAAAGAAGTATTGGATATCAAGCTTTTATGAGCTCTTTTGAAGAAACTGGAGATAAGATACAAGCAGCTCAAGCAACTTGGTCTTGGCGTACCTTCTCACGACATGGGTTTAGTAATGTAAACGATGTAAGAATTGACATGGATCCTACTACCGAACCTTTTATAGATGCAACATTTACTAGAACCATAGAGTAACCCTATAGTTGCTTTATATTTGTAGCTGTAGTAGAATGGACGATTATGCCAATAAAATCAGAATTACGACCATATTTTAAATTTGACAACGATGTCCCAACTGCAAAAGGCGATTTATTAAGACACATAACCTGTAACGATGTAATTACGCCTAAGTTTCTAAGTAAACTAGAAAAACGAAGAGAAAAAAGACTAGGTGGAGTCGGTCTAACAGTCGGTTCAGGAGGAGCTATCTCTTTACTGCCTAAATTAAATTTAGATGGTCTTATTTTTGTCGATATAAATCCGGCAGTACTAGGATTTAGTCAATTTGTTATTGATTGTATTGCAACAGCCCAAACTCCTGAGCACGCCAGAGAAATGATAATTCATGACTTACCTCAAGGCCTACATGAAGTTGAAGAAGATAGCGATAAAGAAAAGGTCCCGACACTACATACCGTTGTTGCAAATAAGTTAGATGCAGAAAAACGTTATTTTGGAGATACTCACTGGTCAAATTCAGAAGTTTTTCCTAGAGTTCAAGACGCCCTAACTGATACAACAATTGCTTATGCTAACCGGAGTATTACATCTGGTTCTTTTCATCTTGAGCTAGCAAGAGTATTAAGACAAACAGAACAAGGCCTAACTTATGTTAACTTTTCAAACGTACATCATTGGCTAGCATCAACCAAATCATTATTAGGATTGGCGCCAGAGATTGGCCCAGATACAACAATTCAATATTCAGTTCACCCAGAAGAAAATGGAGCATGCTTTAACTTAGAAGCAAAAATTGCAAAATCTTTTCCTAGATATTTAGATCTAGCAAATAGAGAGATAAAACACTTAGGTAAAAAATCAGCTACAGGCCGTAGGCTGCCAAGGTGGAATTCCCAACCCTAGTTCTGTGAATAGTCATCATAAAACTATCACACTGATCTTGTCCAGGAATTTCTGAAAAACCAACTGTATAACCTAATTTTTGCAAAATTGCTGAAGCCCTATCGCTTAAGGCTCCATAAGGATAAGTAAAAGTATCTACTTTTTGACCCGTATTTTCTTCGATTTCTTTTTGAGCTGTAACTATTTCATACTCCAACTTCTCATTGCTTCCTTGGTTCATGGGATGATGCGACCAGGTATGATTTGAGAAATGTATTAAACCACTAGCTCTTAAGTCTCTAACCTGATTCCAGGAAAGCATATTTGAATTTCCCATCAGTCCACTTGCAAGCATTATATTTGCTTTAATTCCATATTTTCTTAATACAGGTAAGGCATAAATAAAATTATCTTCATAGCCATCGTCAATAGTAATGACTACTGATTTTGCAGGTAATTGTTGTTTATTTATTAATGCATTGGCAAATTCATTAGCAAAAAGAGTGGTGTAGCCATTTTGCGCTAAATACTGCATTTGAGTATCAAAAATTGCACTATCAACTGTTAAAGCAGTTTGACCTAAGGTTTTGGCTACTTCATAAGGCTGAATATGATGATACATTAAAACCGGAACGTGCAAACAAAATCCAGCCAAGGGAACACTTGTAGGTGTTTCTTTTGGTGTTGGTGTAGGAGACACATTATAGATTTTATCAGCAGCTTTAACATCTTTTTTAGCAATAAATTCAGGGGAATATTTAGCTGGTTTAAAATGATTAATTGAATTTAGATTAAGTGCAGAATAAAAATAGTAAATACCAAACGCTACAGCAATGAGTATAAACAACGTTGTTTTAGTTGAAATAAATACTTTTGATTTTTTCTTAGTTTGTTTTTTGCGTGCCATCAGTTTGTAAGTATATCACCTCAACCTTTCATTTTCTATATACAGGCCTAAAGTGTGGTATAATGAGTGGGCAGCGAAAGCTGCTTTTATTATGGATAACTTTACATCAGAAAATATAAGAAATGTTGCAGTCATTGCTCACGTTGATCATGGCAAAACTACACTAGTTGATTTCATGCTTAAACAATCTCATACCTTTAGAGATAACGAAGCTGAAATGAATCAAACTACTATATTAGATAGTAATCCTTTAGAAAGAGAAAGAGGAATTACTATTTTAGCCAAAAATACCGCTATTTATTACAAATCTTACAAGATCAATATTATCGATACTCCAGGACATGCTGATTTCTCTGGAGAAGTCGAAAGAACTCTTAACATGGCAGATGGAGCTCTCCTGATTATTGATGCCCAAGAAGGCCCTATGCCACAAACTAAATTCGTACTTAAAAAAGCTTTAGAGCTTGGACTTAAAATTATTGTCGTTATTAATAAAATTGATAAACCACTTGCTGACATAAGTAAAACAATTGATAAAACTCATGATCTCTTCTTAGAGCTTGCAACTCATACTGATCAATTAGATTTTCCAACTATTTATGCAATTGGTAGAGAAGGAAAAGCATCTAAAATTCTTGATGAAGTAATAAGTGCTCAAACTCTAGAACCAATCTTAGATGAAATTATTAGCTTCGTCCCAGCTCCAAAAGTTGAAGAAGGAGATTTCCAAATGGTTGTAACTAGCCTAGATTTTGATACCCACAAAGGCAAACATATTATTGGCAGAATTAGAAGAGGATCTTTAATTAAAAACCAACCTTTAATCCTACTTGGTGAAAATGATACAAAAACTACTGGTAAGGCAGACAGCATTAGAGTTTCTCATGGACTAAAAAAGATTGAAGTTGAAAAGGCAGTTGCTGGAGACGTTGTAGACATAACCGGAATTGCTAATGCCAACATTGGTGATACAGTTTGCGATGCCAAAAACCCTGAAGCATTACCAAGAATTACAGTTGAAGAGCCAACTATTAAAATAACGCTTTCTGCTAATACCTCACCGTTTGCAGGTAAAGAAGGTAAATTTACCAACTCAAGACAACTTCATGAAAGACTAGTTAAAGAATTAGAAACCAATATTAGCTTGAGAATGGAACAAGTTGGTGAAAAATTCATTCTTTCAGGTAGAGGAGAACTACATTTATCCATCTTAATTGAAACCTTAAGACGAGAGGGCTACGAATTCCAAGTTGGTAAGCCCGAAGTTATCACTAAAAATGTAGATGGACAAGTTTATGAACCATTTGAAGATGTAACGATTGATGTAACTGATGAATTTGTTGGTGCAATTACTTCCGAAATGGGAGCAAGAAAAGGTCAAATGACTAACTTACAGGCAGACGGTAAGGGCAATACAAGACTTGAGTATAAAATACCATCTAAAAACTTACTCGGTATTAGAAGCACTTTACTTACTTCAACCAAAGGCACTGCTGTTATTAATTCTCAATTTGCAGATTTTGAACCATTAACTCCACCTATTGCTAAACTTAGAAATGGAGTATTAATTGCTTCAGAGGCAGGAAATGCACTTCACTACGGATTAAACAACGCTCAAGAAAGAGGTATTACTTTTATTGAACCAGGAACTAAGGTTTATGAGGGAATGATTGTAGGGGAAAATACGAGATTTGACGATATTGAAATAAATGTTACCAAAGAGAAAAAACAAACTAATATGAGAGCCTCAACCTCTGATGTTAACTTAGGCGCTTTAACTCCAGCAACTATCATGAGTCTTGAGCAATGTTTAGACTTTTTGGAAGATGATGAACTTTTGGAAGTAACTCCCCAAAATTTAAGACTTAGAAAAAAATATCTTACAAAACTTGAAAGAGTAAGAAATTCAAGATAACGTATCCTATGAATATTTCTGGAAACGAAGCTTTTATTTTCGACATAGATGGAGTGCTGGTTTCAATCGATACTCATAGGATTGAAAATCCTCAAATACTTCAGTTTTTGATTCAATTACTTTTGAAAAATGAACCCGTTGCACTTAACACAGGTCGTCCATTATCTTGGGTAAAAAACGCAATTATTAACAATATTGAAAAAGAAATAAAAGATAAAAGTCTTTTAAAGAATTTAATTGCAGTCTGCGAAAAAGGTGGGGTAGTATTAACTTTTGATACTAATGGAGTAGAAAAAATATTTATCGACAAGTCTATTAATATTAACGATGACATTAAAAATGCAGTCAGGCAAATGATTGCTACTAAGTTTCCTAACGATGTTTTTTATGACGAGGAAAAACAAACCATGGTCACCGTAGAAAAGAAAGAAGAAATTACTTTAAAACATTTTAATGAAATTCATCCATTATTAGATATTGAAATTAAAAAAATATTAGAAAAACTAGATAAAGAAAGTAAAATAAATTTCATACCTACAACAATTGATACTGACATTGAAAATAATTTTGTAGGCAAAGATTTTGGTGTCTCTAAAATACTTGCTTGGCTAAAATCAAAGGGACATAGCAAAGATAAATTTATTACATTTGGAGATAGTCTTTCAGATCTTGCTATGGCAGAACATTTAAGCAAAGAAGGGTATTTAGTTAAATTTGTTTTTACAGGAGAAAAGGAAATAGACATAAATAACTACCAATTCGAAATTATCATTACTGATCAAAAATATGACAAAGGAACATTGGAATACCTTAGTAAGATAAATTAGATTTTTCTTAAACGTGAAGCCTTAGATGATCCCTTTTCTTCTTCAATTTTTCTTACCATTTCAATCATTGCGGTAATTATTCCTCTAAATTGTAGTTCTCTTTTTCTATCAAATTGCGTACTTCCAACTTCACTCTGAGTCATAACTTCTGGATGTTCATAATGGACTGGAACACTCACAACTTGCAACCCCTGCGAAAGAGCTCTAACGACAGGCAAATACAAAGCATTTGACCATGCCTCTAAGTTTATTACATTATCTAGACCTGTGCCAAAAGGATTAATATCATATTTAGTTAGAAATAATTCTGTAACTTCAGGTGAATTTTTAATCATTCTCATTCCCATCCACCAATCCAAATCAGCATCTGGAGTATTCGGCAATAGACCGCGAGACTTTAGTAATGCATTTGCAACATCATTTGATCTTTGCTCAAAATGTGCTTGTACAGGTGGATAAGAATCAAAAGAACTTTTGTCTCTTTTAGCAAAAACAATATCAGCACCTTCTTCTGCTATTGGCCTAAGTAAACTTTCTGTTGCCGCCATAATGCTTGGTTTTTCTGGTTCACTTAAAAATATTGCTTTAGGATCAAATCGCATCGCTTCTATAATTGCCTCTCTTTTCCCCGCAGAAATACCAGACTCTTTTTGAGGAACAACCGTTGCTCCAATAGTTTGTAATGCAGTTAAAAAATCCTGAGTACTACCTCCATCAATATCTATTACTTTAAATCCACGCTGAATTACTCGATCCAATGTGCTCAAAGTTAAATCACCCCTAACCTTATCGGCATCCTTTGAAGAAAGTAAATCTCCAGGATACCAATCTCTGTAAAAAGTTGAAGAAGTAACGACTAAATCTGGACCTTTATGTTCTATATCTAAACTTTTTGGCGCACCAATTGCTTCTGGCATGCTAGAATTATACAATAATAATCTAAAGTGTTAAAATGTGTTTGTGAATTTAGCCTTTACCCTAAGACCAATTAATTTTTCTGAATTTATTGGACAAAAACATTTAACTTCTGACACTGCTTTAGTTAAAAAAATAATTAAATCTAATCTTTCTTTTTCTTTAATTTTTTGGGGTCCTCCTGGAAGTGGAAAAACAACTTTGGCAAATATAATTGCATCGGAAATTAATGCAGATTTTCATCATTTATCTGCTGTTGAATCAGGTAAAGCAGATCTTCATAAAATAATTGATATTGCCAAAGAAAATCTTAAACGAAATATTAAGACAATTCTATTTATCGATGAGATACACCGCTGGAATAAATCACAACAAGACTCACTTCTTCCGTACGTAGAGAATGGAACTATTAATTTGATTGGGGCAACAACTGAAAACCCATCTTTTGAAGTTATTTCAGCACTTTTATCCAGAAGTAGAATATTGGTATTAAAAGCACTAGAACCCGAAGAACTTGAATTAATTATTACCCGAGCGCTTAAAGATAAAAGCAAAGGCTTAGGAAGTCTAAAGAAAACTATTGATAAAAATGCTAAGGAACTTTTAATTAGACTCTCAGGTGGAGATGCGAGAATTATGTTAAATGCCTTAGAAATCGCAGCTAGTTCATATAAAGATAAAAAAATAACTTCTAAGATTATCCAAGATATATTTCAAACAAAATCAGCGGGACTTTATGATAAGAAGGCAGAAGAACACTACAATATAATTTCTGCATTTATTAAATCGATGCGGGGAAGTGATCCCGATGCTTCCTTATATTACCTAGCTCGAATGCTTGAAAATGGAGAAGATCCTAAATTTATTGCCAGACGTATGATTATTTTTGCTGTTGAAGATATTGGCCTTGCAGATAGAGGCGCACTAATCCAAGCCGATGAAGCCTTTGAAGCTGTAAATAAAGTAGGTATGCCAGAAGCTCAGCTAATCTTAGCTTATGTTGCAACCTATCTTGCACTTGCTCCTAAATCGAGAGCAACAACTAATGCTCTAGGTAAGGCTAAAGAAGCAGTTTATGAATTTCCCAATGAACCAGTTCCTCTTCATTTAAGAAATGCTCCAACTAAGTTTATGAAATCAATTGGCTATGCTAAAAATTATACCTGGGGAGAGAAATATGTTGGTCCAAAAGAAAAGTTACCTTTTTTACCCAAAAAATTAGCAGGCAGAAAGTTTTTTGAAAAATAAAGCAATTTATCTACCCGTAACTTTTCTTCTTAAATTAACAGCTAAATCTGATAAAACCGATCCATATGTACTCACAGGCCATACGAAATCTTGTTGTCTTTGATCAGGTGTTTGGGCTGTTACATGAACGAAACTTAAATCTTTAGATTGACTGCCCGGAATAACTATGTTTCTAGCTGCTAAATTAAAACCATCTTGCTCTCTATTTATATGACCATGCATGTAAAATTGGGAAATCCAAACACCAGGTTGACGCGGAAACATTTCCCAATCTTTGGAAACATAAATTAAACCTTGCCTACCAACCTCAACAGAATAGGTATCACCAGGCTTAGTTGCCGTATTGTCAACCGCTATAAGTCCTCTTAATCTATCTGCTTCTTTTCCGGTAACTTCATGGACATCTGTACCATATAATCTATCTCTTTGAGCAGCAACTTCAGGATCAACATATCTCTCTCCTTTTTTCAATTTAACCCAACGTCCAGATTCCGGAGATGGTCTCTTAAAACCTAAGCGTTGCATTTCCTCTACTACAACAACACCTTTTCCATTTATAAAGTCTTCTAGATCTTCAGCTGAGTAGCTTCCTCTTGCTCCATAAAATTGTGCTGTTTCTAATGCAGCCTTTGGATTTCCATAACTTCCAACTTCATCCCATGGGGAATCACTACCTTTAAAAGCTTCAGGAACTCCGTTTACAGTAAAACCAAGTAAATCAACGTCAACTCCCATCATGTCTTTTTGATCTAATTGCTCGTTTAAATCCATAAAGCGTTGTTGAGCGGCATTATATTGCACATCATAATCTGGAGTTTGTTGCCAAAATTTTAAAGGGAATAAATATTTAACTTCTGTACGAGCCATAAATTCAAGAGGCAGTTATCGTCGTATTTTCCAATTTATTACTTAAATTGTCAAGACTATTTTTCTATCTTATCGGCTTTAGCATTTGTCCTTTTTGATAAAAAGATAAAAGGAAGTGCCAAGGCTTGGAAAATAGCAGAAACAAAATATGAGCCAGCATATCCTGAAATATCTGCAACTTTTCCAAGAGTTGGTTGAATTACAACTCCACCCAAAGAACCCATTAAAGAATCAAATGACAAAATTGTTGCTCTTTGCTCAGAAGGAATTATTGCATTAATATATGCCTGTCTAATTGGTGAAATGGCTGCAAAAATAAGACCCCAAAGAAAAATTAAGATAAGAGCTACCCAGAAATTAGCAGAGATAGAGACCAGGATAAGCAAGACTGAAGCAATTAAAATACCAGTAAACATAGCGGTTGTTCTTTTTGCAAAAAAGCTTCTAATTTTTAGAGCAAAGATACCACCACAAATTTGTGCTAAAGCAGCAAGCATCGCAACTAAACCTGCAATTGCATAAGCTTTTTCATCTCCATACAGTTTTAGTAAAAAAGGTTGGAGTGCATAGAATACATAAAAACTAACTCCACTAATTAATGGGGAAGTGATCATCATCCAACGCACAGGTGGATTTTTAAATCCATTTTCTATTGAGTTAAGAAAAATTCCCTTAATCTCATATGACAATTGACTAGTTTTTTTCTCCTTAAACCCTAAATCTTTCATTAACCAAAATGCAGTCAAAAAGTTAAGAATTAAAACTGCTGCTCTTAAAATATAAGGAACTCCAAGATTTGTAAATTGAGCAATAATACCTCCTGCAAAAGATCCAACTAACATCGCTGCTCCTCCGACAACTTGACCATCAGCAAATACATCCTCTAAGCTGCCTTTATACTTCGTAGCTTTTAAGGCATCTACTAACCACGCTTCTAGTGCTCCCGAGAAAAACGTAAATCCCAAACCAAGCAACATAGAGGAAAGAGCCCAAGCCCAAAAAGGACCATGAATCTGCCACATCCATAAATACAAAAGCGTTGACACTGCCAAAGTAACACTACCTAACATATAGGAAATTCTTCTACCAAACATATCCGCAACAACACCTGTAGGAATTTCAAATAAAACTTGTCCTAATGAAAAAAATGCATTTGCTAAAAACGCTTGAAAATTACTAAGCCCTGCATTTAATAAAAAAATGGTATTAATTCCCCAAATAAAAGAAGCGGCTAGAGTGTTCCCTAAAATTAGCAATAAATAAATTCTCTTAATTGATAATAAATTATTCATATAATTAACTCGTTGAAATCAATGCCCAATTATGGGAAACATATGGCTCACTACACAGATTGCGATTAAAACAACAAGGTCTTCTCATTCCTTTATTTAGTTTATCAAGCATAACTATTAAGTGCTTCTGACGCGTTTCAGGAGTTTTGACAGCTCTAATCCAACGAATCCAATCCCATCTTGCAAGGGGAGTAATATCATTCCAAAGATCTTGAGCTTTTGCAGAAGAAGAAAGCGCTGCTTGGACATCCTTTGGTACTTCCGGCTCTATCCAATCTTTAGTTGGTTCTAGTAAAACTTCTACTATGTCTCCTGCGGCAACTTTGGCCTCGCTAAGTAACTTTTCATCAGGCTTAAACCAATGACTAGGCCTTAAGTCATTTCCATATTTTCCATCTGGTTCAAGTAAAGTTTTAAATGGGATATTATTTAAACTTCCTGTAACCATAATCATACCTCGAGTAGGGAGCTTACTGGATGCATCTTCGGGGAGTCTTAAGATTGTCCAATCTTTTATTTTATAAAGCTTTGATTGAAATTTAATCACATAGTAATTATATCAAGAAAAAAATAAGATTATGCGGTCTTAATTCTATCTAGACACTGATTGACATATGCAACTAATTTGCATATACTAAGCTCACCTAAAAATTTGCATCAAGACTAATTAGTGTAATGACAATTACAAATATATGTCTGGGATTATTTAGGATATATAATTCATATGAATATGAAAAATAAATGGATTTATTTCATCGCCGGAATATTGCTTATAGCAATTCTTGGCTATTTATTGAATACAGGCATATTTAAGAACTCAATTAGTAATATGCAAAATAACCGCATCAAAGTAAGTGCTTCATTCTATCCACTTTACTTTTTTTCGTCTGAAATAGGTGGGGAAAAAGCTCAGACTAGAAATATTACCCCAGCTGGCGCTGAACCTCATGATTATGATCCTTCTACTCAAGATATCGCTCAGATAGAAGATGGAAATATGCTTGTTCTTAATGGAGGAGTTGAAGCTTGGGGTGACAAAATAAAAGATAATCTCAAAGGAACAAAAGTCAAAATTGTTATAGCAGGAGAAGGACTTTTAAATAAAGAGCTAGAAGAGGAAGGGGAAAAAATGCAAGACCCTCATATTTGGCTTAACCCACAACTTGCTAAAAAAGAGGCTGAAAAAATAACCCAAGGATATATCGCTCTTGATCCTGCTAATACAACATATTACAAAGCTAATGAAAGTAAGCTATTTGCAAAGCTTGATGAGCTAGATAGCAAATATAGACAAGGTCTTTCTAGCTGTCTCACTAAAGATATTATTACCTCTCACGCTGCATTTGCATATCTTGCAGAACAATACGGATTAAGGCAAGTTCCAATTTCTGGAATTTCTCCAGATGAAGAACCATCAGCGCAACAACTAGCAGAAGTAGCAAAATTTGCAAAACAAAATAATGTTAAATATATATTCTTTGAAAGTCTTGTGAGCCCAAAATTATCTGAAACAATAGCATATGAGGTTGGTGCCAAAACAATGGTACTTGATCCAATCGAAGGAATATCAGATGATGAATTAAAGCAAGGAAAAAATTATTTCACTGTAATGGAAGATAATTTAAAAAACTTGCAAATAGCTTTACAATGCAGCCAGTAACTCATTCTACGCCAATAATCGAACTCGATAGAGTTTGTTTCTCCTATACATCAGAAGAGGTTATAAAAGATGTATCTTTAGAAATTCATAAAGGTGACTATGTCGGATTTGTCGGACCAAATGGAGGAGGAAAGACAACGCTTCTTAAGTTAATGCTCGGGCTACTTCAGCCAAAAGACGGGGAAATAAAATTATTTGGAACTAATATTAAAAGCTTCAAAGACTGGTCAAAAATTGGCTATGTTCCTCAGAGAACCTATATTGACGTTAATTATCCAATAACCGTCGAAGAAACGGTTGCTATGGGAAGATATGGTAAGCGGGGACTGTTTCGTTTTCCAAATAAAGAAGATAGGGAAAAAACTCTTCAGGCTTTAAAACAGGTTGATATGACTGAATATAAAAACAGACAAATAAAGGATTTATCTGGAGGACAACAGCAACGAGTTTTTATTGCCAGAGCTCTTGCTTGTGAACCCGAAATTATTTTTCTGGATGAACCAACTGTAGGCGTTGATGTAAAAACGCAAAAACAGTTCTATGCACTTCTGAGAAAACTAAATAAAGAGCTAGATCTTACCCTAGTTCTCGTAACTCACGAGCTTGATGTTGTTGCGCATGAAGCAACTGAGCTTGGATATATCAATAGAACACTGGAATATTATGGGGAACCAGAGGAATTCTTAAAAGGGGAATACTTTCATGAACTTATAGGGAAAGGAGAGATGCATCACTAATGCTTTCTATTCTCCAATATAGCTTTATGATCCGCGCTTTTGAAGCTGGAATAATTATTGCTATTATTGCTCCACTAATTGGTATATTTCTCGTTTTGCGCAGATATTCCCTAATCGCTGATACCCTGTCTCACGTCTCTCTTGCAGGTGTTGCTATCGGATTGCTTTTCAAGGTTAATCCTTTAATAACAGCCATAATAGCTTCTGTTTTATCTTCTATTGCAATAGAAAAGCTCAGGATAAGCAAACGAATTTATGGTGAATCCGCCTTATCAATCTTCTTATCAGGAAGCCTTGCAGTTGCTATAGTTCTAATCAGCCTTGCTCATGGTTTCGGAACTGATCTTTTCAGCTATCTTTTTGGGAGTATTACTACTGTCAAGCAACTCGATGTATATATAATCGGAATTCTTGGATTGATTGTTATAGCAGCCGTTGTAGCGCTTTACAAGGAGCTTGTATATGTAACTGTGGATGAAGAATCTGCTCAAGTCAGTGGAATTCCAACAAAAACAATAAATATCTTATTAATTATTCTAGCTGCTTTTACAGTTGCACTTTCTATTCCAATAGTGGGGGTCTTGCTCATAGCAGCTCTCATAGTTATCCCAGTAGTAACAGCCTTGCAGTTTGGGAAGAGCTTCAAAAAGACAATTTTACTTGCTGAAGTAATCTCTTTATCCTCAGTTATATCAGGTATAATTCTTTCTTTTTACATGAATCTTTCAACCGGGGGAACGATAGTACTTATAGCTATTGCTATTTTTGTATTTACGCTTATTCTCAGAAAAAACTCATAAAAAGCTCTAATCCGAAAAAATTTAGAACAATTTAGGAATTATTGTCTATTCTTCAAATTTAAAACCTTTGCCTAATCTTTTCTTAACAGATGATTTTACAAATTCAGTTTTTGATTCAGTATAAGCTTCTCTGTCATTTCTAAACTCTTTAGCATTTTTAATTTTCAAAGCTACATATTCTTGCCTTGCTTTTGGATTTTCTCTTAGAAAATCACGAAATGCAATTTTAGCTTTATATTCAGGATGATTAATAGGTACCAAATGGAGATGATGAGTTCGATGTTCCGGTGATGGCTTGCAAAACCAATGCATGTATTTTCTTTTATAAGGATAGTAACAATATCCGTTTTTTTCTAATATTTCAATTGCGGGGCGTGATGCTTCTAAACTTTCGACGCCAACCATAATATCAATTATTGGTTTTGCTAATAATCCGGGAACTGAAGTGCTTCCGATATGATTTATTTCTCCCACTATGTAATCACCAATTATTTGCTTAAGAAATTTCTTTTCTTTCTCAAACTTTACAGCCCAATTTAAATCATATGGAACTAAATGGATTGGTTCGTCAGTCATAGCAAGATTATATCAAAGGTTCGAAGGCAGTAATGATTAATTATAGCTTGGTATATTTAACGAAGCGAATTTCTAATGGGTGGCCTACCGCATCTTATCCGAACCTATTATAGTACAATTTCTCAGAAGGAAATAGATTTTTATAAATATTCTTTTCAAGTATTAAGCTAACACACTTAATGCTTTAAGGGCATAATGCTTGACACTTTCTCGAATATCATCTAAATGTTCTATCTCTTCTTTTGTAAACCATTTGCAATCAGTGCTTTGTTCATCTTCTGTTAATTGCTCAATTTTATTTGATTGTGCTGTCGCAAAATAGGTAAAAGTTACATGCTCGTGAGTATCATTTATTCTATGACTATTAACAAAATAAGGTGGAATTAACTCTTGATAATCCGCATCATTTTTCTTAAATGTCTGCAAGGAATCATCTAGAACGGCGTCCAAACCGACTTCTTCTTTTACTTCCCTGATAGCTGCTTGATTTGGGTCTTCGTCAAGCTCTATATGACCTCCAACACTCAGCCAAACTTTATATTTGTCATGTTTTCTTAAAAGTACTGTATTTCTATATACAACGAATACTTCAACAGTAAAATCAATCTTCTCGTGAATATGTGGCATAAGTGGATTATAACAATATGTGTAATTAATTACACACCTATGGGTGGAAGACGGGTGCCGCCCCCGCCACCTTCTGGACCACAACCAGACGCTCTGCTGCTGAGCTACATCCACCGTGCGTTAATTATACTATATTTTAGCTAAAATCTGAATATTCTGTGAATATTTGACAATCCTATAAAAAATAGCTAGAATGGACTTTAAGATGAAAATAAATTTATGCAAATTTTGGCACTATACTTTCCTTAACGGGAGGTAATTGTGTTGCCAAATGGCAAATTGATACCTCCCAAATGGGAGGTTTTTTTATGTTTATGAAACAAATGATTTTAACAAATTGTCAATATTGGTTTACATACCACTTCCTTAAGAAGGGAGGTATTTCTGTGGCTTAATATATTTTAAGCTAAAAAGAGATAAACCTCCCTAAAGGGGAGGTTTTTTTATGTTTATGAAAGAACTTGAACCACCATTACTAACTACGCCTAATGCTCCTAGTAACTTAGGATTTCAGGATATGGTGATTGGAGGATGGAATATTAAAGTATTACCCCAAGAAAGACCATTTACGGATAGAAATATTACTGATAGTTTAGCTGCAATAAATAGATGGACACAAATATTTCCTAAAGAAGAAACATTTGTACAAAGAGAGTTTAACATTCCATCTTTAATCATCAGACTAGATTGTGCTGTTCAAGATGATACCTTGGGAATATATGAAGTCGAAGAAAGACCATCTGGTATTGGTTTAACTGGGGCTCTTAATCCAGATTTTCAAAAAAGACTAGATTTAATCCGAACTACCTGGCCCGTATTTAAATCTGTTGTCTCAGATGATCCCAGAAGAAAAGCAACAGATGATCATTTATGGATTGATAGGTTAGAAGAAGGAAATACCGAAGACCTTGTCCTTGTTCGCGCGGAACCAGATGAGACAGGCTACCATTTCCTAGAACCTCGTAGCGTTAGTTCTTTAAAGAAAAAAGGGGACAAGAGCTATGGAGAAGGCTTAGGATTATGGAAAAAAGTTACAACACCAGAAGAAATAGATTTTGATTCTGCATGTGTAATTAAACCGTTGCAAGGCAGTAAAACCAGAGATGTGTTTATCTATGTTCCTGGACCAGGTAGTAAAAGGCCACCGGGCGCATCCTCAAGAGGAAGAATTGAGCAAGCAGTAAAAGACGGTTTAGAATCAGGTGGAGTATATTGCCAGAGTTTTTTCCCACCTATGGAAAGTGGGATATCAGATGAATTTAAGTGGATGATATATAGAGTTTTCTTTGGATATAATACAAACACAACTGAGTGGGAGTGTTTAGGTGGATCATGGAATGCGAGATATAATTTAAAGATTCACGGTGCAGGAGATTCACTCTCTGGTCCAGTTGTGGTGAAAACTTAATATGTTAGATGATTTATTAAAAACACTAGTTGAATTTAAAACTATAACTAATGATACTCATGAAAATGAGAAAGCTTTGTTATGGATAAAAAATGAAATTAGCAATTTACCAGTATTTACAACTTTATTTAAATCAAATAATCACTCAGCTCTTTTAATAACAACTCGTAAAACCAAAACTCCGAAAATCTGGCTGAATGGTCACGTCGATGTAGTTGCTGGATCAGATAAAATGTTTGCTCCAAAAATTATAGGTAATAAATTAATTGGTAGAGGAGTATTTGATATGAAATTTGCAGTAGCTAGCTATATTTTTCTATTAAAAGATATAAATAAAAATTTAAAACAATATGACTTCGGAATTATGCTTGTTAGCGATGAAGAAATTGGAGGATTCAATGGTACAAGTAAAATACTTGAAAGTGGTTACTCGTCTAAATTAGCAATTATTCCTGATGGGGGAGAAAATTGGACAATTGAAGAAAGTGCTAAAGGCGCAATCTCAATTGTTGTTAAAAGTAAAGGAATTTCAGCTCATGGAGCAAGAGTATGGCTTGGCAAGAATGCTATCAATAATTTGACAGACTTTCTTTTAGACCTAAGAAATGAATTCAATAATGAACCATGCAATGATCCGAAACATTATCACACAACCTTAAATATTGGTAAGATTTCTGGTGGCAATGCTACCAATCAAGTTCCTAATTATGCTGAAGCGGGGATAGACATTAGATTTACACCTGATACTAATTTTAAAGAAGTTTTTAAAAGGATTAAGAATATTAAGAGAAAATTTAAAAATATTGATATTGAAATTAAAACTAAAGGTGTAAGTTATAAAATCGATAAAAGTGATAAATTTTTAAAATCTTTTTTAGAAATTTTATCTAAAAATAAAATAAAAACTGGATTTATCAATTCGCATGGCTCATCAGACGCTAGATTTTTCGTAGAAAAAAATATTCCTGTAATTTTAACTAGACCAAAGGGAGGTAATTTACATAGTGAAAAAGAGTGGATTGATATAAAAAGTTTAAATCTCTTTTATAAAGTACTAAAAGAATTTATTGAAAAAGAGGGGAAAAGATAAAAATGTGACCCGGGAGGGAATCGAACCCCCAACCTGGTGCTTAGAACGCACTCGCTCTATCCGTTGAGCTACCGGGCCAATACGTGTATTTTACCAAAAAACCTAAATTATTTCGAGTCTAAGCCTGCCATGTTGGCAAATCTTTTAGATTTAAAGAAGAAATAGCCGACAATTGCGAAAGTAGTAACAGGGGAGAACCAACTTGGAATATGATATCCAAAGCTATCTACAAGCATTATTGCTCCTAAGAAAAGTATAGAATACATAGCTCCGTTTTTGAGATAAATATACTTTTTAATCCTATCTATATTTGAAATTGTAATTTGTCTTACAACTATTGCTCCGATTCCATTTCCAAGAAAAATTAACGGAACTATTAAGGTAAAGGCAAATGCACCTAAAACTCCATCTATGGAAAAAGTTGCATCAATTGCTTCAAGATAGAATATTTTAGCAATATCAGATTTACCTGATCCCATTAGTTTTTTCTCTTGCTCTTCAGCGTTTTGCTTAAATCCATTTGTAATAAAAAAGACAGTTGAACCAACAACTGCACCTAAAGCCAGATTGGGATCTTTTTGCAAAGCTGCCCAAACAATTACAGTAAGAAGTACAGAAACTACCGCATAAAACCAAACACCATGCCTATGAACAAATGCCTCACCTCTAAGTCCATAATGTTTTGGCTCAACGAAAAACCAATGTAAAAAGAGGAAAAGTAAAAATACCCCTCCTCCTATTAAAAGAATTGGAGCAGATCTTTCAATTGATTCAACGACAGCAGGATCACTACTAAACGAAGCCATTAAAGCACCAATTGGTCCAAGACCTGGATTAACTACCCAAACAATAAGCCAAGGAAGTAAGCCTCTAACTAGAAAAACTGAAGACAGTATTCCCCAAAAAAGAAACCAACGCCTTGCCTTTGCCTTCATCGTAGAAAGGACTTCAGCGTTAATAATGGCGTTGTCGATACTCGAAATTACTTCGAATAAAACCAGCCCTGCAATAATTAAAACTATAGATAATATTTCCACCCAAATATTTTACTACTTTTTTGCCTTTTGTTGTATAATCAAGTTGAATTTATCCAAATATAAATGCATAAACATATTATTGAAAAGTTTATTCCTGTACTTTTAAGTTTTTTTACTTTTTTTATTCTCTCGACATGTTTATACGGAGTACTACTTATCCTAGACTCATTAAATCTTCAATTCCCAATAATTTTAGATTTTCGTAAAAGAGAACTTCTATTCGGAATTTTAATCTTTTTAAAAACTGCTATAGATTTTGCAATTTTTATGGGCAATCTGATGCATACTAATCCTGGCTGGAAGAAAAAAATTGCAATCGCAATTGGCACCTCGATAGGTAATGCCTTTGGAACATTTCTCGTACTAATAGCTTGGACACTATTTAAAGAAATCCATATCTTAATGATTCTTTCAATCCTTCTATCAAGCATAATTCTTCTTAAACTATCTGAAGAAAGTTTTGAATTATTCTTAAAACAAAAAAAGAGTTTTATTAAAATTAGAATGCCTGTTAACCTTTTGCAAAACCAATTAGATTTGGTAAATAATTTATTTAGACCATTACTTAAATTTTTTGTTCCTGATTTAAATTTAACGAGAACTAAAAAGCTATCTTTTATAAATCTTATTATTTTTTCTTTCACTATTCCGTTTGTCTTGGGAATTAATGATTTTGCTGGATATATTCCAGTATTTGGACATGTTAATGTTTTTGGTTTTACACTTGGAGTAATGTTTGGCCATATGCTTTTGACAATAGGCTTATTTTTAATTCCTAAAATTACATTAAAAATTGTTAAACATCCAATAGTTTTAATTGGTGGAGGATTAGCTTTTCTAGGTATTGGAATATTTGGATTCTACGAGGCGATTAGAATTACCTTATCAATAATATGAGCGGGTGAAGAGAATCGAACTCTCGTATCAACTTTGGAAAAGTTGTGTTCTACCATTGAACTACACCCGCAACTAGTTAATTATACTAAAACTTTTTAGATTGCTCAACTTTATTGCAAAAATAGCTTAAAAACATTATTATTCAAAACATGGCAAACCCAGAATTACCATTTGAGGGGAAAAAAGTATATTTTTCAGTTGGAGTAAGGGGTCAAGTTACAAATCCTGATTTAGGACCACAACTAGTTAAGGCAATGCAAGTAGGCGGAGCAACTGTACTCGATGAACATGTAGTCATTAAAGATCCTACGGAAAGATTAAATAAGTTTCTAGAAAACTCAGGACTTTTTCCAACAACCGAACTTGAAAGAGACCAAGCGTATCGAAAAATGGATTTACAATGGGTTGATGAAGCAACTCATCTTGTTGCAGTTGTTGATGGACCAAGTATAGGGGTAGGAATGGAACTTGAAAGAGCGTTGTCAAAACCCGAAAGAGGTCTTAATCTTACTCCAATTCTAACTTTAGTCCATCATGACAACTTACAAACCTTATCGGCAATGGTCAAAGGAGTGATAGACCCTCAATTTAAGCTTTGTGCCTATTACGACATTGCTGATGCCAAAAGAAGTGTCGCTAGATTTTTAAGATGATTAAATTAAGAGGAAAAGTAAGGAAAGGAAATAGTAGGGGAAGAGCATTTGGATACCCAACTGCAAACACTAAGCTAAATAAAAATATAGAGCAAGGAATATATATTTCGCAAACTAAGATCAATGGTAAAAAATATAATTCTTTAACTTTTATTGGCAATGCCACAACCTTTAATGAAACAAAAGTAAAAGCTGAAACATATATATTGGATTTTAATAAATCAGTTTATGGAAAGTATATTTCACTTTTACTGATTAAAAAAATACGAGTTAATATAAAGTTTAAATCTGAAAAAGAATTAATCGAACAAATGAATCAAGATTTAAATGAAGCCAAAAAGTATTTCAAGAAATAATGTCGGGGAAAGAGGACTCGAACCTCCGACCTCACGGTCCCAAACCGCGCGCTCTACCAACTGAGCCACTCCCCGAAAAATAAAAGATGTGGTGCCGCGGGAGAGAGTCGAACTCTCACGTCCTATTAAAGACAAAGGCTCTTAAGGCCCTCGTGTCTGCCATTCCACCACCACGGCTCGTCTAGACTCGACCCACGTAAACGTGGGACAAGTTGGTCGAGACTGACGTACTCTAATTTTACTCTACAAAGCTAATATATTCAATAACTAGCTACAAGTGAGCTGGGGGAGTAATGCCTAAGGATTTTAAGGAATAATCCAATAAATCTTTCATTTCTTGTCTTCTATTTTCACTACCAAGCAAAACCCCAATCAACTTATTGCCTTTATAATCTAGGTAGGTAACTAAGCAATATCCAGCTTCAGGAGTAAATCCGGTTTTAACACCTTTAACGCCTGGATAGCTAGAAATTAAATTTGTTTCATTTTCAAGAAAAAAAGCTTTATGGGTTTCTGTTTGGGGAATAGTTTGTTCAAAAGTTGCCGATACTTTTGCAAAAAGAGGAAAATTAACCAAAGCATATCTAGTAATGACCATTAAATCATAAGTAGTAGTATATTGATCTCCATCTCCTTCAAGTCCGGATGGATTTGTAAAATTAGTATCTTTAAGCCCTAAAGATTTTGCCTTATCATTCATAGCCTTAATAAAAGCTATGCGTCCATTATTATAATTAGAGGCAAGTACTTCAGCGGCATCGTTTCCACTATGCAAAATCATTCCGTACAATAGCTCTTCAAGATTTAATTCTTCATTTACAGTAAGTCCCATCGAATCTTCACCAACCAAATCTTCAGATTTTACTAAATACCTATCATCCTTTCTGGGATTTTCCAAAGCAACGATTGCTGTCATTATTTTTGTAAGCGAGGCCATGGGTAATTTTTCTTTGGGGTTTTTCTCATAAATTACTTTTTTGTTGGTTATGTCATAAATTAAGGCAGCTTTAGCACTAACTTCTGGAACCTTAGAGCTTGAAAAAAATATTGTCTCTAGAGCAGGCAGCCATAAAGACAAGGTGGAAACTTGTTTATTATTTAGAATGCTTAAAAAATCAGGAACAGGAGAAACAACTGTAGATTCGTTTTTTGAATCTGTAAAAAATACAAAATATAAAAAGGAAAAAAGAAGAGTTACTATTACAAAGATGGAAAAGATAATTTTCTTCACAAGAAATATTTTACTAAATTTTTAAATTCCTTGAAGCAAGAATATTGTTTTGCTATGATGTTTTAAATTTATGAAGCAGAAGTTATTAATTATTATTGCATTTCTTTTTTTCTCGCTATTTATTTTTAAAGACATTAATCTTCCTTTTGTTGGGCCAAACGCTACTAATTTTACTGTCTATTCCTTAATTGCTCATAATTTTAATCAATTTGGGTACTTAGAAACAAAACTAACTCCGCTAATATCAGTAAGTAGTACTTTCCCTCAAAATCCAAGCTACTTTTTTCACCATCCGACATTTTTGTCATTTTCTGAATCATTGCTTTTTAAAATATTCGGAGAACAATTTTGGGTAGGAAGACTGACTGTCATTTTATATTCTTTGGGTTCTTTATTTTTAATATACAAACTGGCATTAAAAATATTTAATAAACAAAAATTAGCAATTATTTCTGTATTTATCTATTCACTTATCCCAGCAAGTAGTCTTTTTGGCAAAATGATTGGTCAAGAAGCATTAGTTCTTTTCTTTTGCCTATTAACATTAAATTTTAGTTTAGATTTTTTAACTACTAAAAGAAAAATATATTTAATATTAAGTATCGTTTCACTTATCCTGGGACTCTTGAGCGACTGGCCAACTATTATTTTTGTCTTTGCACTTTTTCCTATATTTAAAACATATAAAAATATTAAACCTTGGTTGTATTTAGTGTTTACAACTTTAGTTGTTTTAATATTTTCTTTAATTTATATTTATGTATTCAATAATGGCTTTAGTGATTTAAGATTTGCTCTACTTCATAGAGGATTTACGGGGCTTTTAGATTTAAAACTTTGGCCTGTTGTTTGGATTACAACTCTTTTTACCAGAATACTTATTTATTTTAATCCTTTAATAATTTTAATTTCACTTTTTCAGATATTTAAAACAAGGTTTAAAAAATTATCTAAACAAAATTCCATACTCCTTGCTTTACTTATCTTTCCAATCATTCACGTCTTTTTATATATGCAGGCGTCATATACGCATTACTATTTAATCTATTATTTTATTCCTTTTATAACGTTTAACTTCTCCTTATTTATCTTTAAATTAATAGAAGACAAAAAATATTTATTCATCTTACTTATTTTTCTGTTTTCAGTTATTTATCTAATTGGAATTTCAATTATTAAAAACAATCAAAATAGAGCAAATGTATATAGATATAATCTAGCGCAAAAGGTTGCAAGTTTTATTCCAAGATATGAAAAGATTGGAATCAATAGCGGAGATGTTATTGATACTGATTTATTGTGGTATCCATTTTTAATTAACTGGGAAGTAACTAAAACAACAAATTTAGAGTTATATAAAGATAAATATAATTTCTATATTTATACCTGCGTAACAGACTGCAAAGGATATGAGAAAGAGATAGGGAAGTACAGAAATAACTTTAGTTACATAAGAGTTCTAGGGCCAAATAGTGAGATATATTTATTTGCTTTAAATAAAAATAGAAGATTAACAAATCAAACTTTTGTTATTCAAAAAAGCGAGGATAACAATGAACAACTCAAGAAACTATTAAAGAGCTTCAAGATTTGGTAAAATATACATTACATTGCCGAGTCGTCTAATGGTAGGACAACGGACTTTGGATCCGTTTATTCTGGTTCGAATCCAGGCTCGGCAGCCAAGACGGGCAGCATCACAACGCGGCCCTTATGATTCACATCCTCAAATCCTGAATAATATGGGTACGGTATCTTTTCTTATATTTCACCCTAATTATTTACGGGTTAGAACCCAATTTATTAGAGGAAAAAAATGCATAAATGTTATTTATTTCTAAGACACTTTTATAGAAATCGAAGTGAAGGCAGTTAGATTACTTTTATAGATTTAACGAAAGACCACTCGCCTGGCATACAGCCATTTTGTCCTCTTACTTTAAAATACCACTTTCCCGGAAAAAGAGAGTTTATCTGGTAAGAGATTACCCCGCTTGAATAGCCGTAATTAAAAGAAGTAGCAAAGTTATTAGCATTTTCATCAAAACCATAACTTATGACATAGGATGAGTTTGCGCCCGATACCGGTGCAAAAAACAAATTCACAGAAGTTCTCGAAACAGCCATCTGAAATAAGTTTGGCGCAGAAAGAGGTGCTTGTGTGGTGCAGGACGATGAGGTTGATGAACTTGAAGAGCTAGATGAAAACCCGGACGACGAGGGAGAAATAAATCCACGAAGAGTAGGATATCCCCCTATGCTTGTCTGCCATATGTCCGTAAAATTCCATGAATTCAAGGGTGCATTCGTGTTATCCCCTTTGAAATAATTCGGGTTGCTATTTCCCGAATTTACCGCAGTACAGCTGAGAGTCCCCCCTGTACCTCCGCAACTGCTTGTTCCGGCAATATATCTATCAAAATATACTCCAGATATATCAACATCACTTGGAGAAGAGTATCCTGCTATTCCTCCTTTATATGTAATCGTTCCGCTAAAGGTGGGTGCTGCAAATGAATCAGTTATTTGTCCCCATGGAAGATACCCGACAAGCCCTCCTGCATAATCTGCACTATTTCCTACAGCTGTCATCGTACTATAAGAGTTAATAATACTTACAATTTCTGTATTTTCTGGATTACTACCGCTATAACCAATAATTCCGCCGATTATATAGTCTGACGTATATGTCCCAGATGTATAACAATCTCTAATTGTCACATTAGGAATAGTACTTGAACTACCTACCGCAGCATATCCGATAATCCCTCCCGCAGTACCAAGGTCAGAAGTAGTAATATTCCCTGTGAACGAACATTTCTCAATGAGAACGGTATCTCCTGTTGCTTCAAAAACTCTTCCTATAAATCCGCCAGAATCGCCCGTAGAGCTTAAATTTAAAGCAGACGATACGTGTGAAACTGTCAAATTGCCTGATGAGGCACCAATCAAACTCCCCACTTGTGAGCCTGCATTTGTGACTGATCCACTTATAAGACGAACATTTTTAATAACGGCATCGTTGGTACTCTCGAAAAAGCCTTTTCCTGTTATGGTGATATTGCTGATAGCATAGTTATTCCCATCAAGTGTACCCCCAAAACTACCCGAAATAGACGAAAAGCTGGTTCCTGTACAATCTATGTCATTTGCTTGTTTGTAATAGGAGGAGAGGTTACTAGCTATTTCTAGAAATTGAGAACACCGTGTAATAAGATAGGGACTATCACTTGTTCCTCCCCCTGAACCAGAAAAGGCATGCGCGGAATTCGCTGATATAACAAAGAGAAAAAATCCAAAAGTAAATGTGAGAATTTTCTTCACTACTATTATAGAATAGTCAATTTTTAATAATCCTGCAAGGCACAGGAATTATTCAGCTATGAAATGGGTTCGGTTAGGCATTACTCATTACTACCTAGTCTAGTACCGTAGGCAGCCGATTCATTATAACGATTGAAAGGAGCTTAACCAGAACGCTCAGCAACTTAGCCTCAAAGTCATATATTTGTTATAATAAATATATGGTTATATTTCTTAACGGCTCTATAAATTCTGGGAAATCTACAGTTGCAAAAATATTATTAAAGAAAATTAATAATACAGCTCATATTGAAGTTGATAGATTAAGAGAGTTTATTGATTGGATGCCCTTGGAAGATGCAATTCCTATAAATCTTGAGAATACAGCGTCATTAATAAAAAACTTCGTTAAAAGAAATTTAAATGTAATAGTTACATATCCTTTATCAGAAAAGAATTATAAATACTTAATGAAACATCTTGAGGGAATAAAAGTGTTTGTATTTACTTTTAATCCAAATCTTGAAAAAACTATTACAAATAGGGGAACAAGAGAACTAGACAACTGGGAGAGAGAAAGAATTAAATATCATTATAATATTGGCATTAATAATCCATCTTTTGGAACAATAATAGACAATTCTAATCAATCCCCAGAGCAAACAGTAAATCAGATATTAGAATTGATAAAATAGCCTATGATCTTCTGCAGATGCCCCAACTTCTTCTGATATAATTAACTAATGGATAAAGTTTTTTTTGAATTAATAAATAATAAAAAAATCTTCTGTTATTTATCTGAGCCGATATCTACAAAACAAAAAAATATAATTATCATGATTCATGGTTTTAGAGGCAATAGCACTGGTCCCGCAAGGCAATTTGTAGATTTTCAACGAATTTTAAATAATGAAAATTATTCAGTTCTAAGAATTGATTTGCCAAACAGTGGAAATTCTGATGGCGATTATATTGATGTTTCATATGATGAATGGGTTAGTACGATAGTTTATTTCGCGAAAAAATATCTAAATCTAAATTATAAAGTTGCACTACTTGGGCAAAGCATGGGAGCAGCAGCAGTAATTATTGCAACTGCGAAGCCAGAATTGAAAAATAAAATTCCTTGTGTCTTACTTTGGGTTCCGGGCGTAAATGATGGAGATTTTTCAGGAAACAGTGAGGAAATTTTTGAAGAAGCTGGTCAACAATATAAAGGAAAATTTTGGCAAGAAGCAAGAAACGCAAAATTTTTTAAATGCTTGGAAGAATATAACGGTGGAATTCATCTAGTTTATGGCGAAAAAGATAAATACATAAACGAGAACTTAAGAGAAAAAGTGATCAAATTAGTAAAAGCCAAAAATCAACCCTACATGATTCTAAAAGGCCAGGATCATAGTCCTTGGGAACACGATATAGTTCAAAATGTTTATTCAGAAGAATTATCCAAATTAAACGAATATTTAAATCCATAATAAGTTATAACTTCGTTCGGCAAAGATAGCATACGAAGAATTATTCAAATGAATATTAAAGCAAGCAAATATCAATTAATAATTCTCGGACTTATCTCTCTTTTACTTTCAAGAGGATTCTTTTTTTTATAAATGACCCAGAAGGACCAAATCTTTTAATTGTTACTCTACTTGCTTTAGTAATTTATGGAATACTTTTAGGAGGACTGTATTTTATCCAAAAAACAAAGCGAAAATAGTTTTCTTTCCATTTTCTTACACTTTAGCCACGAAAATCTCATCCTTAAAACCTTGAAATATTGACCTAATTTGATATATTCATCATGTGACGGCTTTATCTGAAACGAGAGCAGGCCAAATGCCTGAGATATCTCTGGCTCCTGAAATTCTAGGAGTGGATATATGTGCTGGAGCTGATCCTTTTCTTTTTAAAAGAGGTAGGAATTGGCACCTTCTTCTCCAGGGAAATTTGGACCCATCTCCCTTGGCACATAAAGGAATACAAGGATATACTCTTCGCACGTCTCCAGCCATAGAGCAACTTCCATCTGCACAACCAGTTGCACTTGGAACATCTCTAGATAATATCTTGACGCAATCCTGGGCTGGTGAAATCGATGGAGACTATTTATATGTTGCTCAATCTGTTAATGGAAATAATGATACTCATAGAATAAGGGTATATGGAACAAATGATGGTCCTCTTGGGCCATGGACCGACCTAGGACAAATCGAAGCACCCCAAGATGATGACTCATGGGCAATTGATATGACATTTATTAATATTCCTGGATCTCAAGGACCCGAGTCGTATGCGGTTTGGTCGGGATGGGAAAAGCCTACGGATCAATTTCCTCAAAACATATATATTGCCAAAAGAGAAAGTCCAACCAAGCTTGGTCCAAGAAGATTAGTCGCAAGACCAACAATTCCTTGGTGCTGCTCTGTACAACCCATACTCGAAGGGCCACAAGCTATAGAACTTGATGGGGAATTTAGAGGATTAACTGTAGCCGGAAATGCTAGTTGGACAGATGAATATTCAACAGGAGTAATTAAATATAAAGGTGGAGACCCTTTAGAGACAGCATCCTGGGAAATGGCAACTGAAGCATTATTTCCTCCTCAAAAGGGAATAGGACATGGAATGATCGTTGAGGATAGCGATAAAACATATTATGTAGGTCACCGAAAAAGATCACGTGTAGGTAGTTGGATTGATAGACAAGTATTTTATACAGAACTTAATAAGCCTAGACTTCAAACATTACTGAGCTAAAAGTCATAACTACACTTTCTAAAATGCTATACTTTTATAATGCAGCAAATAAAAATAATCTTAATTGTACTTTTGTTTTCTTTTTCAATTATCATTGTACTAAATTATTTCTCACTCTTATCAACAAAAAAATATTCTTTTAAGTTTCAAAACACTAATAGGGAGTATCTTTTACATCTGCCTTCTGGGTATAAACCAACTAATTCATATCCATTAGTGGTTGCTCTACATGGATTTGGAGATCATCCAAGATTTATTGAACAATATTCAGGACTGAGCAGACTCTCAGATAAACAAAAATTTATTGTTGTTTATCCTTATGGCTTACAGAATATTAAAACTAAGAAGTTTTCCTGGAATGGTGGATCGTGTTGCGGAGAAGCATTCAATAATAAAGCAGATGATGTTTCATTCATCAATAACTTAGTTGATGATTTAACCAAAAAATATAAAGTAAATCCTAAAAAAATATATTTAACTGGTTTTTCAAATGGGGGACTTTTAACATATAGAATTGCTGCTGATACTCCTGAAAAATTTGCTGCTTTTGCAATTGTATCTGGGTCAATCGGTGGAAAGGTAAAAACAAATGATCCATATTTTAACCTGCCGAAACCTAAGGCCTCAGTATCAATCTTAATTATGCATGGTAAAAATGATAACTTAATACCATATCATGGAGGATTAAATAAAGACAAAAGTGCAACTTTTACGTCTTTTAAGGAATCCGTAGATTTTTGGGTAAATAATAATCAAGCAATAAAAAAAGATAGCACTGAAAACGAGAACTTAATTCTTGATAAATATGAGGGGGTAAATAAATTAAAAAACATTGAAGCCTATACAATTAAAAACAGCGGACACGCTTGGTTTGGTAGCATTATGGAATATAAAAATATCCTACTGGGAAAAAGCGTTCCTGCTACAGCTCTGATTTGGAATTTCTTCAATAACAATTAAATATTTCTATCTCCTATTTTAAGAAAGCATTTAATTAAAAAAAGGGTCTTGACAACAATTAGCACTCGTTGTATATTATTGCTAACATTACAGATTGTTAAAGAAGGAGGTGAGAAATATGGCATACGACCTTGTTCCAAACAATTGGTTTTCTTTTCCATCAATAAAGATTCCATCTATCTGGGAGGATGATGACTTACTAACTACTTCAAGCAGTTCAAGTGGTTTATCTATTTCTGAAGATGAAAATCAAGTTTATATTGATGCATCTTTACCAGGAATAGATCCTAAAAATGTTGAGATAACATTTCAAGATGGATATCTTTGGATAAGGGGAGAGGAAAAAGAGGAAGAAAAAGACAAGAATAGAAAATATTACCGACACGCTTCAAAAGTATTCTCTTATAGAGTTGCAGTGCCAGGTGATATAGACACAAACTCAGATCCTAAAGCTACATATAAGCACGGTATAATGACTGTAGCTTTTATGAAATCTCCTAAATCACAACCTAAAAAAATTCAAGTAAATCTTGAAGAATAAATAAACCGTGTCTTAAAAAACAAAACTCCGTCTTAATGGCGGAGTTTTTTTAATAATATCGATATCTCTACAAATTGTTTAAACCTATAGTCTGATTGACTTTAACTTGCAACTAGGGTACAATGAATTAACTACAAATTGTAATAAAAGCTCATATTTGATTTTGTTTTAATAGATAGGATATTTGATTACTTCGAATTTATCTACTCAATAATTAAATCCATTTCATTTTTGCAAAACATGAAAGTTTGTGGATAAATTATATGAATATTTTATTTATTAGCCGAAATTCACCATTTGAAAGTATAGGGGGAATTGAGCGTTATATCTCTAATCTAGTTAATTACTACAAAGATGGAGATAAATCTCATCTTTATTTAATGCTGCCTACAGACAAAGAAGATTACACCACTAAGGAAGGGGATGTAACCATCCATTATCTAAATAGCCTGTTTTTATCAAGAAGTAATATTCCAAGCAAGAAAGACATTTCTTTAAAAGCACAAACTTTTGCTCAAAATTTACAAGACGTAATTAAATCAGAAAAGATTGATATAATCTGCGCTGAAAATTTTCATACTGATTTACCTGCAGCATATAGCTTGCTACTTACGATGGTAACTATGACATACAAAATACCATTGGTTTTGCAATTACATTCATTTGCAATGACAGAATTACAAACTGAGTTAATTAATCAATTGAAATGGGATGCAATTACATGCGTTAGTAAAAGCGTTGCAGGCGATTGCTTCCAAAAAGGAACAGATATTAATTACATATCTACTCACTATCTTGGAGTTGATACCAAATTATTCAATAAAAACGTTAAACCTGAATTTGATTTAAAATCAGACCTTGGATTAAATGAAGAAAATAAAATTATCCTAACAGCTACTAGAATTATTAGGGGCAAAAAGGATATATTGCAACAAAAAGGAGTAATTGATTTAATTCAAGCATTTTCTAAAATTGCACCAAGATATAAAAATTTAAGATTACTAATCGCTATTGGTAAACCACCTGAAAATTTAAAAAATGAATTTAACATCGCCTATGAAATGCTACAGGGATATATTAAATTGCATAATATTGAGGAGCAAACAATTTTAAAAACATTTAAATTAAAAGAAATGCCTAGTGTATATAAGGGTTCTAATATATTTATCCTTCCCTCAGAAAATGAAACGTTTGGACAAGTATTTATCGAGGCAATGGCCTCTGGCTTACCTGTTATTGGCACAAAAGTTGGAGGAATACCTGAGATTATTAGTGATTCGTATAATGGATTCCTGGTTTTACCAAATGACCCAAGTATTATTGCTCAAAGAATTGAAACTCTACTAAATGATGCTTCATTAAGAACAAAATTTATAAACGCGGGAATAAAAAATGTTGAGTTAAACTTTACAGCCACAAAACAGTTTTATAATTTTCATCAAATGTTAGATAAGTTAGTAAATAACAAAATTTCAAATGATATTAATTAAAATATATGTATAACGATAATAATTTTAGAAAAATGAAAAGAAGTACTAATTCCTTTAAATTTTCTAAACCAAGATTTAGAAATAATTATAAAAAACAAATTAAAAAATTAGATCATAATTTATTTATTCAAAAAGTAAATCAAGATACTCAAATAAATACTCAGGTAGTTAGAGAGAGCATTGTAACGAAAGACTTCTCAGAATTTAATATAACTGATAAATTAAAACGCAATATCAAAGATCATGGTTATGAAATTCCAACAGAAATTCAAGAAAAAACTATCCCAGAAATTGTTAATGGAAAAGATATTATTGCGATGGCCAACACTGGAACTGGTAAAACGGCAGCTTTCTTAATTTCACTTATTAATAAATCTTTTCTCGACCGAAGCCAACGCACTTTAATTGTAGTTCCAACTCGAGAGCTCGCTGTTCAGATAAGAGATGAATATCGCATTTTTGCAAAAGGAACTGAACTTGAAGTAGTAGCACTTATTGGTGGGGTTGATATTAAAAAGCAAAAACATGGACTTAACCACAATCCTCATTTTGTTATAGCTACTCCAGGAAGACTTAAGGATTTAATAGTTAGAAAAGGAATTGACTTGTCTTTATTTCAAAATGTTGTTTTGGATGAAGTAGACAAAATGGTCGACATTGGCTTTATTCATGATATTAAATTTATTATTTCTTTTCTTCCCAAAAAAAGACAGTCATTATTTTTCTCAGCAACAATAAATAAAAAAACTGAAGAAATTCTAAATAGTTTTGTAACTAACCCCGTTACAATTTCTGCTAAAACACAGGAAACAGTAAATAATATTGATCAAGACATTATTAAATTAGCCAATGGAGAAACAAAAATTGATGCCTTACATAATTTACTAACTCAACCTGAATTTGATAAAGTAATTATTTTTGGTAGAACCAAATGGAGAGTTCAAAAACTTACCAATGATTTACTAAATAGGGGATTTAAAGTTGCAGCAATTCACGGTAACAAAACGCAAGGTCAAAGACAAAGAGCAATTCAACAATTTAAAAATCACGAAATTCAAATATTAACTGCAACCGACATTGTCTCAAGAGGTCTAGACATTGATAATGTCTCACATGTCATCAATTACGATGCACCGGAATCCTATGACGATTATATTCATCGAATTGGAAGAACGGGAAGAGCGGGGAAAAAAGGAATTGCTCTTACCTTTGTTGAATAATTATTCGCTTACTGCATCTACAATCATTTTTTGTAAATTCACAGAATTATCCCTGCTTAATGCAGTAATCACTCTTTGACCAATCATAATATCGTGTTTTGTTTGTTCATTAGTTTTTAGTCTTACAATTTCTTTAAATGAAAACCATTTAAAAACATATCCATTTTTAGGAGAAAATTCTTTTAATTGATCAACGCTAGCATAAAACAAGGAATAAGTTTTAGAATGATCCTTGGTATAGGAGTAGATTTTATTTAAATTATTTAAATTGCAATTTAGTAACTTTGATAACATTGCCTTAAATACTTCTTCGGGATTTTTACTCTCTGCATGCTCTTTCTCAAACAAAACCCAAGGAGATGCAGGTAATATAGTAGACTGTTTTTGTTGCAAGAGAATTTGTTGGGTAGGTAGGTGATATATAAATCCACTCGCATAAAAAGTTTTATGCATTCAATATATTATACAGTAAAATGAATTAATTGAATATACGCATCTTGTGCATTTATTTTTAGTTTTATATACTAATTGTTACAGTGTTTTTAGCTAATGTACTGATTTACATTGTCTCCTTTATTCTTACTTGGTTTGCTGCGGGATTAATTGTTTCAGCTACGACAAAATTTTCAGGTAAATTAAGACTTTCTACCTTTGCTTTTTCTTTTGTATTCCTAGGAATACTTACCCAAGCCCCTGAATTTTCAGTTGGCATGCAGGCAGTCGCTCATCATGACGCAGAGATATTTGTAGGAAATCTTTTAGGAGGTATAGTTGTTTTATTTTTGGTTGTAATTCCAGCCCTAGCAGTTTTTGGAAATGGCATAAGTTTAAAACATGAATTAGATAATAATTTACTCCTAGCAACAATGGGTGTAATTATTGCACCTTCTCTTTTTATTTTAGATAAAAAAGTCACTAATCTAGAAGGAGCGATTTTAATGATTATTTATGTAATTCTACTTTTTTTAATAGAACGAAAAAAGGGAATATTTAATCGCAATAACCAACAATTATTAAATTTAAAAGTATATTCCTATAAAGACATCCTTAAAATAATTGCTGGTTTAATTATTATTTTCATTTCTAGTCAATTAATTGTTGATAAAACAATTTACTTTGCAGACATAATTAAGATTCCCGCATTTTATATTAGTCTTATTGTTATTGCTCTAGGAACAGATTTACCTGAACTTACACTTGCTATCAGATCAGTTATTTCAGGCAAAAAAGAATTGGCAATGGGAGACTACATTGGAGGAGCAGCAGTTACTAGCTTTATGTTTGGTTTTTTTACTATTCTTCACAACGGAGAAGTATTAACAGTTAGCAATTTCTTCGTTACATTTATGTTCATTTTGATTGCCCTTTCTTTGTTTTATTTTTTCTTTAGAACACGAAACTTCGTGTCTCGTAAAAACGGATTAATAATGCTTGGTGTTTATCTACTTTTTGTAATTCTAGAAATAACAAAATAATCCTACAAATATTCAGAAATACTCAAAAACTTCCGTTAAGTGCTATAATCACTGCTTATGTCAAACTCTGAAAAACTAGTTGGACAAGGAACAGTCAGACTATTAAAAAATGTTGCTGAACAAAAATTAAAAGCTCCCTTACCAGAGGGGATAGTACCTGTGTGGCTAAATCTAACTCGTGCAATTCGTATTGCAGATGATCATGTCGATGCGGAAGTAGATCCAGTAAAAAGAAAAGCAACTTATCAAACTGCAGTTGAATATCTATCAGGAAATACAGAATTTGATTGGGGAGGGAATCAGGCTTTAGCAACGGAAATGGAAAAATTAAAAGTAAATCTTGGTGAAATTTCACCTGATCAAAAAAATGGATTTTTAAGAAATCTAGAAAGATTACTACGTCTAACTGAAAAAATAAAATCAGAGCAAGATCCGATAAGCTTAGGAAGATTAACTCAAGCGGAGGGCATGGTTACTGCAAGATTGTTTAGTTACTTCTTGCCCGAAGAAACTAAACAACTTCCAACCTATCCTGAATATTCTCGCTACTTTATGCGCTTAACAGGTAGTATTAATGCGTTTGATACACTCGTTGATTTTCATAGAGATTATTCTCAAGGAGCAATTCAAATTAAACCTACAGTTGGAAATATTGGCAGGTTTACATTAACCTCAGTACCTAGTACTCTGTACGTTGTTTCCCACACTCCACCCTTACTTGCCAGGTCCTTGTTTCATGGGGTAAAAGCAATAGTAAAAGATGTAAAGGGAAGCAGTAGTATTCATGTTAAACAACCTTAACCTATAGTTTGTATATTTATCCTCATAATGTTATACTTTGCCCATGGAAAATCCAAAATTTATACCCCGACCAGACATTAGTCCCTACATGACTCCTGGATTTCAACACAATCCAAATCTTTCTACCTATGCAGATTTTAAAGCAGAAATAGAAAGTCCAATTGCTCATGCTATCTCTCAATATCAAGCTATTGCTGGAGCGCACAATACCCTTTGGCTTGAAATATATAAGCGCATAGCTAAAAGAGCCTGGGAAATGGACGGAATAGGAGTTGGAAGCTGCGAAATACCAGATGAATATGCTGTTGACGGATTAGATACAGTTTTTAACTACGAATTAATTGAACTTAGAAACAGAAGGTCTAATGAAACACCAGTAAGCGGAAAAATGGTTGGCTGTCCACATCATAGACCTGGAATAGGTTGCGATTTAATTAATCTCAAAGGTCCTAAGTGCTTGGATTATATTGATCTTTATGCTGACGAAGAAATTCAAGAAAGATTTGGAATTTGCTTAATGCCAATTAAGCCGTATCTGGATAGAGTTGGGCAGGCAGGAGCCGATCAAACAAAACTTGGAGTCCTAGGATTTCATCCCCAAGTAAACGATGAATTTACTGCAAAAACCGTCGCATCTATAGATCAAGTTATTGCCTACATAGAAACATTTCCAATTACTGCATAATAATTTCTTTAAGTAATTTTTGAACAATAATTTTTGATTCAATTGCTCCTTCTTTTTTAGGATTAAATTCACAAACGTCAAAACTTAATTTTTTATGAGTTTTTAAAATATTAAATAACGTTAATACTTCAGAAAGCAAAAAACCTCTTTCAGCTGGGATACCAGTTGCTTTAAAAATGCTTTTATCTAACACATCTCCATCAAAACTTACATGTAAATATTCAAAGTTTTTAACAAAATCTGTAAAGATTTTTAAATATTTTTCATTTTCTAATTCAAAATTGTCTTGTGAAATAGTTTGAATACCACAACTTTCTATAAAGTTTTTTTCTCCCTGATCTAAATCTAGATTACCAACTATTAATAAATTTTTAGGCGACAATTTATTTGGTATTAATTTATCAATCTGCTCAATATCAAATTTTGAAAAAAGTGGCCTTAGATACATTCCATGAAAATTTTGTGAAGGACTATCTTTAAAAAGATTAATATCTCCATGAGAATCAAAATGAATATAGCCAACTTTAGAAATATCCTCAACTCTTTCTAAAAGCGCTAAGAAGGATGGAAGAGAAACGCTATGATCTCCACCAATAACAACCTGCATTTGAGATTTTTTTATATTAGCATTTATTAAATTTTTAAAATTAACCATGCTTTGGGAAAGAGTATTAAAAAATTCATTTTTAGAAATTGTTTCTGGAGTAGGGAAATGAAAATTCGAAACAGTTGCATTTTCTATTTCATTTAAAAAATTACTTTCTAAAATAACATCAGGACCCTGTTCTACTCCTAGATTTAATTCAGGCATTCTATTTGGTTTATTAACAAGCCCAAGTCTAGACTTGGCTTTAAAAAAATGCGGCTTTTTCATAATTTAAAATTCTAACACGTCTAAAATGTATTTGCTATAATCTAACAATGAACGATAAAACCATTAAGCAATCAGTTGTTTTAGATTGTTCTCCCGATGTTGCCTTTGCTGCTTGGCTAGATAGTAAATCACACTCTGAGATGACAGGCGGGGGGGCAAAAATTGATCCAGTAGTTGGTGGAAAATTCACCGCTTGGGATAAATATATTGAAGGAGAAAATTTAGAGATTGATCCAAAAACACTTACGATTGTACAAAATTGGAGGGAAAAGGAAGACCAGTGGCCAGAAGACCATTTTAGTAAAATAACAATTAAGTTCTTAGAACATGGAAAAAATCAAACTAAACTTGAATTTGAACAAACAGGCATACCAGAAATATATTTAGAGGATTTAGAAACAGGTTGGAAAGATTTCTATTGGAAACCAATGCAAGAATATTTTTCCTCAAAAAATAAATGACCACTAAAGACATCGCAAAAGTAATTGCTCAAGATGATTGGATGATAAATGTTTTAAATACTGTAGAGAAACTTAATCTTCCTGATTGGTGGATTGGGGCCGGATTTGTAAGAAGTAAAATCTGGGACTATCTACATAATTTTAAAACAAGAACTCCAATACCAGATATTGATGTTATATATTTTGATAAAAATGATTTTTCCAAAAATGAACTAGATACTTTTACTAGTAAAAAGGAAGAGGAATATCAAAAATATTTAACTAAACTTTTCCCCAAGATTAAATGGTCAGTAACTAACCAAGCTAGAATGCATATCTATCACAAAAGAAGACCATATAAGAATTCCCTTGAGGCATTAGCGGAATGGTCAGAGACAGCAACGTGTGTTGGCGTTAAGTTAGAAAAAGGAAAAATAAAAGTCGGAGCTCCATGGGGAATTGATGATTTAGTAAATTTAAAACTAACAAAAATACCAAATTATGAAAAAACCTACAAGCACAATCCAGATCTTTTTATAAATAGAATTAAAAATAAAGAATGGTTAAAGAAATGGCCTAAACTGCAAATTACTCCTTGAAATTAATTTAGCTCATCTGTATATTTTGCATATGGCAGGAGTAAGAATTGAAAAAGATAGAAAAGGCAATGGAGCTACTCCTTCCGGTGCTACTGCAGAACTATTTGACCCACGTCTACTTGGCTTATCAGATGCTGAAAGACAAAAATATAGATCGGATTTTTTACCCATTGGAGTAGTTAATACACTTCCTCAAGTTAGAAGAACTTTTGAACATATAGCTGATCTAGCAGAAAGTCTTGCTGGAGAGGGACAAATAAATCCGCCAATGGTTGCTCGCTGGACAGAGGGCATGCTGGACAATTATTTAGCAGTAATAAATCTTGCTTGGAAAACACAAATATCAACTGATCAACTTTCTCCCACAATTGAAGAAGACGGACAACCACATTATTATGTTTTAATTGCAGGAGAACGTCGGTTTAGAGCCGCTAAACATTTAGTAGATCATCCTTGTGAAGACTGTAGTCAGAGAATTACCAAGCAACAACAAAGTCAAGAAAGAGCACCTACTTGTTTTGATGCTCATTTCCCCAAAGGATTAGAAGTAAGAATTGGAGATAGTATTACAGCTCAAGAAGCATTAACTATACAACTTGCAGAAAATACGCATGAAAGACCTCCGCAAGAAGAGGAGGCTGATTGGATTAGTAGGTTTTATGCAGTTGAAAGGCAATTGATTCCTGGTTTAACATTAACAGATTTTTCTAAAAAAGTTAGAAGATCTCCAGAAGTCGTTAGAGATGCATTAAGGTTTAGTATGTTATCTTCCGAAACGCAACAAAGAGTAAAAGATGGAATTATGTCTTATGGAATCGCAGTACAAATAGGAAGATTAATCGATGCAGGTATTGAAAGGAATTGGGTAGAGCATTATGAAAGACTTGCACTTGCCTCAAACATGCCAGCCAAAGAATTTGAAAAAATTATTGGCGCGTTTATTAGAAACACTCGAGATGGAAATTTAGAAATGTTTGGAGATGGATTATTTAGCGACTTAGTTGATCAACCAAATGGAGAAAAACCCAAGCCACCTAGCATTCGCCATGTTGTTACCAGAGAAGCAGACCAAGCATTTAGAGGAAGTGCTTCCTACTTAAGCCTATTAAATCGTCTTTTTGAAGACGGAGTATTAAGACCTGAGGACTACCCATTTAAAGACAGGAGTGTAGTTTATTCTCTAGAGCACTACATTGCAGTAGCTACTCGAATGCTACCTTTTATCGCAGGGACTCTTCCCGAGGAAGAAAGAGAAAGATTGGCTCAGGAATTAGATGCGCAAAAAATAACGGTTAAGGCTTTAAAACAAGCTTTTGCAAATGAGTAGTATGCTATACTTAAATAGCATGAAACAGGTATTAAAACTTTGGCTTCCCCTTTTTATCACCTTCACAATAATTTATGGTTTTATCTATTGGGCGATTCAACAAAACTATAGACTAAATGCCAATGATCCTCAAATTCAAATGGCAACTGACGCAGGAATATACTTAAGCGGAGGAGGAAACTACACCTTTAACGATAATGGTAAAACAGAAATTTCAAAAAGCCTTGCTCCATATTTAATGCTCTTTGATAAAAATAAAAAGCTAGTTTCATACTCTGCTGTTTTACATGGCAAAGCACCAGTTTTCCCAACAGGAGTTCTGGATAACGCAAAAGGTAAAGATTACTCTAAATTAACATGGCAACCTGAAGATGGAGTCAGAAGTGCTATAGTTGCTGTTTACTATAAAGGCATAAAGGAAGGCTATGCAGTAGTTGGTAAGTCCTTAAGGGAAGTTGAAATCCGTGAAACCTTACTGCTCCAACAAACTATCATCGCTTGGCTACTAACAACTGTCTTCTCATTTATTATAGTATTTGCTATCAACAACAAATTAAAACTTAGAAAAACCAACTAACATGGAACTTGTCGACGTTTATAAATATTGTCCTCGGTGCCAAACTGAATTTTCTAAAAACTCCAACCGCTTACTTATTTGCCCAAACTGCAAATTTAAACAATATCTAAATCCTGTTCCTTGTAATGGGGTAATTATTGTTAATGAGAAAAATCAAATTATGTTAGTTAAAAGAAAATCAGAACCTAAAAAAGGATATTGGGATTTACCTGGAGGATTTATTGAACCAGGCGAGTCTTTTGAAGAATCAGTTAAAAGAGAAATAAAAGAAGAATTGGGAATAGAAATTGAAATGACAAAGCTAGTTGGTATTTATAATGACTATTATTTATATGAAGGAGTAAATATTCCAACATTCGGAGTAGTAGTCGAAGCTAAAATAAAATCAGGAGAATTATCGATCAATGATGATATTACAGATTATCAATTCTTTAATAAAGCAGAAGTCCTACAGCAAGAACTTGCTTTTGATTCATTAAGAAAAGGCTTAGAAGATTATCTTAAATAGCTGAGGTTGGACTCACTTTTACCCAAGTTTTTAATTGCTTCAAGATGCTTTGTGCATCTTTTCTTGCAGTCTGAGCATCTGCTGTTCCTGTTTTTATTTTTGCTCTTAATGCTTGAATAGTTGTCTTATTTCCAGGATAACCTTCTGGAGTTAAAGTCAGAGCCTCAGTTATAACCGCATTTGCTTGAGTATTAGCGTTAGCTACTTTTGCGTTTAAATCAGTTAGGTAAGTATTTAATTGGGTAACATCTTTACCTGCGGCTTGTGCCTCCGTAATCCTAGTTTGTAATTTTGTACTAATTGCAGATAAATTAGCTGCAACAGTTAAAAGCCTATCTCCTGCTGCTATTAACCGAATCTGAGGCATGAATACAACAAATACTCTATACGAATCAACTATTGATTTAACATCAGCTTTGAGTGTTGTAATATCTGTATCTGCGTCGATTTTAGCCTTTAACGCATTTAACGTATCAATTTCAGTCTGGACCCTTGCTTTAAGTTCTGTTTTTTGAGTAGCAGACAGCTTGCGAATTTTATCAATTCTTTCGATTAACTTGTTTAAGGCAACAATTCTTCTTTCAATTTCCATATCTCCACGCTTTTGCAAGTCTGCAACTTTTTGATCAACATTTACGGTTGGTTTTGGAGAAGTTGCTCTCTTCATCTCTAAAGCTTTAGTAGGTTTAAGAACTGGAACTTTATTCTTAAGAGATTTTGTAGGAGAAACTTCTTGAACAGGGGTAGTTGTTGCCGTTGTCGTTGTCGTTTCCTCTTGAGCACTAACAAAACTTGGAAAAACGAAAGTCAATAAGGCTAAAGTTAATAATATTTTTTTCATTGTAAATTTGTCTCCTTATCTAAAAGACTTGTATCAATTTCTTTTGAATCTGAATCTAAATTATTAAGAGAGGCTTCAAGCGTTTTCATATCACTATCTAACTGTGTATCGGTTGCAATTTTACTTTGGATATCAGCCTGAGGCTGAGTTGGAACCGCGGTTGGGGCTGTTTTTACATTTGCCATAGAATTTTCTGAAGGTGTATAAGTTGTTTGAGGCTTAGAGCTCATTAGGAAAAAATAAGCAACCGAACCAACAATAACTACGACTAATAAAGCTAGTAAGAGGAGAATAAACATCTTAAACCCTGATCCGCTATTTGACTTGATCGGCATTTGCGGATTAACACTTGGTTGAACAGGAATTGGAGTTGGAGAAGGAATTGGAGTTTGTACTTGTCCTAAATTATTGTCCATAAAAATAATATAGCCTATCGGAAAAATTTAGTCAAGAAAGTGAGCGGGCGATGGGAATCGAACCCACTGCCTTCTCCTTGGCAAGGAGACATTCTACCGATGAACTACGCCCGCGTGAAAATGATTATATCAAAATCTGAAGTTAAGCTCAATTAACGAGGCTTATTAAACTTATGGATTGCAGTTGCAACGCTTGCTACTGGAAATCTATCAACTCTTCCTCTTACTTCTTGCCCTTCACCTATGATTTCGCCTCTAACCCCACTAATACCTAGTGCTATTACATCTAAACCTACAGGATTTTGTCTTCGGGTATGAGGTCTATCTTTTTCTCTAGATTCAAAACCAGTAACTTCCCAGGTTGAATTTCCGACAGTGCTTTCGACGACAAAGCTATCTCCATGACCAACTGCTTGCCTTACTTCCACATCTTCAACGGGAACCACAACCTCAACCTCTCCCACAACTAAATGGTATCTTTCAATAACTTGCCTTCTTAATCTTTCGGTTGGACTTGTCATAATAGGGGATTTTTACACACAACACCAAAAAAGTCAATGTGCTGAGAATGTGAGTCGAACACATATAGCCTGTTCTTCAGACAGGTGCCTTGACCACCTTGGCTATCTCAGCCTGGTGGACGATGCAAGATTCGAACTCGCGACATCTTCAGTGTAAATGAAGCGCTCTACCAGCTGAGCTAATCGTCCATTAGGATCTAATTTTATCAAATTAACTAAATTTGTACAAACTATGCTTTCTTATTTTGCTGCGAAACCTTAAAGACAGCAAAGATTAAAAAGATTATTCCTATAATCTGGGTAGGGGAGAGCGTTTTATGAAAATAAAAGTAATCTATTAAAACTGCTGTAACTGGAAAAGCCATTTCGCAGATCGCACTAACCCTTGCGCTGGTTTTTTTCAAACCATAATAATAGATAACTAAAGAAACCATTCCTGTAGACAAAGCTATAATTACTAGAGTATTTATCTGATTTGCATTCAAAGCAAAAAGAGAGGCTGTTTGGTTTTGCAAAATAACAAATCCCAAAGCAAAAATAGGCGCTAAGAAGAATCTCTCTGCTGTTGCAGTTAAAAAACTAACTTTTTTTAAAACTAACTTACTAACAGCTGTTGAGCTACCCCACATGAATCCAGCACCTAAAGCAAGCAAAGCGGCAATAGCGACACCCTGCCCAGTTTGCAAATTAAAAGTTAAATCTTTAAAAGTAACAAAATAGACAGAAATTAAAGCTATTACAGTCCAAAAAAGAAACTTTTTAGATATTTTTTCTTTTAATAGAAGTGACGCTGCAAGTATTGCCCAAATAGGTTGTAGTTGCTGTTGCAACAGAACTACTACGCTATAAGAAATGAAATTAACTTTTTGCAAAGCTAGAGTATAAAAAATTGTACCTAAAGCTCCAGAGAAAAGTGAGACTATTACTATACCAATCCATTCTTTTCGAGTCATTTTTCTTAAATCCTTAATCCATTTAAAGAAAATAAAACTCAAAATTACAAAACCAAAAAGATGTTCATAAAATACAATAGTAGCTGGGGGAAGAGAATAGAGAGAAATTCTTAATACGCCATCTAAAGCCCAAAGACTCGCAGCAATAACAATAAATAATGGTCCAAGACCAAGTATTTTTTTCATAATCTTTCTTTCATCCCGACTTTACGGTCGCTGTCTGAGTTTCACAGACTCGTGCTTTCGCTCGTAGAGTTTACTACCGATTTTGACTTTCGCAAATCCCCGAAAAGATTAATACAGAGTATATGTAATTAATTTGAAACTAACAAGAGATAAATGTGCGGATGAGAGGAGTCGAACCTCCACGCTTTTAAGGGCACTACCACCTCAAGGTAGCGTGTATGCCATTTCACCACATCCGCGTAAAATTGATTATACAAAATTTAGCTTCGTTTTACTATATTATTGTGCCCGGGGGGAGATTTGAACTCCCAAACCCTTGCGGATACAGCGTTCTGAACACTGCGCGTCTGCCAGTTTCGCCACCCGGGCTAGTTAGCCCTATTATATCAATATTTCCTTTTTAAAATTTATATGCTAAAATTTCGACATGATTAAAGGACCTGAGAGAGATAGAAATCATTTTAGCCTCACACTAAATGGGCAGACACTTATCGGTAAAAACATGCCAACTATGGATGGAAGATTTATTGGCCCAAATCAAGCTGGAGTATTTAAAACCGAGCATGCTGGAGTGATTTTAGTAGATTTTTCTGTCCAAACCAGAGAGAATCCCTATGAAGTATTAGTTGCTGGTAAAATTTTAAAAAGACCACACAGATCATTAAGAGACTTAAATCATCATTTTGCCGCTACAACTGGCACTCACAGAATAAACGTAGGCAGAAAAGCACATGGCGCAGCGGATATTGGAAAAGATCCTAAAACTGGTGAGGCAAGAAGACTAGAACTAGAATATAAACCTGAGCCTTTTTCAGCCTCAAAAGCTTGACTTTAAGCTCTAAATCTGTAAATATAACTGGTATTATGAAAAAGATATTACTGCTCAGTCTCTTTTTCTTTTTAACCCCCACAACCCTTATTCTTAGCCTTCTTTTTCTTTCTTTTATCTATCGTCAGGGAAGTGATGTGCTATTTTCCCTTAATCAAACACCAAAAGTTGCCTACGCTGCACTTCCTAGCGGAGGACAAGAGACTATTCTTAAGCCAGAAATAGTAGATGCAAGAGTAAGCTCAATACAAGATTTTCTTTCTTTACATAAATCACCGCTTTTACCATATGCCGGAGAAATTGTTAAAGCTGCTGATAAATATGATATTGATTACAGATTAATCCCTGCCATAGCTATGCAAGAATCAACTTTATGTAAAAATCTCCCTAAAAAATATAAAGATACTCATAATTGTTGGGGATTTGGAATTTATGGGAAAAAAGTTACCAGCTTTGATAGCTTTAATCAAGCCATCGATGTTGTAACCAAAACATTGGCAACTCAGTATATAGCTAAAGGCCTAGAAACCCCAGAAGAATTAATGAGTAAATATAACCCAGTAAGTGTTAATGGCAGCTGGGCAAAATGGATCGCAGTCTATATGGATAGGCTCGATTATAAAGACACAGACCTATAGTTACCCTCTTGACAAACCTATAGTTATCTGATATACTTCGTACTAGATCCTAAGGTATGTCCTTCCAAATACATACGTTAGGATTTTTTTATGGGCAAATTGCCCTAAATACATATGAAGAATAAGATATTGCCAGTATTAATTGCTGCAATTATAATCATTATTCCTCAAAAAGCATATTCGCAGCAAAAAGCCTCAGCATCCTCTGCAAAAATTATCTCAACTGCCGTTGATTACAATACGGGAGGAGACTTTCGTGTAAAAACACTTAAAGCTTTCTTAGAAAAGTATGATTCTCCTTTAGCACCATTTGCTCAGGATTTCGTATCTGAAGCTGATAAATATAACTTAGATTGGAAATTAGTTGCAGCTATTGCAGGTACTGAATCTACCTTTGGTAAAGCTATTCCTTATAATTCATATAATGGATGGGGTTGGGGAGTATATGGAGACAATGTTATTAACTTTGCTTCATGGAGTGAAGGTATTCATACTATATCTGAGGGTATTAGATCAAAGTACATGAACACTTGGGGAGCAAAAGATGTCTATGAGATAGGCCGTATTTATGCTTCATCTCCAGTCTGGGCTGATCACGTTACCTTCTATATGAATAGAATTAACGAATTTGCTTTAAACGATACTAAAAACACACTTTCGCTTTCCCTATAAATAGGATATAATAAGCGCTGTCACTAGGGGGCAGGACACGTGTATTTGCAAGCGGACGTGGTGAAATGGCAGACACGCAAGGTTTAGGACCTTGTGCCCTTTAAAGGCGTGGGGGTTCAACTCCTCTCGTCCGCACAAATAAATATGGATATTAAATCAACATTTAAAAAATTAGAAGACGGAACAATAGATTTCACAATCTCAGTTCCTTGGACTTTAGTTTTACAAACTAAAGATCAAGTTATTGCTGAACATGTCAAAGATGCGGAAATTCCTGGTTTTAGAAAAGGCATGGCTCCTAAAAATATGGTTGAGCAAAGTCTTTCTAAGGACCACATTAAAGAAGACGTTTTAAGAAGACTTTTGCCTCAGGCATATAGCCAAGCTATTGCTGCTAATAAAATTACACCAATTGTATCTCCTAGAATTAATATTTCTAAGATTGATGACAATGCAGATTGGGAATTTCATGCCTTAACTTGCGAAATGCCAGTTATTACAATTACTGGATATAAAGAAGAAGTCAAAGCTGTAAATGCTAAAGCTAAAGTAGTCGTTCCTGGACAAACCCAACAACCAGTTAGCTTTGATGAAATTGCTAAGATCTTAATGACAAAAGGAAATGTAGTTATTCCAGCAGTCATTATTGAAAGCGAAGTTGAAAAACTGTTATCTCAAACTTTAGATGAAATTAGAAAATTAGGTTTAACTTTAGAACAATACTTGTCATCAACTGGTAGAACAGTTGACAACCTTAAGGCAGAATTTGCAAAAAAAGCTGAAACAGATGTAAAACTTGAATTCATCTTGCAACAAATTGCTAAAGAAGAAAATATTATTGCCGAAGAAAAAGAAGTAAATGAAGCTATTGCAACAGCTAAATCTGACGCAGAAAGACAAAATTTGGAAGCCAATAAATATCTCCTTGCTTCTATAATCAGGCAGCAAAAAACGCTTGATTTCTTAAGGTCCCTGTGATATACCCAAACTAGTTAAATATGCCAAAAAACCCATTTAAAATATTACGTGAAGTAGATAAGCTTGAAGCAGGTTTTGAACTTGCTGGTGATGTTGCGCACTCTTTTACTAATGACCTTATTAAAGAAGGTTCAAAAGATCTTATGCGTGAGATCTTAGGCTTGGATAAGTTTGCAGCCGAGACCCAACAAGCTGCTCATCATGCCTCTGGAGACCTTCAAGAAGGCCAAGAAGTATCTTTTGGAAAAGAAGCAGCTAAAGAGAGACGCGCTGAAGTTGAGCCTGGAATAGATTACGCTGGCGAAATTATCCACGCAGAAGCTAGAAGAGTTCAGGCGGAAAACAGAGAAGTATCCCAAAGATTAGAAGAAATTAGAGTAGAGTTAGTTAAAATGAGACAAGCCTCCAAAGAACTTGAATCAGCCTTTAAGGATGTAACTAGAGAAACCATGACTCAAGCAGTTAAACCTGGTAAATATCACCTTAACTTCTTTGAATGGATGTTATCCACTATTCAAAACGCTAGAGTTAGAATTGAATCTAGCGCAAGCTGGCTAGGAGCATTAGCGGGTAAAAAAGGCAAAAAAGACTTTTGGAGCCTGGCCCAGTCTCATGGAACAAGCTACAGCATGTCTTCTGAGCGCGCAGTTGCACAACAGGTTGGATAATACTATAATACCTACTATGAACTATAAATTTGAATTCAAGAGCAAGAATAACTTCCTTAAAGGAGGTTTATTTGCGTAACTAAAAATTAGCAAATAACAAATAGACCTCCCAAATTGGGAGGTTTTTTTATTTTATGATTAATACATTTGAATTAGATAGAAGAATCACGCACCCACATGCAGGAATAAGAGTGGTTGCTCCTGCTCCTGTACGTGAGGTTTTATCGTCAATTAGACAAAGAACTACGCTTGTTGAGGGACAAAGAGTTCATACACCTTTAGATCCAAGCCAAAGACCTTTGCTTTGGACGCCTGAATTAAAAGCAAGAATCCAATTAATGTTAAGTAGCAAAATCACTGCCCGTAGATATCCCGAAAGACAAATCGGCGAAAGTTTTATGCATGAAATCGACACTGAAAGACATATTGAACTTTTAGATATGGCTGATAGAATGTCTGATCATATCACCTCAGAATGGAGGAATATTGAACCTGAAAAAGACATAGCGGTTGTATTGTTTGGATCAGTTGCAACAGGTCTTGTTAAATCAAGACTTCACCCAGATCCAAGCAACATTGATCTAGCTGTTGTTGGAAACTTTACAACCGAAACAACCACGGCACTTTTAAATGCTATACGCAAAGAAAGAACAGCTTTGGGGGAATTAATCAGATCAACTTGTCCAAATGTTGACAAAACATTAGATCCACTACCTGGAAATGTAGGAGTATTTGTCCAAAAACCTGAAGTCTTAACTAAAGATCATTTTGGCGAAGCTAGAGTCTATCTTGCCTCAGGAGCTTATGCCCTACATGATCCTGCGGGAATTTGGGCTGAAATAGACAAAGGCGCCATTGAATATCAAGCAGGGTTACTGGCTAAAAGAGCAGCGCACACACATAAAGGCCGTAATTAATTTAGCTTCCTAAATTAACCCAAAACTTGACACATTAATAGATTAGTACTACAATTACTTTCTTAACATGAAATTAGTTTGTAGAAATTTTGCAGATCTTATTAACGCCTAACGGCGGGGATTCGTTGCAAAAATTTACCCGCCTAATATACTAGGCGGTTTTTTTTGTTTAAAAATATGATTACATCTGAATTAAAACCAAGACCAGGATTCACACCAGATATGATTGCTGCCCAATTCATGGGAAATCAAACAGTGGCTAAAAAAACTAGCTTACCGACAGTTATCCCAACTGAACAAATCGCTACCCAAACGCCAACTAAACCTGATTACTTAATAACTCTACCTAGGTTTGGCATAAAAGTTGTTGCCCCTGAACATACCGCAAGAGTAATGGCTTTAGCAAGACAACACAAACAAGAAGGAACAAGATTCACTACTGAGGAAAAAGCAAATCTGTGGCCAGTAGAAGAAAAGGCAAGACTCGCAATAATGAAAAATTGTGCGATTTTAGCTAAAAGATATCCAAAACCAGAGGCAGGTAGAAGATATATGGAAGACGTCGATTATCAAAGAAGAGAAGTGCTACTTAGACAAGCTGGAAGTTTGGCTGCACACATTGTTGAACAATGGAGAGAAATTGATCCACAACATGACGTTGCTGTATTACTTTTTGGCTCAGTTGCTAAAGGATTAGTTAAAAGACCAGATCATCCAGATCCAAGCAATATTGATTTAGCTGTTGTTGGCAGAATTACTGACGAACAAAGAGATGAACTACTAACTCGTATCAGACCTGAAAGAGAAAGATTAAAAGATGAAATATTAGCCTGTGTTCCTAGGCTTGATTCTCAAGAACACAATCCAGGAAATGCAGGAGTTATGGTTCAAGACAGATCTAAATTAACTAATGGACAATATTATGGCGCGAGAAACTATATTGCATCTGGAGCAATACCCTTATATGATCCGCAAGGTACATGGAGGCAGATTGAAAGAGAAGCCTTAGCATACAGCGTTCAACATGTTTCAGAAGCAAAAGGTCATAGAAAAAGAAGATTAGGAATACCAGTTGCAGCCATAAAGCCTCAATAATTATAGGGCTTCAAAATTTGCTGGTTTCTTTGATTCGTTATATATATTACTCATCGCACCCGCTACCGCACCGTGTAAAGATTTTGGAGGTGTTCCTCTAATAACCACTTTCATTCCATTGTCACCTGGAAACCTAGGTACAGCATGAACATGAACATGTGGAATCTCTTGTCCAGCATCACGACCTAAATTAGCGACAATATTAATAGAGGATGCATGATATGCTTCTAAAATTATTGGTACGAATCTAACTGCTGCTTCAAATGCTCTACCAACCTCAACAATACCTGACCCCTTTTCTAGATCAGATTTTTCAATATGATAATTTGGAACAAATAGAGGATGACCTTCTAAGGAAATTAAACCTGTAACATCATTTTCATTTAAAAATAGATGAGATTTTTGTTTTCCCGCAATCATACGACAGAATACACAATTTTCATGATTTTCCACGCCAGATAAGCCTGCATCTACATGAGTCTCAGGTGCAACAAGTCCCCAACGTGAACCTTCGGGAGATCTAATCATTGGCAACATTTTAGCACAAACTGAAGCTAATATCAAGCCTATAATATTTTGTAAGAAAACGTAAATTGCCTTTAAAGACTTAGTTTGTTAGAATTAGCAAAGAAACGGGCTCTTAGCTCAGTTGGTTAGAGCGTTACATTGACATTGTAAAGGTCAGAAGTTCGACTCTTCTAGGGCCCACAATTTGCTACAATAGATTAATGACAAGGGAAGAAGCATATCAACTTTTAACAGATAATGTTAAAAGCCCCAATCTCATAAAACATATGTTCGCAGCTGAGGCAGTAATGCGCGCGCTATATCTTCGTTTAAATGAAAATCCCAACGCCCAAGCATTAGAGGAATGGGGACTTGTTGGTCTTTTACACGACATTGACTATGAAAAATCCAAAGATCATCCAGAAAAACATGGGCTTCTTGCCAAAGACATATTAGGTGGAAAAATTGATGAATCACTCATTTACGCAATCATGGCTCACAATTATAAATACACCAAGGTTGAACCTCAATCACTTCTTGACTGGAGCATCTGTTGTTCTGATGAACTAACGGGCCTTATTGTCGCTTGCGCATTAATAAGTCCTGATAAAAAACTCTCCAGCATTGATTTAAATTTTGTTTTAAATAGGTTTAAAGAAAAAAGTTTTGCTAAAGGAGCAAAAAGAGAAAATATAAAAATGTGTGAAGAAAAGTTAAATATCCCCTTAAATGAATTTATTCAAATTGCCTTAACCTCAATGCAACAAATTGCACCTTATCTTGGTCTTTAATTAGTTAGCGTGGAGTAGCTACTGGTGCTACTTGATCATTCACACAATCTATAGCAACACCGCTTCTTCCAGCTCCATCATTAAGAACTACTGCATAGCAAACGTTTCCCTTATCTCTATCAGTTAATCTTGAAAGACCCGCATCACCATCTAAACGTGTTAAGTACTCAATAGTAACCTGAGGAGGTTGTTGGACTTGAGCATCATTACCAAATGATGGACGAATTGAAGCATCTGTGCTCAAACCTTGCTGCTTTTCTGGTTGAATTCTTTCATTTAAACTCACAACAACTCCACCTACAGCCACAGATGCAATACTCGTGCCTAATATTAACGCACCTAATTCAAGTCTTCTCATATTGGATGGAATTATATTTATTCTAGAAGCTTCTGTCAATCCATAACTTGACAAGATTTAAATTTTACTTCATGCTTTAACTATGGAACCACAAGAAGCAGTACATAAAAAAAGACGAGGGCAAATTTTCCTTGACAATTTCATTGGCGGAGTTGCCTGGGCACTAGGTGCAACCATTGGGCTTGCCGTAATTGTAACGCTTTTAGGATTTATTTTAAGAAATATTAATTTAGTACCCTTCGTAGGTGATTTTATAGCTGATGTAATAAATTTTGTCATAGCTAAAAATCCACAACTTATTCAACACTAGCTTTGTATACAAAATTTAGAAAAGCTGATAAAATACGCTCATGGATTTAAAAGATCACAAACAATTAGGCCAAGAACTAGAACTATTTTTCTCACATGAATATGCACCAGGTGCTCCTTTCTGGCTTCCAAAAGGCATGATCATTTTTAAAGAGCTAGAAAAATACATTAGACTTTTACTAGATAAAGCGGGTTATCAAGAAATCTCAACTCCTATTATGATCAAATCCCAACTGTTTAAAGAATCAGGCCACTGGACTAAATTTGGTGAACACAACATGTACAACCTGCACCTATCGGATAATCCAGAAGACGATACCAAAGGAGAGCTATATACTCTAAAACCAATGAACTGTCCTGAAGCAACAATTGCCTATAGATTTAGACCAAGATCATATAGAGAACTTCCTTTAAGACTTTCCGAAATCGGCAGGCTTCACAGAAGAGAAAAGAGTGGGGAAGTAAACGGACTTTTAAGAGTAAGACAAATTACCATGGATGACGCCCATATCTTTGCTTCAGAAGATGATATTTTTTCAGAAGTTTCCAATATTTTAGATATGATGATTGAATTCTATACTAAATTCGGTTTTGAATTTGATTTTAGACTCGCCACTAGACCCGAGCTCTTCGCAGGCACAGAGGACAACTGGACAAAAGCTGAAAAAGACTTAGAAGAAGCTTTAAAAAAGAAAAACTTAAAATATTCCCTTAAAGAAGGAGATGGAGCATTTTACGGACCCAAAATTGATGTTCATATTAAAGATTCCTTAGGTCGTGAATGGCAACTTGCAACAGTTCAACTAGATTTCCATATGCCTGAAGCATTTGACTTAAAATATGTCCAAAAAGATGGTAGCTTTGGTAGGCCTGTCATGATCCATAGAGCAATCCTAGGTAGCTTTGAAAGATATATTGGAATTCTTACTGAACACTATCAAGGAAACTTCCCATTGTGGCTCTCTCCAACTCAAGTAGCCTTACTTCCAATTACCGACGCACAACTAGAATTTGCTAAAAAACTTAGCCAAGATCTTACCCAACAGGGAGTAAGAGTATATTTAGATAGCTCTAGCGACCCATTAAGAGAAAAGATTAAAAACGCTACTTTGCAAAAAATTCCATTTTTAGGTATAATAGGAGGCAAGGAAGTCGAAAATGACAGTGTCTCTTTAAGGCTAAGAGATGGAAAAGACTTAGGAGTACTGAAAATTTCAGATTTCTTAACAAAGGTAAAAGACGAAATTGATAAAAAAGTTTAAAAAAGACGATAGAAAATTTTATCGCACTAACGAACGAATTTTTGCAACTGAACTTCGGGTTTTGGACTCAGAAGGAAAGCAAATCGGAGTACTCTCCAAATTTGAAGCTTTAAATTTGGCAAGAGAACAAGAGCTTGATCTAGTAGAGATAGCTCCAATGGCTAAGCCACCGGTAGCAAAATTAATTGATTTCAAGAAGTTTTTGTATCAAGAGGAAAAGAAAAAAAGAGAAGAGAAAAGAAATGCAAAAACTACTGAAACCAAAGAAGTTCGCCTAGGACCATTTATGGGAGACAATGATCTTCAAGTAATGGTAGGTAGAGCAAGAGAGTTTTTGCAAAACGGAGATAAAGTCAGATTAGTCGTTTCTTTTAGCGGAAGGCAAATTACTCATCCTGAGTTTGGACACAGAACTTTGGATAAAGCTTTAGATTTGCTTTCGGATATATCGAAGGTAGACAGAGAGAGAAGACTAGAGGGCAGAAAATTAATAGTTTTAATCTCACCAGAAAGGAAAAAACAAAATGAAAAAGATGAAAATCAAGAAATCAGTAGCCAAGAGGTTTAAAGTTACCAAAAAAGGTAAGGTAATGTTTGAACATCAATATGGCAGTCATAAAAAGAAAAACAAAAGTAAATCTAGAATCAGAAGACAAAAAGAGCCAGCAGTTCTAGGTGGTAGATTTGGTAGAAATATCAAGAAATTATTAGGAGAATTATAATATGGCAAGAGTTAAAAGAGGATTAGTTTCCAAAAGAAAACATAATAAATTAAAAGTCTTAACCAAAGGCTATAGAGGTACTAAATCAAAACTTACAAAAATGCAACATGAAGCAAGTCTTCATGCTGGTGCCTATGCATTTCATGGTAGAAAATTAAAAAAGAGAAATATTAGATCCTTATGGCAAATAAGAATCGGTGAAGCTGCTAAAAAAGAAGGTACATCATACAGCGTACTTATTGGAAAACTTAAAAAAGAAAAAATTGAATTAGATAGAAAAATTCTCGCAGATTTAGTAACTAACGATCCAGCAACTTTCACCAAATTAGTTGCCTCTGTTAAATAATAATTTGATATAATCTCCAGAATGGCTAGAAATCTACAAGAAAACCCGAAGGCAGTCTATAGATTAGCTACAACTGGTGAAGCTCTGCAAATTCATATTCCCAAATCAATTGCTCCAGATAGAAATACATTTGATAAAGACACTGTCCAAATAAGAAGAGGATTCTCTAGTGTTCCTGGACAATTTGTACAACCAAGCGCAGAACACGGCTGGGGTTATGGCGGAGTTTTAGAAACTCATGAAGGAGCTCATCCTGATTGGATCACATATAAATTTGATCTACCCAAACCAACTCATCTTGGAGTAGATTGGGATAATATTACTAATGGAGTTGCAACTCTAAGATTACTTCTAACTGATTTTTCTACGTTCTTAGATGCAGATCCGCAAACAGATATTCCTCAATTAACACGTCTTCATTTAAACCTTGGTCAAAAACCAGGCGACAATTGGGCAATCTCAATGGATGGAACTCCTGCATTTGCTACTTTTATTGCTCAAAACGCTGGTGCAGAACTTAACGAAGGCATCCAATCTAGAATGCAAAGAGCCTATACAACTATGGCTCCGTTCGGACTGCAACCAAGAGATATTCAGGTTGACACTGAAGAAGCTTTACACCTAAATATTGGCTTACTTGGTAGTCCAAGTATTGATGCGCCCTTTATTAAACCGGGTCAAGAATTTTTCGCTGTCTCACATAATGTTGTTAACTCTGTTCAACAAATTTCCTTACTTACTGGAATTGCAGAACTTGAAGGAAGAGCAACAGCCGCAAGTGGTTTTTAATAAATGAGAATAATTCCCTTTACAAAACAAGGAATCAAAGAAATTGAAGATAAACTTCAAGCTTTAGTTGTCAAAAGACCTGAAGCTGTCGCCACATTAAAAAGAGCCAGAGAAATGGGAGATTTATCTGAAAACGGTTTGTATAAAGCCGCTAAATTTGAGCTTTCTGATATCGATAGAGAAATGCGCAATCTAAAATATTTATTAAAATCTGCTAAGGTCTTTACCCCTGAGGGAAAAGAAATTATTCAAATTGGACATAAAGTTAAAATTAAAAATGAAAAGCTTGAAAAAGAATATTTAATAGTAGGCGAGTTTGAAGCAAATCCGTCACTTGGGAAAATTTCTAACAAATCTCCGTTTGGCTATGCATTACTTGGAAAAAAAATTGGAGAAAAAGCACAAATTAAAACACCAACAGGAATTGTTGAATATTTAATAGTTTCTATTGAATAAGAACAGGCTATCTGTTATATTGTCTATATGAATTTAAGAAACTTTTTTGGTTTTTACTTTACTATCCCTAACGGGAGGTAAATAAGTGCCAAAAAGCATTTGACCTCCCAACCGGGAGGTTTTTTTATTGTAAAGGAGGTGATTAATATGACAAGAAAAGGAATTGAAAGAAAACCAATAGTTGATGTAACCCACGTTGTTGGAGTTGCGCATAATGAAGCAGCAATGGCTAAGGCTGGAGCTAATCCAGAAGCTGCAGCTCAAGCAGTAATGAGACTTGCTCATCTTGCAGCAAACACACCAGGCGCAATTGATGCACTACAAGTAATGCACCAAGCACAACAAAGACAAGAATCAAAAGGATAAACTAAACAGCATTTTGCTTTAGTTTTTGCTATGATTGTAAATATGGAAGAAGAACTTATTGGAATTAAAAATACAGCTCTTGCTTTTATTTTAGAGGCTGAAGATTTAGATAATTTAGAAGAAACAAAACTTCAATTTTTAGGTAAAAGTGGCAAGCTAACTCTTGCCTTAAAAGAAATTAAAAACGTACCGGTTGAAAAAAGACCTGCTATTGGTGTGCTTGCAAACGATGTAAAACAAACTATTGAAGACGCTATTGAAGACAAGAAACAAAGTTTAAACCATCAAAGAAAGACAAGTTTAATTGAAAAAATTGACGTAACAAATCCAGGAGTTAAACCAAATATTGGACACTTGCATTTAGTTACTCAAGCGATTACAGAGATAGAATCAATCTTTGAAAAAATTGGTTTTATCAGAGTTAGGTATCCTGAAGTAGAATATGATTGGTATGCTTTTGAGGCATTAAACTTTTCTAAAAATCATCCAGCTAGAGACGATTGGGAAACATTCTTTATTGATGAAAAAGAGAGCTCAAAATTCGGACCTATGCTTTTAACACCCCATACATCTAGCGGTCAAATAAGAGAACTGACAACAACCAAGCCGCCCATAAAAATGTTAAACATAGCAAAATGCTACAGAAGACAATCTGATGTTTCGCATACCCCAATGTTTCATCAATTTGAAGGACTGGCTATAGATAAAGACTTGTCCATTGCTAACTTAAAAGGTGTTTTAGATTATTTTGTTAAAAGTTACTTCGGAGAAGATCGTGTTTCCAGAATTAGACCTTATCATTTTGAATTTACAGAACCATCATTTGAAATTGATGTTAGCTGTGGTGTTTGTAAAGGCAAAGGCTGCAAGCTTTGCAAAGAAGGTTGGCTTGAAATGGGAGGAGCGGGAATGGTTCACCCTAATGTATTAAAAAATTGCGGAGTTGATCCAAAAACGTATAATGGCTTTGCTTTCGGTTGGGGAGTAGAGAGGGTATTAATGATGAAGGAAGGAATTGAAATCGACGACTTACGCTCACTCTATGCAAATAAAATGGATTTCTTAGAACAATTTTAATATGAATATAAAAATAGTTGATTCGTGGCTTAGAGAATTTTTAGAAACAAAAGAAAATGCAAATACAATTGCTAAAGATCTTTCTTTAGTTAGTGTATCTGTCGAAAGAACTGAAAAAATAAATGATGACATTGTTTACAACATTGAAGTAACCACCAATAGATCAGATTTAATGTCAGTTAAAAATATTGCTAAGGAAGCAGCCCTTTCTTTAAATGAAAATGGTAAAAAAGCGATTTTTAAAAACCCTAGAAATGCATCTTTTACAAAATCCTCTGAAAAATTCCCAATAAAAATAAAAGCAGATCCAAAACTTGTTAATAGAATTTGTGCAGTGGTTATGGAAGTAGAAACTGGAGATAGCCCTGCAGAAATTAGTAAACGATTAGAATTATCAGGCATAAGAAGTTTAAACAATTTAATCGATGTTACAAATTATGTTATGCGAGAAACAGGTCATCCAACTCATGTATTCGATTTTGATCTCTTGCCAAAAGAAATGATTATTAGAGAAAGTAAAAAAGAAGAAAAAATAACGACTCTTGATGGAAAAACATACTCCTTAAATGGGGGAGACATAGTTGCAGAAGATGGCAATGGAACAATAATAGATTTACTGGGAATAATGGGAACACAAAATAGTGTTGTAAATAATAATACAAAAAGAATATTGTTTTTTATGGACAACAACAATCCATTAAACATTCGAAAAACCTCAATGAATTTAGGGATTAGAACTGAAGCAGCGATTATTAATGAAAAGGGATTAGATCCAGAATTAATGACTAAGGCGTTAGAAAGAGGAATTGATTTATACCAACAAATTGCTAAAGGCAAAGTTATTTCTGAAATTTTTGATTATTACCCAAATAAACCCATCAAAAATAAAATTACAGTTTCTCTTAAAAAAATTAACTCTTTAATTGGCGCAGAACTTTCATTAGAAAAATGCGCAAGCATTTTAACTGACTTAGGTTTTAATGTTAAAAAATTAAAAGACTCTCTTGAAATAGAAACGCCTACAGAGAGACCAGATGTAAAAATTGAAGAAGATATTATTGAAGAAATTGCTAGAATTTATGGATATCACAAAATTGACAGCATTATTCCAACATTTCTAAGTTCGAAAAAATTACTATTTGCAAATAATTTTTACTTTGAACAAAAAATAAAAACAGCCTTTAAATATTTAGGCTTTACAGAAGTATATACATATTCTTTTATTTCTGAAGACTTATTCGAAGGCCCAATTGAGGATGCAGTAAGAATAAAAAATCCTCTTACTACGGATATGGAATATCTACGCAATACTTTAATCCCAAGTTTACTTTTGGTTGAAAAGGAAAATAGTTCTAAAGAAAAACTTAAAATTTTTGAAGTTGCGAATATTTATATTAAACAAAAAAATGATTTACCTAAGGAAATTTTAACTCTTTCTGGAATAATTAAAGAACGAAATTTAAATTTTTTTAGTGTTAAAGGTCTTATTGAAAGCGTATGCGAAGATTTGGGAATTAAAAATTTAGTCTTTAAAAAATCACAAAAGGGAGGAACGGGAGCATCTATTTATTTAGATAAAGAATATCTAGGAGAAATAGAAGTCTTAGATGAAAATCTAGTAGATTTTGAATTAAATTTAGAAATTATTTTACAACATGCAAATCTAAAAAAGAATTTTATTCCTTTTGCAAAGTTTCCACCAATGACCCAAGACATCTCTGTTATAACTTCTGGTGAGACTCAGGAGATAATTAATGAGATAAAAAATATTAACAAATTGATAGTTGATGTAACTCTTCTTGATTCTTTCGAAAACAGTAGGACTTTCCATATTATTTTCCAAGATTTTGAAAAAAACTTAACCAAAGAAGAGGTTGGAGCAATAAGAGTTAAAATTCTAGAAATGCTTAAAGAGAAATTTGAAGCTCAAATTAAGGAGTAGGAGTTAAGGTTAAAGAAACTGTTGGAATAATCCCCGTTGGAGTAGGTGAAGGGGTCGAAGTAGGATTATTGTTGTTATTATTTGAATTATTTTCTCCTGGTTTATAATCAGAAGTTTCTGTTGGGGGATAATACTCAGGATGATCTGCTGCAAATGTTTTCTTTAACCAAGCAGTGATTCCATCTTGCCATCTATTTTTTCCATCAACTGAAATTGGGTCTTTTTCAGCAAACACTATAAAATCTTTAGTATCATAATCACCTGCCGAGATCTCTGCAGAATTTGCTAATTTTCCTCCTTGATGCTTAGATAATTTTACTTTTTGATAAATCGCTGCTGGAGTAGTTGGCTCAGTCCCTTTTATAAAATACTCACTCCTAGTTGGCCTTCCGTCTACTGGTAATCCACCGCCGTACGCATCAATAGTTAAAGCTACTACGTTATCTGGTTTTTGTGGAGGCTCATCGGATTTTCCTTTTAAAACAAAACTCATAATCCTATTCCAAATCGGAGCAGCTCCAGTTACACCTGAGGAGATGTTTCCCATCGGTGTATTGTTGTTATTTCCAACCCATGTTCCAACAACAAATGATTTTGTATATCCAACTGTCCAATTATCTCTTTTTTGATCTGTAGTACCTGTTTTTACTGAAACACTTGGATGATTGGGAACATTTAAATATGAATATTGCCCGAAAGTTGCGCTTCTGGCTGTATTGTCAAGTAAAATGTGAGAAATTAGAAAACTAATTTCTTGAGAAAAAATTCTCTGAGAAGAGGGAGGATTATATTTGTATATTACATTACCTTTGGCGTCACGAACTTCAAGAATTGATACTAACGGTTGCTTTTCTCCACCATTGGCAAAAACTCCATATGCCTCCATTTGATCAACTAAGCGAACGTCTCTTCCCCCTAAAACAAGAGAATAACCAACATTCCTTAAGTTATCATCAGTTGGCTGCCAATTTTCAATTCCCATTTCATAGCCTTTTTGCATTACATTTTTTACACCTACCATTGCCAACATTTTTACTGCTGGTATATTCAAAGAATTAGCAAGCGCAAATCTTACCTGAACTGGTCCTCTAAACTTTCCATCGTAATTTCCAGGAATATAATCTTTCTCAGTATCAGTTGCTTTAAAATTTGTTTCAGTATCTAATAAAAGAGTCGAAGGTGTATAGCCCTTAGAGAAGGCAACTGCATAAGTTAAAGGCTTAAGGGAGGATCCAGGTTGTCTATATGCTGTCGCTGCATTGAAATTACCATCGTTTTTAATATTAAAATAATCTTCACTTCCAACCATTGCTAATATTTCACCCGTCTTGGGACTCGTAACCATGGCGGCACCATTTCCAACTTTATAATTTTTTAGTTTGCCTATTTCTTCATTAACAATTTTCTCGGCCTCTTTTTCTATCTTATAATCCAAAGTAGTCTTAACTCTTAAGCCTCCACTCTCAACTGCCGATTCACCAAACTGATTAATTAAAAGTTGCTTGACGTACATAACAAAATGAGGAGCCTTAATACCTACAGGGGTTTGGGCAAATTTTTTAGCTTCAATCTCTTTATATGCTTTGTCTGCTTGAGCTCTGTTTACGTAACCCTGATTTACCATTTGATTTAAAACAGCCTGAGTTCTAGCTAAGTAGTATTTATTCCCAGAAAAAGGCGAGTAAAGACTTGGCCCCTGAGGAAGACCAGCTAGAAAAGCTGATTCACCTAAAGTTAAGTCTTTAACATCTTTACTAAAGTATACTTGCGCTGCAGCTTGAACACCAATAGCTGTCCCACCATAAGGAACATCATTTAAGTACATTTCTAAGATTTCATTTTTTGAATATTTTCTATCAACCTGAATAGAGAGCATAAGCTCTTTTACCTTACGAGGCAATGTTCTTTCACTGGTAAGTAAGACATTTTTAACTAACTGCTGGGTTATTGTAGAGCCCCCTGTTACTCTTCTTCGCAAAATTGGATCAATAATAAGTCCTCTAATATAACCTGTAAAAGAAAAGCCTTTGTTGGCGTAGAAATTCTTGTCTTCAATGGCAATCGTACCTTGCTGGAGATATTTAGGAATTTTATCTAGTTTTACGTAAATTCTATTCTGATCTTGGTAAACAGAGTAGAGAAGCTCACCATTTCGATCATAAATACCACTTGATCCATTTGCTTGCGCTTCGACTAATTTTCCAGGAGCAGGCAAATCTCTTCCATACCAAATAAAGAGAAAGACCATAAAAACAATTAACCCAATTAAACCGATAAATGCAAACTTTAAAAGCCTACTGTAAATTTCAATTTTAGGTGTATTATTTAAACTTTTAAATCCCTTATTTAATCCAGGAATATTTGGAAGTGACAGGGTAAAATAACTACTTCGTCTTCTTGATCTTCTTGCGTAATCAAGCATAATATCATCTAGTATAGCAAATTTAAGCTCAAGTTAAAAATATGCTATACTGAGGCTATGAGCAAGTTTGATGAGTTATTGACCAGACGCGTTGCTAATATAATTCCTAATCAAAAAATATTATTAGGTAAACTTCAAAACAATAAAAAACTTAATGTATATTTAGGCATTGATCCAACTTCAACTAAGATTCACTTGGGTCACAGCGTAGTTTTAAGAAAATTAAATGAATTTGCCACTTTGGGTCATAACGTTACTTTTTTAATTGGTGACTTTACGGCCCTAATTGGCGATACATCAGACAAAGATACGGAAAGACCAGCTTTGTCAATTGAAGAAATTGAAGAAAATTTTAAAACCTACAAAAAACAAGCAGAAAAAGTTGTTGATTTCTCAAAAGTAAAAGTAAGATACAACAGTGAGTGGCTTAAAAAATTAACTTTTGCAGACATCATTAAACTTGCGCAACATTTTAACGTTGGCGACTTTGTTGGCAGAGAGTTGATTCGAAAAAGACTTAAAGACAATAAACGAGTAGGTTTACATGAATTCTTTTATCCTGTTATGCAAGGCTATGACAGCTTCTTTTTGGATACTGATTTGCAAATTGGTGGAACAGACCAAACGTTTAATATGCAAGCCGGCAGAATGCTCACTAAAGATTTAAAAAATAAAGACTCATTCGTATTAACTACAACCATTCTAGAAGGAACAGATGGAAGAAAAATGAGCAAATCTTGGGGGAATGCGATTTGGCTTGATGACACCTCAATTGATATGTATAGAAAAGTTATGGCAATAACAGATAATCTAATCATTCAATATTTTACCCTAGCTACAAATCTAGAGTTAGATAAAATTGAAGAAATTAAAAAACGTTTAAAAAAAGAAAATCCAATTAATATAAAAAAAGAATTAGCGTTTCAAATCGTTAAAGAGTTAAATGGCGAAAAAGAGGCTTTGAAAGCAAAAGAAGATTTTGAAAAAACAATTCAAAATAAAGAATTACCAGTTGAAGAAGAGCTTCTGGAATTATCAGTAAAAGCTAATCATACAATCTTAGATATTCTTTTAATTGGTGAGTTTGCGCAAAGCAGGTCTGATGCCAAAAGACTGGTAGAACAGGGTGGAGTAAGTCTTAATGATATAAAAATTACCAATACAAATGATATTGCAAAGCCAGGACTTCTAAAAGTTGGTAAAAGGAAATTTGCAAAAATTGTGTTAGAATAAATTATGGATTTGTTTAGAAAACATCAATGGATCTGGAAAATAATCGTTATAATTGCTTCACTTGCATTAATAGCTAGTTCTGTGTTAGCCTTCATTCCGCCACCACAATAACAATATGGATTTAAACACATCGATTAGAGACGTGTCTCGATCGTACAAAATGTACGCTTCTAGACTAGAGAAACTTGGTATATTTAAACTTGAAGATCTTTTGTTTCACATTCCATTTAGATATGAAGATTTTTCCCATATTTATAAGATTGCTGATCTTAAACCAGGAGAAATAGCTACGGTTCAAGGAGAAATAGCTGAAATTGAAAATAAATATATTAAAAAATGGAAAACTCTGCAAAAAGCCAAAATTAAAGATGACACCGGTATCTTAGATTTATTATGGTTCAATCAACCTTTTATCCCTAAGGCAATAAACAAAGGCGACATTCTTTCAGTATCAGGAAAGGTTGAAAACGATGGCTACAAAACAATTATTAAATCTCCTGACTATGAAGTAATTTTTAACAATAAAACTATTCATACCGGTAGGCTTGTACCTATCTATCCTGAAACCCGGGGAGTATCTTCAAAATGGCTACGACGTCAAGTTTATAAATTAATTTCAGAACTTGAAAACATTGAAGAATATTTACCAGAAAACATATTGAGTAAAAATAATTTATTAAATTTAAAATCAGCAATTTCTGAAATTCATTTTCCAAATTCTTTAGAAAATGCTCAAAAAGCAAAAGAAAGACTTGCTTTTAATGAACTCTTGGAAATGCAACTTTCTTCAGTCGTTAGAAAAAATACTTGGAGCAAAAAATTAATCAAAAAACCTTGGGCAATAGAGACGTATAAATCAAAAATAGATAAATTAATTAAATCTTTACCCTTTGATTTAACCAGCGCACAAAATAATGCTATAACTGAAATCTTAATGGATTTACAAAGCAACAAAGCAATGAACCGGCTTTTAGAAGGAGATGTTGGAAGCGGTAAAACTATTGTCGCTGCAGTAGCAGCATATGCAGCAGTATTAAATGACTATCAAGTTGCTTTTATGGCACCTACAGAAATTTTGGCTAATCAACATTATCAAACATTACAAAAAATATTAGATAGTTTAAAAATAAAAATAGAACTAGCAACTGGATCTACTAAAAAAATTAATCCAGATTTTGATATTTTAGTTGGTACTCATAAACTTGTTTATAACAAAGTTAAATTTAATAATTTAGGCTTTATTGTTATCGATGAACAGCAAAGATTTGGAGTTGAACAAAGATCTCTACTTAGAGAAAAAGGCGACAACCCACATTTACTCACCATGACTGCTACCCCAATTCCTAGAACTGTTGCCCTTACCCTTTATGGAGATTTAGACTTATCAATCTTAGATGAAATGCCAAAGGGAAGACAGCAAATTAAAACCTGGCTTGTTCCACCAAGCAAAAGAAACGGTGCATATAAATGGATTGAGGAAAAAGTTGTCAAAAATAAAGATCAAGTTTTTATTGTTTGTCCTTTTATAGAAGAATCAGAAAGTATGATAACCGTAAAGGCGGCAGCAAAAGAATTTGAAAGATTAAAAAAAGAAGTATTTCCAAAATTACGACTTGGTCTTTTGCATGGAAAACTAAAAGCCAAAGAAAAAGATGAAATACTCAAAAATTTCAAAGATCATAAATTGGATATATTAGTATCAACACCAGTGGTTGAGGTAGGAATTGATATTCCTAATGCAACAATTATGGTAATTGAAGAAGCGGAAAGATTCGGGCTTGCACAACTCCATCAGCTAAGAGGTAGAGTGGGCAGGGGAGTCAAAGAAAGTTTCTGCATTCTTTTTACAAGTAGTAAAAATCCCTTAACCCTAAAACGACTAAAATCAATGGAAGAAATTTTCTCAGGGGCAAAACTTGCAGAACTAGATTTACAACTTAGGGGAGCAGGTCAAATGTATGGAACAATGCAGCACGGAGCAACTAATTTAAAGGTGGCAACGTTCTCTGATTTTGATTTAATTGATAAAACAAAAAAAATCGCAGAAGAGCTATTTACTCAATTAGACAGTTTGCCAAAATTAAAAGAAAAAATTGATTTATTAAATTCTAAGAAAGTCTCTCCCGATTAATTTTTTGATATAATCTGTAAATGGCAAAAAGTCCCGAATATAATCTAAGCCCAAGGAAACTTGAACGCAGAACAACACCACTTAGAGTTGGTTTAGTTCTAGTTGCGGCAGCTCCGTTTATTATAAGAGCGTGCAACAACGACTTACCAAGCAAACCTTATCCACATGAACCTACACCTTCAATTCCAATTGTTAGATCAAAATAAAAAATACATTAATAAAAAGTAAAATACACATAAGTATTGAAACTAAGGCTAAAATAAAGTAAAATACATCTTATGCCACAAGAACCAAAGAAAAGACATAGTAGAGCTAGGCAGGGAAAAAGAAGAGCAAGTATTCATTTAAAACTTGACTCTCTTGTTGCATGTCAAAATTGTCAAAAAATGATTTTACCTCATGCAGTTTGCCCAAATTGTGGATACTATAAAGGTCAAGTTGTAATCGTTAAGAAACAGAAAAAAGAAAAAACAGAAGAAGCTAAATAATGAAAAATCCCCTGGATCCAAGACATACTAATAGACAAAAAGTTGTCGAAGATTTATTCAAACTTGAATTCCACAAACAACCAGTAGGACAAAGAGCAAAGTTAATTATTACCAATTTAAGTAAGATTGATAAATTAGTAGAAAAATCAGCTCCTCAATTTTCAATAGATAAAATCAACAGAATCGATTTGGCTGTTTTAAGATTAGCAATTTACGAATTATTTATTGAGAAAAAAGAACCATCTTCAGTTATAATAGATGAGGCAATAGAACTTGCTAAGGAATATGGAGGGGAAACAAGCCCAAGCTTTATTAATGGAGCATTAGGCAATTTGATCAAAAATGCAGATACCAAAATTTAATAATCAGAACTTATTCGAACAAGCATTTACCCATAGAAGTTTTTTAAATGAAACCCCTGAGGAAATTGAATCAAATGAAAGGTTAGAGTTTTTAGGAGACAGCATAATTTCATTTGTTATATCCCAGCATCTTTACAATAACTATCCAAAATTTGACGAAGGCAAATTAACCAATTTAAGATCATTACTGGTTAATACAAAATCTCTTGCCAAAATAGCACAAGAATTAGACTTTGGAAAATATCTAAAACTCTCTAAAGGAGAAGAAGAATCAAGAGGCAGACAAAATCAAAGCTTACTTGCTGATTCATTTGAAGCATTTTTAGGAGCTCTATTTATCGATCAAGGAATTGAAAATACTGGGAAATTTATTTTAGAAATTTTTACTCCAATGATCGACGAACTCATTAAAGAAAGTTCTTTTAAAGACCCAAAAAGCCTACTCCAGGAATTAGTTCAATCCAGAAAACAAAATTCACCGCTATATAAGGTCATGCAGGAGTTTGGTCCTGCGCATGACAGAACATTTGTAATGGGTGTTTATGTAAATAACGAACTAATAGCTAAAGGAGAAGGCAAGTCTAAACAAGAAGCTGAGGAAGATGCTGCTAAATTTGCCCTGGATTTCTTAAAGAATACAAAATCTGCTTGAGTTAAGGCCAAATTAATGATAAAATACGTATTATGTTAGTAATTAGATCAGCAAGAATCGGTAAAAAAGGCGAACGTAAGTTTCGCATTGTTGTCAAAGAAAGAAGATCCAGAAGAGACGGTCCAGCAATTGAAAGTCTTGGATGGTATGAAAAAGGTGCAAAAGGCCAATTAGAACTTAACAAAGAAAGATTTAACTATTGGACATCTGTAGGAGCAATTCCTTCAATGGCAATCAAAAACTTACTTAAATAATGAAAGATATTTTAAAATACATTGTAACTGCAATTGTCGAAAAAGAGGATCAAGTTGAAATTTCTGAAAGCGAAGAAAATGGTGTTATAAATTTAGTAATTTCTGTTGCTCCAGAAGAAATGGGCAGAATTATTGGCAAAAACGGAAAAGTAATTAAGGCTATAAGAAATATCATGAAAATCCCAGCAATGAAAAATAACAAAAAAGTCTTTGTAAGTCTTGCAGAAAACCGCTAAGGTAATTTGCATTATGAAAATTTCTGTCATCACACTTTTCCCCCAAATGTTTACCTCACCTTTTGAGTATTCAATTATCAAAAGAGCCGTAGAAAATAAATTAATCGAAATAGAGTATATTAATTTACGAGATTTTGGTATTGGAAAACATAAAATAGTCGATGACACACCATACGGAGGAGGGAACGGAATGGTATTAAAAGTAGACGTTTTATTTGCTGCAATTAATTCAGTGAGGAACAAGAAATATAAATCTGAAAAAGTCTTCCTACTTACAGCTCAAGGCAGAACTTTTAACCAAACCTTTGCTAAAGAACTAGCAACACTTGATCACTTAATATTAGTTTGTGGTCATTATGAAGGATTTGACGAAAGAATTAAAAAATATGTTGATGGCGAAATAAGCATAGGCGACTATATTTTAACAGGTGGAGAAATACCAACCATGCTCATAATTGATACTGTAGCAAGACTTGTAAAAGGTGTGATTAAAGAGGGATCTTCGCAAAATGAATCTTTTTCACCCCTTCTAGAGCATCCACAATATACAAACCCACAAAAATTTAAAGGTGATAAAGTTCCCGAAGTATTACTCTCAGGTAATCATCAAAAAATAGCTGACTGGAAAACTACTCAATCTTTAAATATTACTCAAAAGGTTAGACCTGATTTACTTAAAAAGGATTAATCTCCGAAGATTCACTGGCTACATCAAGCTCTGCTGAATCAGTTGCAATAGGACTCTCTGTTTCATCAGCATTTTCTAATGTTGATACATTAGGAATTTCTGCAAATATATCTGTTTTCCAAGAAGTAATTTTTTCAATTAACTGAAGGTCTTTTGCAGAGAATTGCGTCACTAAAGTTTCATCACTAATTGTTCCTTGAGGATAAGATTTGTAATAAAACTTTACCAATAAACTAGCTGAGTTACCCCCTGAAGATACTGTACTTATCTCAGCAAGTGGCAAGGATTTGTAAAGCAATTTTATAAAAGTAAAGATCGATTCTGAAGAACCTGAAACCGTAAGGTTAATTTGCAATGAGGGAAAAGATGACACTCCGGCATTTATCGTAGACAGATCTCCAACATTAAAAGAAAAATCACCTAGCAAAACACCAGCCTGAACTGATTTATCGGATATAGAGCTGATAATTCCAGCAAAATCTTTTGTTGATGGTAAAGCTTTAGAAAGAGTATCTAAATTAGTTCCTAATTCTGCCTGATCTAAATTACTTAAAATATTTAAATTATTCTGTAATTTTTGTAATTTAATTTGCTCTTGTCGCTCCTGATCTTTAGCACTTAAGACGCCATTTATTTGGGGCATAACAATAAGCATGAAAGCAATTAAACAAGCGACAATAATTACGCTTGGAAGTAAAAAACTTTTATATTTTCTGTATAAAATATTAAAAGTTGAAGAATTAATATTTAAATGTATATCCTTTATGTCTTTATTTAAATCCATATTATTTTAAATAACTTGTCATAATAACTGAATATTGTCCTTTTTTGGGATCAGCCGATAAAGCCGTTAATTCAATTTTTGAAATTAGCTTACTTGAAGACGTAAGCGTTAAAGTATCATCAATGGTCTTATTAAGACTAATAAGTGAAGGTCCAGATATATGAATTCTAATTTGTTGTTTTTCAATATCAATTCCCTCAACCTGCATATCAGATCCAATTTTTGAGAATAATAACTCTAATACTTCAGAAAAATCAGTTCTTAAATTAAAAAAATTATTAATATTATTAATTCTGTCTCTAATTAAATAATATGATGTTAATTTACTATGCAAAGCTGAAATACTAGCTAAGGTATTATTTTGTTCTTGTCTAATTTTAGATAAAGGAATTTGGGTACTTATAATAAAAGCTATTATCGAAACAACTGCTAGAGTAATAAGCATTGAAACCGCAATTACTCTGATTATCAAAAGCAGTCGCAGTTCTTTCTCAAGCTGCTCATTTTTCGTTGATATTAAATTAATACTATTGTTCATAGTCTCGCATCGCAAGTCCTACTGCGATAGGATAGTCTGAAGCATTTTGCAGTATTTCTTTAGGAATCTGCTGCGAAGCTAAAACTTTCCAGGGATTAGCGATTGCTGTTTCTATACCCGAATTGCTTGCAAAAAATATTTCAATTCCGGGAAGCTTGGCTGTTCCACCCGACAATATGATCTGCCTTACAGGATCATTATCTTTATATTTTTGTTGATAGAAGGCAATTGATTTTTTAATTTCAGAAAGTATCGAATTTAAAATAGGCTCTGTGGCTTGACCAATTTTACCACCAAGGCTTTTACCTGAAACACCATAAACCCTCTTATATTCTTCTGCCTGCTGTGGAGTTAGACCAAAATCCGTAGCAATAGCTCTGTTAATAGCTGATCCACCAATTGACATAGAATATGTAAATACCATAATTCCTTTTCTCACAATAGCAAAGGAGGTACTAATTGCTCCTATGTTTACAATCAAACTAGTAGGGAAGTTGTCATCCAAAACAAGTGATCTAACAGTTGCTAAAATCTCTGTTTCCATTGCATTTATTTCAAGTCCTGCCATAGAGATAACTTTCAAATACTTATTAATAAGCATACTTGGAGCACCAACCATTAAAACCTGCATTTTATCATCCACTGATCCTCTCGTAGGCCTTCTTAGAACATTCCAAGCAAGCTTTACATTAGCCAGTGGAACAGGAATATATTGCTCTGCTTCCCAATAGATTGCGGATGCAATTTCTCTGTCAGATAAAATAGGCATATCCAATACTTTGGTATAAACCTGGTTCTCAGGAAGAGCGATGTTTACTTTTTTGGTATTTACACCAGCAGTATCTGCAGCTTTTCTTAAAGCTTGTGCCATATCCTCCTCATCAAGCGGAGACTCTGACATCATGCCCTTAGCGGGAATTGGACTAATTAAAGCAGCTTTAAGCATAAAACCAGCACCTTGTTTGTCTAACCAAACAAGTTTTAATGACGTAGCTCCTATATCTAATCCAAATCCTTTTTTATTCATTATGGTGCGAATATACTATATGGGAAAAGCTCAACTGGCATAATTGGATATCCCTCATAAACAACTATTTTTCTTTGGGTGCTTCCAGGAGTAGTGCAACTTGGAGTACAACCTGAAGAAATTACTGTTCTACCTTGATCTGGAAGAGCAGGGGATGAGTTTGATACTTTTTTAACAGCAAGATAAGTTGAATTATAAACTGGAATAACTCGCATGAGTAACCCTTGAGATACATTTACCGTTGCTCTATATTGAAAGAATTTACCTAACACCGTATACCCAGAGCTTGATACTGTTCCATTAAAATTATTAGTTGTAGCCCGAGTAGCAGATGGATCAAAAACGTACCTTTCAGTTAAGGCATTATTTCTATCTGGTCCATAAATTAATATTACTTCTAATGCTGCGTTTTTATCTGCACCCGTATTATCTCCCCAATAAAGGTATACATCTGCATTATCAGAGGCGTTGTTAGTTGGCCAAGGATCACTCCAGGGGTTAGTTGTACTATATGATGAAAGCCAAACATATGACCCCTCGTTTTTTGCTAAAACATTTCCACCATTGATTAAAAACCCCCCCTCATCAATAACAGGCTCAATCTTGGCTGCATACTGAGCTCCACTAATCTGAGCAATTTCACTCTGACCATAGCTAACATTGTTTTTTATTGCCTGTTCAACTCCTGCTTCGGCGGCTGCTAAGGCTTTTTGCGAATTAGTTTGATCTAGAGAGGTTTTCAAATTAACTATGGATCTAGAAACAAGAGAAAGGGTCACAGTTAAAGCAATAACCATGACTAATACTACGATCAGTAAAGCCTGTCCATTATGGTTATTTATTTTACGTAAGAACATAATATCCCTAATTATAGAGTAGCAATCTAAAAGACTCTTTGTCAACTAATTTTAAAGCTAATTTCCCAAATTCCTGAAGCTAGCAGTAGCATCAAAAGGAATTGTAACCTTATTTTCCACTAAAACCTGTTCGTCTGAGCTATTTTCAGGATTTTGATTACTAATTGTAAATTGAACATCAACAACCGGTGGGAGAGTAATGTTATCTTTTTTACACGTAAAAGAACACTGAGTAACATAGAAGTTCCTACTGGGATCAACCAATTTAACCATGCGCACTGAATTATAAACCGATTCAGTTGGTAAACTATCTAAAGACCCACTATACGAGGCTATAAAGTTATTACCAATAGTAGGATCACAATAAAATGTAGTCGTTCCTTGATCGAAAGATTTAATCTTTATAAGATTATATGTCTTTGACTGGTTACACTGTAAATCATAACTAATACTATTGTCATCTGGATTAACATCGATATCTGTATTTGCCAGTCCTTCAAAACTTTCGGCATAAGAAATCATTTTAGTCATTTGATTTATCGTATAGTCGCCAATTTGCCTAATTGCATTAACGTTTTTACTTCTATTACTTCCTCTTAAGGAGATTACAATAATTGCCGCAATAAATGATCCAACAATGGTTATTAAAATAATTACTGCCAAAACTTCAATTAAAGTATAACCTTTTTTATTAATTAATATTTTCATGGACTTGGTGTTAAGTTAATGTTCGTAAAACAAGATTGCACATACACAGAATGACAATAATCATCGGCATCGCATTTACCATCATTCCATTTAACAGTTACTTTGACACTAGTTCCATTTTGAATATTTCCCTGGCAATTAGTAGAATCTCCTTTTTGAATATCTACTTGTCTAATAAACACATTGTCTATTAAAGCTGAGTTTACCTTGTTGCAATCCTCAATAGTTGCCTTAAGATCTCTAGGATTAAATGCACAATAACTTCCGTTACGTGCGTTAAATACCGCCCAGTTTGTTCTACTTTCCTGAGAAAGAATTTCCATTTCTTGCTGAGCAAGAGAAGTTGCTTTATTTTGATTCTTTGAGTAATCGGAGTTATTCACAGCAGATACAACAGAAATTGCAATTGCAGCAATAATTACAGATGCTGCTCCTAGAGCAACTAATGCCTCTACTAAACCCTGTCCTTTATTATTCAGAAATTGTGATATTACCATGCCTATCAAATGTAATTACCCGAGTTAATCCATAACCTTTAATTGTTATCGTTCCTTTTAACTGAGTATCGCCAATTAATTGATTGTCGTTTTTATCAATTAACTTAATTCCTCCTGTAAGAACAAAAAAAGAAATACTTTTCAAAGCATCACTTGCAGTAGTATCAAATATAACACTGCTAGATAGCGAATTAGAAGCTAAATATGTAGTTGTGGCTGTCGAGCAAAGAACATTAATTGTATAACCCTTATTTGAAACACCTTTGATTGGCTTATTAAATTCCACAATATACCCATGCAAAACTTTAGTCCCCGAACAAACTGACGGCTTAACTTGCGAAGCGGCATTTGCCTTTGCAGTGTTGATTAAATTTACAATATTATTCGCATCATTAGTTATTGCTTGAACTCGACTGTAACTTACAAATGAAGCAAGACCAAATAAAGAAAGTATTGTTATTACAGAAAAAACAATTACTAACTCTATTAAAGTAAAACCTTTAGAGTCTAAAAAATTATTTTTCATGGATTTACTAGAAGGATAAAAGAATCACTTGTGCAACCCGTACCAGTAATTCCCGCCGGAAGCTCACTTTTACCAACGCCCTGAGAGTCGGAAGCATTCTCTAAACAAGCTACTAACGAATAACTGGAACCATCGCTTACGTAAGAGTAGGGGAACGCACTGTTTATTGGATCAGTTGGAACTTTTTGCATATAGACCGTATCGCTACCAGCGGATGTATTTGCCAACTGCCCTCCAAATACTAAAGCAGCCTCATCTGGATATCCACCCAAATCAGATCTGTATAGCTCTAAGGCTGCTTGGATTTGTCTTAAATCAGATTTTCTCTGCGCATCTCTAGCTCTTTGCCTAACACCAATAAAGTTTGCCATGAGTAAAGCAGACAAAACACCAATAATTGCAATAACAATTAGAAGTTCTACTAAAGTAAATCCTTTATAATTTAATAATTTCCTCATGGGTGTGTATTTGGACTAGAGATGCCATAATTGCAAACACTTGAATTTGCATATCCAGCACCTACAGACCAAGAGCTACATTTAATATCTAAACCACTACTAGTTATACTCGAACAAGCATCGTTATAACCTGGATTACAAACATTCTGATCTTTTTCTCCTCTATCTAGACTAGCATACAAATAATAAGTTTGTCCATCTGGCGAGTAGTATTTATAGGATTTTTCTGATCTAGGATCTGCTGGTAGTAATTTCATATATGGTTGCCATGAACTACTACCATTAAAAGGTATTCCTTCGCCTTCACAAGGATCATCCCTAACGCCTGAATCGATTATTCGATAAGTATTTGCACTACTACAAGGATAAAATCCATGATCCTCGTAAAATGCTTCCATGGCTCTTTGGAGCTGCAATAAATCTGACTTTCTTCTTGCATCGCTTGCTTTCTCAAATTGGGCAACTGGATCAACTATTACCAAAGCAACCAGAACCATAATTGATAATATAGCAGCAACTATTAGAAGTTCTATTAATGTAAAACCTTTTGAATTTCTCATTTCTTTAAATCAGCTAAATTTTGTCCTAACACATAGTTACAGTCGACATCTCCGCCATATGCACAATAATTATATCCTGATCCAACATAGTCTGCTGGCAGACAAAGTTCGTCTAGCTTTTCCAAGGGACATAAGACCTTATCAGGCGGCTTGCTATCCATTTGAGCAAATAACACAAACCATTGTGAATTAGCTGTACCATCTGTTAAATATAAATATTGCTTGCCTGGATCATTAACTGGGTCTTGAGGAACAACCTGAATATAATTACCATTTTCTGGATCATTTAAAACATCGTCTAATGCACTGGGATACGCTGCGTGGTCATTATAATATGTGTCTAATGCGCTCGAGAGCTGCTTAAAATCACTTTCTCTTTTTACATCATTCGCTTTGCCAATTTGCTTTAATGGATCAACCAAGAAAACGACCATTCCTACGATTACACCTAAGACAGCAATAGCTATTAAAATCTCAATTAAAGTAAAGCCTAAATTCCCAGAAGTTTTAGGGCTATTTGCCACAAATTTTCGCCCCAAATTAAAGCGACAAATGTGCCTGAAGCCAAGAAAGGACCAAAGGGAATTGTGGTTTTTTGAATACTCTTTTTCTTCCATATAACTAGTATGATAGAGCACGCTGCAGCTGTCAAGAAAGCTATATAAAGTCCAACTAAAATCAAAGGAAAACCTAAACTAAGCCCCATAAATAAGGAGTATTTAATATCTCCACCCCCCATACCATTTTTCTTAGTTAAATAATAAAACCCAAATGAAATCGTCAAGAAAAACAGGAAAGTTATTAAACCAGTTAAACCATTATTTATTAGATCTTGATTTAATAAGGCAAGTATTAGAGCAGAAATAATTAAAAGTAAATTAATACCATCAGGTATTTCTCCATATTTAAAATCTGAGAAAATTACTACAATAAGTAAACTTGAAATTATCAAATAAATACCAAGTAGTAGGGGAGTAGCCAAAAAATAAAAGCTTACAACCCCAAAAATAACTGTTGTCGTTAATTCAATAATGGGATAATAAAAAGAGATTTGTTTTTTACAATATCGACATTTTCCCAATGAAATAATAAAAGATAAAACTGGAATTAAATCTAAAATACCTAACGTATGATTACAGTTATCACACTTTGATCTACCTTTAATAAATGATTCTTTCTTATGAATTCTATCAACTAATACCCCTATAAAAGACCCGAGGAATAATCCTATAAAAGCAATAAATAAATTAATCATTTGATAATTTTTAAATCTTTAAAAAAGTCACCCTTAAACACTTGGGAATACTCCTTAATAATTTGGTCAATCTTTTTTTTATCTTTATAACAAAATCTATTATTATAATAACTTAATAAATAATACTTTGTCTCAAATGGATTCAATTCTTTAACTTTACTTAGTTGTTCTGTTGCCTCAGCACATTTTGAATCCTCAATTAAGTAAGTAGACAAAAGAATGTAAGCATTATGATTGTTTTTATCAATCTGTAGTGCTTCATGAATGGTTTTAATTGCGAAGTCTCGATCTTTATATTTTTCATAAACATAATTTCCAAAATAAAGATAGTTATTTGAATAAAAGTATGGAATTTCAGAAATAGTTAAGCTTTTTTTGCTTAAACTATCCTTTTTTAAATCATTTATGGCTAGCATATTATTCCAAATATTTTTTTGTGTCTTTATATACTCATCTTTTGATAAATTATTTTTTCCATTCTCAAGTTTATATGCCAATCCATATGGAACCCAGTTAAGTTTCTCGCCTTTTTTGAATTGATAGGTTGTTAGCGAAAATACATTATTTTTCTTACTAAGATCTTTTAAAACATGAAGAAAAAGTTCATCTTCTATTTTTAATTTAGGATTGTTTTTAAGAAATTTTTCTCTTTCTAAATTAAATGTATTTGTTCCTACAAAATTTAAAAGCTTTAAGTCAGTTCTGTATTTTAATCCAAAATGGACGTACCAAGTATTAAATAGTGGAGTATCACCTGTGATTAAAATATATGAATTTTTGGGAAGAAAAGAAAGAATATCATATCCAATTTTATCTCCAATCCACAAATCGTGCAGATCTGTTTTTGGAAAATTATACTTAAAAAGCAATACGGGAATAATTAAAAAAACAATTAAGAATAAATTTTGATATGTTTTTTTTGCAAATAAAGAATTTAGCAAATTTACAATAAATTTTAATCCAAATGGAAACAGGAAAAGAAAAACAACTGCTGACATACTAAAAAATCTTTCATAAATACCTGCCTGAAAGAGGCTATAGTATGGTATGCCAATCAAATTGATAAATACAGGTCCAGATAAAATAAAAGATAAAATAATGGCTAACAAAAATATTTTTTTGTTTTTAAATAACTCTAAAATGCCAAAAAAAGATATTACAGCAACAGGAATAGTTATTTGATTTAATAAATACAATAGATAATTCTTTTGAATATTAATTTTTTCAGCTAAAATTAAATTTACGTCAAATCCAACACCAAATGTTCCGTAATGCTTCCTTAAAATAACATCAATAAATCCTTTAATATCCTTAGTATTATCCCAGTTAATTACTGGGTTAAATTGCGCAGCAATTAATATGTATAAAACTGGACTAAAACCTAAAAAACTAACCAAAATCCCTTTTAGAATTGTTTTGGGTTTTTTTAAAAAAAATTTAATATTTGTTAACAACAAAATCCCAATTGCAGGAAAAGTGAAACTAATAATGTAATTATTCGTCATCGAAAGTCCTGCGAAAAAAGCAAGTAAATAAAAATATTTTGTTTTCCTCGTAGAATAGAAAAGATAACCTAAGTAAATTAAAATGATTACAAAAAGATTATTAAGAGCAAAAACTTCAGCTATTTCAGCAAAAAACCAATATAAGTAATTGAACGCTAATGTGAACGTGGAAATAACTGCAATAAGTCTATTATTTGTAGCTTTCAAAGTAAATTTAAAAAATAAAAAACCACCTATTGCAGCTGAAACAGCTGAGATCAAATTAACCATAAATGCTGGTGTTATGAAATTGATCCTTGTTAATAAAAAACCTAGTAATGTAATAAAAGGATATCCTGAAGGGTGGGGAACACCACCAACTATTGCAGCTGAAACAAAATCACCTACATCTCCACCATAAACACTTCTAGACAAGTTATGAACATACACGATTAACAAAAATAAAAAAATTATTTGGGGCAGCTTTTTTTGAAAAGCTTTAATCATTAGAGGTTGTTATTGTGCGCACCAATATGTTCCACCAGATGCAACTGTATTTCCGCTTATATCAAACCTTGTATTAGGATCTTTTTGCTGTGACAATGAAACTGGTTTAAAGCAAGCTGTAACTCCAGGATTAGATGTATCTCCTCCATTGTATCTTATATTGCCCAATATACTTGTCGCTTGATTAAATGATTGTTTTAACTCTCCATCATCAATTAATGCTTTAACACAATTTGTTGCGCTACCTGCAGCTAGAGTAGAACTTGTATCCATACCAGAACAACCTGCAGCTCCATTAGCCCACCAAGGTAAAGCATTATGAGTTGCATAATACCTAACATTTGCATCAACAAACTCTACGAGAGTATTTTTAACATTAGCATCTTGAGATTTTTTAAGCTGTTCGAATGGATCAATGGTTGCAATTAAGGCTGCTGCCAAGACTCCTAAGATTCCGATAACGACTAAAAGTTCAATGAGGGTAAAACCGGAGTTTAGTTTTAGACTGGACAGGTATTTTTTCATTACAACATTATAATACTCATATAATTTTAGGCTTGTCAAGAGGGCATTTTGGGCACTTATCCCTTGACAACAAGTAATAATAGGTATATAATGAGGCTATGGAAAACAAATTTAGCCTCCGTCAGTTCAAATATAAATATGGTACACATCAAAAATGTCTTGAGGCTATTAAAAACCTCAAATATCCCTCTGAAATGAATTGTGAAAAATGTAAAAAGCTATCAGTTTTCTACCCCGTAACTAATAGAACATCATATGCTTGTAAGTTCTGTGGTTTCCAAATTTATCCTTTAGCAGGTACTATTTTTGAGAAAACAACAACCCCATTAGACTTATGGTTTTTTGCCATGTACTTAATGATTCAGACAAGAGCTGGTATTTCTGCCAAACAACTAGAAAGAATGCTTGGAGTGACCTACAAGACCGCTTGGCGTATGTTTAAACAGATTAGACTACTTATGGCTCAAGACGGTGGAGATATGCTTCAAGGTATCGTAGAAGTAGATGAGACATTTGTTGGTGGTAAAGGAAACAATAGGGCAACTAAACCTCACTTTAATTTAATACCTAAGGAAATAGTTTGGGGTGCAGTTGAAAGAGGTGGTAAGGCATATCTTAAACACATACCTAACACTGATAAATGGACTTTAGTACAGCAAATAAAACAAAACATTAGTCCTACAGCTCACATAATGTCAGATGAATTAAGTGTATATAAATACTTAAAAGAGTTTGGTTACGATAAACACGATAGCGTTACTCATTCAGCGGGGGAATACGCAAGAGGAGAGGTATACAACAATAATATAGAAAATGTCTGGTCTCACTTTAAAAGGGGAGTTAAGGGAGTTTATAGAGTAGTCAGCAAGAAATACCTACAAGCTTATGTTGATGAGTTTGCATTTAGATATAACAATAGAAACTTAGGCGGAATGATGTTTGAGGTATTACTTAAACAAGTAGCTGAAGTTAAACAGATACAGCCCGTTTTAATAAGGTAAGGAAATCTTTTTTAGAATCTTTACGACCACCAGCAGATAACCAGTCCTTAAAAGTCTTATCTTTGGTGGTTATGAATTTTTTTCGCTTCACATTAAAAATTATAACATCTTGACATTTGCCTTGCAAATCGCTATGCTTGAGTGGAGCACGCATCTCATGCATAGCTAGGCACGATTTGAGGCTAAATTTACCTTTATTTTTGACAGTTTTTGATACAAAAAGGTTGTAGAAAAAAAGCTTGACAACCTACTAGAAGAGGTAGTAACTTAAGTTAATAGCAACACAATGTTCGTTGACTTTTGAGGCTAAAAGTAGTATTATTGCAATCCTTTAAGAAACTGCCTCAATTAAAGTTCTTTAAAAATCATAATCTAAATCTAGACTAGTAAGCTCTGCGGAGGCAGCGAAGTACGATTTCGCATTTGCCATTATAGCAACCACAGTTTATAAAACTGTTGCCTGTACCAATAGGCGGATACCTCCCGCCAACTTACTAATCTAAACTTAAATTACGATTTCAAAAGGAAAAGCCGAAAGGCCTTTCCACGCTAATTTGCGTTAGCGATTTATACTTTTACAATTCCGCTGTGAAGCGGGCAAAGCGATTCAACATAAAGTTGGGTCGCTTTTTGTTTTAAGCAAGCCTCGCATAATACTACATATAGCATTTTTGCTTCCTCCAATCTTGCGTTTTTCATCCGCAAATCCTTAAAAACAGATTTCAAACCAATACTAAGGAAGGCAAGGCCTTTCAAACTTTCCCATTAAAAACCGTAAATTTTAAATGTTCTAAACAATTATACTTAGCAATTCTTTAATTCTTATACATTTTCCACAAAAAAAGATTGCCTCGCTGGCAATCTCCAATCACTTACTATTTATACTTACGAATTAAATCAATTAATTGGTATTACTTTCTTTGAAGTCTTAACTGTTTGAAGGGACTTCCTTCTGGAAGTAACCCTTGAACTTTGGGAAAGTAATCCCTTCAACAAGTCAAGGCTTCTTAGCAAACGATTTTTACATTTGCCAGTTCAACAATAAATTTAACAAATTTTTACATAAAAATCAAATTTAAAAACGAAGCTAATTTTGGTACTTTAGATTGTTAAGACGACATCATTTAATTAAGAACAAACTAAATCAAAGATGCACGCTTCTATTCCTTGTCTTGACGGGATAGGTGCGGCATTTTGAAGCTAAATTTACTGTATACTCGAAATTAATGTGTAAATTGGAGTAATAACAGAAATAATTAAAAATGCAACCCCAATACCCAAGATTATCATGATAAATGGCTCCATTGCAGTTGTTAAGGTTTTAACAATTTGATCAACTTCTCTTTCGAAATATTCCGATGCCTTTTGCAGCGTTTCATCCATTTTACCTGTCTGCTCACCAATCTTAACAAGCTGAACTAATAGCGGAGGGAAAAGGGAATAGGTTGACATAGCCGATCCAACGGTTACTCCTTTTTCTACCTGTTGACCCACACCAATAATTGCATTCTTATAATGCACATTGCCAGCAGTTGCAGCCGTCTCGTTCAGTGCCTGAACAACAAGCGTACCTGTTCCAACGAGTAAACCAAAAGTCCTAGAAAACTCTGCAATAGTTGTTTCTTTAATTAATTTACCAAAAACGGGCGTTTTTAAAATTAAATCGTCAAGAATTAATTTTCCACTTACTGTTTTAGACCATCTACGTAAAGCATAAATTGTTACAAAAATTACAATTAAAACTATTGGCCAGAAAACTGTTAAAAAATTGGCTATTCCAACCATTATTTTTGTAGGAAGAGGTAGGGGAACATCGAGATTAGTATATAAAACAGTTAATTGAGGGATAACAAATGTAATCATAACCAACATAACTACTACCATTAAAATGACAACGATAGCAGGATACGTAAGAGCAGATTTAACCGTTGATTTAAGTTTTGCTTGTTTTTCTAAATTATCTGCAAGCCTTAATAAAACTTTATCAAGCAAACCTGACGATTCACCCGCTTTAATAATAGAGACATAAATATCTGAAAATACCTTAGGATGACGAGAAATTGCTTGAGAAAAAGTTTTACCTTCTGAAACATCATTGATTACTGATGTAACTATTTCTTGCATAGCAGGATTTTGAATTTGTTCTTTTAAAATTTCTAGCGCTTTTAAAAGGGTTAGGCCTGATGCGAGCATTGATGACATTTGTCTTGTAAACAAAATTAAATCTTGAGTTTTTACTTTATTAAATAATGGGAGCTGTGATCCTAAACTTGCATCTACTCGCAAGATTTGAATTGGCATTAAATTTTTACTACGCAGATAAACCGCCGCTTCTTCTATTCCTTTTGCGTCTAAAAGACCTTGTGATAATTTCCCATCTGGTGTTGAAGCTTTGTATCTAAGTCTCATAATTTTATCCTACCAGCCTAAGTAGCTCATCAGGTCTTAAAGCATAACTTTTAGCTACATCTAAACTGATTGCGCCTGATAAAACAAGTGTTGTTAATGAATTTTCCAAAGGAATCATTCCTTCTTGTTGAGATGTCTGAATAATACTATCTATTAAATGAGTTTTTCCTTCTCTAACATTACTTGCGACTGCATTATTACCAAGTAATACTTCTATTCCCGGAACTCTTCCTCCATTAATCATAGGAATGAGTCTTTGCGAAACTATTCCTTTTAGGGTAGAAGCAAGCTGAATTCTAATTTGCGCCTGTTGACCCGGAGGAAAAGAATCAATAATTCTATCAATTGTTTGCGAAGCTGAGTTAGTATGTAGAGTAGAGAAGACTAAATGTCCTGTTTCTGCAATTGTAATTGCAGCAGCTATTGTTTCTGGATCACGCATTTCTCCTACTAAAACTACATCAGGATCTTCTCTTAATGCGCTACGCAAGGCCATTGACCAAGAATGAGTATCTAAATCCATTTCTCTTTGGGAAATTAAACTTTTACCCATTGGATAGATGTATTCAATTGGATCTTCAATAGTCAAAATATTTAAAGATTTATTTTGATTAATTTCATTAATCATTGCTGCTAAAGTTGTAGATTTTCCATGTCCAGTTGGACCTGTAACTAAAACAAATCCCTGTTTTAATTCTGTAAAGTTGTGTAAAACTTTAGGCAGTTTTAACTCTTCTAAGGTTCTAATTTTGGGCTCTAAGTATCTAAAGGCCCCTGACAATACCCCGCGTTGATAGTAGAGGTTGACTCTAAACCTTCCCAAATCGCCATAATTACCACCGCCAAAACCAAATGAAAAATCAATTTCCTTATTGCTTATTAACCAATTTTTTTGTTCTGGCTTTAAAACAGAAAAGGCCATTTCTTCCATTTGCTCTTTGGTAAGAGGTGAGTAGTTTACTAAAAAACGCAATGCACCATCTACCCTAATTGCGGGCTGAACACCAGGTAATAAATGCAAATCTGATGCACCATTTTTAATTGTTAAATCAAGTAATTCGTTTAATGTCATATTATTCTTGAGCAACCCTGAGAACCTCTTCTACGGTTGTTACCCCTTGTAAAACTTTTAGATATCCATCTTGTTTCATTGTAATCATGCCTTCTGCAACTGCTTCCCTTTCAAGACTTCCGCTGTCCGAGTGCTGCAAAACCAAAGAAGCAATTTTTTCCGTAATTGGCAGTGCCTCGAAAATACCAACTCTTCCAATATATCCAGATCCACCACATTCTTCACAACCATTACCTTTGTAAAAGGTTATTTGTTTACCTTGAGGAAAATATTTACCTAAAACTTGCTGCATTTCGGCAACAACTTGGGCTGGGGGAGCATAAGGAACTTTACAGCTATTACAAATTTTCCTAACTATCCTTTGCGCTAAGACAGCATTCATAGTAGAAGCGAGTAAAAAAGTTTCAGCTCCTAAATCTATTAAACGCGGAAGAGCACCTGCCGCTGAAGATGTATGCAAAGTTGAGAAGACCAAATGTCCAGTTAATGCTGCCTGGATGGCAAGCTCGGTTGTTTCACCATCACGAATTTCTCCTACTAGGATTATATTTGGATCTTGCCTTAAAAAGGACCTTAAGCCTTCTGCAAAAGTTAGTCCTACTGCTGGATTAACCTGAACTTGATTAATCCCTGCAATTTGGTACTCAACTGGATCTTCAAGAGTTGAAATATTGACTTTAGTCGTATTCAAAACAGACAAAACAGAATAAAGAGTAGTAGTTTTTCCAGATCCAGTAGGTCCACAAACAATAATGATTCCATGAGGCCTTGCCATTGCGGTTTCTAAAGTCTTTTGCGCAATCCCAGAAATACCTAACTCTCTCAAAGTTGGAATACCACCGCTTTTGCGAAGAAGCCTCATTACAATTTTCTCGCCAAAAACTGTAGGCAAAACACTGATACGAAGGTCAACTTCTTTATCTTCAACTTTAAAATTAAAACGGCCGTCTTGAGGAGAGCGATGTTCATCAATTTTCATTTCCGACAAAATCTTAATACGCGAAATTACTGCCTCCTGAACTGCTTTAGGCAGGGAAAGTCTGTCATATAAAATACCATCAATTCTATATCTAACCCTAACTCTATCTTCCATTGGCTCTATGTGCACGTCTGAAGCTCTGCTGTTTACAGCATATTCCAGAATGGTGGATACGATTTTGGCAATTGGCGCTTCCTTAATGATTTGGGCAATTTGATCAGTATCGACAGTTTTAATTTTATTATAATCCTGAGTTTCTTTAATCGCCGCACCAACCTCACCAACTAATTCTTGCCTATATTGCTGATTTATCTCCTTAGCAACTTCACTAGGTGTTGCTGCGAATGACTTAATAGTAAGACCAGTTTTCTCTCTAATAAAAGTGATTGCCTCTAGGTCAACCGGATTACTCATCGCAACAGAGAGTGTTTTGGAATTTATATCATATGCAAAAGGAATAAGACTAAATCTTTCAGCTACAGCTCTGGGAATTAAACCCAAAGCTTCAGGAGAAAAAGAAACGTTAGTAATATCTATATATGGTATTCCTAAAATTGCAGCCTTGGCAGCTGTTAACTTATCCGGGGAAACAATTTCCATTTCTTCAACAATATTTTCCTCAGAAATTCCCTTACTTGCGCTTTGAACTTTAATAGTATCGTACTGTTCTTTTGTAATTAATTTTTGGGCAAAAAGGATATCTGATAAACTCTGATTAGAGCTTTGAGAACTGAACCCTTGTACCGGTATTTGAGAAGTATCGGGCATTAGTTCTATAGTAGGTTAAAATATGATATAAAGTCAATATAAATGCAAAGTTTTATAATCCTCGGAAAAAATCAAGAAAACATCCAAAAAGAAGCTGAGAAATTAATCAACTCAGAAAAAATTAATGAGCTGGATATTTTCACTTTTACACCCGAGAAAGCAGTCGGAATTGCCGATATTAGAAGTATTAATTCCAAAATATTTTTAAAACCCTTAAAAGGAGAAAAAAAGGCAGTAGTTATAGAAACATTTTTAGGAATGACTCCTGACTCACAAAACGCCTTTCTTAAAACCCTAGAAGAACCACCATTATCAACAATTATTATTCTCAAGGCCTTTGAAAACATCTTTCTGCCTACGATTCTATCGCGTTGTAAATTAATTACCTTAGATACCAAACTAATAATTGAAGACAAAGAACAAACAGAACTTGAAACTGTATTAGATTCTATAATAAAAGGAGAGCATGACAGCCTAAAACTAGCTCAAGACTTAGCCAAAGACAAAGAGCAAGCTTTAAATTATTTAGAAAAATTAATTATCGTTACCAGGGAAAAAATGCTTCTAAATCCTGAGAAAGATAGATATAAAAACTTAGTTAAAACACTGCATAAATACTATTTAATACTCAAAAAATCTAATGTTAATTTAAGACTAGCTTTAGAAAACATGTTCCTAGAATCTTAAAAACGCCTTAAATCTCTATAACTTTGAGGACCATACTCACCGAAAGAAATCCCAGTTACATGGGCTAAAATTGCAGGTTCACAAATACCCATACTACCTAATTGAGCAAGCATTCCCCTTGACCTATCATGCACCAAAGATCCTGTTGCTCCAGCACCCGTCTCTGGTTTTGCCATTAGAAGAGCTTGCAAGCTATAACCCTTCATTTCTTCATATTCTACGCCAAAAAGCGGATGCTCACCGAAAACGTGACCAAGCTCATGAGCCAAAGTACCCTCGACTTGCTCCTGCCTCCTAGAATATTGCTCACCATAATATCCAATTTTAACACTATGATCACCCTTGGCTGATCGAGTATGTAATCCAACAATACTCTTAACTATGTCCTGACCATAAGCATTTATTAACTGATTTCTTTTTTTGCCTTTCCTTGGAACAAGCGTTTCTCTTCTTACAAACTCTATATCAACTCTTTCCATTGGTAAAGCTACTCCATACCTATCTCTTAATCCCGCTAATCTTGCATCCATACTCTTTAAAACCCCGTGTATGCTCCATAATGGACTTTCTGAGTAACTTACAGAAGGCGGTGGGGAATCTTGGGATTTTTCCTTTGCATCTTTTCTTAATTTTGCCTTAAGCATTTGCCCAAGTGCTCTATGATCTTCTGATTTCGGAGTAGGTGGATCAGGAAATTCAAATTCTATATCAGGGAAATATAATTCACTTCTTACAATCATGCCAAATTGTATGAATCTTAGCAGAGCAAAATTAGCAAGTCAAAGCCTAAAATTGCAACTTCTTGTAATACATGAAATACTTAATTTATGGATCAACTTTGTCCTAAATGCGGGTATCAAATTTTACCTACATATAATTTTTGCCCTAATTGTGGATATAGATTTAAAAACCCACCTCTTTCAACTTCTTTAGGTAAACAAATTTATCTATATTTAATTAGTATCTTGCTTCCACCCTTGGGTCTATTTCCAGGCATTAAATATTTACTTGATAAAAACCCTACCGCTAAAATTATTGGCATAATATTAATAACCTTAACTTTACTTTCTAGTGTTATTTACGTGAAACTTTCAATGGATTTAGTTAATTCACAAGTTAACCAGCTAAACACTCAATTAAATCTCATACAAGGGCAGGGCTTATAGTTTGATTTACAGACTCAAACTTGGTATAATTTATAAATGGAAATTTTAAGAAGACATCCCAAAAACCCTGATATTGCTTCAGCCCAAGTTGCTAGAAAAGTAGCTTTTGGAGCTGTAATTCATGATCAAAGCTTAACGCTTCGTCAAAAAATTGGAGCCTTATATGAAATTCAAACAGCCTATACTCAAGAGGTAAGAGCCACAAGAAAGCCTTAATACTACTTATGTTGGAAAAATATCGCCTTAAATACATTGAAAATGTAACTGAAAGCTCTCTATATCCATACTCAGTAAATTTACAAAATCCTACTGGAATTCATGCCCTAGCTGCTGAAGCGTATAAAGGATTTCACAGATACTATGACGCAATGACTCCTGTCGAAAAACAAACTGCAATTCAATGTGTTAGCGTAATTGCTACCTTTAGCTTGTTAAGAAAACCACCCAGACTGCCTGGTTTACGCCCCTTAGAAGAATGGGAAATTGCAAGAGAAGAATTTGCTCCAACAATAAGGCAAGCGGTGCAGGAAATAAGTGAAGCAACAGTTAGGAATGGGTATTTAAATCTTTTTAAAATGCTTGAATTAGGATCAACCACTTGGCAAGATACAAAAATACCAAGACAAAGCAAACAAAAAGTAGGCGAGCTACCAACCGGAGCAAAACCTAAAAGAAGTTATATCCCAAAGTATTAATATGAGATATCATCCAGAAACAGGCGAGCATCCTGCATTTACAAGATTTAGAACTATTAAGATTGTAGCCGAAAGAGCAGTTGATAAAGCCTATTTAGCTCATCCTCAAGCAACAGAAGAAAGTAAAAACCAACTCGCTGGAGAATTAAATTGGGCACTTTTAAGGCTTAGGTTTGGAATAGGAAATCCTAGAGTTGTTTTGCAAGAATTTAACACAACCGTTAAATCTTTTCCAAATACTACAAAAAACCCATAAATACTATAGTCTCAAAGAACTTCATCCCAATATTAGACTAAGAAAAGCTTTAAAAATACAAAGAGCAGAACAGCTCATTTACGATATCAAATGGGGATCAACTCTTGCTGACCTACAAATAATAGAAATAAAACACTTAACAGGAGAAAAATAACTGAATTAATTATGCCTGTGTCTTGTAAGCTTTCCTCTTAATCTTCCTCTTTTTCCTACATGCTTTGCATAATCTCTTGGACCAAAATCCCCAAAACCATATTCTGCTAAATGAGCTAATATCTCTAAATAATCTATTCCTCTTTGTGTTAGCTGGGAAACTCTATTTCTAGCTATTTCATGCATACTTTCAGCATCACTACCATCAATTTTATAAACTTGACCTAAGTATCTTGACATAAAAAAACCTTCAAAAGCGTAAGCTTTCATCTCTTCCCATACAGTCGGCAACTGCTCTCCAATAGTATGACCATGCTCATGCGCAATAACTCTCATTACCTCACTCGGTAAAACTACATGCTCTTGATCCCTAAAACCAATACGCGATATAAACCTACCATCTTCAATTCTTGCATTATCACCAATGAGCGTACCTAAAATACCTGCTCCATATTTTTCAACTAATTTTCTTCTTTCATCTTCATTATCTGGTAACAATGTCTCTCTTCTTACTAAAAAAACAGATCTTCCATCCAGAGGAATCCTAATGCCTGACTCCCTAATTTCTCTAACTTTATAGGAAAAATCATCCAATATTGAATCTCTTGTCCAAAGAGGCCTATCATATCTATATTGTCCCGTCACGCTATCGATAATAATTTGATTACCTACGGGAACTTCTTTATCTGTTCTTCCCTTATCGTCAACAGGAATAGGACCACCTGGAACAAGCGGTTTAAATTTTACCTCTTTAAAAAAAAGTGGTATTTCTTTTGACATAAGACTAAAGTATACCTAAATTAGCTATAAAAATCAAATATTATAGGACTAAATACGGTTAAATAACTATTGTCTTTTCATATACTTAAGGCATATAATCCTTGCCATGCCAATTGAAGCTAAACATAGAGTACAAATAGAACAAACCGGAGGGAGGGTAGATATTCGTTCTTCTGTAAGCTATGCAAATGGTTTTAGGGAAATTCATCCAACTCAAACATATCCTTCAATTGATAGCGCCCGCAAAAGAACAATAGCAAGAACTCTAGCCTGGGTGGCTCTTGAAAAAGTCAATCAGGGAACAAGCTTAGGTGGAACACTTATCTTAGCCTGGAATATATCTGACATTTTAATGCATTCGACAATTGATCCAAAACACGCCATTGTAGGAATTGGTGCTGCAGCCATTGGCTATGTAGGAAATTTAGTTAGAGCTGATTCCAGCGAAGAAGCAACGAGAAATTCGCAGCTTGTCCAGGCAATTGAAGAGATAAGAAGCTCTCCGTTATCAAGCTTTGATCAGATTAAGCCATATACTTTAGATTAACTATGCACGAACAAGAAAAAGCTATTCATAAAGTTAGCGTTATCAATTCAACAAGGGGAATAGAGATATTTTCGACAATTTCAAATGGTCAACGTAGGGAAGAAACTCCTGATGGCCACTATTTAAGTTTTAAAGCAGCTGAAAAAGCCAAGCGCAGACTTGAAACTGGCTGGATGCTTCTTGAATCAACCCAAGTTGCAACTTTTATGTTAAGCGCCTTAGGCGCAGTACGAAGCTTAACTCTGAATCTTGAACCTCAGATATCAACTAGTGCTGTGGTCGGTTTTACTGTTGCTGCGGGATTAAGTCTCAATTTAGCTTTAAGAAGCGGCAGGGATAGAGAAAGAAATCAACAAGAAATTGTTGCCATACATCAAGCTGAGTTATATAAAAAACCTCAGTATGATCAAGAATTTGAAATATAATTTTTGACAAGAGCTTTTATTTAGATATAATCCGCATATGAAATTTTTTGAGAGAGAGCCTCTTCACGTCGTTGTAGATGCAAGAACTACACCCGTTAGCGTTTTACATCGAGTTGGAGCAGGCGAGTTAAAAGAAGAACAATACGCAAATATCCAAGAAGCTGAAGAATTTACATTACTTGACGCAAGAGTTGCTGATCGTTTTGCAGGCTTAAGTTTGGGAGCTTCAATTGGACTTGGGTTTTTTACTACGTTTAATTTCTTAAATGAACACAGCAATCTACCTTGGCAAGAAAGACCATCTGCCATTCCCGCACTAATTACACTTGCACTCTTAGGAGTTGCTAAAGGATTTGATATCAAAGCTACTAAAAATCATCTTCTACATGGGGCTGTCAAAGAAGCAATATTTAAAAGGATAGATTATCACGAAACAACCTATAGACCACGATAGAGACTAATGATGTCCTGATTTATGCCCATGAGTTTCTTTTGCATACTTGCAAGTCAAAAATCTTAAAGCTGCAAAGATAGAGAAAGCTAATAATCCTGCTAATGGTCTATTTTCTAAATATAACGCTGTAAATGCTTCAGGATTAACGAATACCTGAACCATATCTAAATGATTCCTCAAATTTTCTACATAGTAAGGATTTTGACTTCTAATATATCCTGTTGTTGCCTCAGCAATACCAAATGCTCCTAAACCAGCTGCTCCTGAAGCTATAGTTCTTTTTTTCAAAGACATTTCTTTCATGCCCGAATTATATTTAATTGTATTCAAATAGTCAAACTATAAGACAGTAATAGCTCATTAGGTGACTTGGTCTTTTAGCTAATTACGAGAATCCCATGATATACTTTTTACATGTCTGAGGTAAGAAATAAACCACCCGTAAAAACTTCTAAAACAACACCAACTCCTTTATCTGTAGATTTACAAAGAGTAGATGCCAAAGGTACATCAAACCGAATTAGAACTCTAGAGGGGAAAATCATAAGAGGCGAAGCTAGACCTGATCAGATTTTAGCTTGGTACCATGCTCAAGATCCAATTGATGAAACAAATGTATTATCAGTTATAAAAATTGAAAGTCGAGCTTTAGATGAGAGCGAGTTATTAGCAACAATGGACTCAATTTTACAAAGAACCGCTAAAAAAGCATCCTTATATGAAGATGCAGCATTTCAGCTTTTTAAAACAACTCCTTCATATAGGCAACGTTTAGAAGGAAATTATGACAGAGATGTTACTAGGGATTACACAAAAGATGATTTTCTGCATACTTTTGTTGCGGCAGAAATGTACTGGATGGCAGCAGGAATATGGGGCTCTGAGGCAATACAAAGAACCCAACCAAATCTTCTAGAAACAGAGGTAAAAAGAATTAAAGGTACTAAAGCAGCAATCACTTTGTTTGATTTTGTAGCAAATCTCGCAACAGATACTCAAAGATACAAAGACCCACAAATCCTAATGCTAGGAGTTGAAGCACAGCTGAAGCTAGACTCCTTAACGCAACAATCTACTCATGATCAGGTAAGCGAGATACGAAAGGCGCAGCTACTTACTGACGCTATCAGAACAATAGATAGAGTATTTTTAGGAGAAGGGGAGTTATTAACTAATCCAAATTTACCTAAAGCAGTATTAAAGGGCAAACTATTAGAATTTATGTGGCTAATTGACGCTCATATGTACCTAAGAATGCAAGGAGATTTTTCAACTATCGTAATACCAACTGCAAGATATGAAGATATGCCTCAAGTGGGAAGACCAGATTTAAAGAGAGGAGCAGATATTACAGTTAGAAATTTTGAAACAGGAACAAACTTTTTAATTCAGCTAAAATCCTCCAGAGAACAAACAAGACCTTATCACCCTGCGATTACAGTAGTTCAAGAAGATAATTTTCAAGACACGAGTTTTGGCAGATTAAGAAATAAATTAGGTGCGTATAAAAGATATATAGAATCAGGGTTTGATCCAGCTTTTCAAGCAGATGCTTTAAGATACATTTTGCCATCAGTACGAGAAATTTTTACCTCAGAAGTAACAGGAAAGAATACATTAAACTTAGTTGCTAAGGCACACGAAATAGATCATAATCCAAACCAACTATTAGAAGGGGTAAAAGGGTTGGGAAGAAGAAAGATATAATTTAATCCAAGAATAGAAACAATATTAAACCTCTAGAAATTATAAAAACTTTCTGTTATATTAGTTAAGTTATATGGCTAAAGGAAACCCCTCGGATTATTCAGCAGCGCAGATACAAGTCCTTGAAGGACTTGAACCGGTTAGAAAAAGACCCGGAATGTATATCGGTTCTACCGATATTATTGGTCTTCACGAATCTTTAAGAGAAATTATTGATAACTCTGTTGATGAAGCTTTAGCTGGTTTTGCCAAAAATGTTTGGATTGTTTTAAATTCCGATGGTTCTGCAACTGTAGCTGATGATGGAAGAGGAATTCCAGTTGACACTGTTAAAGGTTACGGTAAATCCGCTTTAGAAATTGTTATGACCAAGCTTCATGCTGGAGGAAAATTCGGCGGAAGTGCATATAAAATCTCAGGAGGATTACATGGAGTAGGAGCCTCAGTTGTTAACGCACTTTCTGAATGGATGTGGGCAGAGGTAACAAGAGATGGAAAAATCTACACCCAAGAATACTCAAGAGGACTTGTAAAATCTAAGCTTGAAACTGCTGAAAAATCCAGACTTGATTATGATTTTGTTAGCCAAAGAACAAACGGCACATTGTCAACCTTTAAGCCTGATGCAGAAATCTTTTCAACTGTTGAATTTGAATTCGATACTATTAAAAAACTCATCAGAGAAAGAGCCTATCTTGTTCCAAGTTTATACTTTCACTTAATCGATAAAAGAGAAGGTAAAGAACAAGAAGTAAACTTCTATTTTGAAGGTGGTATTACTGCTTTAATTTCCAAACTTAACGAAAACAAACAATCAGTTCATAAAGTTATCTATATTGAAAAACAAGATGGCGATGTCAATGTTGAGGTAGCATTGCAATATAACGATGGCTATACCGAAAACGTAGAGTCATACGTTAACGTTATCAACACCATTAACGGTGGAACCCATTTAACTGGCTTTAGAATGGCTTTAACCAGAGCTATTAATGATTATGGTAAAAAGATTGGTAGCTTCAAAGAGGAAGAAGATTCCATCACTGGAGATGACACTAAAGAAGGCTTAACCGCAGTAGTTTATGTCAAAATGCCACAGGATAGGATCCAATTTGAAGGCCAAACAAAAGGAAAACTAGGAAATGCAGATATTCAGCCAATCGTACAATCAATTGTTAAAGAAGGACTTTCTACCTACTTTGAAGAAAACCCACAGGATGGCAGAAAAATCTTAGAAAAAGTTTACTTAGCTGCTAAAGCAAGACTTGCTGCTAAAGCTGCCAAAGAAGCAATTTTAAGAAAGGGTGCCTTAGAAGGCTCAACTCTACCTGGAAAACTTGCTGATTGCCAAGAAAAAGATCCAAGCGTATCTGAAATTTACTTAGTTGAGGGAGACTCAGCAGGTGGATCTGCCAAACAAGGAAGAGATAGAAAATTCCAAGCAATTCTTCCACTTAAAGGTAAAATTTTAAATACTGAAAGAGCAAGACTCGATAAAATTATTGAACACGAAGAGGTAAAGAATTTAATTATTGCTCTGGGTACCGGAATAGGGGAGACAATTAAATTTGAAAAACTAAGATACCACAGAATCATCATCATGACTGATGCAGACGTTGATGGAGAACATATTGAAACCTTAATCTTAACGTTCTTCTTCAGACATATGCCAGAAGTTGTTAAGCAAGGATATCTTTATATCGCTATGCCACCACTATATAAATTAACAGCTGGTAAAGATTCTAGATATGCATACTCAGATGATGAAAAAGAAACAACCATGGCAGATATGCGAAAAGCTGGAGTAAAAACTAACATCTCCATTCAAAGATACAAAGGTTTAGGAGAAATGAATCCAGAACAACTTTGGGAAACAACCATGAATCCTGCAAATAGAATCTTAAAACAAGTAAGTATTGTTGACGCTGAAGAAGCTGATGCTGTCTTTACAATGCTTATGGGAGATGAGGTTCCACCAAGAAAACACTTTATTCAATCAAACGCAAAACAAGCAAACTTAGATATTTAAAACTCTGTTTGTTTAAAGTACAAAACCCCAATAGTAATTACCAAAAGAGCAAATCCACCAGCAATAAGAGGCTTATCAAAATAGGGAAGTGCATCAAAGAATACCCAAATACCTCTCCAAACTGCAACAACACCAATTGTTGCAAAAATTGTGAACGCAAGTTTTTTATGAACCTTCATTTTTAATGAACCAGCAGTAGTTTTTTTCTTAACCCTCATAAATCTATGGTAGAGATAATTAGAATCTTAGTCAAGTTAATTGACAACAAAGAACCTTGGTGTTATTATCCGCCTATGCGTGCAAGAAGCGAACAAGCATTTAATATTTATACTTTTTCTGGTCAATATACGCAGCAATTTCTAGGAGCAGAACGTGCTCAATTTGGTGGATTTTTATATAGGGAAAATTCTACTGGAAGAGTATTTGGCGAAGCTTTTGACATGCACGGAAGAGCAGATTTACTAGGAAGAATGCACCTTGACCAACCAAACAAATCTAGTAGATTATTTCTTTTAAAAATGTACAGGCCTCAAGATCCAGGTATTGACGAGACAGCAGCTGTAGTTCCTGCGCCTATTGCATATAGATTAACCCGTAGGGTTTTTGGAACCCAATCAGCAGCAGGAGAAGGCGTCTGGACAGGGCATTACAGAATTCAAGACACACCAAGAATAAAAGGATACAATGAGCTAAGAACTGTAATAGGACGTGAGCACATATTACTTGATCCAGAAGGAATAGAAAGAGCACAAGCAGATTTGGAAGCTGCAACTCAACGAATGCGCAGAAGACTAACGCAAAGAGAAGCACAAATCCTAACATTTCATCCAGAACAAGGAAAAGCAATTGCCAGAATTAGAGGCTTTAAAACTGATCCTCCAAGATTATATTTTTAAGTTTGTTATAATTTCTCAATGTTTAAAGATCCAGTTTTAAGAAAGCTATATGACAAATATGGACCCCATGAATTTGAAGATAGAAGTGAATATCTTTTACAACAATTAATTGAGTCCATTATTAGCCAACAATTATCAACTAAGGCAGCTACTACTATATATAATAGGTTTCTAAGCTTATTTAACTCAGCATTTCCAACCCCTGATGAAATATTAGAAATAGATAGCGAAAAATTAAGAAGCGCTGGTATGAGCTACTCAAAAGCTAAGTACATTAAAAATATTGCTCAAGCTTTTAAAAATGAAGAAATAGATATAAATCAAATTTCTAAAATGTCTGACGAAGAAGTAATTAAAACATTAACTAAAATTAAAGGAGTAGGGAAGTGGACTGCAGAGATGATTTTAATCTTTACTTTAAAAAGAGCAGACGTTTTTTCAATTGGAGATGCTGGCCTGAAAAGAGCAATTAAGAATTTATATAATCTAGAAAAAGATATTGATATTTTAAAGCTTTCTGAAACCTGGAAGCCTTTTAGAAGCCTTGCTTCTTGGTATTTATGGAAAAGCTTAGAAAACAAATAACTAGCTTTTGATATAATTTCTCAATGATTACCATAAACAAAACACAAAAAACAAACATAAAAGACTTTCTTGAAAAAGAATGGGTTGATGCAGATAAGATGTATTATGGTAAAGCTTTGGATTGGTATGAAGAAGAATATGCCTTCAAAGCAGAGGAAAATGGAAAAATAGTTGGCACAATCTGTGGAAAAATTGAACAAGGAATTTTACACATTAGCGATTTAATTGTTGCTAAAAGTGAAAGAGGCAAAGGAGTTGGCGGCATGCTTATGGAGTTTATTGAAGATTACGCTAAAACAAAGAATGCCCATAAATCCCATCTCTTAACCGGTAAGGGTTGGCCAACTGAGAAATTCTATTTAAAACATGGATATAAACAGGTTGCCATTTTGCCAAATCATTACGAGCATCAAGATTTCATTATATTTGAAAAGGAAATATAGAATTTATATACTCACAAAATGATTAAAGTTATCGCTTTTGACTATAACGATGTTATTTCTCCAGGACCCATGAGTAAATGGGTTAGAGAAAATTTAGTCCCAGGAGAACCTCGCTGGGTAAAATATAAAGCCCATACTCCTAAGTGGGATAGAGGAGAGATGACTATGACTGAGGTCTTTGATTTAATTTCTGAATTAACTGGAATTGAAGACGTCTGGAATAGTTTTTACGAAAATCTAAAACCAGATAAAGATGTTGTTGCCCTCATTAAAAAACTTCGTCAAAACTACAAAGTATTTTTATTTTCCAATTTTCATCATGATTTAATAGACAAACTTTTAGAGAAACAAGGAATAAAAGATTTATTTGATGAACTAATAATATCTTCTCGACATAAATTTATAAAACCAGAAGCTGAGTTTTATAAGATCCTAATTCAAAAATCTGAGGTAAACCCAGATGAAATCCTATTTACTGATGACAGAATCATTAATGTCGAAGGAGCACAAGGAATGGGAATAAATGCAATTCAATTTAAAGGCGCAGAGGATTTAATTAAAGAAATGCGAAAGTTTAAAATTAGACTTTAACCCCCAAAATCCATATTGACAGAAAGTTTAAAATACCATATATTTAGAGTGTAATGGCAATCCTCGCCACTACTACTGTTGTCTCCGACAGGTTTTTAGAAAACCATCCCTTTTGCAAACAATTTTTCGTTTCCCATTCCTTTAAATAAATTTAAAAGAGTAATGGCATTAATAATAACTAGAAAACTATTTAAATGTTTCAAGTGGCCACCAAAAACCACTCCTCTTTTTGCAAACCAATCAGTTAAGCCTAAAAAAGAAAAGGAGGTGAATAAAATGGGTTGCGACATAGAATATGATCCAGCTTTAGAAGCTAGGCTTGCTAGAAAACAATATGAAAGAGAAAAAGCTGAAAGAGAGCAAGAATTAGCTTATGGAAGAGAGGTATTTGCTGACCTCAAAGATCTACCTAGGGAAGAGGTTTCTCAGGACGAACTAGAACCTTTTGTCAGAGCAATATTGGAAAGATCTCAGGGACTAGCAGACGCTCTCCCACAACTAAATGGATTGGATATGAATGATTCACTTGGTAGAAACTGGCAAGTTTCAATTAATAAAAGTGAGGGTACAAATAGCGTCTGGGGAATTTCTTTTAGAAGAATGAGTCCAGGCTGCGCTGAAGGACATATCATATCCTTACTTGAGTCATCCAGAGCAAGTGTTGACTATGTAAACTGGTGGATGCCAGGAGAAAATATGCATAGGAATAACCAATGGGCAATAAAACAATCCCAGAAAAGATTCGATGATCTTTTTGGTCCATTGGAAAAAGCTTTTGGTAAGTCCAAAAGAGTAGGGGAGCCAATAGCCGAATCTAGATAATTCGTCTATTAACCCAAATTACATTTTTCGTTGCCGGCACGAAAAATGGAAGACAGTCTTGAAATCTCAGGAAAATTTATTTATAATGACTAAGTTCATATGGATTTATCATTATTATTCACGCATAAATTGGTTATTACCATAGTTGCAGCCATAATCTCCATTATCTACGGAGCAGTTCTTACCGCACAAGTTTTAAAAAGTCCCAGAGGCGACGCTAAAATGAATAGTATTTCTGATGCAATTGCAGAAGGCGCAGTAGCCTACATGAAAAAACAATATACAGTAGTTGCTGTAATTGGAGTGATTATCTTTGCAATTCTTTATTATTTCCTAGGTGTATACAACGCAGTAGGTTTTGCAATTGGAGCAATTTTTTCAACCGTTGCTGGAGTAGTAGGAATGAGTGTTGCTGTAAGAAGCAACATTAGAACAGCTCAAGCAGCCAGAAAAGGACTAGCAAGTGCATTTAATATGGCCTTTAAAGGTGGTGCGGTAACTGGACTTATGGTTGCAGGACTTGCTTTACTTTCAGTTGCAGGCTTTTATTGGATCTTAGAAAAATATGCACATGGTGACCTCGGACCACTTGTTGCTCTTGGTTTTGGAGGTTCATTAATATCAGTATTTGCAAGGCTTGGTGGAGGAATCTTCACAAAATCAGCTGACGTCGGAACTGACATGGTAGGTAAAATTGAAGCCGGAATTCCAGAAGATGATCCTAGAAATCCTGGAGTTATTGCAGACTTAGTAGGAGACAATGTTGGAGATGACGCAGGAATGGCAGCAGATCTTTTCGAAACCTATGTCATTACAGCAGTTGCTGCAATGATTTTGGGCAAACTTCTCTTCCCAAACAATTTAGCAGTTGTTTTCTTCCCACTTTTAATTGGAGCAGCAAGTATTGTTGCAAGTATTGTTGGAACATGGTTTGTTAGAGTAAGGGGAACAGGAATCATGCAAGCTCTATATATTGGACTAGGTGTTTCAATCGTAGTTTCAATCGCACTTTTTTATGTCTTAGCTCAAGCTGTTTTTCCAACAGGCTTAAATGGGATTTCAAGTATGAATATTTTCTATACATCTATCATTGGTTTAATCGTAACTATTGGTATGGTAGGTATTACTGAATACTTTACATCTAAAAAGTTTTCTCCAGTCAAAACAATTGCAAATGCATCCTCAACCGGACATGGAACTAATGTAATTGCAGGACTTGCAGTTTCGATGAAATCAACCTTAGCACCAATCCTATTAATTGCAGCGGCAATTTTAGTCTCCTTTAATTTAGCAGGTCTTTATGGAGTAGCAATTGCAGCTATGAGCATGTTGTCTCTAGCTGGAATCATTGTTGCTATCGATGCTTTTGGACCAATCACAGATAACGCAGGTGGAATTGCTGAAATGGCTGGAATGGATAAAAAAGTAAGAGATGTTACTGATCCATTAGACGCTGTTGGAAACACAACTAAAGCAGTTACTAAAGCTTATGCTATAGGCAGCGCAGGACTTGCAGCTTTGGTACTTTTTGCAAGCTACACACAAGAACTTACTAAAAGCGGTAAATTTAATTTAGAAAGCGCTTTTAGCCTTTCTGATCCATTAGTAGTTGTAGGTCTTTTCATCGGAGGCGCATTACCATATATCTTTGCAGCTCTAGCTATGGAAGCCGTAGGTAAAGCATCAGTTGCAGTTGTTGACGAAGTTAGAAGACAATTTAAGGAAATCAAAGGCATCATGACTGGAAAAGTAAAGCCTGAATATGGCCAAGCAGTAAGTATTGTTACTACAGCCGCTATTAAAGAAATGATTTTACCAACTGTTATTACTATCGCAGCACCAATTGTAGTTGGTTTCTTGCTTGGACCAAAAGCACTTGGTGGACTTTTAGTAGGAAGCATTGTCACAGGTCTTTTCTTAGGAATCTCCATGACAACCGGTGGAGCTGCTTGGGACAATACTAAAAAATATATTGAAGAAGGACATTTAGGTGGAAAAGGAAGTTTTGCGCATGCATCAGCAGTTACCGGAGATACAGTAGGAGATCCATACAAAGATACTGCAGGACCAGCAATTAACCCAATGATTAAAGTTTTGAACATCGTTGCACTATTAATCGCTTCTTTCCTTATCTAATAATTTTTAACTGAGGAAGGCAGTAAATTTACTTACAATGGCAGATATAGGAAAACTTCAAAATACGGAAATCGCAAAAGAAATGAAACGTGCGTATTTAGATTACGCAATGTCTGTTATAGTCTCCAGAGCGCTCCCAGATGTTAGAGATGGATTAAAACCAGTACATAGAAGAATTCTTTTTGCTATGCATGAAATGAGCCTAACTCATTCTGCTAAATATAAAAAGTCTGCAACCGTTGTCGGAGAAGTAATGGGAAAATATCATCCTCATGGAGATGTGCCAATCTATGACTCCTTAGTTCGTATGGCTCAAGATTTTGCTATGCGTTATCCATTAGTCGATGGCCAAGGAAACTTTGGATCAATGGATGGAGATCCACCAGCAGCTATGCGTTACACAGAAGCTAGAATGGCAGCAATCACTGCTGAAATGCTTTTAGATATGGAAAAAGAAACTGTAGATTATACAGAGAACTTTGACGCAACCCTTAAAGAACCAGTCTTTTTACCAAGCTTACTTCCTAATCTTTTACTTATGGGATCTGAAGGTATTGCCGTTGGTATGGCAACCAAAATTCCACCACATAATCTTGGTGAGGTAGTTGACGCACTTTTCCATGTTATTTCAACTGCAAAAGTTACCCATGAACCATTTGGCGTTACTTCGACAGCCACCGTTGATGAACTCTTAGAGTTTATTAAAGGACCAGATTTCCCAACAGCAGGCAACATCTATGACATGTCTGAAATTCGCAATGTCTACACAACTGGCAGAGGAAGAGTACTTATTAGAGGAAAAGCAGAGATTGAAGAAATCGGTGGAGGAAAATCCGCAATTATCATTACTGAGCTTCCATACCAAGTAAATAAAGCCTTACTTGTTGCCAGAATCGCAGACCTTGCTAAAGAAAAAAAGATTGAAGGAATTTCAGATTTAAGAGACGAGTCAGATAGACACGGAATTAGGGTAGTTGTTGAGCTTAAAAGAGATGCATCTCCAAAGAAAGTTTTAAATAATCTCTTTAAATACACTGCTTTGCAAACAACTTTTTCTGCAAATATAGTTGCCTTAGTTGATGGAACTCCACAAACTCTTAACTTAAAATCGATCCTTGAAGAATTTATTAAACACAGATATTTAGTAGTAAAAAGAAGAAGTGAATTTGAATTAAAACAAGCAAAAGCAAGACTTCATATTTTAGAAGGCTTAAAAATTGCAGTCGACAATTTAGACGCTGTTATTAAAACCATTAGAGAAAGTAAAACCCAAGAAGACGCAAAAAATAATTTAATGACTAGATTTAAATTATCTGAACTCCAAGCAACCGCAATTTTGGACTTACAGTTAAGAAGATTAGCTGCTCTGGAAAGACAAAAAATTGAAGAAGAATACCAAATGGTAAAAGAGCTGATTGCTTATCTTGAAGACCTCCTTGCTCATCCAGCTAAAATTTTAGTTGTTATTAAAGATGAACTTGCTAAATTAAAAGAAAAATATAATGACCCAAGAAGAACAAAAGTCTATAAAGGAAAACTGGGAGAATTCTCAGAAGAAGATTTAATTCCAAATGAAGCTACAGTTATTACCATAACTCAAACTGGGTATATTAAAAGACAAAGCTCACAAAGCTTTAAGACGCAACAGCGCGGTGGCAAAGGAATTATTGGTATGACCACTAAAGAAGAAGACATGATCGCTGATATTAAATCAGCACAAACTCATGACAATCTTTTGTTCTTTACCAATAAAGGAAAGGTTTACCAAACCAAAGCTTATGAAATTCCTGAAAGCTCAAGAACAAGCAAGGGAACTGCTATTGTTAATCTCTTGAATATTGAAGCAGGAGAGAAAGTTGAGGCATTTGTTTCCTATGGTAAAAATGATAAATCCACCTATGTATTCCTAACTACTAGAAATGGTACTGTTAAAAAAAGTAAATTATCTGAGTTTGAAAATATTAGAAAATCTGGAATTGCCGCTATTAAACTCGATAAAGGTGATGAATTAGTCTGGAGCAAATTAACGACTGACAATGATGAAATATTACTCATTACCAGAAATGGTAAATCCATTAGATTTGCTCAGGAGCAAGTCAGACCAATGGGTAGAAACACCATGGGTGTTAGAGGAATATTAATTGGCAAAGATGATGAAGTAATTCAAATGGATATTGTTCATAAAGGCTCTAAAGCTTTTGCTCTAACTATTATGGAAAATGGTTATGGCAAGAAAACTGGAGTCGATCAGTTCCCTAAGCAGGGGAGGGGAGGACAAGGCGTAAAAGTTGCTGAAGTAACAACCAAGACAGGTAAAATTGCCTATTCTCAAGTAGTTCCAGAAAGCAGCAAAGAAGTTATTATTACATCTCAAAAAGGCCAAATTGTAAAACTAAGTATGGATGATATTCCTGCATTATCCCGTGCGACTCAGGGAGTAATCTTGATGAGATTTTCTAAAACAGGTGACCACGTTGCCTCCGCAGCTTGCATCGAAGAATAACTCGAAGCTAAATATAGTATAATAGAGTCATGAAAATAGATGGAAAAGCTTTGGCGCAACAAATTTTAGACGATTTAAAGCAAAGGGTAGAGATTCTTAAGTTTAAAGCACTTGTTCCTCAAATGTATATTATTACCTTTGGTAATAATCCCCAAACTGAAAGTTATTTAAAACAAAAAATATTAAAAGCTGAATATATTGGGGCCCAAATAACTATCAAAAGATTTGAGGAAAATATTGATCAAAAAACAGTTTATGATTTAATTGAAAAGCTAAATAATGATCCCAAGGTCAATGGAATAATTGTCCAAAGACCAATGCCAAGTAAGTTTGATGAGCAAACTATCTCTGAAGCTGTAACTTCTACAAAAGATATTGATGGATTTCACTCTAACTCTCCTTTTAAAACACCGGTTGCTGAAGCTGTAATTGAGTTAATTACTAAAGCAGATCCAAATATAGATTTAAAATCAAAAAATATTGTTCTAGCAGGGAAGGGGATTACTGCAGGTAACCCTATTCGACAACTTTTCAAAAAACTAGGTATTAACACTACTTATGTAGATAGTCAAACTGAAAATAAAGATGAAATATTTAGAAATGCAGATATTATTGTTTCCGCTGTTGGAAAAAATATTTTAAACTCAGGAAATATCAAAAACAATGTAATTTTAATTGGAGTTGGAATGCATACGGTGGAAGGAAAACTAAAAGGGGACTATGAAGAAGTAGAAGTTGAAAATAAATCTCTCTTCTATACCCCAACTCCTGGCGGAGTAGGACCTGTTAATGTTGCAATACTTATGCGCAATCTCGTTTTAGCCTCAGAAAACACATTAATTCATAGCAACTCTTAAAGAATCCAATAAGCGATTTGCATAAAACACTGAGTAATTTCTAAGTAAAAATGCTCTAGGAATTGCCGCATTTCCTGTCAAATAATCTGTACGAAAAGCAGTCGAAAGCACTCTTGCAACTCCTACCTCATGATCAACTCTAAATTGATCTACCTCAATTCCATACTGAAGCATTTTTTCAGGAGAAAGAAATACAAAATCAACAACACTTTCAGGCTTACCAATAATTTCTACCGAGTCTCCCTTAAGCATTTCAGGACCGTAGTACTCACCACTAGCTTTACGCACATTTAGAAGCGCAATTGGATCTGGCTGGACAGCGACTACGTCTCTTGTTCCATTATGTCTAACTGTTAAATCCAATACCTCTGTGCCTTTAGACGAGCCAAGTGTCCAATCAAGATTAAATCTAAGGTAATTTTTCCAATCCCTTTCTGCGCTCTTTCGCTCATCAGGCTCTAAAGCACCAAGATGATAATCCATATCTTCGTCATACCACGCTCCAACCACCTTATATGCATCTTTTAATAGTCCTTTGTCATATGCAACTTGATCAAGTCTTGGAGAACCATCTCTAAGTCCCCAAAAAATTGACATATGTAGAGGGACTGTTGCCTGAAAAGATGCAGGACTACGATCAACAACTGCTTGGATAGGTAATTCATGCCTATCTAGTCTTTCAAATCTATTTACTGCCATAGGCGCTAATTTAACTTATTTAGCCTTATTTGTCAATGTAATTTGACAGTTACAAAATAAAAAGGTAATATAAATTTGTGCAAAATTTTTGGAATCAATTTAAAACTCCAATAGTTACCATAGCTACTTTTTTTGTACTACTTTTAATTTATACAAAAATCTTTGGACCTATTCCTTTTTATGTAAATAACGTCAATACTACAAAAACAGATCTTTTTTCTGCCTCAGGCAATGCTGAAGTAACAGCTGCACCTGATCAAGCAATCATCTACGCAGGGGTTACTAAACAAGCTACGACAGTTGAAGACGCCCAAAAACAAGTAAATACAGTAACAAATAAGCTAATCAGTGATTTAAAAGCTCAGGGGGTAAAAGAAGTGGATATTAAAACTACAAATTATTCTGTTAATCCAAACTATAACGGTGGAACAGATTTATCTTTTCCCACTAGACCAAGTTCTAATGGATTTGAAGTAACCCAAAATTTGGAGATTAACGTAAAAATAAATGAGGTAAATAAAATTACAGATTTAGTAACTAAAGATGGTGCAAATTTAGTAAGCTCAGCTAATTTTACTTTCTCTAAAGAGCTACAAGAAGAATTAGAAAAAGAAGCTACTGAAAAAGCAGTTAACAAAGCTAAAACTCAGGCTCAATTCCTAGCTAATTCAGCAGGTATTAAGCTCGGTAGAATTATTAATGTTGTTTCCTCCGGAACAAATCCTCAACCCATTTTTATGAGTGCTCAAAAAAGCGAACCTAGTTTAGATTCAACCAGCATTACACCAGGACAAAATAAAGTAAATGTAGGAGTAACAATCTATTACGAAACATACTAATGAAATATCTTCTTAGCATTATTTCCATCTTAATTTTAGTTCTAGCAATAGCTGGTGGAGCATATTATTTAGGAACAAAATCTAATACAAATAAAGCAGAAATAATGACCTCAGTAAGCCCAACTCCTTTTGTAACTGCAGAAACTGCTTCGCCTACATCGCAAGTTACAAAAACTGTTGAAGCTGGAGGAGTATTGGTATTTAACAAATACTCTCTTCAACTACCTGATGGATGGACTTCCCAAAGAGAACAGGGCGAAAGCATGGACAGATTAATCCTCTCTAAGCTCGGATATAACTTAGTCATATATCAGTTTGCTGGTGGAGGAGGAGGGTGTCTTTACCCAGGAGATGAGGACGTACCAATGGCACAGACCTTTACTACATTTGTAGAGATTAATAATCCCAATGGGTATATTTTCAGAAGAGGGCAAACCAACAATAATTCAGATTCCTACACCTATTGTCAAAAAAACACCACCGATGGATCATTCGGCTCACCAACTAGTTTTGGAGGGATTTCTTTAACAAAAGAACAAGGAATACCTGAGAAAAATGCAGTCATATTTCCAGAAGCAGATAAGATTGTTTCCTCACTTACAAAGCTTTAATCTACTTATTTCCACTGTGGTAACTTTTATGTGTATCTCTAAGTTGGGGATTGGTAATATGGGTATAGATTTGGGTTGTAGCAATATTCTTATGTCCGAGCATTTCTTGAACACTTCTTAAATCAGCACCATTATGAAGTAAGTCTGTAGCAAAACTATGTCGAAGAGTATGGACTGTTGCATTAACAGGGATCCTTGCTTTTTGAACATATTTTTTTACTATCCTTTCAATGCTCCTAACAGTAAGTCGCATCCGCTCACCACTATCAATTTCCTCAACTCTTCCAGAGTAGCGAATAAATAAAGGTTTAAATTGATCTTTTCTTGTATCTATATATCTCTTGACCCAATCTGCCGCTCTATCAGAAATGAACACTAATCTTAATCGTTTTCCTTTACCTATAACTCCGAACTCTCTACGGTCAAAATTGATCTTATCAACGTCTAAACTAACAAGTTCTGAAACCCTGAGGCCGGTTGAAAACAAAAGCTCCATAATAGCTCGATCTCGAAGGCCTTCTTCTTTGGACGTATCAGCAGCGGTTACTAAGCGATCAACCTGATCTTTATCTAAAAACTTAAGATTTCTAGACTCAGTCTTGGGTAAATCTATCTTTGATGGCTCAAGTGTTTTGAAGTCATTTTTTATTAAAAATCTAAGAAAGGAACGCAAGGCAATAACATAATAATTCTGGGTTACACGTTGCATTGTTTGACCCTTAGCGTCAGCCTTATTAGCTAGGAAAACACGGTATTTTCGAATAAGAGAAAGATCAAGATCTTCAACGGTTTTACCTTGCTGTGTAGTAGTAAACCAATTTGCAAAAACCTCCAAATAGTGTCTATAATCACGTAGAGTTAGCTTCGAGCAATTCTTTTCAATTTCCATGTATTCTAAGAATTGATCTATTAAACCAGGCAGTTCGTTTTGCATCTATTTTATTATGCGACATGGAGAAGTACGCTGTCAAGTTACTTGACATATAACCTATAGTTAGCATATAATTACTGTTATGGAAAGACCTAGAATAATTGAATCAGTATCTAATGCCACTAAAAGACTTGAAAAACCAGCCTTAGCCGCTTGTGCGGCTACAGCCTTACTTGCATGTGGAGGAAATTTTCCAGGACAAACAACTCTAAACCAAGAGCTTAAAACTGGTGAAACCAAAGATGGTAGAGGCTATACTTTAATTATGACCAATAGAGACGTACCGGTTGTTGTTGGTTTTGTGGGCGATGGTCCAACCAATGTAACAACAGCAGGTATTCTGCCTAAAGATACAATGATAGAGCCAGCAATCGTTTTTGATGCAGGCCATGGAGAACAAACTGCAGCATTTTCTTGCGCACAGGCAAAACAATACTTAGATTTGCCTTGGGGAGAAACTCCTAAGCAACAGTTAAAAGATGTTATGTGCTACGTGTTCGCGGGACAACATAATAGCTTTACAGCTGCAGACTATTAATTCTATTCACCAATATGGAAAGACTTAAACCTAGAAACCCAGAATCTTTTCGTACAAAATTAAAAACTGTATTTACTGCAGGAAAATCTGGAATATTGGGAGCTGACCCTGATTTGACCGTTAATAGAATATTCTTTGAGTCGTACCAAGCCCTAGAAACACCATATGTTAGTCCTCGAAGCCATCCAAATCCGACTTTAGACTTATTAGAAGTTGACTTGGTACAGCAAGCGCTAGGCTCACAAACACCAGATATTAGATACTTACCATGGTCTACTAATCGATTTAGTCAGGGATATCATTTAGCGCTTATGAGCGCCTTCACAGATATGCATTCGGGCTTTATACCCTATGATAACTTTCCAACAGATACATCAAGAAGATTTGTAGATAGAGTTATTGAACTAGCTGATACAAACAACCGACAAGTTACCATTCCTGAACAATTCCAAATTGGTCTTGATTTAGGTCAAGGTAGCGTCCTAGGAGCTGCTGTAATCGCTCATGGAGGCGCAAGATCTATTGCTAGAGATAGTGACACAACTCTTGATGAACGCTTAGCTTACTCCACGGAAGAAATTAAAAAATGGAGAGATTGCGTAAGCACATTCGAACCTATTTCCGGTATATATCCAGATCCCGCCGCGGATACTTACCATTTTTGGGGCACGTTTATTCCTGGATTACTTTCAAATGAAAAAGATAGATTAAAAGATGTATTATTTAATCCTGCTTATAGACATATTTATACCAATATGGCAAGAATAACTGATCTTTTAAGATATAAATTAATGAAAAAAGCTGGTGAGCCTCATCAAGCTGCAGATCTAGCTGGATACCATATCGGATCCATGGTAGGAGCAGCTTTAAAGCAAAAAGAAGCTTAAAACTCCTGCTCCAAGGCTGGAGAATGACAATAGTTGTTAATTATTAGCTTCATTTAGCCTCATTTTTATTAAAAATATCAAACCTATAGTAGGGGACATATATGAATTATAGACCTGGGGAAAAATAGAGGAATAAATATAAAGAGACGATACAGAATGTAAAGATTTACAAAAATATTCGTAGAAAACCATTGGGAAAAAGACCACTTCTCCCGGGTTTTAGCCACGAGTGACGTCGTAAAAGTATTATTGTGCGACATAATCAATTTCTCTTTCCTTGGGGTTATATAGATCAAAAAATTGCTAATGACTCACTAAGGGAGATAATTAACTCTTTCTTCTCTTATAACAATGCACAAGCTCTTCCTCTGTAGTGACCTAGGACAAATTATTTTTAATTTTCCCGAACACTTATATGTCTCTCCCCGGGGATATTAAACCATGTTGAAATTTAGATTGTTAAATCAATCTAATCGTTCATTTTTGAGGCTAAATATCAATAGATTAGCACATCCCTTATTGGGGTGCTCTATACTAAATAAGCGTTCGAGTTTTTTTCGTATTACTGAGTGTTTAGCCTTGGATCATATGTGAAGTAGCCTAGCCTGAGGCTACCTATGTCGTGAAAAGTCGAGGCTTAGCTTCAAAAATCCTGTGAAAATAGATGCAAGATATCCACATTTTAGTCCTATAATTATTATGGGGTAAATTTAAATACTATATCAAACTGTATCATCTGTATCAAACTATATCACTCAATTCCCGACCTTAACTACCCTCACTTCTCTTCCCTAGCCATGATTAGTGTAATATTTTGAGGCTAAATGAGGCTATTTTTTTACTACTAATGAGGCTACTGCAGCTACTTGATCGCTCTGATCAATAATTCCTGTAGGATCAATACCCATATTCTCTAAAAACAGACGTGTATTTCTTTCTCTTGCTAATCGAGTTCTCTCAGCTTCATATACACATGCATACCTTTGTGCCCCTATTTCTGTTCTTGTTGTTTCCCAGAGTTCAGATGATATTGAGTGTTTTGCTGCATCTTGCTTCAGCTTCCAAGGAAAATCGAATAGTTGTTTAATATGAAAGCATTCATGTGCAGTTACACTTTGAATAGTTTCCCCTCTCCAATCCATATCTCTACCATATCTATCGGGAGTAATTAAAGCTCTAAGATACAAATCGGAAAATATTATTCCTGCTTTTCCATCAATAGATCCAAGATGGGCGTAATGATCCTCACGATTACCCAAGCCGTCATATACATATCCCATGTCATGACCCACAGGTGGTATTTCAATATCAAGTAAAGCTGAATTAAAGACTAAAGTTTGAGCTATTTTCTTTACAATTCGTAGCCTTCCTCCTCTAAGGTACCTATATTCACCTAACTCTAAACCCGCTGCAACGCTTCTTCCAACCAAAGCTAGAGATTTAGGATGTACTTGAGGTTCTACTGCAAAAAAACTATTTACAACATTCTCACGCATTGTGGTATTATATACTATAGGGTTTAATACTTCAAGAAGCTAGATCAATCCTGAGAAAAAAATCAAAAAGAGGAAAGAAATTACTGTAACCCAGAAATATTCAATTATTACTCCCCTAAAGAGTCTCTTCTCAAACCAAACATGTGTTAGGCCCAAGACAACATAAAAAATGGAGGTTAAGAAAAGAGCTATAACCGTTGGGCTTGCTAAATAAAACCATAAAAATGCTGCCACCTCGACTAAGCAAATTGATAATGTTAAAACCCAAAAGACTTCTGAAAAAAACTTCTTCTCAAGAGTATATGACCAGACCGATTGCAAAACAATTGCAAAGGTATAGATGAAAACCAGAAGTAATGTTATGAAAATATTTATGTGAAAAGAGAAAACTACGTTAGACAAAAAAAAGTAAGAAAGAAGCGTTATTACCAAAGTGACAGTTCTTGCGCCTGATAATAGTTGAATCGTACGAATCGTAGAAACCGCAAAAATGTTTTCTGATAAAAACAATGAGTAAAGTCCCAAAGAATATAAAAAGGTCATTCCTACCCTAGTTAAAAGCCTTGCAGGAACAAGTAAATAGAAAAGTCCGATCGCTAAGCTATAGAAAAAAGGTAAGATTAAAACCTGAGGCGTAAATCCTTCTTTAAAATCCTGCCTTAGAGATAGATATAAAAATAAAGATGTTAAGAAAGCAAGAGATATTACCATTATGATACCTGACTTCCCTAATACGTATTCTGCAATAAAAAGTCCGACGGAGAGAATGGCAACTGAAAGAATAAACTTTTGTCTCTTGTTAGTAATAAATTTAAGTAAGGTGTTAATAATTTTAGGCTTAGTTTTTATTAACTGCTTTCCTGGAAGTTTTTTGGGAAAAATCATAAATTAAGCTAAATTTGTATAAACTTTTTGAACGTCGTCTAATTCCTCAAGTAACGTTACGAATGAATCAACTTTAGCCAAAGTCTCATCATCGTTAACCTCCATACCAACTACTGGTTCTCTAACAAGCTCTGCGGCAAGAATTGTTAATCCAGCTTGTTCTAAAGCTATTTTTACCTTAGATAAATCAGCAACTAATGTATCAACATATACTTCGTCTACTATGTCTTTAATGTCCTCTGCTCCAGCGTCTAATGCGATTGCAAAAATATCATCGAAACTCTTTCCATTTTTAGCAACAGTAATTCTTCCAATCTGCTTAAATTGATAAGCAACAGAACCAGGTTGACCAAATGATCCAGCGTGTTTTGAGAAAATATTTTTAACTTCAGAGGTTGTTCGAGCTGAATTGTCAGTCGCTGCTTCAATCATAACCGAAACGCCGCCAGGAGCAAACCCTTCATAAATAACTTCGGAAATCTCTCCCATATCTTTACCTTGAGCTCTTTTAATTGCTCTCTCAATATTTTCCTTAGGCATGTTTGAAGCCCTAGCTGCATCAACTGCAAGCCTTAATCTGAAGTTTTGATCAGGATCACCAATTCCCCCACCTTGCTTAACTGCAATTGTTATTGCATTTGAAAGCTTTGTAAAAGTAGCTCCTCTTTTTTTATCATTTAACCCTTTTTGTCTTTTAATGGTTGCCCACTTCGAATGACCACTCATAAACCTACATATTATACCTTTTCTCTATTGACTTTTGCAATAAATTTAAGTTAAAATTTCTCATTAATCGGACTTAAAAATGACACTTAAAAATCAAGCAATACAAACTGCATTAGAAGGAAATTGGACAGAAGCAATTAGCTTAAACAAAGACTTAGTTAAGGAAAATCCTCAAGACATCGACGCCCTCAATAGACTAGCACTCGCCTACACCATAGTTGGTAAATTAAAAGAAGCAAAATCCGCATACCAAAAGGTAGTTGATATCGACCCACTTAATTCAATTGCCTTAAGAAATTTAAAAAAACTTAAAGAAAAAAATATTAAAGAAACAGATCCTACGGAATACAGAATAAACAATAGTTTCTTAGAAGAACCTGGTAAAACCAAGGTCATTGAACTTATTAATACAGCCCAACCCAAAATCATCGAAGGCTTAAGAACTGGAAAAGGATTAACTCTAGTTATAAAACGCTCGAAAATATTTGTTGAAGATCAAACTCAATATATTGGAGTATTACCTGATGATATAGCAAAAAGGTTAATTAAATTTATGAATGGTGGCTGCACATATGATGCTTTCGTTAAGTCGTCATCAACGCATAAGGTTAGTATTTTCATTAAAGAAATTAAGAAAACCTCCCGCTTTAAAGAAAACCCCTCCTTTTTATCTAATAGCGAATCTTCTTTAACTGTTAGTAAAGAAGCAAGAAAACTAAATGAAAAAGACGACGATGATGACTCCTATTCTGAAGACTGATAAATAACCCTATGTTTATCTAAACTCTTTTTTACATAACCCATTTTAGGTTTTTCATTTAATCCCTTAAGTGATCTTAGGGCTAATAAAAAAGAGATTATAAAAATAATAATTATTGCTACAAAAAACATATTAAAAATTTAATTTCTTTAAAGCATCTTTACCTATTACAATTATAACATCTGCTACTCCTCTTTCCTCAGTTTTTACTGCTGGGAAGTTAATTACAGATTTAATTCTCTTAACAGTGTAAGATTCCTTATCATTATAAGTAATCTGTGACTTTTCTTGAACCTCGTCCCCTTTAACAAAGATTACATTTCCACCCATTGCAGAGATAAATGTTGCCAGCCTATTCCCTAACCCATACTCATCTGTTGCATTAATAATTTCAATACTCTGATTTTCCGTAAAGATCAATGGGTCTTTAAAAGTTAAATATAAAATGTTAAATTTTTGAGTTGGAGAATAATTTTCTACATAATTACGGGTATAAGTAGAGCTCTTCTGAACACGTCTCGAAAACAAGGCAAGTCGAGCCAAATCAAATGATGTCATTTTATAAATTTTATTATTTAATAAGCCAGCAATCAGAGAGGAAGTAATCTTTGAATCATTAAAGTTTTTTTCGTAAACTACGATACCATCAATTGGCACCTGTAGGTTGCGACTTAAATCTCCATTAATACGTCGTCCAATCTTTAAAATTGAAATTGAATTATCACTTGGAGAAAAAGAGATTATTTCTGTTTTTTGCGAATCAATGATTTGAACATTAAATTTATTATTACCGTCAAATTTACTTTCCTTAACTAAAAAAGCAAATTTCAATACTACAGAAAACAAAATAAAAAAAACAACAACAGTAATAAAAATAACTGCAAGCTTCAAATTACTTGACTCTGCTTTTTTGTGGTTCATTGAATTTAAATTAATAGTCTTTCTTTTTTTTGGAGATAAGCTCTGGCATTACAAAAACCGGGGCATTTGCACCACCTGTTTTTGCCTTACCGTCTTTTTTAGATTTTTTCTTTTCCCCTTTATAAAAACCGCCGAAACTTCCCATAATTATTTCACCTCCTGTTAATATAGGATCTCAATTTTTTAATTTAATGTCAATCTCTGACGTAATTCAATGTTTGCTCTAGCTCAAAAGGTAGAGGGCTTTCAAAATTCATTACTTCCCCACTTTGCGGATTTTCAAAAGAAATTTTATATGCATGTAAAAATACTCTTTCCAAAATCTTCCTATCATCTCTTGATGTTTTTCTGCCAGCATAAAGATAATCTCCAAAAATAGGATGGTTAAAATATTTAAGATGCACCCTTATCTGATGCGTTCTACCGGTTTTTGGATTTAATTCTAAAAGAGTAAATGGTTTCTCAAATCTTTCAATTACTTTGTAGCTTGTAATTGCATCTTTTCCTCCCGCTAATACACCAAATCTTTTCCTATTCCAAGGCAGCCTTCCTACGGGCACAATAATTTCTCCACTATCAGAAACAACCTTACCATGAGAAAGAGCGATATAGGTTTTATGAACTCTTCTTTCTTTAAATTGGAGTTGTAAGTTTTCAAATGCCTCTTTATTCTTAGAAACTAGTAAAATTCCTGAGGTTTCTTTATCGATTCGATGAACGATTCCATTTCGCAGGAAAAAATCTGAAGTTTTATCTTCTGTTGCTTCTAGAGGGTTAACTTCAGCAACAAAATCCTGAACAGTTCTTTCATCCTTGGTTGTATCAGACTTATTAACTGTTATACCTGCTGGTTTATCTAAGACAATGAGATTATTGTCTTCATAAATAATTTTTATGGTGTTCATTTTTTATCTAAAATCTTATTCATTATTTCATGATTTACCAAAAGAATAAGAGAGGCAAAAATAGTAAAAAATAAAGTAATATTTTCAATGTTAAAGGAAAAATTTTTAATATCTACAAATAATTTTATTAAAAAATAAATTAATGAAAAAATTGCTAAATAAATTAAAGAGAAGCTTCCATCCTTTATCTCCCCTTTTTCCGTAAGCTTATAAACAATTTTTATAAAAATCAAAGAAAGAATAATAACAAAAATAAATAATAGATTAAAAATATAATCTGTTTTAGCAAAAGAAAAAATAAAATTCATTAAAAATCCAATTGGCATAACGGCAATAAACGACAGAGTAAATAAATCTAAAAATTTACCAATAGGATATTTTTTATGCCGACAATAAATTGCTAAGAAGACAAGTGCAGAGATCATTCCTCCCAAAACAGAAAGTCCTGGAAGATAAGGAAAATCTATAAAACCAACAATATTTAAAAAGTATGGTTTTGGATTAAATAATACATGGAAAAATCTAGCAAAGAATAAAGCAATAAAACTTGTAATAAATGCAGCATTTAAAATTTTCTCTAAACTAATTCCCTTTCTAACAATTAAAAAATCTTCTTTAGAAAAATAATATAAATTATATAAAAAAATTAAAAAAGAAATTGTTAAAATTATCAACATATTATTTTCTATCAGTTATAAATATTCTTATCCCGGCAACAACAAGTACGATTATTCCAATTATCGTAATTACTGCCTTAACTCCAATTATATCAGCAAGACTTCCTACCATTAGTACGGGGAGAAATGAAACCAAGCCAACGAAGGTATTTAAAAATCCATAAATTTTTCCTCTTGCTTCATCACTACTCTCTTCTTGTAGAATTGTATTGGCTGGAACAAAAACAAATGCTGTAGCAAAACCAATTACAAACGCCAACACCGTCATTATGTGCAATACATTAATACTTAAAATGTGAGGTAAATAAGTATTAATTAACTGAACAATTTCCCTAGACTCCACTTTGTTTCCATAAGGCATTAATAAAATTGCCACTCCTAGAAGAACTAGTCCAATTTTTGTTAACGCAGATTTACTAGATTTATGAGATATACTTCCTAAAATAGCCGTTGCAATTGCCATGCCAATGATTGCAGGAGTTATAAAAAACAAAGGGAAATTTTCTACTCTAATTTTTAATACTGTCTGAGCATAACCCGGACCTATTACTGCTAATACATATACTAAGAGCTGAGCAAGGGTCAAAGAAAAAAGTGCATGATATAAATTTTTAGTTTTATAAATTAAAGTTACTATTTGTTTTATATCCTGAGTAATCGTAATAGTTGCATCTCTACTCTCTAAGCTATCAGCATATTTTTGCTTAATTTTTATAATTGATGCAAAAAATGCTGCAATTAAAAACAAAACTGCCAATAGAATAAACATGTTATTTTTACCAACTAAAAATAAAAGTGCACCCGACAATGCATAAGCAAAAAAGATTGACGAATACATAGCCATACCGAATAAAGCGTTTGCCGAAAGTAACAACTTCTTTTCTACGAGCACAGGAATAATTGGTGTTTCTGCAGGAATAAAAAATTGAGTAATGAGTGAAACGCCAAAAGTAATAGCATAAATCAAAAGTAAATTATCATGATAAACGGCTAAAATAATTACTAATACTGCTCTTAAAATATTAGTTAAAAACAGTACGTTTTTCTTGTTCCACCTGTCTACAAAAACACCTGCAAGAACGCCAAAAAAGATAGCTGGTAGAGTAAAAGCTAGAACTACTCCGGAAACAGCAGTATTAGATTTTGCAATCGAAAAAACAATAATTAGGAGTACAAAATTAAAAAGATTCATTGAAAACTGGGAGAAAAATTCAGAGACTATTAAATATAAAAATGGCCTTATCTTGAGGGTTTTCAGAATAAGATTTTCGCTCATATTATGCGGCTTTTTCTGTATATGTTCCGGTTCTAGTATCTACTTTTACTTTTTCTCCTACTTTAATAAATGGCGGAACTTTAACAGTTATGCCATTTTCTAGTGTAGCATCTTTGAATACATTTGTAGCACTATTTCCCTTAACACCTGGAGGAGTTTCTATAACTGTAAAAACCATTTTAGGTGGTAAATTTAAAGACAATGCTTCTTCTCCCAAAAAGCTTACATTTACACTCTCTCCTTCTTTAAGATATACAGCATCAGTTCCGATAATTTTCAGAGGGATTGTAACCTGTTCAAAATCAATTGGATTCATAAGATAAGCATTTTCCGAATCTTTATATAAATACTGCAAATCTCTTTTGAAAACCTGAACAACGTTTACTCTAGCTCCATTAATAAAACTTTTTTCAGTTGTGGCACCGGTTCTGACATTCTTAACCTTAACTTTAATATTTGCACTTCCCCTACCCATTTTTATGTGCTCATAAGCTAAAACCTGTAAGAGGTTTCCGTCTTCTTCAAAAATTGTACCTGATCTAAGTTCTGTTACTGAAGTCATATTATTTTCTTTTTACCCTGATTAGCCCTCCCCCAACTAACACCTCAATTCCTTGTTTTTCCAATTTATCTAAAAATAAATTTGCGCCAAGTGAATCTGATGCCATATGTCCTGCATTAATTACATTAACATGCAATTTCTTAAGCTCTTCTAAGGCATCTTCAGGGATATGCATATCGATTAACGTTCCCACTCCAGCTTTAGCAAGTTCTGCATAAACTTCTTTGGATGGATTTGTTCCTCCGGTAAAGAAAACTGCTACTTTTCCAGCTCTTGATTTTGGCCCTCCAGAAACAATTTCAGGGGGGTTTTTACCTTTAGCTGCTTCCTGATATTCTGGAAGCTCCATTAAGTATTCAACAATTTCTTCTACTGTATCAAATTCTTTTTTAGCTAAATAATTTTTTATAAATTCATCTCCCAAATTATCCCATGCTGTATGCAAATTCATAAGTGGCATATTTAAAAGCCTTGCTGTATCAATTACTTGATTATGATTATTAGGATGAATTCTTCTTTTAATTAAATCCATTCTGCCTTTCATTAATGCATCAACAACATTTATTGGCACACCAACTTGCGCATAAGCATCAACCTGTAAATCCATAACATCATGAAGTGCTGCTAAAGAAACTCCTAATGGATGATGACCAATAACTAAATCAATTTTTGCGCCTTTTTGATTTAACCTATCTGCAAGTAAAATTTCAGCTGCGTCTGTATCAATACCGACCAAAATTTTTTTAACAGGGGTTTTAAGATCACCAAATAATATTCTTGTGTCTGAATATGGATTGTTTAAAGATTCTGTATCAAAATATTTTTTCTTGTCTTGAGGAAGTTTTTCGTAGTCTTTTTTAGCTTTAGCCAAATTCTTTTTTACATGAGCTTCTCCCCTTGGATCTGCTTTTATGGCCATGTTAATAGCTAAATCGTAAATTTGTTGAAGTGTCATAGCTGAAAGTATATAATAATAGAGGTAAAAACTCAACTAGGGCGAGTGGCGGAATGGCATACGCGGTAGTCTCAAAAACTACTAGTCGCAAGGCTGTGAGGGTTCGACTCCCTCTTCGCCCACCAACAATATATGAAATACATTGCTGCCAAGAGGAAATTACATAAATTTACAGAAAACTTTAAAAAAGTTTTTAAGAAAAACCATTTAGATTTTATTACTGCACTTTTATCTATTCCAGTTCTACTTTCAGTTATTATTTTAAATTACAATAATTTAAAACCTAAACAAAATACTGATCTCACACCAACACCAACCCAAACCGAAAAAATAATTGTTGTTCCCCAAAGCAATCCAACATCATCTAATACAAATCCAACTATAACCAATGCTGCTTGTAAAAAAGAAATTGGGCCAATTGAAATAACATCACCTTCAGAAAATCAAACAGTTACCGATAATCCAGTTTGCATAAATATTAAATATATAGATTCTAATTATTGTTCAGTTGTTTGGTCTTATAGAGTAAATAATGGAGCGTGGTCTGATTACAATACTAATAACCCCTGCATTTATAATCTTCCAAATGGAAACGTTAAATTTGAATTAAGAGTGCAAAGTACCGTCGAGCAAAAAAACCAATCTTTAACTAGAAATTTCGTAGTCCAAACCTCTAGCCCTTCCTCTACTTCATCCGCTAATTAAAAGTTGATATAATCCCCAAATGAAAATTGAAGGCTTAAGAAATACAAAAAAAGTTGATGTCTTAGTTGTAATGGGATCATCTTTACAACAAAAACCTGATGGGAAATATTATGTTCCTTTATTTGCAGATTTTCTGATGGGCACTGAAGACGCAACAAATGTTGATGGAGACTTAAAAGCCTCTGCAGTTTCAATTCTATTACGAGATAGAAAAACCACTACTGCCTTAATAACAGGTGGTATTCAAGACAACAAAGCTTCAAGAGCATACTTACTTGCCACACACACAGCCACTCATTATCCCACTGATCCTAATCATCTAATTGCTTTAACAACTAAGCCACATTCTATGGGAAACCTAGAACAAGCTGGAACATTTTTAGATAGAAACCCTCAGTTATTACCAAACCGGACTGTTGGCGTATTAACAAATTTCTTTCATGGCTTAAGAACTGAAACTTTTGCTCAAGAATGCGGATATTTCCCCCCAGATCTACATTTAACTTACTTTTTTACAGAAAGAGTTTTAATGGATGCCGGAGTTTTTGAACCCAGAGATTTAGCTAAATATTACTCTACACCAGAAATTAGACAAAGAAGAAAGAATGAATTACAAGGCTATATGGATTTTAGAAAAGGTATTTACTCTCCTCGCTCATAAAAAATTAAACTAATCCTTTGGAATATGGGATTAGTTTAATTTATGATCATAATCTAGTACTAGACTATATTACATTCCTGGCTGTCCCCCTTGTGCTCCACCATCGACTCCTCCCTGTGGAGGTGTCCATCCACCTGGCTGTTGAGCTGGTTGCTCTGGTGCTGGTGGCATTACAGGTTCAGGTTGTGGCATTGCTGGCTGTGCCGGATCCATTACAGGTTGCTGTACTGGAGGAACTGGTGTTCCTGGCATAGGTGCTCCCGGTTGATTATTTTGATTATCCATTATTTTCTTCACCCCCTTCCCTTTTTTGATCCATACTATAAAATCTTATCCTATCGCCTCTAAAAAGTAAATCAACTTCGCCCATTGGTCCATTTCGATGCTTAGCAATTGAAAGCTTGGTTGGAATAACACTACCCACTGGTTCAGCATCAGTTCTATATAAAAACATAACTACGTCTGCATCCTGCTCGATTGCTCCTGATTCTCTTAAATCAGCAAGCTGTGGCTTTCTTTCCCCTCTATGCTCAACCGCACGAGACAACTGAGAAACTGCCAAAACAGGAATCTTTAACTCTCTTGCAAGATTTTTTAAACCCTGGGATACAATTGCAACTTCTTGTACACGACTATCATATTTTCTACCAGGATCAGCTAGCTGCAGATAATCCACAATCAAAAACTTAATTCCTTGCTCCATCTGCAACCTTCTTGCTTTTGTACGCATTTCTGAAATTGTAATACCAGGAGTATCGTCGATAAAGATTGGCGCATCAGCAAGTTCACCCATTGCTTGAGAAAGTTTAGTAAAATCAGCCTCTTGCAGTTTACCAGTCTTAAGTCTCCAAGCATCAACATCTGCTTGGCCTACCAAAAGTCTATCTACCAATTCTTCCTGACTCATTTCAAGAGAAAAAATACCAACTGGATGTTTCTGCAAAATTGCAATATTTTGCGCCATATTAATAACAATTGCAGTTTTTCCAGTTCCAGGACGAGCAGCTAAGATAATTAAATTAGACTCCTGCATACCTGACAAAATATTGTCTAAATCTGTAAAACCGGTCTTAATTCCCCTATATCCTGCGCCTTTTTTATGTAATTCATCAATTCTATCGAAACTTTCAGCTAATTTTTCCTTAATAGGGACAAAACCTTTAACATTGTGGCCTTGAGAAATTGCAAAAATAGAACTTTCAGCTTTATCGATAAGCTGTGGTACTTCATTGTCTTCCTTAAATGATTCTTCAGCAATTTTTGTTCCTGCACTGATTAACTCTCTTCTCGTTGCGCATTCCTTAATAATCCCAGCATATTCTTCGATATTCGCAGCTGTTGGAACTACATTAATAAGTTCAGATAAATATGAAGACTCGACTTTGTCTCCATTGCGAATTTTCTTTAACTTCTCTGTTAAAGTTAAAATATCGATTGGTTTTCTTTCTTCATATAAGGCAAGCATTGCCTCAAAAATAATGCCGTTAATATCATTAAAAAAATCTTCTGGGTGAATTTGTTCTGAAATTAGACCAATAGCATCTTTATCAATTAAGATTGATCCTAGTACACTTTGCTCTGCTTCTTGATTTTGAGGAGGAGTTTTTGGATTTGCCATAAGTATAAAGACTTTAATGGAAATTTAGGCAATTTTCAATATATAAAACTAGCTCAGGACGTAAATTTCTGTTTCCTCAGGTAATTTATCTTCTGAAAAACTAACTTTTGAACTTTTTGTGGCATCTTCTTTACCTAAGCTTTTCGCACCCTCAATAGCTTTTTCTCCATACAAAACTATTACTCTTGGCTCGAATGAAGTAATCACATTTGGTAAATCGGTATCCACATTTACGATAACTACTGAGTAATCTTTAATCTTATCAGTTGGCATTTTTGCTAAAACGCTCGCTTTAGCAAATAACGTTTCGACTGATTCATAGATAAATGTATAAGTGATTCCCTCATCAATTTTTTGACCTACAATCTTAAGCCCAGAAACCTCGTAATCTCCTACACTATCAATTAAGACTCTGTATTCATTAACTCTTTTAGGCTCAATATTCTTGTCTGTAGCAATAATTGCATCTGCATCTACCTTGGCTAAGTCTGAACGAGGATCTGCTACTAGAGTGGTTTTTTTGATCTTAATTTTTAAACTATCTTTGGAAAGTATTGCTATGTCCATGGCAGTTTATATTAACATATACAAATTTTCTTGACAAGGTAAATCTTTTTTCGTAATATGGGGTACCGCTTATGAAACAAGAAAGAATAATACTTTCCTTTATCATGGTTATAATCGGCTTAATATTTGCCGGTATCATCTTTTACTTCTACCAATCAACCAAAGTTCTTCCTGATACGGATACTACCCAAAAAATAGACTCACAAACACCTACCCCAACTAAGACGCCTACTATTTTTTTAAGCGTCGATAGTCCTAAAGACGAATCAATCTCTGATTCAAAAACTGTTAGAGTATCCGGCAAAACTAATCCAGAAGCAACAATTGTAATCTTAACCCTAGAAGGAGAAGAAATTGTTAAACCCTCTCTTCAAGGTGATTTTGTCACCAATATAACTATAAGTAGTGGTACTAATTTTATAAAAATAGTTGCCATGACGCCTGATGGTGAAACTCAAACAGTACAAAAAACAGTTTCATATACAAGTGAGGATTTTTAATATGAAAAAAATAATTTACTTACTACTATTATTAACAATAATTTTACCACCTAGTACTTCTTTTGCTGCAAAACCTACATCTACAAGCACTCCTACACCAACTACGAGCTTACAAGCACAAGTAGATGAATTAAAAAATAAGATTGCTTCTAAAGTTGCTAGCCTTAAATTGGTAGAAAAAAGAGGAATCTACGGACAAGTAAATGACGTTTCTGACACTCAAATTACAATAACCAATATTAATGGTGAAAATAGATATGTTGATATTGATGAATTAACTAAATTCACCTCGTCTGCATCAAAATCTTTTGGAATTTCTGATGTAAAAAAAGGAATGTATTTATCAATTTTGGGTTTATACAATAAAGATAGCCAAAGACTACAAGCAAGAATCGTTTTCGAAGACAGTGCGCTACCCAACTTCATTAATGGAGCTGTTTATGCAATAGATAGCAAAAACTATATGTTTACAGTTGCGAAAACTAACGGTGCTAAAAATTTAATTGATGTTGAAAATATTTCTAAAACATATTCATACGTAAATAACAAAACCGTTAAATCTGGTTTTTCCAAAATGGAATTAGGACAAACAGTAATCGTTGTTGGATATCCAAATAAAACTGATAAAACTAAAACTCTCGCCTCAAGAATCTATCTTTTTCCAGAAATCTCTGCTAATCCAAATATTGATTTAAATCCTAATCAACCAACCGTTGTTCCTTCAACAGGTAGCGGCAAAAAACTTACTCCAATTGTCCACTAATTAAATGAATAAAAATTTAATCTTCTCCTCAATTAAATCAGACGCATTATTTATTTCTAAAGCAATAAATATTTTTTATTTAACAAGCTTTGCAGGGTTTTCAAACACAGAGCGTGAAGCATTTTTACTTGTTACTAAGAAAAATAATTATTTAATTTCAGATGCAAGATATAAAGAGGCGGCAAAAAAAATTAAAGGATTTAAATTTCTAGAGCTTGACCGAAATAATAATTTAGAAAATATATTACTTAACATATTTAATAAAGAAAAAATAGAAAGTTTAGCAATTAATTTATCAGATTTAACTGCAATGGAATATAAGTTGTTAAAAAAAATAATAAAACTCGTTGACGACAACAGTATTATTGAGACACTAAGAGAAATTAAATCTAAAACTGAAATTAATAATCTAAAACTAGCATCGAATTTAGGAGACAAGGTTTTTGAATATATACTAGGTCAAATTAAAGAAAACGTAACTGAAATTGAACTAGCTAAGAAAATTGAAATTTTTACACTCCAAAACAATGCCGAATTATCTTTTGCGCCAATTATCGCTTTTGGGACACACTCTGCTTCCCCACACCACAAGCCAACTACTAAAAAATTAAAAAGAAATACTATTGTACTTTTAGATTTTGGCGTAAAAATAAATGGCTACTGTTCAGATATGACCAGGACTGTATTTTTCGGAATAGCGACTGAGAAGTTTAAAAAAATTTACAAAACAGTTTTAGAAGCCCAAATCAAAACAATTGAATATATAAACAATAATAAGGACAAAGAAGTAAAAACAAAAGATATTGACTTAATTGCTCGTAAATATATTATTTCTCAAAATTTTCCCTCCATCCCCCACTCCTTAGGACATGGAATTGGATTAGAAGTTCATGAAGCACCTAGGCTATCTCCTTTCGCACCCAATGTTCTACAGCAAAATCAAGTTTTTTCTCTTGAACCTGGCATATATATCCCCAATTACGGAGGAGTAAGAATTGAAGATTTGGCAATATTTACAACACAAGGTTTAGTCTTGATTTCTAATGCTAAAAAAGAAATAATAGAACTATAGATCTATTATGTTAGAAGAAATAAAAAAACAAAATACTCCATTCAAAATCTTTACGGTATTAGGAATAATCGCCTTATCAATCTATCTTTTGCAGATTGCTTTTGAGTTTTTAGGTAATTTTTCCGATATAATTATTATCGTCTTCTTATCTTGGCTCTTAAGCTTTATCCTTGAACCTGTTGTTAATTTTATTTCTACCTTAACTAAACTACCCAAAGCGCTCTCTGCTCTACTTATCTACACCACTTTTGGAATTTTAATTACAGCAGGAATCTTCCTACTCATTCCAACAGTAGTAACCGAATTCCAATCCTTCTCTAAGATGATCCCAAGCTTCATAGAATCTTATCCCCAAGCAATTCAAACTTGGAATAAAGTTGCAACCAACTCAATTGATAGTTTCATTCTCTTTCTCCCTTCATTAGCAAATATTTTCATTGATATTTTTGTAATACTTATCCTATCGTTTTACTTTATTGTTGATAAAGAAAGAATTAACCGTGAAATATTTAAAGTTGCTCCTGAGGGCTGGCATTCGCATATTCGTTTTATGCAAAGAGTAATAGATTCATCTTTTTCCTCTTTCTTCAGAGTACAAATGATTTTTGCAGTAATTGCTGGCATTTCTGCTTGGATTGTCCTTACTGTTTTTGGAGTTGATTTTGCAGCTTTTGCAGCTGTTTTAGCAGGAATATTAACGATCATCCCAGTTCTTGGACAATTCATTGGCATAATCCCACCTGTTTTTGTTGTACTAGTAACTCATTCAAATACACCACTTGAGGCAGTAATTACAGCAATAATTATGATTGCTGTCCAACAGGTTGTCTTTAATGTTTTTGGACCAAAACTTTTAGGAAAAGCGTTTAATTTGCACCCAATTATTGTTTTCCTCTCAATCATTATTGGCTTTAAAGTCGCAGGAGCAATGGGGGCAGTATTCGTTGTTCCAGTTCTTGGTATTGCTGTAATTCTTATTAAAGAAATAGCTACCTATTTTATTAACCCCTCGCTTTTCACTGATAAAAAATAATGCTTATGATAAAATTAACTTATGCAAAACATAGCAACTCTTAAGGGTTTTCGTGATTTCTTACCACAAACTGCTAGAAAAAGGCAGTATGTTTTAGACACTTTAAAAAAAGTGTATGAATCTTATGGATTTGAACCACTTGAAACACCTACTCTTGAATATGAAGAGATTCTAATGGGTAAATACGGAGACGAAGGTGATAGTTTAATGTATAAATTTAAAGATAATGGAGATAGAAATGTAGCCATGCGTTATGACCAAACAGTTCCCCTCTCCAGAGTTGTTGCTCAATATCAAAACGATCTAGTAATGCCTTTTAAGCGCTACCAAATCCAATCTGTATTTAGAGCAGAAAATACTCAAAAGGGTCGATACAGAGAATTTTTGCAAGTTGATGCAGATATAGTAGGCTCGTATTCCCCTATTGCTGATGCAGAAATAGTCGCTTTAGTTGCAAAAGCTCTAGACGCATTAGGTTTTAAGCAATATAAAATACTAATTAACGATAGGGCTTTGCTTTCCAAATATTCTAAGCAAACGTTAATTGCTATTGATAAGCTCAAAAAGATTGGTCGAGAGGGAGTACTTAAAGAATTAGTAGAGAAAGGTGAAGAAAAAGATTGGAAAACAGTCGATAACACATTGAGTGAGATCGAAAATCAGCAACCAAATGAAAAATTAACAGAAATATTTGCAGTCCTTAAAAACCAAGGCGTAAATATGGATAACATTCAATTCGAAAGCACTCTTGCCAGAGGCTTAAATTACTATACTGGAATTATTTTTGAGGTAGAAGTCGAAGGCTTTAGTGTTGGATCTATTGCCGGTGGAGGAAGATATGATAATTTAATTGGCATGTTTGCAGGCAGAGAAATTCCTGCAGTTGGTTTTGCGTTTGGATTTGACAGACTACTTGAAGCAATGGATACACTAAACCTATTCCCTACCGATTTAAATTCTAAAAATATATTAATCGCCTTTGCATCCTCAGACTTACAAAAACAAGCTCTAGAAATTGCCAACAAATTAAGAGAGGGAAATTTAAACGCTGAAATATATTTAGATGACTCTCCTTTAGAAAAACAATTAAAGTATGCAAATAAAAAACAAATTACCTATGTTTTGATTGTTAATACTGATAATTTAAACCTCAAGAATATGAAAACTGGCGAACAAAAACAAGTAACAATAGAAACACTGCCCAATGAAATTAAATAATCAAAGAACCCTAGCGATTTTATTTTTAATTATTGCTAATGTAATCTGGGGAGCTGCCTTCCCTATTTATAAAATTACATTAGAAGAAGTTCCTCCATTTACATTTGTTTTTTTAAGATTCTTTCTTTCTGCGTTAATTCTATTTATTTTTATTAGAAAAGATCTAAAAGTAAAAGTAAGGCATTGGATTCCCCTAATTTTATCTGCTGTTGCTGGAATTACACTGACTATTTCTTTTATTAACTTCGGCTTAAAACTTTCCTCAAGCATTAATGCACCAATTATCCTTTCAGCAAGTCCGATTATCTTAATTATCGGTTCAGTATTGTATTTAAAAGAAAAATTAAAAATGAAGATTTTAATCGGTACTTTAATTAGCTTTATAGGAGTACTCACTGTTGTTTTAATTCCAATTCTCGATAAAGGCGTTGATGGATCAATCACGGGTAATTTATTTTTTGTTTTTGCTGCTTTTTTCTCAGTCGTAGGGTCACTTATTCTTAAAAAAATTATCCCTCAATACAACACTCTTACTATCTCTTTCTGGTCATTTTTAATTGGATCCATACCTTTAATTCCATTGGTTATTAATGAATACAATCAAACATTATGGGTACATCATGTTACCCTCTATCCTCTGCTTGGATTAATTTTTGCCATAGTAGCTTGCACGGCAATCTGCCATACGATTACGGCATACGGCATCAAATACATCAAGGCTTCTGAAGTTGGAATATTTTCCTATGTAGATCCAATTGCAACAATTGTAGTTGCTGTCCCTCTTCTAAATGAAAAAATTAGTGAACCATATATTATTGGTTCACTATTAGTATTCCTAGGAATTATTGTTGCAGAAAAAAGAATTAACTACCATCCACTTCATAAATTACTTAGTTAGTTCTATCTACACCAGCGCTTCTTAATCTTCGATCAGGATTAGTTTGAAAAAAAGTGTTTATAATATGCGCACTAGGCTTGCCCCTTCCCCAGGTAGCTTCCCAAGACAACATACCTGGTACTTCTTGTAATAAATTGGTGCTTAATTCATCTGTTCTTAACGCATTTCTTAAAATCTGGGCAACTCTTGAAAATGCTTTTTCGCTATATAATGGCGACACTAAATGCCCATAAACAGTGTCTCTCTGAACATCGATTCCAACCATATCAACTTTGCCATAACGACCTAAACTAAATCTAATTAAAGGTTGAAAATCAAAGGCCTGAGCAATAGATGGTGGCATAGACAAACCCTCCCCTAAAATTGTTTTTTGGTCATGAGTCCACTCTGCGTCCCATCTTAGTGTCTCACCATCTTCCTCTATACCCGGAGTTACAGCATGAGGACTATGATTAGCTCTAATTAAAGCTTCTTGCTCATCTACCACAATTAAATCATCTGGTAACTTAGCTAAATATACTAAACCTGTTGATTCAGGAGCAACAACTATTTCTACTAAACTTGCTTCAAATTCTTTTGGCATAAGGAGGAATTATAACAAAAAATTGGGTTTTCTTCTATTTGAAGTCCAAATCATACCTCTTCTGGGAAAAGATTCTTCTCTTGTTAATACTCTTTGTTCCTGAATAACAAGCGGAGGCTTAGAAACTAATTCGGAATCAGGCTTGATAGGGTCAGGTGTTAACGCTGGCTCATGAGGATCGATATCATCTGCGCAGCTGATAATAAGATAGTCTGACGAGATTATCCTTCCTTTTCTAAGTTCTCCACCAGGACCCTGAATACTTAATCTTGCCTGAGGATATGATTCATGGGCATCAACCACTCTTACATGCTCTGCTTTATCTACTTCAACTACAAAATATTCCCTACCACAAGAAAAAGTTCCATCCGAATCACTTAATATTGCTAAATTTGTTTTTCTGCGTAAATATTCTTCTGCCAAAACACCATCCGCTAACGCTTGATCTTCAATAACTTCAGCTGCTGATTTCATTTTTAGTTATACAAATGTTGTAGCAAAAAAAAATTAAGAGGTCAATGATTAGCTTGTTAAATTAACCATTTGATTGTGGTTCATTTGATTCTCTGATAACTAAATGCTCATTTCCCAACACCTGTCCTCCCCTTGAGGCAATTACATCTTGCACGTGAGATCCTGTTTCAACTACTTCTCTTAATAAATCCAAAGACGTGTGCAGCGTAGTTAATGGCCCAGCATGCCAAGCAACAGATACTTCCCCACCAAACCAACGCAAAGAACCAATAGGAAAACCATGACTCTCAATTCTTAACTCAGTAGGACCTACGGGTTTTAAAAAACTTGGTTTATTATCTGGACTAGACATAGCATTGGGAGTATAACACTAGGGAATTTTAAGTTCAATAGAAATTAATGACAAATAATCTTTGCAGGGTTAAGAATTGTCCATGACAATGGATTAATGTAACTTTCTCTGGCTAAAACACTCTTCGGAACACCATCTGTTACAATTATTTCTGCTAGTGCTTTTTCAAAATCGGCCAATTGTTCATCTGGAATATGCTGGAATTGAACGCTTATCCCTCCTCTTTTAAGTTTTTGGCGTAAGACTAAACTTTCTGAAGGTTTTGCCTCACTCATAATTCCCATGTCCAGCATTCTTTTTTCTTTCAACATTTGTGCATTATATCACGCTTGTCTTAGGCTTGATTTTGCTGTATAATTAGACGTAATGAAACAAGCAATTCACCCACAATATTTCGATGCACAAGTAATTTGCGCATGCGGAAACAAATTCGTAACTGGTTCTACCCAGGAAGTAATTCATGTGGAACTTTGTGCAAATTGCCATCCTTTCTATACTGGCGAGCAAAGATTTGTTGATAGTGCATCACGAATTCAAAAGTTTAAAGACAAACAACAAAAAGCAACTGAATTTCATGTAACTAAAAAGGATAAAGAGTCAAAAAAGCAAGACAACGCTCCAAAAACCTTAAGAGAAATGTTGGCAGAAATTGGATAAGCCAACTCCCCTATGGAAGACTATAGACAAGTACAATTAGCGCAGTTAGATAGTAAAATTGAAGAAACCAAAAAACTTCTTGAAGATCCCCAAATGGTAGAACTAGCAACAGCTGAAATTACTGATTTAGAGAATCAAAAACAAGCAATACTAGCTACCTATGGATCAGGTGAGGAAGAAAATTCAGGTGGAGACTTAGATGAAAGAAACGTTATTATTCAAGTTTCGGGAGCAGCTGGTGGAGACGAAGCTAGTCTATGGGGACAAGAACTTCTCAGAATGTATTCAAGATACGCACAAATGCAAGGTTTTAAGGTAGAAAACTTAGATGATGATGTTATTAAAGTAAGTGGAAAAGGTGCATTTGAAACATTTAAATTTGAAGCTGGAGTTCACAGAGTACAAAGAATTCCTGCAACAGAAAAACGAGGCAGAGTTCATACCTCAACCGCAACTGTTTCCGTCTTACCAGAACTTGAAGATATTGATTTGCATATTAACCCTGAAGATATTGAATTTGAAGCTTTTAGAGCTGGCGGTCATGGTGGCCAAAATGTAAATAAAGTATCAACTGCTGTAAGGCTTAAACATAAACCTACTGGAATTGTTGTTACTTGCCAAACTCAAAGATTTCAAGCTCAAAATAGAGAGATTGCCTTAGAGATGCTTAGGGCAAAACTTTGGGAACAAGAAGTTGAAAAACAACACGGTGAAATTGCAGGACTCAAAGCAACTCAAGTTGGCCATGGAATGAGAGCTGAAAAAATTCGAACATATAATTTCCCCCAAGATAGACTTACCGATCATAGAATTAATCGAAATTTTAGCAATCTTCCAGTTATTATGGAGGGAGAACTAGATAAAATCATGGAAGCAATGCAAGAACTTAATCAACAATCAGAAGAAACTCCCCTAGCGTAGATATACTTTATCTTTTTCCTTTAATTTCTCTAAACCTTCGATACCATTTTTAGCAATTAAATTTGCAATTTGTCTCCCACCTGCTAGGTGTGGAAGAATAACATAATCAGCCCCTGCTTTATACAAGATCTTAGCTTCTTTACCCTCAATTGCCATCATGACAATTTTTGCTCTCCTATTTTCCCTCCTCAGCTCTTTAAGTAGCATTAAATTATCTTCTGTATCTGGAATTGTTGAAATTACTAATTTTGCATTATCTATCTTTGCTCTTTGTTGAATATCCAAATCTGAAATATCACCGAATAATCTATAGACTTTTTTCTGTTTCATTTTCTTTACAATATTGGGGTCAAAATCTACCATTACAATATCTACATTTTGATCCTCTAAAGCTTCAATTATTGAATCTCCCATCTGATCTCCACCGACTACTACAACATGGTTATCTAATGCCTCTAATGCATCTTCCTCTGCTTCTTCTTGCTTTAAGGTTTGTCTTTCAAGTAAATCTAATTTATTAGCTAGTTTTTTATATAACGCCTTCCAATGAGCAATTAAATATGTAGAGACAGCAAAAGTTATTAAACCAACTAATGTCAGCAAGGAAACTGTTTTTTCGTTTAAATGGCCTAGCTTGTATCCTAAAAATATTAAAATTAATGAAAATTCTGAAATTTGAGACAAAGAAATTCCTGTTAAAAAAGAGGTTCTTTTCTTATACCCCATGATTCCAAGCAGAATCATCACAATAAGAGGTTTAACTAGTAAAACAAATAATGATAGAAAAATTGCAGGAATAATAATTTCGCCTATATTAGCAAACGACATTTCTAAACCTAGTAACACAAAAAATATGACTATGAAAAAATCTCTTAAAATTTTAACTTTGGCAATAATTTGATAATTCACCAAAGAATTAGCCAATGCGACCCCAGCTAGAAATCCACCAATTTCAATAGAAAAACCAATAAATTTAGAACTAACTAAAGCCGCTAATCCAAATACCCATGCAAGACTTGCCAAAAATATTGTCTCTGAACTTTTAGCTATTTTTTCAATGAAATGCGGAAAAAGTTTTTTTGATAACAATGCAATTAACCCAATTAATAAAATTCCTTTTACTAAAATTAAACTAAAATTCAAAAGTGGATTAACGCCAGCATCTTTACCAAAACCTGAAAGAAACATTAAAATTGCCATTGCAAAAATATCTTGAGCAAGTAATATTCCTAATGAAAACTTTGCATGCAAACTATGTAACTCATGCTGATCTGATAAGAGTTTTACTACAATTATTGTTGACGAGAAAGTTAATGCACTGGCGACATATAAACTACCTAAGACATCAAAGCCAAAAAAACCTGAGATTAAAAATCCTAAACCAAACGTAACAAATATTTGCCACAACGAAGCAATGACTAATACCCTACCCATTGATAGTAATTCGGAAATTCTAATTTCCAAACCCACCATGAATAGAAGCAAAGTTACACCAATTTGCGAAAGTGTTTGTAAAAATGGATCACTTGCTTGTCCAAAAAAATGCAAAGAAGAAATTACAATACCTGTTAAAATGTAGGCTAAGATTTCCGGCTGTTTAAGCAATTTAAAAATAATAGAAAAAATTGAAGCTAAACAAATAACAAGTGTTAAATCTAAGAAAATTCTATCCACTATATATTTATAACAAGCTTTGCTATATTTGTAAAATGAAATTAACACTAATAAAAAGAAAAAAAGAGGTAGGAAATATTTACACCTTCTTCTTTAAACCCGGAAAAAAAATTAACTGGACAGCTGGTCAATATTTAATCTATTCCCTTGATCACAAAAATGCAGATTTAAGGGGTAAGCAAAGATTTTTCACAATCTCCTCTTCTCCATCTGAAAAGCTTCCGACAATTACAACACGGATTTATAAAAATTCCAGTAGCTTCAAAAAAGCATTATTTAATTTAAATCCAGGTGAAACTATTAACGCAAAAGGTCCAGATGGAGATTTTACTCTTAATTCAAAAACTAATCATTACGTATTTATTGCCAGCGGAATCGGAATTACTCCTTTTGCTTCCATTATAAAGGAGCTAAATTATAAACAGAAAAAAATAAATATAACATTGTTATATGCAAATAAATCTTCCAAGCAGGCTTTATTCCTAAAGGAACTCGAAGAAATTGCAAAGATAAATAAAGATTTTAAAATTAAAAATTTATTTAAACAAAAATTGACTCCTAATTTACTCAAGCAGTATATTCATCCAGAATATATTTATTATATTTCTGGTCCAGATTCGATGGTTGAAAAAACTTTGGGGATATTAAAAAAATTAAATGTTAATGAAGATAAAATTAGATTGGATTATTTTTCAGGTTACAAAAGTTAATTTAAAATCATTATTTCTTCTTCTAAATCAACATTAAATTTTTCTTTAACTTTATTTTTAATATTTTGAATTAAATTCTTTACGTCTGCAGAGCTTGCATTACCTAAGTTAACTATAAAATTTGTATGCTTTTCTGAAAGCTGCGCATCACCAATCTTCTCCCCCTTTAGTCCTGTTAAGAAGTTAATTTTTGCAGTTGGAACAACTGGAAAAGGATCATTTTTAACATATTGAGCGAGTTCATAGAGAAATTGCTTGGTATCAAATTTCTCCACAGGCACATTCTTAAATATGCTTCCAACATTTGGATATTCTAACGGATGTTTACTCTTTCTTGAATCGATTTTTTCTTGAAAAGCTGCCCTTACAACGTCTTTACTTCCTTTTGTTAATTTAAATTTAACTTTAATGATGATTTCATTTTCACCCTCGCCGGTTTTAAAAATACTGTTTCTATAGCTAAAATTACATTCATTGTTATTTCTAATTGTTACTTGCAATGTATTGAGATTAATACTTTCTACTTCTTCCAGTAGATCTTTTGTTTCTCCTCCATACGCGCCAGCATTACCTCTTACAGCCCCACCAACTGTCCCAGGAAGCCCTCCAGACCATTCTAGGCCTGATAAACTATTATCAATACAAAAATTTACTAAATCTGCCCAAACTGTTCCTCCTCCGACGGCAACTTGACTATCATCCTTTAACTCAATAAAACTAAATGAATTTTTTATAACTAAACCGTTAAACCCAGCATCAGAAAAAAGAATATTAGTTCCCCCACCTAAAATAAAGATCCTTTTTTCAACATCAGAAAGAGTTGCAGAAATTTCCTTCCATTCCCTTAATCCATTTATTAAATCATTAGTATTTTTAATTTCTAGAAAATATTTAGCAACTCCTCCAATTTTAAAATTGCTGAAATCTTTAAGTGCAATATTTTGTTGTATTAGCATATTATTCTTCAGGTGCCGCTCCCAAAACTGCTATTAACTTAACTTCTTTTCCATCTCTCCAAACCGTTATGGCAATTTTATCGCCAACTTTTTTACCAGCTATAAGTTTTGAGACTTCAGTATCTCCTGTAACTTTTTTATTATCAAAGCTAATAATTACATCTCCATTTTCAATACCAGCTAAACTTGCACCAGAATCTTCAACTACATTTTGAACATAGGCTCCTTCAACTAAGTTATTTAACTCAGCTGTTTGCTTATCGAGCATTTTATAGGATACGCCTAAGAAAGGTCTATTAAATTTCCCATTTTTATTAAAATTATCTAATGCTTCCTTAATAACGTTAATTGGAAGTGCAAAGCCGATATTTTGTCCACTTGAGGAAACTGCAGTGTTTACTCCGATTACTTGTCCCAAGGAGTTAACTAACGGACCACCGGAGTTTCCAGGATTTATTGCGGCATCTGTTTGAATAACGTTATCTAATTTCTCCACAAATCCCTCAAATTGACTTCCAGCTGTGATTCCCCTACCAAGCCCTGATATAACTCCTGTTGTAACTGTATTTTTAAATTCTCCTAATGCTGTACCAATAGCAATAACAAACTGCCCAACCTGCAAATTACTGCTATCTCCAAGCGTTACAGGCTTTAAGCTTTGCTCTTTATGCTCAGAGGGATCAATTTGCACAAAAGCGATATCGTTTAAAGGATCTTTATAAACCTTTGTTACTTTATAAGTTTTACCGTTGCTTGTTACCACTTGATAAGTAACATTAGTATCTGACACAACATGTTTATTGGTCGCAATTAATCCACTGGAGTTGATTATAAAACCTGAGCCTATTCCTGTTGTCTGTTCTGATGGAGGCGCAGGTGTAATTTCAAAAAATCCATAAGGACCAAAACTAAATGATCTTGCTTGATTTGAAACTGTTTGCTTTTCAATAATGGTTACAGCCGAAGGACCAACCTCTTTTACTACATTTATAACCCCGGACTCTTCGTTTACTAATTTAACTGGTTGAATAGTGGAAGATTTTAACTCAGAAAACATCCTAGGAAAAGCAACGCTCGCACCTTTCCAAAATAGTAGGACCAAAACTAACAAAACTAAAGCTGCAATTAATTTTTTCATAAGTCCTAAATGCGGGTTTATTGTAGCAATTCCCACACGCCTTTTTCAAGTTGTGTATCTCTTGAAGGATCTTTCGGATCTAAACTTACCTTAACATCCGGAGTTAGACCTTTTTCATGTACCCAAGTTCCATTTGGCGTAAGCCACTTAGCAATAGTAATATGAATCCCTGCTCCACCACCCAAATCCTCTGCTGTTTGAATCGTACCCTTACCAAAGGATGTGTCACCAACTAGCTTTGCTCTACCATTATCTCTTAAAGCTCCTGAAACAATTTCAGAGGCCGAAGCACTGCCTTTATTAATCAAAACAACTACTTTTGACTTAGTTAATTGACCTTGCCTAGATGCTGTCATTGGCAGCTTATCTGCTGTACCATTATCTTGTACAACTACTGTTTTGCCTAAATCCAAAAACTCAGATGAAATAAAAGTTGCATCTGTTAAATATCCTCCTGGATTATTGCGCAAATCAAAGACTACACCCTTTACGTTATTTTCTGATTTCATCTTGTTAACGATTCCAGTAATCATTGATACCCACTCCTGATTGGTATTATCACCAAACTGAGACAATCTAATATAGGCAAATTTAACACAACCTGATCCTGTACAACTGTTTCCTTTGGATATTATTTTACAGTTATCTTTTTCACATTGCGCATCTCTTAAGTCCATTGCAACACTTTTAATCGTTATGACATCGCGTGTGATTTTTAGATCTGCTTGTTTTTTTGTATCCTTATGAAAAACTGTTAAAGTAACATTAGTTCCCTTAGGCCCCCTAATCTTTTCAACTGCTTGTGATACATTCCAACCCAAAATGGACTTTCCATCAACAGCTAAGATTATATCTCCAGCTTTAATTCCAGCTCTCTCCGCAGGACTTCCATCTAAAGGAGAGATTACAAATATATCCTTGTCTTTTGTTCCTAGCTCAGCTCCTATTCCCGAAAATTGCCCCGCTAATCCTTGTTTGAAATTATCATTTTGCACTGGAGGAAGATACATTGTAAATTGATCTCCAAGTGCTCCAACCATACCAGAAATTGCTCCATTGAGCATTTTTTGCTGATCTAATTTAGATTTATCGTAATAATTTACCATTAATTTTTCCCAAACTGCCCAAAAAGGAGTAAAGTCTACATTTGATACGCCGGAAGGAGGAGTTTTACTGACAACATTTAGCTGAGGTTTATAATTTTTCCAATCAAGAGTAATTTTATTTACTCCTAAAAAATATCCAATTAAAAAAGCTATACCTACGAATAAAAAAAGTCTAATAAATGAATTTCTTTTCATGTAAATTACGACAGTCTTTCCATTATTACAAATTTAGGGAAATGGATCAAGATGAAATTTAACTTAAAACTAAATTAAACTGAGGTTGTATAAGGCATTAATGCAATATATCTTGCGTGTTTTACTTCAAGAGTTAATTTATTTTGGTGTTTACCACATAATCCACTTCTAGTTCTACCGATGATCTTACCTCTTTCGGTAACGAATCTAGATAAAGTAGAAGCATCAGAAAATACTGGCTCTTTTTTCTCTACACAAAACCAACACTCTTTAGGTGCTGTATTTTTTTGATTTCTCTTAAAACTTTTCTTTCTTTTTGCCATATTAGAATGGAATATCGTCTGCAGCTATTTCTTCTTCTGCTGGACCTTCTTCCACTACCTCCTCTTCTTTCTTTGATTCTGCTTTCTTTGCAACTTTCGGAGCTTTTGGAGAGGCATCTGCCTCAACATCTTCTCCACCTTCTGATTTTCTATTATCTAAAAGTATCATGTCAGAAATAACAATTTCCGTTGTTTGTTTTTGGGTTCCATCTTGCGCTTGCCAACTTCTAGTTGCAAGTCTACCTTCAACAAAAACTTTTCTACCCTTTGTTAAAAACTGACTACAAATTTCAGCTAATTTATTCCAAGCAACGATTCTGTGAAATTCAGATTCGTCCTTTTTCTCCCCAGTATCAGTTGTCCAGCTTCTATTAGTAGCAATACTAAATGAACAAACTGCACTACCCGATGGTGTATATCTTAATTCTGGATCTCTTGTTAGATTTCCAATTAACTGAACTCTATTTAAACTTTTAGCCATTTTATTTTGATCTAATTAATAAATATCTAAGTATGTCTTCGTTAGCAATAACTTTTTTATCAAAGTCTGCAGGAACATTTTCTAATTCTAATTCAAAATTGTAATAAAAACCTTTTGTATCTTTTTTAATCTTATATGCAAGAGTTTTTTCTCCCCATTCATCTGATTTAGAAAACTTTGCGCCCTTTAAATATTCTTTAACTAAATCTACAACTTTTTTTCTGTCAGCATCTTTTAATGAACCACTAACAACTAAAGTTAAATTGTAATTTCTCATGGCTTTAATTTTACTATACACAAAGGTTTTAAGCAAGCAGAACTTAAGTAGCTTGCCTTAGTTGAATTGCTATCAGATTTGCGCCAGGTCTACCATTTTCATCAACCATAAGTCTGTGTGAAAATGCTCTACCCTTCTTTGCATCTTCATAAGTATCAACGGCAAACGTTTCGATATTTTTAATGTTAACACCAGCTTGTAAGAGCTGCATTATAAAGGCACTTTCTAAATCTATTTTTCTTTTCTCTAAAGGATCATCTGTTTTAGCTGGTTCCAAAAACCCATTAACGTTTATTGGATACAAGCCTTCGTATCTTGGCCTTATTATCCCATCTTTATCTTTCCACATTTTAGAAAGAGTGTAATCTTTCATACCAGGAAAAATAGAAACCGTAACGCTATCCAAATCCACACCGAGTTCACTTTGCAAAGCTTGCATGCCTTGCCTGACTAAACCAAAATTAATTGATTGTGCTCCCCCATGAACAAGAGCTACTCCATCTCTTCCCACATTATCTTTAAAGTGAATACTACCAGTTGGACAATCTGAAGATTTAATAATAAGGATTGTTCTAGGATCACGAGTAAATAAAACATTTGCATCTACTACGGTTTGACTTGAATCTCTATCAACTTCTAAGATTTGTGCCTCTGCTGGATTATTTAAATCAACAATTCCTCTTGTTTGAATTGCTCTTTCTCCGACAAAACCATTATCATGTAAAAAATCTCTAACATTACTAAGTCCAGTTTCTCTTGTGTGAGTCGGAGTAAGATAAGCTGTAGACATACTGGGAGCTCTAAAACCATATGAATATCTAAGAAGAACTGGATTATTAACTAAGATTTCCATTGCTGGACTATATGCAACCTGCTCATCTCTTCCAGGAACAAAAACCATATTTGTAAATCTTTTTACTTCTCCAATTTCTCGATGAATTCTAATTTGATCAGCCGCTAACTTTAAATCTAAACTTTGAGGCAATTCTTGTGGCATGAACTAAGTATAACAAAAGTTATAAAGAAGTTAAGGCGCCTACAACATTATGTCCGTGGAATCCAAACGCTTCTACAATAGCGGTATTTATTTGTTTTACCTTAGCCTCTGTAACAACATTGACTCCTTGATCAACAATTTGTGGATCAATGCCCTCACCAACTCTAGTTGGAGGAATTACTCCCTCATGTATGGCTCTAACACCTGCAATAACGCTAAGAATTCCAGCTCCACCTAAAGCATGACCAACTCCTGACTTAACTGAAGTAACATCTGCTATCGGGTGGTCTTTACCCAATGCTTGTCTAATAGCAGTTGCTTCAGCAATGTCCCCAACCTGAGTACTTGTAGCATGGGCAAATATAGCATCTATTTCTCTTCCCCTTGCAACCTTACTAATTAAACTAGCAATTCTATCAGTTGCCATATCAGTTGAACTTCCGCCTGCACCTAAACCTTTTCTTATTGAATCAACCACTGCATAAATTGTAGCTTCTCTTTTTAGAGCTGATGCCAGAGTTTCCATAACCACTACTCCACCACCCTCACCCATAACAAATCCTGATCTTTGCTTTGAAAAAGGAATACTTGCATTATTTGGATCTTCGCTATGCGTTAAAGCTTTGAAAGATTTAAATTCACCAAGAGCTAAGACTGGCTCTTCTAATACTAATTCTGCCCCACCCGCAAAAACAATTTGCGCTTGACCACTCATTAATCTATTAAAACCATGTTCCATTGAATATAGTGAAGTTGCACATGCTGCAGATTCATAATCACAAGGGCCAATAGCATTTATTCTTAAGGCTGCATTTGAATGTGGACCCTCTGGCAAGCTATGTAATGCTTCAAATGGACCAATTTTTCTATCCTTATTTTCTGGATCTCTTAAAACATCTGCATTTCTAACTAAATAGATAGAAGAACCAACACCACTTCCGAAAGCAACACTTGCCTCTTGTGGATCAAAATGTGGAATTAATTTATAATCCCCATCTAATACTTTTGCATGCAACCCTGCTTCAACAATAAGACCCATTGTCATTAATCCAAACCTACTTGTTCTTCTTAAAAATTTTGGATCTAAATCAGCTATAAATGGAAAAGTTGACGCATCAAATTGAGCTGGTGCGGCAACAGAAACACCAGGAATTTGTAAGTTATCGTGTTTTCCAATTGCAGTTTTACCATCTAATAAACCATTAGTTGTTGCCTCTGTTCCACCAAAACCAGAAACTTGTGCAAAACCTGTAATTACTGGTTGTTCTGGTCGATATTTTCCTATAAGCTCTGACATAATCTCGCAATTCTACATTTCTATATTATCTTTGTCAATTAATATTGTTATAATTTATCAATGGAAACTGTCTACATTAAAGAAGGAATCACTAAAAAACAAATTCAACAACTCATAAACTACACCAACACAGACGAAATTATTCAAGAAACCACCAAAGACTTAGAGAGATTTAGAAGCATAGAACATTTTACTTCTTGGCAAAAAAAAGATAGAACAGTTTTTGTTTTAACAGATGTAAAAGACAACCTTTTAGGTATTCTTTGGTATGGAAGAAAAAATTTACCAAATAAAAAATATTTACTTCCAATTAATAAAGATTCATATGGTGTTACTTTTGCAGTTAGAATATATAAACCAGCAAGAGGAAAAGGCTTATCAAAACACTTTATGGATAAAGCCTTTGATAAATATAAAAATTTACTTGAATATACTCAAAATCCTAATAAAGGAATCTGGCTTGAAACAACAAAAAATAACTTAGCAGCAATAAGAGCTTATGAAAGATTTGGATTCAAAGTGGTATCAAATCCCGATACAGATAACAGAATAATTATGTGCCTATTTTAAATTCAACAACATCTCCATTTTGCATAATATAATCTCTTCCCTCTAAAAGTGCCTTTCCCGCTTCCCTTGCGCCTTTCCAACCATTGGCGCCAACGAAATCTGCAAAATGCACAACTTCAGCTTTAATGAACTTTTTAATAAAATCTGTATGAATTTCTCCAGCAGCCATTTGGGCTGTAATTCCTTTTTTAATTGTCCAGGCTTTAACTTCTTTAGCGCCACTTGTTAAAAATGAAATAAGACCTAACTCTTCATAAGCTTTTTGAATAAGTCTCTCAAGGCCTGATTTGCTCATTCCTAAATCTTTAAGATATTCCACTTGCTCCTCTTCGGATAAACTTGCTAATTCTGCCTCAATTTTGGCACAAATTACAATTACTCTGTGCTCCTCTACTTCTAAAAGACCAGCATATGTACCAATAATTTTTTGAATACTTTCCGGATTATAATCTGCTTCAGAAATATTTAAAACGACAATTTCAGGCTTGGAAGTTAATAAATTAAACTCTTTAACAGACAAAGCTTCTTCTTCTGTTAAAGATGTCGTAGATGCATTATTGCCACTATCTAAAACTTGTCTTATTTTTTCAACTGCAGCTTTTTTCACAGGATCTGTCCTTAATGCTTTTTCAGATACATTTTGTACAGTTTGTAAGTCCGCAATTTGAAGTTCTGTTCTTATAGTGTCATAATCTGACTTCGGATCTACAGCGCCTTCTTTTAAAATATTTTCATCTTCAAATGCACGAACAACATGAGCTACTACACTCACTTCTCTAATATGACTTAAGAATTTATTACCAAGTCCTGCTCCTTCTGAAGCGCCTTTAACTAGTCCAGCAATGTCTACAAAATTTACAGTTGCTGGTTTTATTGGAGGCAAATCTGTCATTTTTTCTTCTGACTTTGTAATCTCTGCTAGACTAAGTAACCTATCATCAGGAACAGCAACTACACCAACATTTGGCTCAATTGTTGCAAACGGATAATTTGCAACTAAAGCTTGCTGCTTTTTCAAAAGAGCATTAAAAAGTGTACTTTTTCCTACATTTGGAAGACCTACGATACCAATTGAAAGATTCATATGAGGCTAATTATATCAAAAAGTTAAGAAGTTATTTTACAGACCCAAGAACAACAATATCTTTTGCTCTTGTTACCACTCCACCAGGCCTACGATCTAGTAAGTATCCCATGCTATGTGTTCCCATTTTAATTGCTTCTCCAGCAGATACTAAACCTATTCCATCTATACCCCTATCTAAATCACAACATCTACCACGGGCTCCTCCAAGCACAATATTGTAGTCTTCTTTTTGAAGCTTTGAACCGTATTGTAACTGCAATGCAACCCCTTCTAATGGTGTTATACCAACGCTATTCTGTGTAAATCTTTCAACTGCTACATTGAAATCATTAGTTCCATAATCTCTGCCAAAATCAACGAAGGCAATGTACGGATTTGCTTGTTCAACAATTGGATTTCCATTTAAATCAGTCAGACCATTAATTCCATTTTCAAGTAAACCGATTGTTACAATTCTTGGTCTAAAAGCACCAACTCCAATAAAATGTGTAGTTAAATCTTTCAAACTAACTCGTGGATCAACTAATAATGGATGAGGATGCATTTGTGTTTCAGTTGGAATTGCAGCATCAGCAGGCACCTGCAAACCAGCCCTATATTCATCTGCTGGAATTCCTAATATTTCATGGAATCTTTTTGCTACAAGCTGATCTGCTTGTCTAGCAATTCTTTGTCCTAATTCAAGATGATTTTTCATTATATGGTTGAGGATTTTACGTTTTTATATAAAGAATGTCAAGATGAGTTAATGTTAGTATCTCTCTGGGTAAAAAACTTCATGTAATCTTCTGACATCAATTCTATATGGAGCTTGAGGATGACTTCTGTGATCTTTAGGATCTGTACTTATAAAACTTATTACTCCATCATCTAAAGGCTGAACAGTTAATGCTCTTATCCATTTGGGATGAGCTTCAAGAAAACCTTGATCTATTAGTGCTTGAGCAGCGTGTTCTCCTGCTGCTTTTTCAATCTCAGCTCTAGTTCTATAATGAGAAGCCTCAAAAAATCTAACATCAGTTCCATCATTTATTAAATCAATTGCTCTCATCGCAGCATTTGCTAATGGATCTGAAAATCCATTATCTACTAATACTTCTTGAGTGAAACTTAAAGTATCAACATAATCTCCATCGCCTTCTACATCATCAGTAAGGCTAACAAAAAGCTCTCTACCCGCCCCCTTTCCTGGAAAAGCATGCTGATCAGAGACTAATCTTTTTTCTAATGGTAATTCTGCTACTAAAGGATCTTCTTTAAAATAAGCTAGTTCAGGCTCTGAGGTAAAATGTCTCCCTAAAGCAAAAACTGAACTAGCTACTGCAAAATTATGATGCACATCTGCTAAATATTCTGAGTGCGAAGATTGAGCATTCAAGGGTTTTAGTAATGGATGATTTGTTGGCTCTAATAAACTATCTTCATGTAAAAAAGCCCCATCTGAAACCCTATGAAACTCTCTTTGATCTCCCTCTCCTCTTGCTTCATAACCCTGAGGAACTCGCATAATCCAAGTATCATAGGTATCCCCTGTTGCCTCTTTATCTAAAGTTACTACCCATAAACTTCTTCGCGGAGTACCTACTAAAGTAGATTTAATCGAATCCGGATCAAAACGACCTTCTGCAAGGGGAACTGGATTTGGCATAGCTGGTCTTAATTCAACTGGAGTAGATCTTCTTAATCTTCTTTCATGTGCCGATGGCATAATAATTGAAAAATATACTCCTCTTTGATTTTGATGTCAATAACGACATTTATTAGATTACAAAGAATTTGGATTAACCCTAATTATCTTGTCATCTCCTACTCTTGAATTTCCCCTTCCATCTCTATTGCTTGTAGTTAAATAAAGCATCCCATCGTTTCCTAAAACCACATCCCTAAGTCGCCCAAATTCTCCTTTAAAATGTTCTTTAAAATCTACAATATTATTGTCCTCAATAACCGCTTCATACAATGTTTCTCCTTTAAGTCCAACGAAAAAGAAAGAATTGCCTACGAATACTGCTCCAGATGGAGCCCAGGTCGTAGTCGAACCTGAATTTTTCTTGGGAGTTTCCATACCCTGTTTTTCTTCATCACCCTGAATTATTTCCCACCCGTAATTTTTTCCTCTTTCAATAAAATTGACTTCATCATATCCAGTTGGATTAGATCTACCATGCTCGGTTTCCCATAAATTTCCCCCCTGATCCCAAGCAAGACCTTGAGGATTTCTATGTCCATATGAATAGACTAAATTATTAAAAGGATTACCAGGAGCAGCTTTACCTTCATCTGTTACTCTTAAAATTTTTCCTGCTAGAGAATTTTTATCTTGAGCAAATTGAGAACTCCTAGCATCTCCTGTTGTGATGTATAAGAAACCATCAGGTCCAAACTTAATTCTGCCTCCATCATGAAAGATAGCTGCCGGAATTTTATCTACAATCACTTTTTCATTAATCAACTTATCAGCTGTAAAAGTCATCCTGGCAACTTTATTAAATGATTGTCCATTAGTTTGATATGTGTAATATAAATATACATAATGGTTTTGGATATATTTTGGATGAAGAGTAATTCCAAGTAAACCATTTTCCCCGGTTAAATCTTGCCGCACATTTAAAACCACTGCGGAAGATTCTTGGAGTTTTCCGTTTTGATCAACGATTCTTACCTTCCCTCCTCGCTCAGTTACTAACATCCTATTATCAGGCAAAAAAACCATTGACCATGGTACTGATAAATTTTGCGTATAAACTGTTACAGATTCTTTATGCGAATTTATTGAATTATTACCTTCGGTATCATTAATATTTTGCTGGGAATTTTTACTTACTTGCCAAAGAGAAAAAATACAGACTAACAACAGGATTGCAAACGTCAAAATTATTAATATAGTTTTAAGATACCTATTCATTTATTCTTGGATTTAGTAAAAACTTTTTAATCATTAATTAATCTTAATAGGCAAAAATAGGAATAAAATAATATTAAAGTAAAATCAAATTAAGAAAATTATCGATATTCAATAATTAAAGTAGGCTTTCCAGTTACTGCTTCAGAAGAATTTACATACAAACCAGGATTAAAATTATAAACAGGACTTAAAGATAGTGATAATACTTGTCCTGCATATTGCTTCAATTCATTTGTCAAATTAAGCGTAAAAGAAGTATTACTTTTTACTAAATTAATGTAACGATATACATATGTTCCGAGTGCAGGTTTATTATTAAAATTAATCTTAGCCTCTTGCCAATTATTACTTGTTACATAAATATCTGCCCCACCATTTTTATATGAAGCTGAATTTTTTGAAACTGTTAAAACAAGTTTTATACTTTTAATCTGCTTTCCAGCGAGTTTAGTTAAATCAAATTTTAAATATCCTATACTTCGTGGATTATTGTCTAGTAAAAGCGTATTAGTTTTTCCAAAATTCTTACTTGGAGTATTTTTATTTACATAAGCATCTTGATTTGCAACTATTCTTGTTATTTTAAGCTCAGGCGTAGGTGTTGGTGATGAAGTTTGAGCGTTAAATATTTTAAGAGTATTGACCAAACCTGCTCCCTGCATATCTTCCCCAAGATGTAGGTCATCTGCGCTATTTTTTATAGCATCTTTTACTTGTTGCGGCGTCCAATCTGGATGCAACTGTAAAATCAAAGCTGCAATACCAGCAATATGGGGAGCTGCCATACTTGTGCCGCTCATTGAAATATAACTTCCAGGTGCACAAGTTTTAGACGGATAAAAACCAAACCCGTATAGAGTTGCAGAACAAATTTCTTTACCTGGAGCTAGAATATCTGGCTTGTGAAAATTATGACCGTTTAAAATTACCGGACCTCGAGAGCTAAAACTAGTAACTTCTTTTTTCTTATCAACTGCTCCAACTGTAATAGCTTTTTCAGCTAATCCAGGAGTTCCAATTGTACTTGCAAGTGGACCATCATTACCGGCAGCAACGACGACTACTATCCCCGCATCAACAGCATTATTCACCGCAGTTGAAGCTGGATCTTCTGGACCACAATCTGCTGTATACGGAATTGAACAATATCCACCCAAACTTAAATTAATAACATCAATATCATTATTCGAATCAGAATCTGTTCTTGTTGCAATAGCCCTATCTAAAGCTGAAATTATATCGCTAAAACTTCCAACTCCTCCTTTATTTAATACTTTATATGCAACAATTTTTGCGTCTGGCGCAATTCCCTTAAGAGCCCCATTTCCAGCAATTATTTCTGAAACATGAGTACCATGCATATTATCATCTAGAGGATTATTGTTATTTTCAATAAAATTATAACCACCTACAACCTTGGTGTTGAAAACATTCGCAGGCATAGGATAGGCAAAAGAAGCATCATAATCATGACAATAAATATTAGAAGTGCTAAATGCATCAAATTGTGTCTCTGTAGAAAAACACATCTTTTTTCCTTGTACTTGAATTGTTTTAATGGGTAATTTTAAATTTAAGATTACATAACGATTTAGAGACAAATCATATGCAGCTATTAATTCTTCATTCCTTGTTTTTTCAAAAAAGATTATTCCGTCACCGATTGATCCTAAATTACCACTATCAAACTTAAAACCTACATTTTGAGTATTATTATCTGAAACTTGGGAGTTTTGATATTGAGTTAGATTTGGATATTCAATAACTTTATCTTCTCTAGTTACAATATTATAATAATGATATCTATCTCCGTAAGCGTACTCATTGTATAAAATATAATCTCCTTTTATATCCTGTACTCGCCTTACATTTTGCATTGGTAACTCTTGACTTACTCCAGAAGAAAGATTGTAAACTATAACTCTATTTGGATTATCGTATCCACCTAAACCTTTTCTATAGATTAATTTATCGCCTGATATATCAAGCATTACGAAACCATGTGATTGAACATCAATAAGAAGTGAATTAGTTGAAGTTGCAACATCATAAGAATAGATGCTTTGCAAGGAAGTTCCTTCTTCTGAAAGCGTACCAGGATTATTTTCATAATAAAGTTTTCCATTATAATAATTCATTCTGGAACTTATCGGCAAATAACCATCTGCAGAAGTAATATTAGTTACTTTTTTAAATTCACCTGTGGTTAAATTTTTATAATAAATTGCGCTCCCGGGACCAGAATATAAAAAGTTTATAAATAAATTATCACCTCTTAAAAGAAGAGTTGTAATTCCAGATCCAGAAAGATTTGTTTCTACGTCTACTGTTTGGGTTTTACCTGTAGAGAATGAATAAATAGAAACCTTATTGTTTCCCGAAGAATAAGCAACCTTGTCTCCGTCATAAGAAAATAATTGTTCCTCCATGACACTTGCAATTGTTTTAACAGGAGTATTATTAATTTTTATAAAATTTCTCTCCTGTAGATTCGTTCCGCCCAAATCAGGATGAGCATAATCCACTCCTGAATCTAAAACAGCTATGTTTATTCCCTTACCCGTTACAGGACTGCCATCGATTTTATCTTTGACAGACTGCCAAACTCTATCTACTCCAATAAGTGGCACCGAATCCATTAAATTTGCCTTTACTGCATAATTTTTATGGACTGCTTTAACTTGTGGAGAACTTTTAATTTTTGCAATTTGATCCTCATCAGCATCAATTGCTATACCATTAAAAGAAGTTGTATATTCCCCAAGTAATTTAACTTTCTTATCTCCTTTTTTTATCTTATCTAAGTCAAAAGAATTTTTTCCTATTCTTGCTAAAAGATCTTTTTTAATTTCCTGATGCTCCCTTAATAAAGAGGTGTTTGCGTTCCTTAAAGACGCAATTGAATCGTTATCGACTAATTTAGATGTTAATTTACCTGCAGTAGATTTAACTGATGGCTGAGACTTAAATTCAACAATGTATCCGAAAAATTCTGGTTCTTTTTTAACTTCTGGCTTAACTGTCTCAGCTGCAAAGTTTCGAATACTTTGTTGTTGTTGAGATAAATATACTGTCGCAGGAATGGCTAAACCTAAAACTAGAACCGGGAGGAATTTAAATAAAAGACTATTCGAAGTAAAAAAAGACTTTACCTGCGAAAAAAATAAATTCAATTTTGATGGATTCTCTTCCATTTAATTTAGTAAGACATATATAGCTTACTCTGTCAACTTTTATATTTTTAAAAGTTCTAAAGCTTTATATACTAATACTCCTGGCCAAAAAAATGCTTGGATAATACCAAAAATCATTCCCTGAAAACCTTGGGCATGAGTTAAAAAATATATTAATGCACCAATTACTCCAGTTCCATAAATGGCTCCACTACTTGCTTGCTGCTTCATAATCTCACCTCCTCTCACCTGAGATTACTCCTTTTGAAATTCAGTGTCAATTAAAACTTGCAATTAAATGGTATACTTAATCCATGAATAGAATCTGGAAATGGGCTCTTCTCAACTCACTTCTTACCACTTTATATGTATATGCAATTGGTCTTTTTATATTCTATGCAGGAAGTATTAAATTAGGAAAAGCAAATGTTTTTCTTGCACCCATTGCCCTATTGATGCTTTTTGTCTTCTCAGCAGGTCTTACTTCTTTTTTAGTATTGGGGAAACCTGTATTGATGTATATTGATGGAAAGAAAAAAGAAGCAATTTATCTACTAGTCTATACTTTTTTATTCATGTTTATCTTTACCCTCTTTTCTCTGGGACTTCTTTTTTTCTTAAGATAAATTATTTGTTTTTAACCGCAGCTCTTACTTCCTGCTGCACTAACGGAGCTAGACCTAATGCAGAAAGTGCAGGATTTTCTACATGACCACTGTAATAATGATGCTCAATAATCCATTGCAATAAATTAGGATTCCAATTTAAATAACTCAAAGGACTATTAATAATGGAAAGCGATACGCTTACACCTTCGAGAGCCTCATCTGGATATCGAACGTCTAAAGTATATGCGCTTGGATTACCGCCAATATTTCTTCCTCTCATTGTTAATCTAGAGACATGATCTTCCTGACCAGGTGTTGCAAAATCCATGGCAAAAAACATCTGGTCTCTTTGATGCTTTAAATCGTATTGCCTCTCTTCCCCATCTCTAAAACCCATTTCTATACTTGATCCTTCTCTATATTCAGCAATTATTTTTTTTATATCAGGAGTTCCGCAGGTAAACTTTGCAGGTAGCTCTCCCAAAAGAAAGCCTAATCCATATACCGTGTATTCTCCACCATGGCCAGGCATAAGCATATTTGGCATTATTCCCAGCCAATTAATTTTCGATATTTCCGGTTTTGTTACTAGCTCCATCTCAAGCATACCCCTTCTCAATGGAAAATGAGTACCATCAACTTTAATGCTTGAACCACCAATCTCCCATCCCTGACTACTATGTGGAGGCGGAACATCTGCATTTCGGCCTAATCCTCCGATTATTCTTCCTGCTCTTTTATGTCTTTCCCATTCAGTATTCATATTAACCCATACTCCTTCTTAATCGAGCTGCTTGCTTTAGATATTTCTTAGCTAACTCCTTATTTTTAACATTTTCCAACAGCTTCTTAGATAATAAAGAATGTTTTTTTTCTGAAATTGTAGTTGGACCTAATTTTTTACCTAAATATTTTTCAATTAAGTCTACACTTTCTAAAATCTCGCTAAATACTAATGATTTATGAGAAAGAATTACTAAATTTTCTTTATTCAAATACTTTCCAGACTTTATTAAATCTTTTTGCATATTTACATAATATTTTTCCAAAACTTTGATTTTCTTAGTTTTGATTGCATATTCGATTAACTTACCGCTGGCTAATAGTTCCGGAGGTATGCCTAATGAATACATTGAACCAGTAAATGAGATTGCTCTAGGCAACTTCACACCTTTTTCTCCTCTAGAATATCCAAACAAACCAATATGTTGAAATCTCTCTCTTCGCTGAGGAATATATTGGGAAACTAAATTAACTATTGGAGCTATTTCAGAAATTAAATTTTTATAAAGCTTACTTCCCTCACTTATTAAACCAAGCAACTCTTTTTCTTCTTTTTCAGAAATATTTATTGCTTTTTGTTTTACTAAATTAGTTTCTAAATATTCAATTGCGGCCTTAACTTTTGGCAAAGGGTAATCATATCTAAAAGCACTCTGAATAGTTACAGTTCTTATACCTTTATATTCATTTGCAAAATCAACAACACTTTCTGGATTTATCCCACCTCTAAAAGGCAAACTCCCAGCACCTATAACAGGATAAAGTGGAATTTTTAATTTTTTCTCCAGCTTTTTAAAACGAGATAAGGCAATCTTAATCGCTAAAACTGTTGGAATTAACCCACTGTTTAAAGCCGGATCAGATCTTGCTACATATGGCCTCATATATGGAGGGAGTTTTTTAAACCTTTTTTTATATATCTTTAAATATTTTTCTAAGATTTTATCTGAATTAATAATAGTAGTTACATCTTCAAAAAGCGGTATAACTCTTAAATTGGTTAAAAAACCTTCTAATCTAAATAAGGGATGTTTTAAACTATGAATCTGGGCAAATGCTTCTTGCAAAGACAACATCTCCTCAGCAGTTTCTGTTAAGGGCAAAATTACTTCAAAAATTGGTGGCTTAGTAAATCCAAAATGCTTAGCAACTGAACCAGCACTGGCCATATTAATAAACGCTCTTAAAAGCCTAAATTCTGTTTCGACTCTTGGATTTGGAAGCCTAAAGGTTAAGAATTTTTCTTCTCCTAATGGATTTTTTGAGAAGTACTCAAAATGCTCTCCAAAAAACCTTTCAACAACAGATTCATCAACTAATTTACCTTCCCAATCCCACTTGTATTCAGTTGCATTTAACTCAGCAAACGACAAATAAGCCTCTTTTGATTCGTATTCGGTCGTTATATATGCCCTATAATGCCAATACGGTTTAGAAGCATGATCAGGATGCTGCGTTACCATTGTCGCTGGAATCTTTCTTTTTTTCATAATAAAAAACCCTCACAAAATACCAAATTTTAGTATCTTGTAAGGGCGATTTACGCTGTACCACCTTACTTTATAATCTAGCGTTTTTTGCGCTTATGTTCTATTTCGGGAACTTCCCGCTAGGTTCTAATTAGCAGATTTGCTTTTCTTCCTAGAGCTCCGACTTGTCATGTCATCTTAGCCTTCAGTATTTTAGCACTTATAGGCTTAAAGTCAAATTTATTTCATAAAAATATACAACTCGACAATAACCTATAATATCTACTGCTGAGCTTGCATTTGTAAATTTTATATGTTTATAATGTTAGAAGTTAACATGATTTTATTTGATAATTATAAACTGGAATTAAAAATAAAAGGCAATAGTATCGCAATTAAACTCATAATGCTTACTCCATATGTGAATACTCAAAAATTACTTCATACATATTCTTACTTTAAAAATAATCTACCCACTATCCTCCAATCCGATTGCTATAATGCGGAAAATTTACCTTTTAATATTGAAATCGCTAACACTGAACTTGGTCATCTATTTGAGCATATTTTACTAGAAAAACTCTGTGAGGAAAAAATTTTACACGGTCAAAACGAAGCAACTTTTTCCGGAAATACTTCATGGAACTGGAAAAAAGATCCTTACGGTGTATTTAATATCTTTGTAGAAATTGATAATAGTGACTTAAATCTCATAAATAACTCCTTACTTAAAACGTGTGCTATTTTCTCAGCTTTCTTATCAAATAAAAATGTTAATCAGAAGTTTGTAAATAAGTTATTAATGAATTCGCCTATGGAACAAATGACTCCATAGGCCCCAGCATAAATTAGCTAAAACTAGCGGCTTCCGCCTTTTCGGCCCGCTTCTTTGGCTTCAGCGCTATCCCATTCATGCGCATTACCGCTTCTATGGGATGCTTTTCCTCCTTTTGAGGCGATCTCTCTTTGCCTATCCGGATCCATTGAAGCAAAACCTCTTTTGTCCGCTCTGGTATCCAAATCAGAATCATTTTGTTGTAGATTAGAATTATCTAACATTTATCCCACCTCCTTTCATCATAAATACACTCTATACTGCATGAGTAAAACTGAAATTAAACAATTGTAAGAAAGAGATAAGAAGAAAAACTATAAAGATTAATTTTCTACGTCTTTAATGACTGGAGGTATAAGATTAGACCTTAATGCATCTAATTCTGCACCAAATATTCTTCCACCCGAAGTTAATTCGCCAGCTTGCAGCAATCGATTCATTTCCTCAAAATACCTCGCTACTCCAACGGCTAAATCTCCACCACCTATTAACCTGAGATCATCCTGCGTAAAACCTAAAAGCCTAGTAAATTTTATCTGTGGTCGAGACAAATCGCCTCCAGATCCAATTTCTCGCCTTGGCAATATTCCTTTTCCTCGTCTAATAATTTCCGCCATATTAAATTTGAATTATATACTCATCCAAAATATTGTCAACTAATCTTAAAGTAAAGTTGGAGATAGTGGATGCTTTACTCCCGTAGAAGCAACAACTCGAGAAATCCCTGGAGGCAAATTGCCAATAGATGCATTTAAGTATGGTTCAATGCTTTTTGTAAATAAAGTATCTCCAACTGCTTCTTTTGCAAAATTTCCAAATCTTAAAACCTCAGCTGGTAAACCTGCATTGAAATAGGCAATGAGAGCGTCTCTAGCAATAATATTACTTATAAAATCTGCAATACCAAATCGATTGGCTAGTACGAATGCTCGCTCTCCATACCAAGCTGATGATTCTGCTAAAAATCGACTTCTAAAATCATTTTTACCCGTTTCTGCCCGAGATTGCTTATATAAAACATTCGCCCTCTCTGCCATTTCGGTAAAATCATTGAATCTGGGATCCATATATCTTTCTGGGGATTTCATGCAGATATTATAGCTTTTAAGAAATTAATGTCAAATAAACTTAGTTTAAATATTTATTAAAAAAATTAACAGTGTTTTGCATTGCCTGTGAGAAATATATTCCACTAATATTATGTCCTCCGCTTGGATATTCATTTAACTCATGAACAATATTGGTTTTATCGAGTAATGCATTTAGATCCCGACTATAACCAATATCTACAACGTCATCGTCTATTGCATGATTTAATGAGATTGCAGCCTGAATATCATTTAGATAATTTGTCATCGGAACCTTGCTCCAAAACTCGCTACTTGGATCAAATTGACCATACTTATTATTAATCATTGCTCTAAAAGATGTGTTTCGATTTGCATCTTGCGGAGGCCTGTAGCTATTATCGGAAATACCATATTTTTGCATATCAGAATATGAATAAACAGCACCACCCCAAATAACAACTGCAGGAATATCAGTCTTAACAGCTATTGCCCTACTAACTACGTTTCCTGCCATAGAATGTCCCCATAAACCAACTTGCTCGGGATTAACAAAATCTGTATTTTGCAAAGCAGCTCTGGCATTTAAAGTATCTATTACATAATCAGGAGAATAATAACCTCCTCTAGCTTGCCCCTCACTCTCCCCATGCCCTCTTAGATCTATTTTAAAAACTACAAAGTTATTTCTAGCTAAATAATCAACATATGCCTCATATTTTTGGGTTGTTGAATATTGCGAGGGTGGAATGTATCCATGGACAAAAACAATCGCTTTCCAACCACCAACTGGTTTTTCACCATTGGGAATAGTAAGAAGTCCATTAATTTTATTTCCTTCTGAAATATAGGAAGTAAGATAAGCAGTGTAATTTACACCAGTTGAATATTTTTCAAGATTACCCAGCTTACTCTCATACTTTTTTTGCCTTAGCCCAGGAATAGTCAGTTCAAAAAAAGGAAAATTTAAATTTGTAGCTACCTGATTAGTAACCTGTGTGGATATCTTATTTATCTTTTGGGAATTTAAAAAATAGAATACACCTACACTTATACTAATGACAATTACCACTAACCCAACCTGTATGATTTTAGGAATTTTTATCTGCATGATACTGTAGGACTTAAACTTGCAATAACCTTATTATAGCAGACCTTTTTTTGCCTTTGCTATTTCAATTTGCGCCTGCAAAGTAGGATCCATAGCTTCAATTAAATTGCAAGCTGCTACAATTGGGTCTTCAATCCTATCTACATGTTCATTTGTTTCTATTGCCCAACCAACTACCTCAGGATTAAAGGCACCCAGACCAAAATCATCCAACATAAAACCTAATGAAACCTTAGTTTGGGGATCATTTGCGCCTCTGTAATCCAACCTTAAATGAAAATATCCAGGCTTATCGTGATCTGCGTCAGTTCTTCCCTCGATACTAATTGCTTTTATTTTTTCAGATCTGTCAATAAAATCTAGTTCGAAACTTATTCTGTCTTTTTCTTTTCCTAAATCATATCTACTTGATGCTGCTTTTCCCCTATACTGAACCCTTACTGTAGAATGAGCTAGATAATTTAAATTTGGAATATCATCACCCACTGCATGCGACCAAAGCATTTGTGGAAATTCTTCAAAAGCAAAGTCTCTGAAATCTAAATAATTTTGAACATTTGGTTTAGGAAACATAAAAGGAGGTAGTGCCGCAAACCATTTCAAAAAAAACATATTTTGGCCAAAATCCATAGTTATCTCTGCAGGACCGATTCTCAAACTGCGTTCTAATAAATGTTTATCTGGATTAACTGGAGTATCAATTTCCCAATCTGAAGTTACATAACCCGGTGCTAATGTATGAATTGCCCCAAGAGGACTCAAATCTCCACCAAAAATACCTGTTAATCTATTAACCTCAGCGGCTGTTGGCATGGTGATTCTTTCTGCTTCAAAATGATTTTTCATTTTCCTTATCTCACTTTTGGAGCAGTTTGCATTTCGGAATAATTCGGACTATAGTCTGGTACCCTAGCTGTATCACCCGCAACACACACCATACCAGTAATTACACTAGCACGTTTTTGTATGCTTCTTCTTAGATCAGCAGGAGTAAGCAATCCTGACTTATCATCAACGTACAAAAGCCTTCCACTCTTCAATGGACATGCTTCGGTACCACAAACCAAACTTGCTACTCCTATACCCTCACTTTTTAGATATGAACCACATTCTTTTCCCATCAATTTATTATACAATAATATATCCTAGAGTACAAATATTTGAGGCTTAATTAATTACTTACTAAAAACTTCGGAGTCTGAAATGATTACTGCGCCTGTAACCTCTCCCGTGGTATTTCTTACGGGAACAACTAATCTCCATAGGCCGTTAGGATAATCTGCTCCTCTTTCTTCAAACCTACGTGTTTGCCCATCTCCGAGAGTAGATCTAATCTCATCCATCCCATATCCATATGCTTTACCTTTATTTGCTGCAATTGTCTGAGCAAGTATTTTTTGACTCTTATCTAAAACTACAATATCTCGATTAATCGTTTTCGATAAATCCTCTATATATGTTTGTAAAGATGCAGCGGGAATCTGATTTACTCCCCTAGCAACGATAACTGCATATTCCGAAACATAACCATTTGGTTTTGCTTGATTATTAATATATATTGCAGACTGAGTATAATTCTTAACTGCCATTTTTAAATGCAAATATTTAAGACCTAAAAGACCTAATAAAGCTAAAAGAAGAATGATTGCAACTGTGTAGATATGGATAGTAACTGCATGTACGCTAATTAACTTTTTCTCCATACCCTATTTTAGACACATTATTTACCCATTTGTCAACTATTTTCTTAAAATCGTTTTTTGAGTATATCCTTATTTCTTTTTACCCACCAATCATCATTTTTTTCGGAAAACCACCAATCATCAGATTTGGTTTTAATAATTTTTTTAGCCAAATCCCTTGCTACCTTTGTCTTTAATCTCTTAATAGCTGAAGGAATCCAGGTTTTAGCTCTAGTATTACCAATATCTACCTGTTCTTTAAGGGAAAGTAACCATTCCAAATTATCTGCATCTTTAGCAAGCAAAGATTCTTTTGATTTTCTTTCTTTATATTCGTTTAAAATATCCGCTAGATCATTTCCAAATGGAAGAGTAGAAATTAAATCACCAATGGCTTTATGCTCATCAACAATAGTATATTTTTGATGGACATAATTTAAATCTGAAGTTCTGGCTTCTGCTAAATCATGCAGCATACACATTTTTAATATCTTTTCTGAACTAACCCCTTTTTCAAGAGTTGATAAAACATAGCCAACATAAATTGTTCTGGTCATATGTTCAGAAACACTTTGTTGCCCACTTCCTAAAAAATGGAATCCCGATCTAGGAGTTTTAGATAAAATTCCTACTTCAAATAAAAAATTTACAACTGCGTTAGAATTTTTAGTTTTTACCTTTCGCATACGTGCATTCTAGTCTAGAGGAAATAAAAAAACAATAATTTAAATTTTTCCGAGAAGATATTTTTTCTTTAAAACTTCAGGAAATCTTTCAATTGAGTATCTCAAAGCAGTTCTTGCCATTTTCTTATAATATTTATTTAAAAATTTTTCTTCTACTTCTCTATCTTTTTTACCAATTTCCCTAAGCATCCATCCCAAAGCTTTTTGAATTAAATCTTCTTTATCAGTAAGTAAAATTTCTGCAAGCTTTAAAGAATCTTTAAAGTGACCTGATTTAATAAAATTAAAAGTAGAAAGTAATGCTATTCTTCTCTCCCACATATTTTTTGAGCTAGCTAACTTATACAAAATGTCCTTGGGTTTATCCTCCAAGTATCCTCCAACAATCTTATGTGCAGACAAATCAACTAAATCCCAGTTATTAATAAATTTTGTATTTTTTAAATAGAATTCATAGATTCTTCTTTGCTCCATTGGTAGCTTTTCAAATTTATGAACTAAAATTAAAAGAGCTATTAATCTTTCTTCGTGAATTTTTGATTTTAACAATTCAGTAATCTCTGTTAATTCTAAATCTTGATACTTTATTGCCAAAGCTCTTGATTGAGGTACAGTAACACCTAAGAAGATATCTCCAAAACCATATTCTCCTTCTCCTGTTTTAAAATAGGAAGATAAGAACTCTGCCTTTTTTTTGTTGGACAGCTTTTTTAAATCTTTTTGGAGGTTTAAAAGCATCTGTGAGTATAAATTATACTCCAAATCGAGGCTAATAGCAAGGTTTTTATTTATGATTCAGCTAATTCTCTTTTTCCAATATAACTACAGAATGTACAATCTGAATTTGGATTAGGCATATCTTTGGATAACATATCCATTGCCTTTTCTAATCTTAATTTAGTTTTTTTTGGATCTCCCGTTAGTTTCTGCAGATGAATAATCATTGGAAAACCATCATGCAATTCTTCACCAAAATCAGGATAAAAAAAGATCAAATATCCAGTTCCAGTAGTTTTTTTATTATTTTGCTCTTGTAAGAATAAATAATCATCTATTTGTGACTGATAGGCGCTAAGTATCTCTTTGTCTCTTGGATCAGTGCTCGAAGTTTTAAAATCTATTGGCGTAAGTCTTCCCTCCTCATCAACTAAACATTCATCCAATTTTCCAAAAAAACCAAATTCTTGATTAATACGTGCAAAATATGTTTCAACAAAAGGATTCTGCAGCTTGCCATCTAATTTGTCTTGAACCATTGGCGGCAATTCACCTTTTAGGCGATATTTATCAAAATAGTTTTTAATTACACCGTCAAATCTATTAGCAAGCCTTGAAACTATTCCTTCAGGCTGCCTTATTCCTTTTTTAACCTGTAACCAAAAACAGCGAGGACATCTTTCTAAAAGCTCTAAACTTGTATGCGATAACCAGATTCTTCCATCTTTGGACATGAATCTATTTTATCAGAAATTACAATAGTTGTATTTTAAAAAAGATAGTGCTAATATAACTTGCTGCTCAATTTACTATGTCAGCCGAACACTCAAGATCACCAAGAACAAGACATTCACATTTACCAGGAAGATTAAGACCTCTTGAAAGAAGACCTGGGCAACCTGCGACTACTTTACCTGCTTGGGAAAAAGTCATTAGAGTTATTGGCTTTTCTGCGCCAGAAGAAATTCTCGATCCAACACAACCATATAGACATGTTTTAAAAGAATATTTTGATGCAAAAACTACAGCAACAAGAGGCTTGGGAGAAGAAAGAATGGATGCATTTAAAAAAACATATACAGCAGAATTAGATGAGCCGCCAACTATTGATCAAGTGAGAATGAGACAAGCATACCAAAGAGTTACAGGATACATCTCAATGATAGATAGCAGATTTCCAGCTCAACAACCCTCACAAGCTACGAAAAAGAGTTAATTATCTGTGAGCTAGTCTATAGCGATAATTTGCATAAATATCTCCCTGAAATCTTTCCCTAGTCCTAATTATATGCTCTGCGCCTGGTAAAACTACTACCGCCCTGTTTTCTACTCCATCTTTCGTAAACATTGCTTCGTCATGACCAAAAAGAGTAACTAAAGCTAATGGATGAATTGTGTAATACAAAGACAAACGATCATCTTTTCTACATCTTGCTAAAATTAACCTTTCATCTAAGCTTTCTCCTGTAATTAAATCTGCCGGCCTATCGACAATTGTTCTATAATCCCCAGGTTTAACAATATCATAACCTACGCATGAATCTTGTCCTTCGATATATCTAAAAATTTCTAAAGGCATAATCTGCATATTATAGGACTATTTTTAGCTGAGGTCAAGATTTTTAGATATGCTAAGATAAGTTATGGGAATTATTAAAAATTACTCCAGCTTAAACACATCTGCTCAACGAAAAATAGTTTTAGACTTTATAGAAGAAGGATTAAACGCAATTCAACCCCAAAATATAATAAATAAAGAAGTAAATTTAGAAAATAATATTTTATATTTAAATGGCCAAAGCTTTGATTTAAATAAATTTGAAAACGTTTACCTACTCGGTTTCGGTAAGGGCTCTGGGAAAATATCTCAATTAATTGAAAACAAGTTAGAAGATAAACTAACTAAAGGCTACGTTATTGATACAGTAGAAACAGAGTTTAAAAAAATAAAATTCACATTAGGGACTCATCCTCTTCCCTCTCAGGTAAATTTAGATTTTACAAAACAAGTTATTGAAGAATTTTCTAATTTAACTTCTAAAGATTTAGTTTTAGTAATTATTTGTGGCGGTGGCTCAGTAATGTTCGAATCGCCCATCTCCATTGATTTAAATAAGCTAATTGAGATTAATCAAAAACTTTTAGAATCTGGAGCAAATATTTTAGAGATGAATACTCTAAGAAAACATTTGTCAAAAGTTAAAGGAGGAGGCCTAGTTGAAATTTTAAATCCTGCTAAGATTATTAGCCTCATTTTCTCAGATGTTTTAGGAAATGATCTTTCTTTTATTGCATCCGGTCCCACAGTATTAGACAAAACAACAACAAGCGATGCCTTAGCAATTTATGAAAAATATAACCTAGATCTAAATCTTAATAATCAAGATCTTGCTGAAACTCCAAAAGACGAAAAGATTTTTAACAACACAACAAATATACTTATGCTTTCTAATTTAACAGCATTAAATGCTATTCAAAAAAAAGCTGAGGAATTAAATATAAAAGTAAATATATTTTCAGATAAATTTTCCGATGACGCAAATAATGCTGCTGAAAAACTAATAAACGAAACAAAACCCAATTCCTTACTTATTGCCGGAGGAGAAACTACGCTACATGTCACTAATCCCAATGGCAAAGGCGGAAGAAATCAAGCTACAGTTTTAGCTGGACTTTTTAAACTACCAGAGAAAACAATTATCGCCTCATTTGATTCCGATGGATGGGATAACTCAGAAGTCTGTGGCGCAATTGGAGATAACTTATCATTAGAAAAAGCTAAAAGCCTAGGTATTAATCCACATGATTTACTTATGCAAAACAACAGTCTTGTCTTTTTCGAAAATATAGGAGATGCTATTATTACAGATAAATTACCTTCCAATGTCTCTGATCTTTTCCTAGTCTATAGATATGAATAATTTGTTCGAAGAAAAATTAAAAGAATTAGAATTAAAAGCTAATACCGCAAGACAACTTTTGATTGAAATGTTACTTGAGGCTGGATCCGGACATAGCGCTGGGCCATTAGGAATGGCAGATATTTTTACGGCTTTTTATTTTCATATTCTAAATCATGATCCAAAAAACCCTGAATTACCAGACAGAGACAGACTTATTTTATCTAACGGACACATCTGCCCTATTCGCTATGTATCAATGGCAATGGCAGGATATTTTCCTACTGAAGAACTTAAAACCTTAAGAAAAATTAATTCAAGACTACAAGGTCATCCACATAGAACCTCATTACCAGGACTTGAAACAACCTCGGGTCCCTTAGGTGAAGGCATTTCACAAGCGATTGGAATTGCCCTAGCAGCAAAACTTGATAATAAAAATTATCAGACATATGTCATAGCTTCAGATGGAGAACATCAAGAAGGAAATACGTGGGAGGCCATTATGTTTGCTGGAAAACATAAAATGAATAATTTAACCATTATTTTAGATAGAAATAACATCCAAATAGATGGTTTTACTGAAGACGTTATGCCCCTTGAACCTTTAGCTGATAAATATCGCTCGTTTAATTGGGAGGTAATTGATGTAGACGGAAATAATATTGCTGAATTTGTATCAGCAGTTAACAAAGCAAAAAGTATTTTTGAAAAACCAACAGCCATAATTGCTCATACAATTCCCGGCAAAGGCGTCTCTTTTATGGAAAAAGATTTTACATGGCATGGTAAGCCACCAAATAAAGAAGAGGCAGTTAAAGCCTTAGCAGAACTTAGAACATTACAAGGCAGAATTATGTCTGAACACGAATAATATGTTAAATAAAGATTTAAAATTAAACGAAAAAATATTTGATGAACCTTTTGAACAAAAAGCAACCCGCGATGGCTTTGGAGATGCTTTAATTGAACTAGGTAAATCTAATCCAAATGTTGTTGTCCTAACAGCTGACCTAGCTGAATCAACCCGAACCGACGGGTTTGGGAAAAACCATCCAGACAGATTTTTTGAAATAGGAGTTGCTGAACAAAATATGGCAGCAATAGCAGCTGGGCTTGCAGTATCTGGTAAAATCCCCTATATCGCCTCTTATGCAACTTTTTCGCCAGGAAAAAATTTAGAAACAATTAGAACTACAGTTGCATATAACGATGCTAATGTAAAAATAGCAGGACATCATAGTGGAGTTATGACCGGACCAGATGGAGCGACGCATCAGGCAACTGAAGATATTGCCATAACCCGCACTTGGCCAAATATGAATGTTTTTGTCCCTTGTGATTATGAAGAAGCAAAAAAAATAACTTTAGAATCAGCGAGGATTAATAAACCTGTTTATCTTCGCTTTACAAGAGACAAAAGTGCAACAATAACAACTTCTCAAACCCCATTTGATATTAATAAGATGCAAACATACTGGGTTACTCAAAATCCACAAGCAGTAATTTTTGCAACAGGTTGGCTTTTGTATTTTGCATTACTAGCAGCTAAAAAATTAGAAGAAAAAGGAGTAAATATATTAGTTGCTAATGTTTGCAGCATAAAACCTATCGATACTGAAACAATTATTAATCTTGCTAAAGAAACAAAACATGTTATTACAGTCGAAGACCATCAAATAATGGGAGGACTGGGTGGAGTTATTGCTGAAGTTTTAGCTAAACACTCTCCTACTCCAATGGAATTTGTAGGACTTAACGATACTTTTGCAGAAAGCGGCAAACCATTAGATATTATTAAAAAATACAACATGGATGACACAGCTATAATTACAGCTGTTGAAAAAATTATTGCCAGATAATGGATGCGAATTTATTAAACAAATTAAGATCTCAAATCTTAGGCGAAACTCTCGACGATGACTCTACTCTTTTAGAATACAGTCATGATTCAAGCATTTTTCAAGTTAGACCAAGAGTTGTAATCTTTCCCAAAAACTCCAAGGATATTCAAAAAGTTATTGAATTTGTTAATACAAATAAAAAACAAAATCCAAAATTATCTATTACTGCACGCGCTGCCGGAACAGATATGAGTGGCGGAGATTTAAATGATTCCATTATCCTCGTTTTTACAAAATACATGAATAAATTCGTAGGAATTGAAGATAAAATTGCCAAATCAGAACCAGGCATTTTCTATCGAGACTTTGAAAAAGAAACATTAAAACATAATTTAATATTTCCTTCTTATCCTTCTTCACGAGAAATTTGCGCTATCGGTGGAATTATCGCAAATAACGCAGGCGGTGAAAAATCTTTTGAATATGGTAAAACTGAAAAATATGTTACAGCTCTTAAAATGATTTTAGCAGATGGAAATGAATACGAATTTAAAGCTTTAAATGAGCGAGAACTTGCACAAAAATTACAATTAAGATCTTTCGAAGGTGAAGTATATAGAAAAATTCACACTCTTATTATTAAAAATTATGATCTTATCAAAAGCGCAAAACCCGATGTTAGCAAAAACTCGACAGGCTATAGTCTGTGGAATGTATATAATAAAGAAAATAAAACATTTGATTTAACACAACTTTTCACCGGCTCTCAGGGAACATTAGGAATAATAACCGAAGCAAGTATTAAGCTTATGCCTGTTAACAAGCACTCAGAAATGCTTGTTGTATATTTATCTGAAAAAGACGAAGTAAAATTAGGAGAAATAATTAACGCAGTAATTCCTTTGTCTCCGGAAAGTTTTGAAACTTACGACGATAAAACACTTGAACTTGCAGTTAAATATTTCAAAGAATTCGGACCAAAGTTAAATATACATAATCCTTTATCTACTCTTTTAACATTTTTACCTGAAATTTTAATGAAGAAAAAAAATAAATTTCCTAAAATAACTCTTCAAATTGAATTTACGGGAAATAATTTAGACGATTTGAAAGATAAAGTAAATTTATTAAAAGAAGTTCTAAAACCATTTAATCTCAAGGTCAAAGCAGCTGGCAACGAAAAATCATCTAGAAAATATTGGTTAATTCGCAGAGAAAGTTTTAATCTACTTCGTAAAAAAATAAAAGATAAATATAGTAGTCCATTTATTGATGACATAATTATTAACCCTAAATATTTACCCGAATTCTTGCCAAAAATAAATGAGATTATCGCTAAATATCCAAGTATCATTTCTACATTAGCAGGACACATGGGAGATGGAAATTTTCATATCATTCCCCTTGTCAATTTAGCCGATGAGAATCAAAGAAGATTACTACCTAAAATCTCTCAGGAAGTATTTAACCTAGTGTTTAAGTATAAAGGCTCGATGAGTGGCGAACACAACGATGGTCTTATTAGAAGTAGATATTTAAAACAAATGTATGGCGAAGAAATTTATAAATTATTTGAAAAAACAAAAGAAATATTTGATCCTTTAAATATTTTTAATCCAGGTAAAAAAGTTAACGTAGACCCCGAGTTTGCAGACGAACATATTAGGACTAACTGGTAAATACTTTATAAAATTTATAGAAATTTTCCGCAACCGTATCAATAACTTCTGCTTTTCCCACTTGTCCTTTATAGAACTTTTCTACTACATCCCAAAAAATAGTTCTACCAACTGCAAAACCAGTTACGCCATCTACCTTCACGCCAGCTCTTAACCAATTGGCAACTCTTGCATTGTCAGCACCTCTACCTAAAATAACCAGACTTACATTGTCTCTACCACCATGTCTAATTGTATTTACAATTTCCTGGTATTCCAGTTCGCTATCAAAACCTTCTAATTTCCAAACATCTGGCTCAATTCCAAAATTTTGCATATCTTTAATAACCTCTATGCTTAGCTTTGGTCTTAATCTCAAATCATAATCTTCTCTACTCCCCGCTTCTTCAAGTTGTTTTTCAGTAGGAACAACTAGTACTTCTAAAAGAAATTTAAAATTATTTTTATGTGAAAAATCACTAATAATTTTCATTTTTTCTTTCTGTTTTAATTTTTTTTCTTGTGAATCTTCCGGGTTATATTTAACTAAAAGTTTTGTGAACGTTGGTTTAAAATTTAAAATGTGGTTTTCATAATCCTCATACTGAAACTCTAAAAGTTCAGTTCCACTTTTTTCAATAGTTAAGAGCGTTACGAAACCATTATGTTTAGCGTCAAATAATACCTCGCTTCCAAAATCTTCATCACAAAGTATTGCTCCATATTCTGTAGGGATTCCTTTTTCTAATGCTTTCTTAAATCCTTTATAGACAAGCATTTTAAAATCGCGCATGAAGTGGATTTGCTCATCTGTTAAATTTTCTGCGGATTTTAATCCAAATAACTTTTGGACAACTGTGGCTCTATGATCAAACGGCAGGATATATAAAGGCTTGGTGTAACCTAAATCTGACATACATTAATTTTATATTATTTTCGCAACCAAAAGAAGGGACATTGCTAAAATAAATGCTAAGAATAATAAAAATGTAAGTGAATTATATTCAACTAAAGGCTTCTTTTTAGAAACTGCTCTTGTAGCTTTTTTAACTGGTTTTTTTGCTTTTTTTGCTTTTGCCATTATAATTCACCTCCCTTTTTCTATCTAATTTATTATGCTCACATACTTATATCTTTTGTCAATGAATATTTTAGTGGGTTGACATAAATTAGATCATGTACTACCCTAAGGATATGGTTGACGTTGTCAAAGGTATTATTTTTGGAAAAATTAATAAGGGCAAGATTTCCAAGCCCTCCTTTTCCTCTACCTCAGAATCCCCAAGAATAATTACAGCAAGAGTAACAAATCCAAATGACCCAAACCACGAAAGAGAAATTCTAAGAAAACACGCAATCATTGCACGAAAAATCTTAAATTAATATGGCAGAAAATCATCTAGGACCAGACCAAAGAGTATCCCCAATAAAACCAGGCACACAAGCAGAAAATAGCGCAGAGGAAATAGTTGAAGCAAGAGCAGGAAGACATCCTAGTGGCATTTTAAGTCAGGTTGACGATTTTATAAGAAGAGGTTTTAAACCAAGACGTGGCCATGTTCCCTATCCAGACGGAAGCAATTCCCCAATTCCAGCTAAAAAGAGATAAATTAATTATCTTTTACTTCGTATCCAAGCTTTATTATCTCATCTCTAATCTTATCTGATTCTTCATAGTTTTTTTGTTTTCTTAATTCTTCTCTTTTTTCTAACAGCATTTGGATTTCTTTGGGATATTCTAAAACCAGTGGTTTATATTCTGCTAACCTTAGGCCCAACACATCATCTGCAAAACCTATTGTTTCTCTAGTAGTTCCTTTTTTTATTTCTTCCCAAATTAAAGCTAATGCTTTTGCTAAATTTAGATCATCATTAACAGCAGCTAAAAAATTATCTTTAAATTCATTATTAATTTTTCCAGAAGTTAATTTGTAATATTCAATTCTTAATTTGTTTAAAGCAGTTTGCGCTGCTTTTAAAGCATCCCAAGTAAAATTCATTTCTTGCCTATAATGAGTCTGTAAAAATAAATATCTTAAGCTTAAAGGATCAAATCCTTTAGTAACTATATCCTCTGCAGTATAAATATTACCTAAGCTCTTACTCATCTTTTCGCCTTCGACTAATAAATGATTATAATGCACCCAATAATTTACAAACCTTTTTCCAGTTACTGCCTCTGACTGAGCAATTTCATTTGTGTGGTGAATATTAATATGATCTACTCCACCCGTATGGATATCAAAAGACTCTCCTAATGCCTTCATACTCATAGCAGAACATTCAATGTGCCATCCAGGAAAACCTACTCCCCAAGGACTATCCCATTCCATCTGACGTTTTTCTCCTTGTGGAGAAAATTTCCATAATGCAAAATCAGTAATATTCTTTTTATCTCCCAAATCGACTCTTATTCCACCTTTTAATTCATCAGGATTTTGTCTAGAAAGCTTAAAATAATCTGCAAATTTTGAAGTATCAAAATATATTCCATCGGCTGTTTGATATGTAAAACCTTTTTCCTCTAACTTCTTAACTAATTCAATTTGCTCCGGAATATAATCTGTTGCATGCATTAAATCTTTGGGTAAAGTTATATTTAAAAGCTTACATGAATCCTTAAATTGTGCCTCAAATTTTTTAGCTATATCCCAAACGCTCATGCCAAATTTTTTAGCGCCTTTTTCCATTTTATCTTCCCCTGTATCAGCATCAGAAGTTAAATGTCCTACATCAGTAATATTCATTACTGGTTTTACTACGAAACCATTTGCTTTTAATACACTAATTAATATATCTGTTCCTACATAGGTACGCATATGACCTATGTGCGCAAAATCGTATACCGTGGGACCACAGGAATACATACCAACTTGTGAAGCGTTTATAGGCTTAAATTCTTCTACTAAATGCGATAATGTATTATATATTTTTAACATATTAACCACTTATACCTGGGAATCTCTCTGTTTTCTGGGCTGCTAATTGAACTGCAAAAGCTTGATCATCTTTAGCTTTTTGAAATTCTAAATCCTGCATTTTTTGCTGCTTTTCTTCTGCTTCTTGCTCTTCTTTTATTGTTGACTCTTTTCTTGTTTCATGAGCAAAAAGTGGATCATAATATGTTGCCCTGTGCATCTCCCCTAATTGCTTTCTGATATTGGATAAATGCTCAGCATCTTTATTAGCATCATGCGGCGCGGGATCTAGCTGATCTTCAGATGGTGCATAAAAATCTCTTACCATCTCCTGTGTTCTTTGCGCTGATTCATGATCATCTCCTTTACCTGCCGGTTCAAAATTACTTGGGGTTTGTACTTGTGAAGAGGCTTGCTTTAGAGTTGAACCAATAACTTGTCCCCTCAATCTTTGAACTACATCTTGAGTTTGAGTTTGGGCAACTTGCTGCCCTTGTTCTAAAAGCTCCCCTAATTGACTATTTGGATCTATCATTATATTTCGCTTCTTCCTTCCATTGCTCTTTGCAAAGTTATATCATCAGCATACTCTAAATCTGCTCCAACTGGAAGCCCTCTACCAATTCTAGTAACTCTTAAATCTGGATTTAGACTTCTTATTTGTTTGGCTATATACATCGCGGTTGCCTCACCCTCCATAGTTGGATTTGTAGCTAAAATTATTTCCTTAACTACTTCACCTTTTCTTTTTAATCTTGCCATTAGTTGGCCAATAAATATCTCTTCTGGTCCAATATTATTTAAAGGATCAATTTTACCATGTAAAACATGGTAAATCCCTTTATATCTACCATTTTTTTCTAGAGCTAAGACGTCTAAGGGCTGCTCGACTACGCAAATTAAACTTTGATCTCGATCAGCATTTGAACAAATACTACATGGATCTGATTCATCAATCATATAGCAATTACTGCAAAGAATTGTATTTCTTTTTAAATTAGAAAGAGCATAAGCAAATTCTTCTAATTGCTCTTGAGGAACATGCAACAAATAAAAAGTTAATCTTTGCGCGGTCTTTGGACCAACGCCTGGTAACTTTTCAAATGATTCAATCAGCTTTTGGATCGTTTTGGGAATTTGCATTATTGTCCTCCCAAAAGCCCCCCTAAACCTCCCTGCATCGTAGCAAGTTTCCTAGCAGCAACTTCTTGAGATTTTTTGATCGCTTCGTTCACTGCTTCCTTGATGTCGTTGTCTGATTTACCATTGGTTTGAATTTCTTTAATTTTCTGATCCCCAGTGATAACGATGTTAACACCGTTTTTTTCAACAGTTACTTCTTCAGCTTGTAATTGCTTTTGAATTTGCATAGCCTGATCACGCATTTTCTTAAGCTCTCCTAATTGTGAAAATGGATTATTCATTAAAATTCACCCCCTTAAAACAATAGATATTTGTTGTCTTACTCCCGTTAGCTTTTCAGCTACTTCCTGTAATATTATAATAGATTTCTCTTCTTCAAGCTTCTCTTTGTGAAATTTAGAAATTGCAGAAATTTGCACTAAGTTGTCCTTGCCACTCTCAACCTCACAACTTCTCAAAACGCCAGCAAGTAAATGATTATGATTTTTAACTTCATTAATAAAATCACTAGCAAAACTACCTGACTTAGATACTGTTGAGTTTTCTTTTTTAACTTCTGCTTTCGAGTCTGTTTGTCTTATAATTTCCGTTTTCATTTCGGTCTTAGCTTTTTCCACAGTTTCTTCAACCTCTACTTTTGTTGCTGCCGACAAATCTGTACTCATCCATTCAACAATAAAAATTTCTAGTGGAAGCTGAGGTAAAACTGCAGATTTTATTTCTAAATATACTTTTGAAAGATTTTCTAAAATTTTCTTAATTTCCAAAACCTCTAATTCTGTTTCCTGCTTTTCTCCTACTCCATGTTTAGCTAAAAGTAAGACATGTAGTTTATTTATTAGATTCTCAACAAAAAATTTAAAATCCATTCCTGAATCTGCAATTTTTCCAATTAATTCAAGAGTTTTTTTAGCGTCTTTTAATTTTAGGAGATTTACGAAATCGCTTAGAGTCTTATCAATCCCCAACATGTTGTATTTTTCTTCAAGTAAAGCAAGGGTAACTTTCTTTTCTCCAGCCCAAATCGCTAATTCTTCTAAAATTTTCGAGCTGTCTCTAAAACTTCCATCTGCCATTTTCGCAATTTCTAAAAGCACATCCTCATCAATTTTTATTTCCTCGCCCTTTACTATTCTCTGTAAACTTCTAGCTATTTCTTCATGAGTTGCTTTCTTAAAATCGATCCTGAAACATCGAGAAATAATGGTTTCTGGTAATTTATGAAACTCTGTCGTACAAAGAATAAAGACTGCATGAGCCGGAGGCTCTTCTAAGGTTTTTAATAATGCATTAAATGCCTCAGTTGTTAACATGTGAACCTCATCAATAATGTATATTTTCTTGAATGCTTTACTAGGAAGTAAATTAATTTTTTCTTTTAAATCTCTAATCTCATCAATTCCCCTGTTTGACGCACCATCGATCTCAAATACATCAAAATTATTACCATTAGTAATGGTTTCACATTCGCTACACTTATTACATGGCTCAATATCTTTTTCCTCAAGCTTTCCTTTTAGATCTTTATGTTTTTCACAATTAATAACCTTAGCAACAATCCTAGCAGTTGATGTCTTACCTAACCCCTTAGGACCAGAAAACAAAAACGCATGAGGAAAATCTCTTTTAGAAAAAATAGAATACAAACTGTCTCTTACAGCTTTACTGTCTAAATCTGAAATCTTTTGAGGCCTGTATTTTCGGTAAAAAACCATAACTTTACTACTCGTGATGTAATCCTAGTAAATGCTCCAAACCATGTTCAACTAATTGATCTACTTTATCATCAACTAGCATTTCATCTCTGACTGCATCAAGTATTACAACTGGATATGAAAGTACAATATCTCCAAGTCTTAATTTATCTTTTGGTGCTTCAATCACATCCCCCTCAGATTGAGAAAAAGATAATATGTTTCTAGTCTTGTCTTCTCCTTTATATTTTTTGGAGAGCTCACGCATTTTACGATCGCCAACAATTGCAACAGAAACCTCAACTGGTCCCGTAACTTCATTTCTAGAAATTACTTTTTCAACAGTTTGTTTAATTCTTTTTCTATTAACTTTGTATCTACTTTCAACAAAGATTAAAACGGAAACTTTTTTATCCATAAAAATTAGACTGTGGGTATTCTCTTAGCTCTTCTCTCATCTTGCTCTTTTTGCTTACGAGCTTGAGAGGGTTTAAGATAAAATTCTCTTCTTTTTGCTTCTTGTAAGATTCCCTCAGACATAACTTTTCTAGAAAATTTTCTAATTAAAGTTTCGTCGCTATCTCCTGGTTGTTTTTTAACTACTACCATAATAAATAAACACCTCCTTTAAAATATCTAAAACATTTTACGCTTTTTTTAACATTTCAGCAATCTCTTCTCTAGTTTTATCACTTTTATTATCTACTATACTTTGAATTACTCCACCCTTATCATTTTCCCATCTTGGAATTAAATGAACATGTAAATGTGGTACGCCTTTTTTTTCCAGATGATTTATGCCAATTGTTATTGAATCAGAATTTAAAGCTGTTTGAATTTTTTGAGAAAGTATTGAAACTGAACTCATTAATTTGCCAAGTTCATCTTGAGTATAATCTAAAATACTTTTGCCATGTTTTTTTAAAATTACCATTACATGTCCTGACGCAGATGGATTTAGCTCCATAAATGAAACAGTCTCGCTATCTTCATACACTTTAAGAGAGGGTATTTCTCGGTTAACTAATTTACAAAAAATACAATTATCCATAATTACACTCCTTTTAATACATCAATAATTTCAGCTAATGTTAATTTCGTAGGCCTCATTTTAGGATTCTTTGGTGTTCCGTTCAAAAGCATTTTCTTGGAAACATGTAAAAACCATGTTGCATTTGGATCCATTTTCTTTAGCTTTTCAGAAGCCAAAGTTAAATCAATTCCTTTTTGACCCTCCGCATCAGGTTTAGTTTTTATTCGAACATATCCTTTACGTGGATCTTTTCTCACAACCAAAATATATCCCATGAGTTGTGCCAGCTTAACTACGTTATCATTAATCGATTCAAGTCCTAAGCCCTTACCATATTTTGTTTCAAATTCAATTCCCTTATTTTTAATTTCAGACTCTGCCCAAACACTATTCTCTAAATCGTGCAAAAGAGCATCCAAACAAAGACTAATAAAGGTAACATAATATAAATCGTCATTTGGTTTTTGTAATTTTAATCCATCTAAAATATCTACAATTGAAAAATTATTATAATTTGCTAAAGGCTCAGCTCTGAATACTTCCTGAAAATGATCAATATCTACTACATATCTAACAATTCTTTCTAATCCTTCAATTTTTTCTGGAGTTGTTGAGCTTTTACCCATAATATATGGTTTTACGAAGTCATAAGTTTTAGAAGTTGCGCAAACTTTTGTATCAGAAGTTTGATGATGATCCAAAGGTCCCATACCTGTATCAACATGAATTACTTCATTGCCAGAAATATTTTCAATTGGATCTGTTAATTTCAAAACCTGATCCTCTGTCAAATTACCCATTCTCTGACCAGCTGGAACAAATTTAACTTCAGCTTTTTCCCAACCAGGAAAAAAGCTTTTTAACAGCCAAACAGACGTAATAGCATCCATATCTGGAGATGCATGTGCAACAATAATTTTCATAATTAGATTATACCTTTTTTAGCCTCAGATTTAAAGGAGCACTTGACACAACTTAAGTTAAAAAAGCTATAATAAACTAAACCCATGAATCCTAAAAACATAAATGATTTAGATCCAAAATTAAAAGCAGCCTATGATAGAATTATGGGTTCTAATTTTACCCCAGGCCAAACTACTCAAACTCCTCCTCCACCACCTCCAACTCAAGCAGCAACAACGCCAACTACTCCCACTGAACCATTACCACAGGCACCGCAACAACAGAACACGCCAATAATGCAAACTCAAGTCTACACGCCTGAAGTTACCAAACCTGAGCCAATAGCTACCCCCACAAATACCGAACCTGCCCCAACCCTTAGCTCAAGTGTATTTACTAGCTCTCCTTCTAGTAGTCCTCAAGTAAAAAAGAAGGGTTTAAATATAACGGGAGTTTTGCTTATTATCGGTGGAACAATCTTTTTTATAGGTTATACGATCGTCGTGGCTAAATATTTCGGCTTATTTTAATTTAGCTATTACTTCTTCTAGAGTTAAAAGCTCAGATTCAGAACTTGCTCTTTCTTTATATTCAATCTTTCCTTCTGTTTTTTGAGACACAACTAATCTAACTGGAATTCCAATTAAATCAGCATCGGAAAATTTCTGACCTGCATTTACATCCCTGTCATCAAGTAAAACTTCGATGCCTAATTTTTCAAGTTCTTCTTCAATTTTTACAGCTTCTTCATCTTTACCTAGACTAATCAAATGGACCGCAAATGGAGCAACTGATTTTGGCCAAACAATTCCCTTATCGTCATGAAATACTTCAACTAAAGTTCCCATTACTCTAGTTGGCCCAATCCCATAACTTGCAAACCAAATTGGCTTTTTATTTCCGTCTTTATCTGTGTACAGAACATTCATATTTTGGGAATATTTTGTGCCTAATGGGAAAATGTTTCCAACTTCAATTGATTTTGCAGATTTAACCTTACAATCATCACAATTTGGACATTTATCCCCCTCTTCTCCTTTAAATATTTCTTTGTTGGCAGCAAAATTACAATCACAACCTGTGACACAATCGCAATAATAAATTGTATCTTCGCCAACTTCGGAAAGAGTTTGAAATTCATGACTGTTTTTATCTGTAAAAACTCCACCCGATGCCTCAACAACTTTTACTTCAAGTCCAATTCTATTAAAGATTTTTGGATAGACATCTTTAACTAAATTGTAATATGCATACATATCCTCCTCAGAAACATGAGCACTATATAAATCTTTCATCATAAATTCTCTTCCTCTTAATATTCCACTTTTTGCCCTTGGTTCATTTCTAAATTTAGTTGAAAAATGATAAATCTTAACTGGTAAATCTTTATATGATTGAATATATTTAGATAAAAGATTCATGACTATTTCCTCATGGGTAAAAGAAAGACCAAATTCTTTATCATGAATATCTTTAAACTGATACATAATTTGCTTTACATCAGGATCTGACCATCTACCAGTTTGATCCCAAATTTCTTTTGGATGCAAAAGAGGCATCAATAACTCTTGTGCTCCTGTTTTATTCAACTCATCTCTAATTATGTTGTTTATTTTGGTTATGACTCTAAAACCCAAAGGAAGCAAAGTAAAAGATCCTGCCATTAATTGATCTATAAAACCAGCTCTTACTAATAATTTATGATTCTCTGCTTCTGCTCCGCTTGGTGGATTCTTTTGGGTCTTTGGAAAAACTAATGTATATCTCATGTTCATGAGTATATCAGTTTTTAAAAAAATATTGTATACTTTTGCAAAGATGGATATTGAGACAATTTCACAAAAAATTATTACTTCTCCCCTGTTTTTAAAATTAAAAAATGTCATCGAAAACAATCCTTACCACGACCATGAATCAGTTTATGATCATTTAATAAAAGCGTTTGAAAAGGCAAAGATAGAAATAAAAGGTGAAAAAATAACTAATCCCCAAGCTAAAGAAAAGTATTTAGAATTTTTAAAGCAGACAGTAGGCGGCGTAAGAAAAGAAATCTTACTACAAATATTAGCTCTTATCCACGACATTGGAAAAATGACATGCTTTAATGAAAATGGAAAAATAAAACCTATACTTGAACAAAAGCCAGATGGTACAACTCAAGCTTTGGGACATGAATATGCTGGATCAGTCATTGCCTTTGAAGTCTTAAAAGACACAAGACTTTCTCAAGAAGCCATTGAATATCTCGCTAAAGGAATTAGACTACACAATAGCTTTAACGGATATTATAAAGAGACTGGCTTAGTGGATGCAAAAACCTTTATTACTTCCATGAAACAAAAATCAGAGGGTATGCATGTTGAACAAACATTTAACTCCATATGTGATAATTACTCCGCAATTCCATTTAAACCTGCCTTAAGTTTAATTACAGAAATGCTCAATGATCCAAATTTTTACGAGCCTAGAGAATATTTTATAAAATGAAAATTCCTTTATTTGATATTGATGGAACTCTTGTTAAAACCGGTAGCGGTATTAATAGAGATGCTTTTCATTACGGAGTTAAAAAAGCCTATGGAATTGATGCATATCATTCTGAAATAGATCCAGAAGGAATGGTTGATAATCAAATAGTTGTTGAAGTTTTAAAACTACATGGGTTAACCGAAGAACAAATATTAGAAAAACTTCCCCAAGAAATTCAAGCGGTTATTGAATATGCTGAAACTAATAAATTAGAAATTAAACTTGATGTTTTACCTGGCGTTTTTGATCTACTTAAAGAAATTAAAAATCATAATACCCCTATGGGGGTTTTAACCGGAAACGTTGAGGGACTTGCTTGGATTAAATTAGACAGTGTTGGCCTAAAAGATTACATTTCTTTCGGAGCATTTGGTAGTCAAGCGCATGTGAGATCAGAACTTGTTGAAATAGCTAGAGAAAATGCGAGTAAAAAATTTAATAAAGAATATCAAACTGATGATTTTGTAATTATTGGCGACACTCCAAAAGATATTCTCTGCGCACGAGAAGCTGGCATAAAAGTTATCGCTATTGCTACGGGAAAATTTAGCTATGAAGATTTACAAAAAGAAAATCCAGATTTATTATTAGAAAGTTTGGAGGGAAATATTCAAAAAGTAATTGAGTTTTTAAACAACTATTGAGCCTTCAGTAACTTCACCTTGTGGTTCTAAAAGAACCGGTCTGTCTACTCCATCAACAGCCATAAGCATTCCTTGCGACTCTTCTCCACGCATAACTCTTGGCTCTAAATTAACAATAAAGGGAAGTTTTTTACCAATTAAATCTTCTGGTGTAAAATACTCGGCAATTGCAGATAATATTTGTCTTTTAAATTCCCCAAAATCAACTTGGAGCTTTAGAAGTTTATCTGCGTTTTCCATCTTAACGCACTCAACAACTTTTCCAATTCTTATTTCTACTTTTTTAAAATCATCAATTGTAATATTTTCCATAAAAAAGATTATATCAAACTTTTTTAACACTATGTCCGCCAAATTCTCTTCTTAATGCTGCTACCATCCTAGCTGTAAAACTTGTCTGAATTTTTTTATCAGTTTTAGACCTTGCTCTATAATCTAAAGATCTTTCAATAATCTCTACAGCTACTTTTTCTTTTTTGGCTGCTTCAATTGTCCACAAGGCCTCACCTGATGCATCAATTTCTCCTTTGATATCATCAAGTGTTGGATTTTTAACCAATGCATCTTTTGCTCTATCTAATAAAAATCCCGAAACAAGTGTCCCCTTTTGCCAGAGCTTAGCAACATTTACTAAATTAAATTTATATTTTGATTTTTCCAAAACTTCAAATCCCTCACCTAAAGACTGCATGATTCCATATTCAATTCCATTGTGTACCATTTTTACAAAATGCCCTGCTCCACCAGTCCCAAAATATTCATGCCCACCATTTGGTTTTGCTAATGTATCTAAAAGCGGAATGATTTTTAGATAAGCAGATTTATTTCCACCAACCATAAAAGGATAGCCATTATTAATTGCTAAAATTCCTCCACTTGTACCAACTCCTAAAAATTTAATTCCTTTTTTCTCGAAAAAATTAAATCTTTTTTCAGTATCTAAATAATTTGAATTTCCACCATCAATTACGATATCTCCTTTTTCAATATATTTAGTTACTTCTTTTAAAATTTCATCAACAGCTGCGGCTGGAACCATTAACCAAATTACTTTCGGAGATTTTAGCTTGCCTGCTAATTCTTCTATATTTTCAACGATATTTAATTTAGGATTTTCTTTCTGCAAAGCTTTACTTACTTCAAAAGTTCTGTTCCATGCAAAAACCTCATGTTTATCGTCAATTAATTTCTGCACCATTCTCCCGCCCATTTTTCCCAGACCAATAAAACCTATTTGCATACTAAACCAACCACTTCCTCCCATCTTTTTCAATTAAATCAAAAGCTTTCTTAGGACCAAAACTTGAAACAGGATAACTTTCCAATTTTTCTTTTTCTGCTTTCCATTTAGTCAGTATTTGGGTTATTAAAGTCCATGAACTATCAAGTTCATCACTTCTGTTAAAAAGCATTTGATCTCCTGCAAAAATATCCAAAAGTATTCGCTCATATGCCTCGATTCCAGATGTTCCAAAACTTTCTTTGTAATTAAATTTCATGTCAACACTTTCAAGTCCTAATTTCGCACCTGGAGTTTTAGCAATAAATCTTAAGGAGATTCCCTCATTTGGTTGAATTCTAAATGTAATAACGTTTCCTATTTCTGGACACCCATATTCTTTAAATAGAATGTGACAGGTCTGTACAAATACTACAGAAATCTCCACAACTTCTTTAGGCATCTTCTTACCTGCCCTTACATAAAAAGGTACTCCTTCAAATCTAGGAGTATTCACAAACATTTTCATTGCGACAAATGTATCTGTTAAAGAATTAGGGTCAACATCTTTTTCATCTAGGTAACCTTCGTACTGGGCTCTAACAACTTCACTATCTTTATCTAAAGTTATTGCCGAAATTACTTTAGCCCTTTGCTCTCTTAAATCTTCTTTTGTAAAACTACGGGGCTGCTCCATCGCAACTGCAGCAATTAGTTGCATTAAATGATTCTGAGCAATATCTCTAAGTATACCTACTCCATCAAAAAATCTTCCTCGTCTTTTTACTCCCTCCTCTTCAGCAAATGTAATTTGAACGTGATCAATTAAATTTTTATTCCAAACTGGTTCAAAAATACCATTAGCAAATCTAAAGGCAAGCATGTTTTGCACTGTTTCTTTTCCAAGATAATGATCAACTCTAAAGATTTGTTTTTCATCAAAAATGTCTGATAATTTCTGATCCAATTTTCTAGCTGTTTCTAAATCCTTACCAAAAGGCTTTTCTAAAATTATTCTGGTCCAACTATTGCCTTCATGACCACAACCTTCATTTAATTTTGTTGAAACTAATTTTTCTAGAATCTGTTCGTAGTGATCAGGTGGGGTTGCAAGATAGAAAAAGCGAGTAACACATGCGCCTAATTTTTCATCTATTTCTTCTAATTTTTTATTTAAATCTAAATAACCTTTATCTTCTTCGAAACTTCCAGATTGATAAAAAAGATGCTTGCTAAACTCATTCCAGCCTGTCTTTTGTTGTAAATGCTCAAAATATTTATGAAATTCATCTTTCGTAAATTCTCTTCTCGAAAAACCAATTATATAAAAATCTTTAGGCAAAAGATCCTGGGTAAAAAGCGCAAAGAGGGATGGAATTAGCTTGTGCTGTGCCAAATCTCCTGTTGCACCAAAAATTACCATTATGAAAGGAGACTTTACCTCATTTAACAAAAGACCTGGCATTTTTACTATTCTAAACATAATAATACCATTTGAAAAGCACTAAAATAGGTGTATACTTTTATTCTGTATATGGATAATCAAGGTACATTTGAAAAGTCCAGAGAAGAAATTTTAAGCATAGGTGAAAAGTACAATTTACCTAAGGATAAGCTTCAAGAATTCCTCGAACCAGACAAAGTTATAGAAGTAAAAATCCCCTTAACCATCGATAAGCAAACAATCACCTTTAAAGGCTACAGAAGTCAACATAATAATAACTTAGGACCTTATAAAGGAGGTCTTAGGTTCCATCAAAAAGTAAATAAAGACGAAGTGATGGCATTGTCATTATGGATGAGTCTAAAATGCGCTATTGCAGGACTTCCCTTCGGTGGTGGCAAAGGCGGAATTGCAGTTGATCCAAAATCCCTAACTCAAAAACAATTAGAAGAAGTTTCCAGAAAATTTATAAAAAGCATAGCTGATAATATTGGTCCACGTAAAGATATTCCCGCTCCTGATGTAAATACAAACCCAAAAATTATTGATTGGATGACAGATGAATATATAAAGATAAATAAAAAGTTAGTTAAAAATCCTAATGATTTATACGCAACTTTTACTGGAAAAGCTAGAAATGGGCTTGCTGGTAGAACCGAGGCAACCGGCTTTGGAGGCGTTGCTATTCTTAAAGAACTAACTAAAAAATTAAAATTAAAACCACAACAAACCACAATTGCAATTATGGGTTTTGGCAATGTTGGCTATTTCTTTGCAAAACTTGCCCAAGATGCAGGCTTTAAAATTATCGCTGTTTCAGACTCCAAAGGTGGCATTGTCAAAAAAGATGAACAAGGCAATTTTATTCCTTTAGATATTCCCCTAGTTTATGAATGTAAGGTCGAAAAAGGCAGTTTAAATGGCTGTTACTGTGCTGGTGGAGTTTGTGATACGCGAGGTGGACAACTAATAACAAATGAGGAACTCCTCACTCTTCCAGTTGATATTTTAGTACCCGCAGCACTAGAAAACGTAATTAACGAATCAAATATGCAAAACATTAAAGCCAAAGTCATTATTGAAATGGCAAATGGTCCAATCACACCAGAAGCATTTCACTTTTTAGATCGCAAAAAAACTACCATTGTTCCAGATGTCTTAGCTAATTCTGGTGGGGTTGCAGGTAGCTTTATTGAATGGGAACAAAATTTAAAATATACAGTTTATGAAAAAGAAAAAGTCTTACAAAGACTAGAAAATATTATGAAAAAAGCTTTTGATAATGTTTGGAATACAGCAAAAAAGAAAAAAACTAACTTAAAAGAAGCTTCCTATTTAGTAGCCTTAAGTAAAATTTTAGATTAATATGAAAAGAATTGATTAATCATTAACAGAATCCCTATTCGTAGCTGCCTTAAAACAAGATGGACTCAGAGTAACTACAGCTACACCTGGGGAAAGAAAACCTAATACTGAAACCACGCTCCAAAGACACTATCTCTCAACTGGACCTGAAATCGTTAGAGGTCCATATACTGCAAGCAAAAGACTTCCTAAATAATTATTGACATTAAATCTTTGCAATAGTATATTGGCAAAATGCCAAGACCAATATTTCCAGAAAGAGGTATTCCTGGTGGACAACCACTGGCTCCGTATTCTGAAAAATCAAGAGCTCAACAAATTGACCAACCCAAAACCCCAGTAACTCCTCCGAGATCTACAAGTCTTACCCCAGCGGAGATTACGGAATATTTTCTTTCCGTCCAAGAAAGAATTAACTCAGCTTGGCTAAGAGTCGACCCGGAACAATTACCTTCAGGAATGACAATTAATGCAAATACAAATAATTCTAGATGGCGAATTCATTTTCGACCAGACACTTATATTTCTGCATCGCAAACCCCCCACCACAGAACTCTGACTACAGGTGGCTTTACAATAGGTGTACAAGATAAACCTCAGCTAAGCTGGTGGAATAAAGCAGGCAGTAGACACAGAACGCATGATTATAAAAACTCCCCTAGTTCTCTAGAAATGATTGATTTGTATCTAGGAGATTTACTTTCACCAGCCGAGCAACAAAAACCAGAAGAAGCCCATACTCCAACCCCAGCCCATCGTCTTCAATATCCAACCATAATTGATCAATTCTGGGGAACTTTTCTTAGACCTTTTCCAAACTTAACCGGATTAAGCATCTCGTTACCAGCAGAAAATTTGGGAACATGGTTTATAACTGCAAATAAAGATCATCTTATCGGTAGAAGAGAACAATCTGGGTTTGGTGTTTTAGAGGAATTTAGTGTTTTATCCCCCCAAACAGGATCTGAGCATATAGTTTATCAAAGTAAACCCGATGATAAACCAAAGGGTAGAAAACAAAGTTATTGGAGTGAAGAAGCAAGAGATAAGGCCTTAGCTGCAGCGCAATCAATTGTTAACTTAGGTGTTAGAATTCAAAAACCTACTATTCCCTTTGTATTAGGTCTTTAAATCTGTAATTAAAAGTGTTTTATTATCAAGTTTTTGAAATATTCTAGCTGGAATCTCAGCAAGGCTTCCCTCTTTAAAAATTTTATTTAAAATTTTCTGCTTTTCTTTTCCAAAAACTAAAACAATTAATAAGTCTATTTGCTCTAATGCAGCATAGGTTAAAGAAATTCTCTTATTTAATTTACCAGGAAAATTTGTATAAAAAGTTACCAAATCCGAAATACTATTATCTGTTCCAATCGGAATTCCAGCTGTATGTCCATCCTCACCTATCCCCATAATCGCAACGGTTTTTGAAAAATGATTAAACAAAAATCTTGAAGTCTCATCATAATTTAGACTCGTACTTTCTAATGATTCATTATTTAGGATTGGAAAAAATTTAATATTTTTAGATTCTAAATAATTTAAAAACTTAGTATTTTTAATCATTAATTCATTAGAATCTATGTGTAATCTTTCACCAAATCGCTCATCAACCATGGCCACTGCGCCCGAATTTAGTTTCTTTTCTTGAGCTAAGGTTTCATATAAAAGCTTAGGGGTTGATCCTCCAGATAAAAATAAGACTGTTCTTGTATTTACATTTTTATATAAAATCTCCTTAGCAATATCTACTCCACTTAAAGGATTTTTAACTTTAATAATTTGCATTATTTTATTTGGGGAATTAAAGGTTGACCGGAAAACACTCTAATTAAATCGTGAATCGTTATTAACGCAATCAATCCAAGTAAAAGTGCCATTCCAATTGTATGAGCTGCATTTTCATATTTTGCATTTACTTTTTTACCCGTTACTCCCTCTACTAAGATAAATAGCAGTCTTCCACCGTCTAAAGCTGGTATTGGCAAGATATTCACAATAGCTAAATTTAATGACAAAAGCGCAATGAAAGATAAAACAGCTGGAAGACCAATACTAACCATTGTTCCCGTTAGCTGAGCTATTCCAACTGGACCAGCAACATCCTGAGGAACACTAGCTTTAGTGACTAATTGAAATACAACTGTAAAAAGACCCTGAGCTATCATAAATGATTGATTCAATACTTCTTTAGTTCCAACAAAAGGGGCTTGGTACCAAGGATATTTTTTAGTTACTACAGATTGAGAAATGGCAATTCCCATAGGCCCTTCATTTTTAGGCGAATTTTTACGAGGCGTAACAGTTAAAATTTTAGATTTAGAATTTTGATCTTTAACTTCTAATGTAATTTTTTCGCCTAAATGTTTTTTTGTAATTACTACTAATTCTGAAGGGCTGGTGATGATTTGCCCGTTTATTTTTTTAATAATATCCCCTGTTTTTAAGCCACTAGCCTGAGCTGGCGAGTTTTGCAAAACCTTATCAACAATCACATCTTTACCAGGGCTTGTTACACCAACTACAGAAAAAAGTATAGTAACTATCGCAACCGCTAAAACAAAATTCATAAATACCCCGGCAACCACTACCGCTGCTCTTTGCCAAACAGGACGAGCATAAAAAGCCCTACCTAAATCTTTTTTAGGTAACTCTGAAGCTTGCTTTAAATTAACCGATCCGCTCCCGGCATCATCTTCACCATATAATTTTACAAATCCACCAATTGGAAGAAGATTTAGAGAATAAATTGTCTCACCTCTTTTAATACCGAACACTCGAGGTGGCAAACCAAAACCAAACTCTTCTACTTTTATCCCAAAAAATTTAGCGGTAAAAAAATGACCAGCTTCATGAATTAAGACTAAAATGGAAAGAATTAGAAGAAAGATTAAGATCGTAACTAACATGTCATAAGAGTATATCAGATGATTCTAAAATTTAGAAGACTCTTATCCAATCTTTGTAAAAGTAAAATGCTTATATGTAGAAACTGGAATTTTATATATATCTTCAATAATTCCTTTGGCATCAATAAAAACAGCTTGAGAAAAATCTAGATCAGTTTTTTTTACGGCAATTTTTATATCCTCCTCTGAATCCCCTTCAACTTCTAAATATGTTGGTATATTAGGCCACGTATCAAAATCAAATATTACATTTCCTAATTTAAATTTATGCCTTCTCTTTTCCTGCTGTCTATAACAAACAAGTCCTAATTGCAATAAAAAACTTTTAGCGGCATTTAAACTATTTACTTCAAGCTCAATTTCAGTGGCGCCATCAATTTTTACTGCCTTATGATGTTTATATGTTAAATATATTTTTCCATTTGTCTGTCTTAGTCTTACAAAAATTTGTTTTTTTCTCCAAGTCATTTTTTTATCATAAAATATTAGCTCCTTAAGCAAATCTTCACCCAAATCTATTGCCTTAAGTTTTTTCAATTTTTTTATTATTTCTTTATACTCGATTTCTAAAAAACGAGCTTCTATTTCTTTGTTATTGGTATTCATAAATCTATAATACTAACCATATATTGACCTTTTATTGTCCTTACTCTTTTATTTAAAATATTTGATGCATTAGGAAATTTTAATCTTATGATCTCTTTGAATTGATTAAATGTTATAAATAATCCTCCATGATCATCCATTATCTTTCTGTAATACATATTCCAAGCCTTAGCGAGTATGCTTTTTTGAGGATCTTCAATATCCATTAGAATTATCCTATTCTTAGAATATCTTTTTAATACATCAATTAATAATTCTATTTCCTCTGGTGTCTTCATGTGATGCATAGTATTCTTGCAAATAACAATATCAAATTTAATTTTGTAACTCAAATCCAATAAATTTTGATTTGTAAAAATAATATTTTTATTCTCATACGCATAAATTAAAGGCTCCATTTTGCTCCTAGAAATATCATTTGCAACTAATAATCTTGATTTTTGAGCTATTTTCAAAATGGACTTATCATCTCCACAGGATACATCAAGAACATATCCGATCTTCTTAGTATTTTCATATGTAATATGCTCAAGTATACAATTTGAAAGAATTCTTGAGCTAAACAAGTATATTAGAGGTTTAATTATTTTATTGTTAAATTTAATTAGATGCTTTCCATTAAAATTCTCATCTACCTCATCTAAAGGTGGATCTATTATTTTTTCATTTAATATTTTCTTGCATAGCCTGAGAATCTCAAGATCTCTATCGCTTAAAAAAGCGTTCTGATTTGATGTAAATATCCCATTTTGAGTAGAAACAGAATCATGTAGCACTCTCCCCAAAAAAGCAATTCCTTGATGAGAAATTTTTTTATTATCTTTTGTATGATAAAAATTATTAACCAAAGCCACAGGCATAGACTCTACTAGCTTATTTCCTGTTTCTTTATCAACTATTCTTTCAAGTGCTTGATCAAATGATTCTCCATCCTTAACCCATCCTCCAACCAAATCCAATTTATTATCATCTTCTAATAAATCTTTTTGAACAAAAAATTCTTTTTTACTGTTATACAGTGCAATAACAACAAAATATTTACCTTTTAAGCAATAATTATAAAATGAATTTGTAATTAACTTCGTTTTTTTAATTATAGATAGTCCATAAATATATTTATATTTTTCCAATAAATTTTCAATAGATTTATGCCACTGCTCATTTAGATTAATAATATCTGAAATTGATTTACTCATTTTGTGCCTTGAATTAACTCTGCTGTTTCTCGAGGTGTTAAATGGGTTGAATCCACAATAGTCAATCTATGACCTAAATTATCTGCCCATCTAGAATATCCTTCCAATATTAATGGATTAATTTCTAAATTTTTCACATCTACTGCATTCGCGCCTCTAGCATTTAACCTTCTTAATCTCTCCTCTTCGTCACATGTTACTAAAAATGTATTACTAGGTCTTTCAATTGTCTTCAAAACGGGCTTAAACATATTTATCCATCCGACCGATAAACCCATTGCTTCATGAGCGGCTAGCGTAGTTAAAAGATATCTATCTGAAATAACAGGTTGATGGCTTTGCATATCATGAGCCTGCATACCTGCATGCATTACGCCTAATAAATAATAAACAAAACGAACTCTAGTATCTGCATTCTCAAATAATGGTCGTGCTTTTTTAAATAACGCCGTAGGCGTAGTAACCCTAGAATAACCCATCCCTACTAGCTGATCAACTGTCGTAGATTTTCCTACACCATCTAAGCCCTCTATTGCAAAAAAATGTTCATTGCGCATTTCTAAAAGCACCCGGCCTAACCTCTATCACTTTAACCGTTAGCTCTCTTTCTTTTACCTTAAACTTAACAGAGTCACCAGTGGTTTTACCCAATAACTGCGCTCCCAATGGAGAATAAAAGGAAATAGCATGAGGCTGATAATTCACATCTTGAGGACCAAGTAATGAAAACTCTTCTCCATCTTGATTTTCAAATGAAACCATAACATTGTTGCCTATTCCTATAGTATCCACTCTTTCCCGTGGGGCAATTATAGCTACATTTGTTAATGCAGCGCGTAAATTTAAAACCCTAGTCATATTAAGCTGAGCATCTCTCGTAGCTTGTTCATATGCAAAATTATCATGCCAATCGTGGCTTCCGCCTGCTGCCTCTCCAATTTGACGCTTCGCCTCAGCTAATTCAGCCTCTGCTCTCGCCAAATCCTCGATTAACCTTTGTTTTGTATATGCAGACATTAAATTTGGCTGAGGAATCAATTTATCTTTTGCTTCACTTACCATAATCAAGCAATACTATCATAATTAGTCCTATAATACAAGTTAACTTAAAATCTATGACATTATGCTAGTTATTAATCTTTTGGTAAGTATTTTAGGTAACCCCATTAAACTATCTATAGATCCATCTATTTTTTTTATATAAGGCTTCATTAAAGGATCTTCTAATCTTAATGCTCCAGCACAATTAAATATTTCTCCCTCTGCAATCAATTGATATATTATCTCCTTCGGAATTGGACGTAAATACACCTTAACAATATCTAAACCAGAATTTTGAACGCCAGTTTTTGTATTTGTAACAACTACCCCATTTATCGTCTCTAATGACTTACTATTGTAACTAGAAAGAAATTGATATGCCTCCTTCTCAGAGGTCGGCTTTTCTCTTACTACTCCGTTAAAAGATATTACCTGATCTGCTGTAATTATTAGGGCAGGTTGTTTAATTTTACTAGCAATAGCTGATGCTTTGGCATAAGCAATTTTTAAAACCATTTTTTTTGGGTCTAAATCTCGAATATTCTTTTCATCTATATCGGGAGAGATAACATCATAATTATAACCCAGATCTTGCATAATTTGATTTCTAAATTTAGAAGAAGAACCAAGAATTATTTTCATAAGTATTGATTATATATTATTTATTTTTCTAATAAACACAAATTCTCCTTAGTAAAACCTCTTCAGCTGCCTTATTTTGCTTGAGTTTTGTAATTATGACTTGAGGATTAATGCTTAAGAAGCGTACTTCAATTTCACTATTTTTATAATTCATTAAAGTTAAATTTGCATTAACTCTGTTTCTTTTTGCTTTCCCATAGAGTCAATTGTAGCAATAGTTTCATCAGTTATTTTCTGCACTTCTTTTTCAAGCCTATCCCTATCATCTTCTGTAATTAATTTATCAGCAAAACTTTTTTTAATAGCTTCCATTTCCTCATGTCTAACTTGTCTAACCTGAATTCTTCCACCTTCTAATTTTTGATTTACCAAGTGAACTAATTGCTGTCTTCTCTCTTCTGACAATGGAGGGATTGAAATTCTAATAACTTGTCCATCTATTACTGGCGTAAGCCCTGTATTAGATTCTAAAATTGCATTTTTAATTTCACCAATTATTGATGCGTCGTATGGTGTTATAGCTAAAGTTTGATTATCTAATGCGTGAATTTGAGCAAGCTCCATTACTCTTAGTTTTTGAGTTCCGCCATATGCGCCAACCATTATATTATCAACTAAAGATGGGGATGCTTTTCCAGCCCTGACTGTGGAAAGATCTGTGTTTAAGACCTCCAGGACTTTTTTCATATTAACTTGTGCCTGAGATAAATTAGAATCCATTATATTTCAAATCTTTTAAATTCTCTTACTACAATGTTTTCTCCGAGCTTTGCTATCGTTTGCTTTACTAAATCATTAATAGTAACAGAGTTGTCTCTAATATATTCTTGTTTTAATAAGGTGTCAACGTCTTTAGGATCCATAGCTGCAACTTGCATTGCAATTTCATGGGCTAATTTCTTGAAATCCTCAGTTCTAGCAACAAAATCTGTTTCACAAAGAATAACGAGTACAGATCCTACTTTACCATTTTGATGAATATATGATTCAACTAACCCTTGGCCTGTTTCCCTGTCTGCTTTTTTCTCAGCTTTTTCTATACCATGTTTTTTCAACCAATCCAAAGCTTTTTCGTAATTGCCATCTGTTTCTTCAAGGGCTTTTCTGCAATCTGCAATAGAGGCTGAAGTTTCGTCTCTTAATTTTTTAATAAGCGTTACGTCTAATGCCATATTATTTTTTGGTTGTCTTTTTTACTTTAGTAGCTTTCTTAACTTCCTTCTTTTCTTCTTTTGGAGTTTCTTTAGCTTCTTTTGATTTTGATTCTTCTTTAGCTGGTTTCTCAACTGCTTTTTTCTCTGGATGCTTAACTCCTTCAACAAAAGCATCAATAATATGTCCTACAATTAATTTAATGCTACCAACAGCATCATCATTTGCTGGAATTGGATGATCAATAATATATGGATCTGCATTTGTATCAACAATAGCGACTGTTGGAACATGAGTTGATAGTGCCTCTCTAACTGCTAGATTCTCCATATGAGAATCAATAATAAAGAGCGCGTCTGGTTTTTGAGTCATTCCCACAATCCCTGAATAGAAACCTTCTAATCTTTGTCTTTCTTTATCAAAAAGACCGATTTCTTTTTTAGTATATTTAGCTTTCATTTCAGCTGTTGCTAAATTAGCTTTTAATTCAGAAAGTTTTTTGAAATTCTTAGAAACCTCTGGGAAATTAGTTAAAATTCCACCAACCCATCTTTGAGTAATGTAATAGAGCTTAGCTGATCCCTCTTCGCCCAATTCTTCTCTTCCTCTTTTAACTTCTTCTTCAATTATTTGCTTTGCTTGTTTTTTAGTACCAATAACCAAAAATGTTTTACCTGCTTGCCCAAGTGTTTTAACAAATGCTGCTGCTGCATCTAATCCTTCCTTGGTTTTACCTAAGTCAATAATTTGAATATTGTCTCTTGCCTCGAAAACAAAATCCCTAGCTTTAGGGTTTGATCTGGTTACTTGATGGCCAAAATGACATCCGGCTTCAAGAAGTTGTTCTAGTGATATATCTTTCATATTTTAAGTTTCTTATTCCGCCATTCAAACGAGGATTTTACTCTCAGAAACTTTGTTTGAATGTGAGTGATAAGAAGTATTATACAAATATCTTGCCTAGTTTTCAAGCTTTAATTACTCTTCTTGACAAAGTCTTTAAGACTATACTATTCTAATTCTAAGGATTTATATGCATTTCCTAATTAAATCAATTAAGGTTTTATTAATATCATTTTTCGTTTTAAGCGTTTTTTCCTTCACCACAACTTCAGCAAACGCTGCTTGTCCTGATCCAATTCTTAAATTAACAGGACATACAAATCACCCAAACTCTGTAACCTACCATTTCCAACTTAAAAATTGTGCTGCAGCAGATGGCGCTAAGAAATACAAGTTAACCGCAAATCTGCCCGGAAGTGCAACCTCAGGTTGGAAAATTGACTTTGCAGGAGACAAGGTCAGCAATACTAACGTAGTAACTGTTGCAGAAAATGCTACAGTTAACTTCAATGGAACAGTAACTCCCCCAAGAGATGCCACAGTCGGAACACACAACATCAACTCTGTTGCTGCTACTAATATTAATAATGCAAACGCAAAAGATATTGTTAAAAACATTGGCTACGTAGTAACAGCAGAATGTAAAGAGCTAAATCCAACTATTACCTCAAGTGAAGCTGAGAAAACCGGAGCTGCAGGCTCAATACTTACATATACCATTAACGTTAAAAACAATAATATTCGCTGTGATCCCGCGAACTTTAAACTTACTGCGTTAAATTTACCTACTAACTGGACTGTAGATTTTGTACCAAATGCAATTTCAACTTTAAAAAATGGCAAAGAGGATACTGCTAAGGTAAAAATTAAATCGAAAGCAGGAGCAACTGGAACCAAAACAATTAATATTGAAGTTGCTAACAAAGCAAAACCTGCTAAAAAAGATAGCTTTGCTCTTAAATATACAATTCAGGAGTCAGGTCCAACTTGTACGGGAACCAATTCAAATCCACATTTTGAATGTCAAAATAAAGCATGTGTCAAAGTTGCTGCTTGTGGAGCAAACACAGGAGGATGCACTACAGAAGGCGCATCCTGCCAAACTGACCCAGCACCTAAAGACACATTTAATTTAGATGTGGTGCTTGGACTTGACACTATTGGAACTACTGGAACAAATAGAGTTCCTGCATTTACAGCATCAAATAAAAATCCAGTCCATACAGAAAGAGAAGTAAAGCTTGAAATCTATAATTTAAAAAATGAAAAATTTGGCGAGGCACACACTAAAGTTAATTATCAAGCAGAAGAAACAACAGCTAATTATGGTAAATTTATTGGCTCATTGGAAATAGAAAATGGAAATGGATACGACTTAGTAGCGGGAAATTATATTGTAAAACTTACTATTCCAGGCTTTTTAACTAAACAAATTCCCGGCACTGTTTTCATTGATCCAAAAAAAGAACACAATGCTATCCCTGCTGTTAATCTTACTAATGGCGATATTAATATGAATAATAGTATTGGAATTGAAGATTATAACCTATTTGTCTCCTGCTCTATCTTTGCTAAGACAGATTCCGACAAAACCGCCTGCAATTCAAATGACATTTATAAATTAAATGCAGATATCAACGACGACGGAACCATTGACCAAATCGATTATATTTACTTCCTCCAAGAATTTTCTATTCAAAATGGAGATTAAGTAATTGACAAGAATTTTTAAATAGTTAACAATTATTTTATGGACGAACAACAAGTTAAACAACCAGAGGCTAAACCAGAAGCGCATACAGAATCTTCATTTGGTGTGCCATTAAAAACAATTCTCTTAATTGTTTTACTTGCAATTATCGCAGCTTTACTTACATACGTAGCCATTTCTCCAAAAGGAAAGCTAAATGAAGTCCTAAAGCAAACTCCAATGGTAAAAGAAAATAATGCTGACTCGACTCTTTCTGTTCTCAATGCAGAAAAGAATTCAGATGGAACATATTCTTCTATTGTTTATCTTGATTCTGGCAAAAATACAGTAACTGGAGTCCAGCTAGAACTTTACTATGATCCAAAAGTTGTTTCTAATGTAACCATTTCTCCATTAGATTATTTTAGCTCAGCTACTGAAGCTTTAAAAACAATTGACCAACCCAACGGTAGAATATCCTACGCAATTGGCACATCATTAGGTGAATCCGGAGTAATGTCTAAAGGAAACTTAGCTAAAATTACTTTTACACTCACTCCTAACCCTGATGTCCCAACTACATCTTTCAATTTTATGCCTAAAACAAGCGTCCACGGCAATGGCACAGATGAATCACTTCTAAAAGAAACAAAAGACGGACAAATTACACTTATTACAACATCCCCTACCACGCAGCCAGTTGTCAGTCAGTAAATTGCGTTAATTTATGCAGGAATCAAACGTAAATGATCTACAATATCAACCTAATGCAAAAGACGCATATTCTTTTAGAAAACCATTTTTAAAACTTGAACTTTTCGCAAATCGATTCATTAAGAGCATATTTTTAATAATTTTGCTTATTCCGATTTTAGTCATTCTAATTCTCTGCTTAAATTACTTAAATATCATACCCTTATCCCAAAACTACCCAAATTATTTCTTCGATCTCCCTCATAAGTACTCATCAGAACAAAGTTTATCTGCAATAAAACTTTTAAGTGACAATAGGATTTATTCAAAAAATACCAATAGCTGGTCTATTAACGCAAGTTTTTTTAGAAAAAAAGACGATAATTTATATTTTTACTATAAAGACACGCTTATTAATCTAAAAATTGATAAAAACACAAGCTGCGGAATAATTGATAGGGATACCATTGCAGCCGACAACTCGTCTGCGATCGAAGATATAGCCTGTGATTTACTTTTTATCCAAAAAAATTATGAAAAAAAATTCAACATCGAATATGAAATAGGAAAAGATAACGATTTTACTATATTGAGTACACAATTAGATTGAAATAGCAATCTAATTTAGCCTCCCTCTTGACAAAAACTTAACCTCATAGTATTATTCACTCAAGGTAGGAATTATATAGGATATGAGTCCAGAAAGGCTTTTACAAGGTCACAGGGCTAAAATAATCGCAACTGCAGTAGCAGGGGCAGAAATTTTAGGGTCTCATGGAGCACTAGCTCAAGCACCAACTCCCCAACCCGAAACACAAACGGCTCAAATTGAACAAACCCAAATAATTGGAGAGGTTCCATTTAATTTATATGCTTCGATTTTTCTTATGATTCCTCCAGCCTGTGTTATACCTCCAGGCGCAGAACCAACACCAAATGTTATTCAAACAGCGGGCGTAAGCAATACTGCCTTAGGAGTTGAGCACCCTGCTCCAAGCATTGTACTTGCAAAACAAACTATGTCTGATGGATCAACTCTTATCTGTACATTGCCTAATAAACCTACTGAAAATCCTCAACCAACACCTGAACCAACACCTCAAGTTAGCCATGATATAAGAGAATTTATGCAAGACAAGGAACCTAGAAAAGGCTCTCTTAATAATGGCGTTAAATTAGCAAAACAAGTCTATAAAGATCCAGAAGCTGTTGCTAGTTATTTAGATGCAGTTGGAGTAGATCCAAATAAGGATTTAAAAAACTGTAAGAATAACAAGATGGAATTAAGAGATAGAGAAGGATACTGCATGAGCGCAACAGTTGGCTTATTCTATCTAAGTAAAGATCAAAGTCTATCACCTGAAACAAGACAAAAAGCATGGGATGCAGCATGCCAACTATATAATTGGGAGGTAACTTCACCAATTTTTCCTAAAGGAATGAAAGAATTTGTAGACAGCTTCCTAACATCAGTTATTTAATTCCCCCACTGTTGACAAAAAATTTATAATACCTTACCCTTTAATTAGGCATCTTATGGCTAATAATAGAATTTATATAGCAATTTTATTTTTAATTATTGTATTAATAATAGTTGCAGTAATTGCAATTAGTTTAATTGATAAATATTCAAATCCTTTAAGTAATTCTAAATTTTCCGACAAAGATTTAAATGAACTTAATTTATCAATTAGCAATCTGAAGCCCTCACCTTATTCAGGAAGAGGCAAAATAGATGAATATTTTAAAAACATAACAATTGAAAAGTCAGAAAGTGAAAAAATAAAATATATTGAAGCACTTTTTACTGAAGTAGTATTTAATTATTCAGAAACAAACGATCCCAATTACACTAAAACACTTGAATTAATAAAATCATATACTTCTAAAAATTTTCCTAAATATTACTCAGAAAATAAGGAAATTTATAATTATCCATGTATTGATTCAACCTGCGCAGACACACCTCAACCAAAGGAGATATTAAATATTGTAGAGGAAATTCAAAAAAGCGATCTACCCAAAGAACTACAAACTACTTTAATAATGGATTTAATAAATACTGGTTATAGATCGAAAACACAAAATGATATAAAAGCAAATCAATACTTTCTGCTCGCTCAAGATTTAAAAAACAATATTGACGCTTCTAAAACTAAACAAAATATCATCATTGGAGATAAATTATTAAATTTTATAAAAAATAATTTTCCGAATGAGTATTCACAATTATCAAATAATGAATAAGTTTTTTAAATTAATAATAATTGTTTTACTATCAATTTCTTTTTTCCAAGCCTCACATGGCAAATCGTCTGCAGAAGATATTACTCAAATTTATTTTCATAATTTTAATAATGTAGGTACAAATTGGCAGGTGCGATTTTGGTATAAAGGGGCTAAAGATCTAGGTCCAATTAATCTTTGGACTGGTTATACAAATTTATCAGGCAATACGGACTATAAAATACGCAATTATAAACCAAAACTAAATGACAGAATAGAATGGCGAACATCATGCGTTGATCCAGAATTTGATGTAAAAGCAACATATGTTGGTGGACCATCTGACCCATACAATGTATATTACTTAATTGGCACAGATGCATCTTGCCATAGTGGATCTACTAATACAATAAAGTATAGAGGTTGCGGAAAACCCAATAATTTAGGTGCTGTTTATTTTAATACTAAATGTCCTGCCAATACCAGCAATGATTGTGTTAAAGCCGGGCTTGTCGATCTTTGCTCTAACGGACAATCCGTCTGCAATTCAAACTGCACCAGAACAACATATAGCTGTAATTATAACTACAGTGGTTCAAGCATGTGTCGAACTAACACAGATAAGGACAATAGAACATGCGTAAATAATGGCTCTTGTGATTGTACTAAGAACACTGACTGCAATAACAATAAAACCTGTGTTAGTAATGATTGCGTAAATAGATATAGTTGTCAAAGTAACGGACAATGCGTAAAAAAAGTCGGAGGAGATTATGCTAGCAGTGATTGCAATAATAAATGTGGTCCCGTTGATGAATGCCAAAACGATAATGACTGTGATAATGTTAGAGTTTGCGGAACAGGAAATAACTCCTGTGTAAGATATGGAACGACTTGTGAATTTAAAGGTACCGGAATACAAAGACATAAAGAATGCGTTAGAAACACCAATGATGTACGCAATTTGAATGCAGCAGTTTGTGGATCAGGTTGTCCTGTCGGCCCTGTAGATCTAAGCTCTTCGGCATCCTGCGATAGCTCCAACAGAGCAGCAATTACATTTAGCTGGAGCCATATACCCTATGAGGATAGTTACGATTTATATTACAAAAGACACTCTTCTGCTAATTTTACAAGAATAGGTAAAATTGAACCAAAAGCATCTGGACCAAATACTCGTACAGTTGAAGGTTTAGCATTTAATACTCAATATGATTGGTATGTTATTGGCCACACAACAGGTACTCATGATGACCCAACTGTTAAAAGTGTAACCGCACATAGAACTACTGGTGCACAAACTGCGTGTCTTGGTAATTTAACAATTAATACTTTTGTTGATTACGATGGTAATGCAACTCAAGATTCAACTGATATAGCAGCAAAAAACATTCCCTATGACATTGCAACAGATGCTGATCCAACATATAAATCTGGTGACACTGGAGCTGCTGGATCAGTAGCTTTAACAAGATTACCAGCTAATGATTACACAATTACCATTTCCGGTATTCCATCTGGATGGACCTTAACTACCAATAACCCACAAACAAAACACGTTGTACCACCAGCTAATCAAGTGGCAAATTTTGGAATTCAACCCCCTCCCCCAACTTGCACAGGTGGATTAACGGCTAACCCTACTCTTGTTCACCCCGGTGTCACAAATCAAGACACATCAAGACTTACAGCGGTTGGCTGCAGAACAGTTGATAATAGAGTTCCAGATTACAAATGGCCTACTCCTGACCATGGCACAACTATAAATGTTAATCAGCCAACAACCACTTGGAGCATTGAAAGCTCATATAATACCTTGAACACTTTTGCCCATCCAACGGTTTCCGTCTGTAATCCAGGATCCAATGTATGTAGAAGCTATGAAGCACAAATTGAGATTGTACCCTACTTCACCATCTCAGGAAATGTTTTTATAGATGAGAATAAAGACGGATATAAAAATAATACAGATGCAAATTATAGCGCTGGTCAAACAAGAATTTATTTATACAGTGGTTCTTCCTTGCCTGACGAATCAACTTCACCGTTAAAAACGGTAACTAACAACACAGGCGCTTTTAACTTTACAGGCCTAACTGCTGGAAACTACACCGTAGCTTATTCTAGTAAACCTGCAAGCTACTTAATGACCTATCCAAAAGTCGATGGGACACCTAATTTAACAGTTAGAACCGGAACGGGACAATGCACCACTAATGATGGAAGAACTCCAAGTAATTCCAGCTGGAAAACACAATGCAATTCTGGAAACATTACGAATATGAATTTTGGAATAAATAATAACGTTCCTTGGATACAATCAGGTGGATCAGATATCTGGTTTAATGATGGATACACTAATCAAATTCCACTTGGAGCAGTCTGCACTGAACCAGATGGTACAACCCACGGAGCTTATGGTTCAATTAGACTAAGAACTGATAGTACTCCAGGAGTAATTTACTCTGGCAATGCCGCTCCAGATTTTGGTGGAGGTCAAGCATCAGTTAATCCCTACAACTGGCAAGTTGGAGACATTCCTGGCGTTGGCAAGTATCCAGAAACTTATACACCAAGTAACGGAATTATCAAAACTTCTTATAATTATCTCTTAGCGGCAGCAACTAAAAACGGTTTAACTATTAGAGACTTAACTAGCTACTGCGGTGGAAACTTAAATGATTGCGATTTACCAAATACAGCTGCTGCTCTACCAAATGGAATTTACAGAGCTGAGGGTGATTTACGTATCACTGAAAATACAACATTCCCTGCAGGCAAAAATTATGTAATCCTAGTTCATGGAAACTTATATATTGATAATGAAATTCATGTTCCTATTGGTTCAACAGTAATCTTTAGCGCTGGACCCAGAAGCAATGGTAACGGAGGAAATATCATTATTAATAGAACTGTCGGCATCAACCAAGCCAATGTCTACGATAGTTTCCAAGTTGAAGGCTGGTATAGTGCTGACAGAAACTTTACCCTAGACGGAGAAAATAATTGTCCAACGAAAGATTATAGACTAAATCTACAAGGAGCTATTGTTGTAAATGCAGGACTTAACGGAGGAAGCTTTATAAATAATAGAGACAGATGTGCCGATGATGCCAATTGCCCTGTGTTTTACATTCAAGAAAGACCAGATTTTACCCTTAATGCGCCCTCATTTTTACAAGTAGCTCCTAGAATCTGGAGAGAAGTTGCACCATAAGCTTTTTCTATTTTCTGTAAAATGCAGGCTCCCCGATTTTCATATCACTAACTGCAGGACTTGCCAACCATTGTGTTCTTTGTTCAGCCAAAGTTAGACTATCTACAATCTGATGTTCATTAAATAAATAAGGGAAAAATTCCTTCATCAAATACTGAATAGAAACAGGAACATAAGCTCGTTCAATAACTTGCCCTTCTACAATTTCAAACTGGGAATCATGAGATCCATCAGGAGCAAACTTAGGTGTAATTATTATTAAATAAGGATCTCTACATCCCAATTCTCGTAAGTCTTCAAAAAATCGACTAACCCCCCTAATCTGCCTTGTTTTTTTAACCCGCCAATCACTGCTTAATGTTGCCTCAATAGCTCCCTCAGCCCGGGGTGCACCCTTACGATTGCTTTGTACCATAAATCCATCATAAAGAGTTTGACGATGTATACCTTGCTGCCCTATTTTGCTTTCAATAACTTTTAAATCTGGTTTTAATATATGCTGAACTTCAGCTGCTATTGTTCCTGTAATCGGCACTCGAGGTGAACGATCATGTGAAGCTAAATATAAATCTGCCATCAACTCAAAAGCTGCTCCTCTAACATGTCGTTCAAACTCATCATTATCTGGTTCCGAAGTAGCGAAGTCTGCAGCTCCAGTAAAAAACTGAGAAAAAAGAGGATCTCGCAAATATTCATCTAAAAAGGCAGCTCCCTTCAGACCCCTAAAAGCGGCATATCTTCCCGTAGCTATTCCTGATGCCTGATCATCAAATGTATCACGTATGTGCTCCCTAGCTAAATCATATCGAGACCTGCGTGAACCCCCTCTATTGCCTACCGTCACACCTCTATTTCCTCTGTTATGAAACCATGAAAACGTTTCATGTCTTGATAAAGCCATTTTTAATAATTAGGGCAGTGGGAACTTTGCCGTTAAGTTTTTTACTTCTTTTGCAATTTGTAAAAGCTTCTTATTTTTTACAATATTTGCTTTAACTTTCTTCCACTCTTCTTTTCTTTCTTCTTTGTCTTTTGGTAAATCAATTCCAGAGACTTCATTTAAAGCTCTATCCATAAAACTTGCTACTTTAATCATTTCTTTTTCTTTCATTCCCCTAGTGGTAATAGCTGGTGTGCCCAACCTTATTCCTGATGGATAAAAAGGCGGATTTGTATCAAATGGAACTCCATTTTTATTTACTACGATTCCAGCAGTCTCAAGTGCTAAAGCGGCAACTGCACCGTTTATTCCCTTATTTCTTAAATCAACTAAAATCAAATGATTTTCTGATCCGTTACCAACTAATTTATAGCCTTTACTTATTAATTCATTAGCTAAAGTTTTAGAATTTTTAACAATTTGATTTGCATATTTAACAAAACTTGGCTTACTTGCTTCAAGTAAAGAAACAGCAATTGCTGCCGTTTGATTATCGTGTGGTCCACCCTGAAGACCAGGAATGATTGCGCTATCAATTTTTTTAGGTAAGTCTGAATCCTTTTTAAGTCCTTTATTTGTTACCATAATCATTGCTCCCCTTGGTCCTCTTAAAGTTTTATGTGTTGTTGTAGTAACGATATGTACATATGGAACTGGCGATGGATGAACACCCGCGGCAACAAGTCCAGTAATATGAGATATGTCTGCAAGTAAATATGCTCCCACCTTATCTGCTATTTGACCAAAACGTTTAAAATCAATAATTTGCGAATATGCTGTAAATCCACAAACGATTATTTGAGGTTTTTCTTTTAGCGCTAACTTTTCAATTGCATTATAATCAAGCAATGTGTCTTTGCCCAATTCATATTGAACTGACTTAAAAAAACGGGAAGAAAAAGTTAAAGGTGCACCGTGAGTTAAATGTCCACCAAAAGCCAAAGATAGACCCATTATTTTATCTCCAGGGTTTAAAGTTGCAAAATATACTGCTGCATTTGCTGCAGATCCAGAAAGGGGTTGTACGTTCACGTAGGGCACCTTAAAGAGCTTTTGAGCCCTATCTTGCGCTAATGACTCAACCTCATCAACTACACTATTTCCCTGATAGTATCTTTTCTTAGGATAACCCTCAGAATATTTATTGGTTAAGACAGTTCCCAAGGCTTCCATTACAGCTTTAGAAGTATAATTTTCAGAAGGAATCATTTCTAGTACTTCGGCTTGTCTTTTTTCCTCTGCCAAAACTAGCTTATAGATTTGCAGATCTGTCTTTTTTAATGAGTTCATTTATTGGAGTATAACTTAACGTTTTGGCTATTTCAACAATTACTTTACCTTGCTACTTTTCTTTGAGTTAAGACTCTGAAGCTATCTGTAAATTCTGTATGACCCAAATATTTTGCCGCAAGCTCACGACCACCCAAAATCTCCAACTGCCTCTCTCTCGGCATTGCTTGAAGTTCACCAATTAATTGACCAGGCCTATATTTAGGTAAAAAATCTGTTAAAGACATATCGCTGGTTGTTAAAAGTCCATGTTCTGCTCCAATTAATGCTAGGGCTGTAAAATCTACGGGAACTGTAATGTTTCCCTTACCCACATTCTCTAAACTGAAACAATCCATTTGTCCAGTATTATCCCTTACAACTTCTCTTGATTTTGCAACATGTGGAATAAAAACATCTCCCGCAAAACCCAAACTATGTGGATATTCATCAAATGGATAATCGACAGTAATCACAAAGCCTTCTTCTAATGAATTAGCAACTCGTGTTAACCATTCTTTGCCGGCCATGTGCACAGGGGCCCTCGTATATTGTCTTCCCATAGGCATTCTACGATATTTAGCCACATACTCTTCAACTCCTTCTGTTGGCTGTCTCCAGCTAGGTTTAAATCTATCATTTTCTCCTAAGCCAACAAACAATTCTTGAATAGCTCTTTGCGGAGTAGTTAAAACAACTTTTGAAGACAAATCGTCAACTAACTCATTGGATAAAAATACACCCCTTACTCCTTGTGGTAAATCTGTTACTGCAGAACCTTCAATAACTTGAGCCGGTAGGTTCACTAATCTTGATCTTTGAGCGGCGGCTAAAGTTGAACTTCTTTCAACAATTGTATAGTTATATTGAAAATCTGGATTGTAATATTTAAGTCCATGCATAACATCAGAAGCTAATGTTCCATTTCCGGCTCCCATTTCAACAATTTGAAAATCCTTTGTAGTTGTCATTCTAGAAGCTAAATCCAAAATATGCTGAGCCATCATAAAGCCAAAAATAGGAGTAAGTTCAGGATAGGTTGTAAAATCTACTTTTTGGTCAGATAAAGATCCGTAATCATTACCAATTTTTAAATCTTTTCTTTCATAAAACCCTGGTAAATGAACTCCGCTTGGCAAAGTTACACCAGCATGCCAATAATCTACATACCTATCAAAAGGCATTGGACCAGATGTGGCTATAGAATCTGCGACAAATCTACCAAGTGAATTTTCTACTAATAATCCCATAGTCTGCAATTGTAGTCTAAATGAGGCTTTTTATCAACTTTTCTTAGCAAGCTCTTTAAGAAGCTTTTTTTCTCTTTGCTCTATTTTTTCAATCGTTCCTCTTCTAGCAAAACCATAATCATTGAAATCAACCATCAAATAATTTCCGAGAAGCGGATAAATCTTTTTAACAAGCTTTGCTTTTTCCTGCTCTGCTTTTCTGTAATCTGGATGACCTTGAGAAGTAGTTCTTAACTCTGATTGCCAGAAAAAGCTTCGTAAATTTTGCTTTTGTAAAAATCTAACTCTATGTGCCATGGTTACAGCATATTGAGCAAGATCAGGATCTTTTCTTTCAATTTTTTTAAATACTTTTTCTGCCTTTGAAACTGCAGAAATAAATAATTTATCAAGTCCAGTTCCCTTCAGATCTTCCGGAATATCGAAACCATTATAGATAGAAAATCTCTGCCTGAACTGCGTTAACATTCTGTGCCTATGCAAATCTCTCCAAGCGCCTGCATTTAAAGTCATATCAAAAGTTACAAAAGCATTTTCAAAGGCTCTAGGTACTTTATACCACCTAGCTTTTCGTTTCGAAAAAACGCTATCTAAAATTTGCTTTTTTTGTTTTTGTGACATTTTCTTAACCATTTTAAAAGCCTCCTCATAAGAAACATGCAGCTTAGGATATATAAGTCCAGCAATTACCCTGTCTTCTCCATCTTTATCAAAATCTACAATTTTAATTTCTGAAGTATTATTAATTTTTCCGTTTTTAATTTTTAGTTTTTTAACTATTTTTTCTAGTTCTAAATCTTTAAAATTTAAATATTCTCTATATTCCATTGCTGCTTCCCCTTCTGATCTTCTTAAAAATGCTGGTATGATTTTATCCAACTCTTCAAAAGCCTCAGCTGCTAAAAATTTAATTTCACCTAATTTATGATCTAAGGATCTTGCCATTAAATATTCATATGCTTGACCATTACCAAAAAATGCAACTTGAGAAAGTGTTGCCATTGGCAATAAACCTCTGGTTACATCAAAAGCTTTTGCCTTTAAGACTTGGTCTTTTTCATCAGGATATTTAATTTTTAAAATTGCGAAATATTGGGTGATAATTTTTGTATAAGTATCAAATAAATTATCCATTGCCTCTTTATATTCTTTTTCTAAACCTAATTTTTTAAGAATTGGATCAGTGTAATACCTATATTTATTATTTATTTTTGCAGAATAATCCACATATCTAGTAGACTTCTCAATTGGAGCAAGACCTACCCTCATGTCCTCAAAATGCTTAATAGCGATTTGAGAAATTGCGCTAAAAACTAAATGAGTTCCGGCCATTTGCGCAATTGAATCGTCACCATATTGAGCTAACCATTTAACATAAAACTCTCTACCTTTAGGATTTGAAAAAATAAGTTCAATCGGATTTTTATGTAAAAAGGAAATTAAACTTTTTAAAGATTTTCCATAAATACTTTTTTCTTTTACAAATGGCTCTAAAAATTCCTTAAGCAAAACTACCCTTAAATCTCCCTTTGCTCTTGACGTTCTTGAACAAAGCGCGCCAATTACTTCAGGAGGTAAAAAGGTAACTGCAAATGTATTTTTATCTAAATTGGTAAAGAATGGTTTTAATAAATATTCTTCTTTTTCTGATAAAAATAATTTTTCGAAATTAGGAGCAAATTTTAAATCTTTTTTAAGCATGTTATTTATGTCCTGTTGTTCCAAATCCCCCCCTTGATTTAGAACTCATCTTTTTAACTTCTGAAAATTTTGCAATTCCAACCTTATATAATATTCCCTGACAAATTCTCTCCCCTTTTTCTACTAAGACTTTTTTCTTTGTAAAATTATATGCCCAAACTTTTAACTCGTCACTGTCTCCGCAATAATCCTGATCAATAGTTCCTGGACTATTAGGAATTAAAAGTCCTTTTTTGGGAGTCGATGACCTAGGAATAATTGACAAAACATATCCCTTAGGAACTTTGAAAATTATATTAAGTGGAATAAGCACTGCCTCCCCAGGTTTTACAATTGCGTCTTCTCTGGTATAAAAATCAAAACCAACAGCACCTTTAGTTTTATACTCTGGTATTGGCAGGCTCTTATCAATTCTTTTTATATTTACTTTCATATTATGTTTCTGCTTAAAAGTTCAAGCTTTATTTTTTCATGCACTTCCTCTTTTGACAAGAGCCTTTGTTTTTCATCAACGCAATTAATTTTTATCCAATGATCAAATCTTTCTACTAAATCCATATATGCTTCTTCTGCTCCTGTTATATAATCCGTATCGCTTTCAGCAATATCTTTTATTTTTCCATTTAAATATTCTCTTTTCCCCCTATCCTTATTTTTCATTAATTTTTTTGTATGTTTATGTGGAACATACAGATAAATTAAAAAATCTTCCCTAGGCAATCCATTTAGATAATATTCAAATTCTATATCCCAATCAACAAAATTCCTGCGTTGCGCTTTAGGTAACCTTCCTGATTGATGAGCAAGATTAGAAGCAACATACCTATTAGCTAAAACAATTTTCCCCTCAGCAAGTGCTGCTTTAATATGCGGCGATGCACCTAGTCTATCCATTGCATAAGGATACGCTAAGAGATATGGTGAAACGCTATCTAAGCTACCAAACTCGCCTGCTAAAAATCTACCAACTGTTTCACCATGAAATGTTTTATATTGTGGGAAATCGAAAACTGCAGTGGGAATATTTTGTTTTTCTAAAAAAGATTTAAGAAGATTTAACTGTGTGGTTTTACCAGATCCATCATTTCCATCAATAACAATAAATTTACCCTTTGTAAGTCCTGCCATTTCACATAGAAATATATACTATCGCAGTAAGTCTTTTCAACAGGCAATTTATACATAAATCTGCTAAAATTGCTGATTATGCAAAGAATTGAAACGCCCCAATCACGACAAGTGATTAAAGATACCAAGCCAAAGCCACAAGGAGCCGAAAGATATTGGGGTGCACTTCCCCGTTTTGTAGTAAATAAGTTAACTCAAAGAGTTCTCGATGTTACCTCATATTCCTTTCCTCCAGATTTTGAATATACGATCTCATCTGCTATACAAGATAATTTCGCTATTGATTTAGATGGCAATCATACTGCTTGGGCCGATGCACTCCTACTAGCTCCAGCTGTCAAAAGAACTGCAGTAATTGCAAGTATTGGTAGGCCATTAGGAGAAGAAGTAAGAGGCGCTTTTATGCCTTTTGCCAAAAGCTTAAAGAGAGTCAATGGAGAAAATGGAAGTAGATCAACAGATCCAACTACACCTGAAAGGAAAGGTCAAGGAAAATTATTAAGTATAATGTTTGACGCTACTCTCCCTATCTTAGTTGAAAATGGCGTCATACCTGTCTACACAGCTACACCAAATGACGTGCAAAAAAGAGATGAACAAAGAAACCAAGAAGAATTCTTAGCCCATGCTTCAGGAATGATTAAAGCAGGCTTTGAAATGCGTTCGGTTTTACCTGAAGGAACGGTACAAGGCGGAAGACGCGATGACAATGGAAATAGAATTGGCATGCAACTTCTTGCCGAAAATGCCACAGCAAGTGCCTATGCTATCTCTCGCAAATTTAGAAGAAAAGGCGTATTATTTATTCCTGTAGGAATTGTAGGAGGCTATGAAATTAATGATCCATCAAATCATAAACTACCTACCCTAGAAGGCTGGAAAGCGGGATTACTCGGAAAAACAGGAGTTTGCAGTGTAACCGTAGGAGAAGGAATTAGAACTGATGATGCTGATATTCAATACATAGTTAAACATAGAGAATTCGAAGAATTAGACACAAGATTAGGTCTAGCGATGGCTCAACTTCTACCTGTTGAACTTCGCGGGGTTTATGCAACCCGTGAAACTGCAGACCTAGCTTTGCAACAAAGACGAGACCAAAAATTAGCTATAACTAAATAGTTATTTTCGATCTTTTTCAATCTTTGATTCTAGAGGATTTTTCTGACCTAAATACTTTGCATTTTTCTTTTTATAATACGGCATGTCAGCAGGACTTGTCATTTGCATAAACGACACAGCACAAATTCGCATACCAAAATAAAGCGCTACTGGCATTTTCCCCATATTAGCAAGCTCTAAAGTTATTTTACCTCTAAATCCACATTCTATACTTGCCGCTGTTGAGTGAACAACGATACCCAGTCTCCCAATGCTTGATCTTCCTTCTAAGCTACCCACTAGATTATCGGGGATTTCTAAATACTCAATTGTTGTTCCTAAAACAAAATCTCCTGGCTGAATAATAAAAGGCTCATTTTCTTTTATCTTAACTTCTCTAGTTACATCCTCGCCTATATTTTTTTTGAAAGGGTCTATAAAAGCATATTTAGAATGATCAAAAATTCTAAAAACATTACCAAGTCTTAAATCAATAGAGTTTGAACCCAATTGAGTTTTTAAATTGGGTGCTGGAGTTATTTTAATTTCGCCCCTTTTTAATGAAAGTTTAATATCTTTATCTGATAAAACCATAAAACTAGTTTAATTTAACACAGAAAGTAATTTTTGCAAAGAAGAATTCTAAATCTCTTCAACTATCCATTCCTCAGGATTTGCATCAGATCTCCTAAGGAAAACTCCAACAACTGGAATTTTATTATTAATTAATTTCTTAATCAGTTCTACACTTTTTAAAATGTCTGATTTTTGAGTTTGATCGTCAACTGGATTACCAGCACATTCGCTATGTCCATGAACAACAATCCCCTTGGAATGATGATTACTAATTGAAACTTCTAATTCGTGGGTTAAAATTTTTATAATTTCGGGGGATGGATTATGAGCAAGTATTCCAACTTCTCCTGCATCTGAAATACTGTCTGGATAAGAAGCATTAAATTTTTGCTTACCATAACTGCTTACTGGTAACTGAACTCTTCCATCCATACAACCAACTCTTGTAAAAAATGTTTCTATTGGTTTATCCATAAGGCTAAATATAGCTCAATGCCAAGATTATTTCAAGCTAAAATTAAAGAAGTAAGAAAAGTATTCCTCCGATGATCACAAACGCAGCTCCAAGTATCGCTCCAAAAGTAACTACGTTGTTTCCGGTTGGAGGAAGAGTTGGAACAGGAGTAGAAGTTGCAGTTGTTCCAGGCGCTTGAGTAATCACAGTTGTGCTGGTTGGCGTATTAGAAGCAATAAACTCCGTTGGAGTTACGGTTTCAGTAGGCGTAAATGTTTCAGTTGGAGTAAAGGTCTCAGTAGGAGTAACAGTTTCTGTTGGAGTCAAAGTCTCCGTTGGAGTTACGGTTTCAGTAGGCGTAAATGTTTCAGTTGGAGTAAAGGTC
>CAZFRF010000001.1:0-6234 GCA_964521295.1 uncultured Gammaproteobacteria bacterium | reverse complement strand
TCAGTAGGAGTCATCGTCTCCGTAGGTGTGTCCGTTGGTGTATATGTTGGCGTATCAGTAGGGGTATCTGTAATTGTTTCAGAAGGCGTTGGCACACAAGTTTGAGTATCTGATCCTGGCGTTCCATTACCGCATTTATTAGTTGCATAAACATCGCATTTATATGTATTGTTATCTGCTGAATCAAAAGAAACTGTTGTACTAGAAGTATCACCCTCAGTAATAAGCTTATTGGTTGTAAGATTGGTAACTTTATAATGATACTTTGTTGCGCCACTTACTGGATCCCAAGTACAAGTTGCTTTATTAGGTAAACAAACCGGTGTTCCTTCAGCAATTTTAATACTCGAAGCATTAAAATCATATTTTAAATTTTTACCTCCAGCACCTTTAACAATAGTTTTTACAGTTCCAAAAGTAATTTTTGAGTCACCATCAATTTTACTCAGAGCTCTAAATTCTAATGTACCAATTACAATCTGTTTATTAACATATTCCTTAGGATCATTTGTCTGCAGCTCTAAAACAATTTTACCTTTTGAAAAAGTTTTTGTTTTTACATTAAATTTAAATTTAGAATTTTTTGCAAAACTATTCTTCGCACTCAAAACATTTTCATCATAATTAATTACTAAAGTTACATATTTTACATAATCCCCATTTGGATGAAGAAGAATATTTAATTTAAAAGTATCGCCAACTTTTACATTTTTAGTTGCCGGAGTTAAGGAAAGAGTTCTGGCACTACTTGCGTTTTGTCTAAGATTTTGTTGCTGTTGAACTAAATAAACGGTTACAGGCAAAGCAACTGCCAAAAGAACTATTGCTCCTATTAATAATAATTTTTGTTTGAATTTATCTAATTTCATTCTGTACCTCCTGTTTCAACAAGCTGACATGTGCCAATACTTGGATCGTCACCAAACACGCAAGTCAACCCCGATCTACACTCAACATTCCCCTGATCACTTGCACCAGTTCCACAAGACTCCCCTTCAGAAGCTGGTGCTATTTCTAAGGCAGTATCTTGATCCTGACTGCAATTGGGACAATTTACTTTTACATTTAATACTGGATTTGGAACTGGACATACATCTTTTTGACAAGTAACTTTAAAATCAACATTGATTGCATGACCATTAGTTCCGCAAACGTTTTTCTTATTAATAAGCTCGCACTTATTTGGCACCTTATTTCCAACTACATGAACTCTTGGTCTTTTATTGGGCCCATCTTTTTTAAGAACTAATTTTTTACCTATTACTAAACAGCCACTTGCATATGGAGGACACGAACACTTGGTTAAATTATATGATTTACCAGGCTTCACTTCTACAATTTGCCCTTTACAGTATTTTCCATTATCTCCGTTACAACCAACCATCATTGTTCCCCCGCTCCAATTTTTAGCATTAAAGGTTCCAGAGATTGTTAAGCAACGAGAATTAGTAACTTTTGTAGCTGCTTGGGCAAAATTATGATTATAAACTACAACAAAAAGTAAAATGATAAATACAAAACTGGTAATAAGTAAAATTAATTTTTTCATAATGAATAAGTTACATTAACTAATGTCGATTTCTTTGCAGCAAGCCATGCTTCATAAGTATTATATTGAGCAGCTGAATTTGCCTTGACTAGCTTAATGACATTTCCTCCGCTACTTAACTCAGAAATTGCTTTTTTAATTTGACCTGGATTTTTCAATGAATAAATTGCGTCAAACAAAGCTTGTCCCTTATTAGATGTTTCATACGTATAGGTTCTTGGATTTTGCACATCTGCTAAATCTGCATTAGCAGTTAAATCTTTTAACATATATCCGTTAACTCCCAAAACGGGCGCTAGTGAAGGATATTTTTTTACTAAATCTCTTCCAATATCTAAAGGGTTTTTTGAAGTTGCCAATTGATCTTTTGCAGTTTCTAAGGCCTTTAAACCATCACTAAGTCTTTGTTGAACTTGCTTTTTTTCTGCTGCAGTCAAATCCCCTCTTTCGTCAGTTGGTGGGACCCAAAAACCAATTGTATAAACTTGCCAATTTTTAGCAACTAAGAGCGTTACTTTATCTCTTAGCACCTCATAATATGCTGACTGAGAGTCAAAGCCTTCAGATTCTTTAATGGCAATTTCTTCATTACTTACTGTTATATTTCTTTGAGTTTTCTCTATGTCTAATATTTTTCTTTCCTCAATTGTTAATAAGGCATCTTTAAGCGCTGCGTTATCTATCGACTCAGGATCATATTGCTCGGCTGCAACTGCCTCCAAATCTTTCTCTAACACATTCTGTCCATTTATTACTGCGACTACCGTTTCTGGTCCTAAAGGATTTGCGGCTCCACTTTGAATTGTCTGCTGTCTTTGAGAAACTACAACTGTCAAGGGCAAAGCAATAACTACAAAAAGTCCCATCAGCAGAGCTGCTGTTTTCTTACTGATCATTTTTTGCTTTGGCAAATCATCATATCCGTCTTTTGAATTAGATGTTAAAGGCTTTTCAGAAAGAGGGGTTTGGGCAAAAACAGTAGGCTCAGAGCTAACCGGTTCTTGTGGAGCACTAGGTAAAGGCGGCAAACCATTTCCGGAACTCGGAGCAGGTACTACAATATGGGGAGAACTCCCCTGATTATTTGGGTTTGATAAATTCGGATCCACATACTTATAATAGTGATTTTATAAACAAACTGTCAACCTTCAAATCGTGCTTGCATTGTAAGAAATTAAGGCATAAAATTTGAGATGTGAAATTTATAATATTCACATTCATTTATAAAAACCTTGCCAAACCAATATTTTTTCTTTTTGATCCTGAACTTATTCATAACTTAATTACCTCTTTAGGTGAAATCTCTGGCAACATTTCTTCAATAAATAATCTTTTAAAATCTACCTTTGCTAAAAAAAATAAAAAACTAGAACAAAATCTTGCTGGAATAAATTTTACTAATCCACTTGGTCTTGCAGCGGGATTTGATTACTATGCAAAACTTACCAAAATTATTCCCAGCATGGGATTTGGCTTTCAAACAATAGGAACCATAACGAATGGCGAATACGAAGGTAATCCAAAACCTCGCTTAGGCAGACTTCCCCAGTCAAAGTCCTTAATGGTAAATAAAGGATATAAAAATAAAGGAGCTGTTAAAACTGTTCAAAAGTTAACTAATAAAAATTTTGTAATACCTGTTGGCATCAGTATTGGTAAAACCAATAGTCGTAAAAAGGAAACTCAAAAAGAAGCAGTCGAAGACATTATTCAAGCCTTTAAAATATTTGAAGCTTCAAAAATTAAAAGCTCATATTATGAATTAAATATTAGTTGTCCAAATTTATATGGCAATATTTCTTTTTATCCTCCCCAAAACTTAGATGAACTTTTAATAGCAATGGATAAATTAAAAATTAAAAAACCTATTTTTATAAAAATGCCAATTAATGAAACTGATTCTGCAACAAAAAAAATGTTAGATGTAATTACGAAACACAAAATAAAAGGAGTAATTTTTGGTAACTTACAAAAAGATAGAAATGATAAATCACTGTTAAAAACTGAAGTTAAAAAATTTAAAGTTGGCAACTTCTCTGGTAAACCAACGGAAAAAAGAAGTAATGAATTAATTAGATTTGCATTTAAAAATTATGGTAAAAAATTGATTATCATTGGCTGTGGTGGAATTTTTAGCGCAGAAGATGCTTATGTAAAAATTAAATTAGGAGCAAGCTTGGTTCAACTCATAACTGGACTTATTTTTGAAGGACCAACTCTTGTTGCACAAATAAATAACGAGCTACCAAAGCTACTAGAAAAAGATGGGTTTAAAAACATTTCCGAAGCCATTGGAAAAGATAATTTTTAAGTGGGTGACCATGGAATCGGACCATGTACTTCTTCATTATCAGTGAAGCGTTCTACCAGTGAACTAGTCACCCCTACAACTAACTGAGGCGCGAGTCGGATTTGAACCGGCGAATGGCTGTTTTGCAAACAGCTGTGTTAGGCCACTTCACCATCGCGCCACCACAGTAAGTAGTATATCAAAATTTAAAGCCAAAATGAAGCTTATCTTACTGCTCTTTGCTTAACAGGAGGAGGTGTTCTAAGCCATACGGTCCAAAAATAACCCTTGAAGTAAGTAACAAGCGCTTCTAATGGATTTTCCTGCCATCTTCTAAATGACGTGTGAGCTTTAACATTCCTGGCAAAAATTACCTTGCCAGTCTTTCCCATTCTAATTCCCAAATCAACATCGGGACTCATTGTAAACCTAGGATCTATTCCCCCAATTTTGTCATATGCTGTTTTTCTAACTGCTAAATTAAACCCTGTTAAATGGGGCTTACCAATTAAAAAATTAAAATATAAAAATGCTTGATAATAAAGACTTGAAAAAATATCAATTAGCGTATTTCCACTTTTAATTATTGCCATACCAGTTAAGGCAATAACTTTCGGGTCTTCAAAAGATTTGGCAATTTGAGATAACCAATCTGGATAAGCAATTGTATCCGCATCCATCATAGCGACTACATCGCCATCCGCTGAATCCATTCCTCTTTTAGCTGCAAAAGTATTTCCCTGTTTTTCTTCGACAATCACTTTTGCTCCATAAGTTTTTGCAATCTCTACTGTTTTATCTTTTGAATTATTATCAACAACAATAATTTCAAAATTTTCCTTGGGGAAATCTTGAGCCATTAAAGAATCCAAACATTTATGGAGATTTTTTTCTTCGTTATAAGCTGGTATTACAACAGATATTTTCAAACTAATTTATTATATAAGGCTTCAAATCTTTTAGCAATTTTTTCCAGAGAAAAATCTTTAACTATTTTTTCTCTAGCACTTTTACCCACTTCACCTCTTAATTCCTTATTACTTAATATTTCATTTAATTTTGAAATATATTCTTCTTCATTTTTAGCCACAATAAAACCATCCTTACCGTTTTCAATAAATTGTGAAAAAACCTTATCTTTTACAGTTAATACAGGTAGCCCTGAACTCATTGCTTCCAAAATAATCATTCCTTGGGTTTCAGTAGTAGACGCGAAAACAAAAACATCTGCACTGTTATATACTTTTCCTAAATCTGCGTGTTCAATAAATCCAAAAAATTTAATCTTATCTTGCATACCTAACTTAGTTACTAACTTTTCTAGATTTTTCCTCTCTGGTCCATCACCAACAATTGCAAAATACGTATTTGTTAGTTTTGATTTTGTAAAAGTTTTAATTAAAAAACTTACATCTTTTTCTTTTGCAAGCCTACCAATATACAAAATAATTTTTGCACCTTCTGGTAAATTTAATTCTCTTTGCAAAAAATTACTTTCTCCTGGCTTAAACTTTTCAATATTTACACCATTTGGAATAACCTCAATTGGCTTCTTAACACCAAATTCAATCAGCTCTTCTTTTACATAATCAGCAGGAGCAACTACAACATCACAAACATTACAAAAAAGCTCAACGATTTTCTCAACCGCTTTTGGCCTAATTACTTTTCCTCCCAAGAAATAATGCGTATATTGATTAAGCCTAGTGTTATAAGTAAAAACATAGGGTTTTTTTCTAAATTTAGCCAATGCCAGACCTAAAGATGGAATTGATCCACCTGAAAAACCATGATAAATATCAAAATCTAACATCAAGACCTTTTGAAAAATTTTATCTGGCCACATATAAGAAAGTCTCAATTCTGGATTTTTATATAACCTAAAAGATTTAAGTCTTAATACTTGAGGATCATTATCTGTGTGCTGCGGAAAGGTTGGAGCAACAACATGCACATCGTGACCAATATCGCGAAGCGAATGTTTTAAATCTCTTACCGTTGTCGTTACTCCATTAATAAGTGGTGTATAACCATCTGTAAATAAGCCTATTTTCATAAAATAAATTCCAACTATTTAATTATAGCAATTAGATAGCGATTCTAACAAAACAATATCTATATTTCAAATGACCACAAAAAAAGCACCTTCATTGGTGCTTTTTTTGATATATCGGTGTCTGGAATTTCAACCAGGAAGTGGTAGGAAAAATGAATAGAGATTTTCATTCCTAATACAAAAGTATTGGAAGGATAAGTGCTATTCACACTTAGGTGTATGTACATTTCTCTCGCCAGTTTTCGCAAAAATGCGAACTTAACGGATTGCCGTACCTTCTCTCTTTCCCTTTTTAATTCCTAAGAATTAAAAATTTTAGAAAGGAGGTGATCCATCCCC